>JBOGWS010000040.1:0-33230 GCA_050693895.1 Actinomycetota bacterium | reverse complement strand
TTCTGTGGGATTGGGAGGCACCAGCGATTGTCGATAGAGACTCCACTTGACCCGAAAGCGGAGTGTGACCTGGACCTTCGCGTTGTGGGCGGTGACGGGTTCGAACCGCCGACCCCTGCGTTGTAAGCGCAGTGCTCTCCCGCTGAGCTAACCGCCCCTTGGTCAGCACAAACTACCTGGTCGGCCCGCGCGGGCGCTCTAGGCGCTTACCGTCATCACTCCGCTGCTTCCGGCCGGAACCAGTGGTTCTCAGGCGGCGGGTTCCGAGCCATGATCCTGCTCGGCGACAGAAGGCGGCGGCCGACATTCATGGACTCCTGGCCGACCGCAAGGCTCTCAAGTCGACGACTGAGTGCTTCTAGCGGTCGGGCGAGATCCTCGACAACTAACCCTTCTACAACCTGAGACAGCGCTCACTCGGGTTTGGTTGGGGGACCGGAAGACTGATTGGGTGAGAGACCGGCAATACCCGGCTCGGCTGCTACGGGAAGGTGAACCGTGGCGTTTCGCCGAGCCGTTCCACCAGGCTGCGCGCGGCTGGTGGCGCGTGCTTGAGGTCCGTGAACGAAGCGCGGGAAACAGCTCCGCCCGGTAGGTCCGGCTTCCGTGGACTGAAAAGCCACTTCGTGAATAGAGCATCCAGACCACGACCAGAGATGCGCTCGGAGAGCCGGATCAACTGAGAGGTCGTGACGTTGTCGTCGGAATGAATCCTCGCCCAACTGCGGAGGATGCGGAAGAAGTCACTATCGCCGACCTTGAGGCGTAGCTGATGCAAGGTCATTGCACCCCGCGCGTAAACGGGAAAGTCGAACAGGTGTGGCCGTCCTGGGTTGCCGATCTTCAGGTCCCAGAACGGATCTCTCCGGGGAATGGAGTAGAAGAGGTCGAACAACTCCTGCGCCGTCCCGAGGCCCTCCCGTTCACTCCACAGCCACTCGGCGTAGGTCGCAAAGCCCTCGTTGAGCCAGATGTGCTTCCAGGAGGCGATCGCGACACTGTCGCCATACCACTGGTGTGCAATCTCGTGCACGATGACGTTGGCGCCGGATTCCGGACTGGTGAAGAAGCCTTTGTCGTAGATCGGTCTGGTCTGGTTCTCTAGTGCGAAGAAGAACTCATGGTCGTCGACGATCCCGCCGGCCGCCGAGAACGGGTAATCGATGAAAGTATCCGAGAGGAAGTCAATGATCTCTCCTTGCCGGGCGAGCGAGTCCTCTGCGATCTCGCCCAACGTTGGTGGCGCAGCGGCCTGGGACGACGCGTGTTGGTTGCCCGTGCGCGGCTCGACCGGCACGAACAGATCCGGGTCGAGCGCGTCCCAGAAGCGGATGCCGTCTTCGCGGTAGTCGCGGAGATCGAACTCGCCGACGGTGGCGGTGGTCAGGTAAGAGGCCATGGGTTCGTTGGCCTCCCACGTCCAGGTGGTTCGTCCGTCCTCGGTGCGACGGCTTTTCAGAATGCCGTTTGCGACAGCCTCAAGTCCATTTGGAACGCCGATGCGGAATGTGTAAGCAGCCTTGTCAATGGGATGATCGTTGACGGGATACCACGTTGCCGCCACATGGGGTTCGCCAACGACGAGTGCTCCGTCATCGGTATGCATGAAACCAGACACCCCGAACTCATCGTTGATGGTCCTGGGCACACCCCTGTAGTGCACGAAGGTGGTGAACTGTCTGTCGTTGCGCAGCCCACGGTCGGGAGTAACCGTCAGCTCTCCCCTCTTACGCCGCCAACTGGCCGGGTGTCCGTCAACCTCAATTGACTGAACCCTGAGTCCGTCGAGGTCGAGGTTGAAGCTGGACAAGTTCTGGGTCGCCCGCGAGCGGATGGTGGCAACTCCGGTGAGCAGGTCGGTCGAAGGCTCGTAGATCACTTCCAGCAGATAGTGCTTGACGTCGTACCCACCGTTGCCGTCGCGCGGATAGTAGGGATCACCCACTCCCGCAGCTCCTGGCGTGAACCGCAGTGCCCTTACTTGGTCACCCGCTAGGGCCGCGCCAGACGCGGTCATTAAGAGGAATGCGGCGAAAAGGCGCAGAGCACCGTTGTGGATAGCGAGCCCCCAAGAATCTCTTCAACACCTAACATGTCCGATTCTAGTGAGGGCCGGCGTGCCGAAACAAGAACGTTGGACGCAATCTCGAACAGATTCTGCTATCGAATGAATGGAAACCGGGAGGAATGGGTGATGGACGCGCCAGAAAACGCAGGAGTCAGACCGCGCAACTCAGCATGGCATGTACTCCGAATCGTTCCAGTGCTCTTTGACGACGCCGGCATCTAGCCGCCTCGAATCGGCATCCGAATGTCGGTGCCGGACTGGGAAAAAAGTCCAGTGCATTCGTTACTTGTGCGCTTTGTCTGCGACGGCTTCAATGAGGTGAGGCATCTCCTGACGATGTCAGTCGATGTAAGTGAGCAGCGATGCACGAGGGCACCGACACCCGCCGGAACAACAGAACCGGCCCGAGCATGGGTGATCGAATCATCCGCTTCGGTGCGATCGCCGCAGCGATTGTGACGATCCTTGGACTCGCTCGGCTCGTCTGGCCCGACCCAACTCCGCGACTCGCCGGCGAACTCGCCGATGTGAGCATCGTGACAAGGATGACTCTGGCCGAGTTCGCCGACCGTCAGAAGCTAGGGGCGAACGAAACCGTGTTGGACATCGGTTTCGCAACCACCGGGGAGTCCTCGCGTTCGCTGAGACTCGCTGGTTCACTGCACACTCAGGAAACGCCGAGTCCCACGCCGACCCCGGAACCGTCACCTTCCCCAAGTCCCTCCCCAACCGAGACCACCGAGCCGGACCTGAACTGCCCCCTGTGCTCTGAGCAGGTCGCGTTCGAGTTCCAGCAGGTTCAGGAGCAACTTTCCACACGATCGTTGCCCCACAAATGCAGATACACGAACAACGGCAGGATGAGGTGTGACGACCGAGATGTCATGGAGATCATCATGCCGCCCGAGGACGTCACGACCCAGAACGGTGTCGCCTTCACCAGGAGCGAGGATCTGCTGAAGATACTTGATGGAACTCGCAGTCGAGTGGTGTCCGGCGATGTCACCGAGCCGTTGGGTGTGGCCATCAGCTTCGACCTGACGCTAGAGGGTCTCCTCAACCGCAAGATCGACGTCCGCTGGTCGCTCTTCAGCGCAGGCAGGGCCACAATGGTCCCGCAGGACTGGCTTATCAACCGCAGGGCCCTCGTTGCGATTCCCGAAGCCACCTTCGACCGCGCCAGCGGGGAGTTCTGGATCCCACTGCCGAAGAAGCGCGGACCTTATTTCGTGCGCGTGAGTGCCTGGGATCAGAACGACAGGCTCGACTTCAGCGATTCGGGGCCGTTCAGGTAGGGATCTGGCGTCGTCTAGCCCGGCGAGTCGGCTTCCAACTTCTGTAGATAACGCCTGAGCCCGCGCTCACCGTGGCGCATCATCACCGTGTGGTTGTAGCGGAGGACGGGCCTGGCAACCGGAGCGAGAAGGTTGAGTAGACGCCTATTCGTGACGACCTCTTCCTCGAAGGTTGCGATGGTCTTGCCATCCCGCTCCCTCAATGTCCAGCGGCTGAATCCCTCGAGGTCGCCATCGAGATTGGCTTCGAGGACGCCGGCGCCTTCGTCGATTACCGACTCGGTCAGCACCATCCGCAGTTCATAGGGCAAGAACGAGCGCGCCACCAATTCGTAGCTACCGTCGCTTAACCTGGCCGACCTCTTAACCTGAGGCCACCACCGTTCGTAGCTTTCGCCTTTTCTGAGAACTTCGAACACGCGAGCTCGTGCGGCATCTAGCTCCCACTCGGAGCGAAAGCGATAGAACGTCGGCGTGCCCATCCCGGCCCCCGTCGTGTAAACCCGCCCGACCAATACGTGAGCAACCGCCATCAGCATGGCCGAGCCCACCCCGCGTGACAAGAGGCGAGGGAACCTGACCCGATCAACTAATTTCCAGCTGTGTGACTCAGCGTCTCCAGAACGTAGTCGACTTCGTCGCGCGTGTTGTAGTGGCAGAAGCCGACGCGAACGGCTCCACCCGAATCCTCGAGGTCGAGGGCCTCCATGACCGCAAGGGCGTAGTAGTTGCCCGACCAGACGAACACTCCTGAAGCTGCAAACCGACGCGCGGTCTCGTCGGGATGTTGATCCCGGACTCGCAGAGCGAAGGTCGAGGTTCTGTCGATGTGATCCGGCCCGTAGAGAGTCACACCGTCGATCCGCGAGACACCGTCGAGGAATCGCTCCGCGAGAGCCTGTTGGTGGTTATGGGCAACGTGCATCGAGTTGACGAGGCGTGCGCGGCGACTTCCGCTTCCCGGGACGACGTTGGCCATGTAGTTGACGCACGCGCCGATGCCGGCGATACCCTCGTGGTTCGCGGTCCCGGTCTCCCAGCGCCAGGGAGATTCGTCGACCGAGGGGCGGACTTTGTAGGGATGCCAGGAATCGAGGAGTTCACGACGACCGTACATGACGCCCGCATGGGGGCCGAAGAACTTGTAAGGCGAGCAGAAGAGCACGTCCACGCCCAGGGCCCGAACGTCGATAAGACGGTGGGGGGCGAAATGAACGGCATCCGCAATCGCAAGAGCACCCACACTGTGAGCGCGCTCCACGATGTCCGGCGCGTCGGTAACCGTACCCAGGGCGTTCGATGCGAGAGTGAAGGCAACGATCCTCGTTCGCTCGTTGAGCGCGTTGTCGAGCGACTCGAGGTCGAGCCGAAACTCGCTCGTGAATTCGATCCAGCGCACTGTTGCTCCTGCGTCCTCCGCGGCTGCGAGCCAGGGAGCGATGTTGGCGTCGTGATCGAGCCGCGTGACGATGATCTCGTCGCCCTCCCCCAGCTCGCGCACGAGGGAGCGGGACAGCGCGAACGCAAGTGTCGTCATGTTCGCACCGAACACCACCTCGCTCGAGTCGCAGTTCAAGAAGTCGGCCATGGCCGATCGCGCACTTTCGACGATCTCGTCCGTCTCGATCGAAGTGATGAACTCACCACCTCGGTTCGCGTTACTTCTCTCGTAGTAAGCGGTCATCGCTTCGATTACCTCGAACGGAACCTGGGTGCCGCCCGGCGCATCGGCGAAGACCGCCGGGCGTCCTGCGACCTCTCGCTTGAGTGCGGGAATCTTCGCTCGAACAGCCTCGACGTCGAACGTCGCGTCCGACCCCCCGGTCACAGGCGCCCGGCTTCCCTGGCCGCCGCTTCCGCGGCCTCGAGTTGGTCGGCAACGATGGAGAGCCCACCGTTCCAGAACTCCGGATCGGTGAGATCGCAGCCCACGATCTTGCCGAGCTCCTCGGGCGGCATCGATCCACCCGCGGCCAGCATCTCGAGGTAGCGCGGCACGAAGCCCTCACCCTGCTCCTGATATTGCTTGTAGACCGCAAGAGCCAGTAGCTGGCCGTACGAGTAGGCGTATACGTAGCCCGGCGTCGAGATGAAGTGCGGCACGTACGACCACCAGGTCTTGTAACCCTCAGTTAGCTCGACCGAGTCGCCGAGCATCTCGGCCTGACTCTCCGCCCACGCGTCGTTGATGCCCTCGACAGGGAGTTCGCCCCCCTCACGGCGAGCAGTGTGGACCAGGTGTTCGAATCGGTTCATCGCCGTCTGACGGAAGACGGTTGCGATCCCGCTCTCGACGTTCTCGGCGAGTAGCGCAAGCCGGCTTGCGGGGTCCTCCTCCATCTCGAGAAGCCGGTCGAAGACGACCGTCTCACCGAAGACCGATGCGGTTTCGGCGACGGTCAATGGTGTCGAGTGGTGAAAGATTCCCTGCTTGCGCGCCAGCGCCGAATGCAATCCGTGCCCAAGTTCGTGGGCCAGAGTGAGGACGTCGCGCCGCCGAGCGGTGTAGTTCAACAACACGTAGGGGTTGCGCGAGGGAACGGTGTAGCTGCAGAACGCTCCCGGTCGTTTTCCGGGGGATGCCGGAGCATCGATCCAACTCTTGTCGTAGAACTCCTGGACGACTCCCGCGAGCTCGTCCGAGAACGAGGCATAGGACTCGTGGACGATGCTCTTCGCGTCGCTCCACTCGATCTTTTCGTCGTCCTCTGCCAGCGATGCCATGCGGTCGTAGTCGGCGACGCGATCCACGCCCATCATCTTGGCCTTGAGCGCGTACCAACGCTGCGGAATGGCGTAACGGCTACGCACCGCGCTGACGAGAGCCTCGACGGATTCGTCCGATGCCTCGTTGGCGAGGTTGCGACTCTGCAACCAGTGACCGTAGCCGCGCAGCCTGTCGTTCACAGCCTTCTCGTGAAGCAGTGTGTTGAAGATGTAAGCGCGGGTCTTGAGCCCGGGAGCCAGTCCTTCGGTTACGGCTTCCGCTGCGCGCTTACGAACCTCTCGGTCCGGGTTGTGAAGATGACTCAGTGCCTGCTCGATGCCGACGGTCTCGCCGTCGAGGTCGATCTCGAGGGCAGATGTCAGCTCGCCGAATAGCCGTTCCCACGCGGCTGCTCCCGTCACCGATTTCTCGCTGAGAATCTTTTCCTCGGGTTCGCTCAAGAGGTAGTCGCGATAGCGCCGGGCCGAACGCAGGTAGTGGCGTGCCTTGACCAGACCCTCGAACGCCAGCAGCTCGTCGACCTGCTCGTCGGAAAGCTTCGCCCACTCGAGATGAAAGAACAACAGAGTGGTCTCGATTTCGGTGCCGCGCTCCTGCACCTTCTGCATGAGCGCACCGCGCTTCTGGTCCGACATGTCGGCTGAAAAGGCGAGACCGGCGTACGAGCCGGCGCGCCCGACCCGGTCATAGACCTGTGCGAGATCGTTCATGTACTCAGCGAGTCGGGGGCCGTCGAACTCGGCGACATGGCCCTTGTTCTCGGCCAGGGCAGATGCCTTCGCCTGAGCTTCATCCAGCAGTTCATCGACCCCATCGGGGCCCTTGTTATCGACCAGTGGCTCGAGGTTCCAGGTCGCTTCTTCTACGGATTGAATCGTCGTGTCTGCCATCGGAGCAGACTAACCAAGCGAAGGGCTTTGCTCTCATCCTCGCCGGCAGGCCCGGAAATTATCGACTGTGGGTGACGTTGAAGCTGTTGGGTAATCTGAAGGAGATACCGAATAAGTCCCATCGACTGCACGTGGAAAGGAGTTGGCATGGGGAGCTACAGCCTTCCTGATCTGCCGTACGACCATTCCGCCCTGGAGCCACACATCGACGCCAGGACGATGGAGATTCACCACGGCAAGCACCACAAGACCTACGTGGACAAGCTCAATGCCGCGATCGAGGGTCACGACGAGTTGCAGATGGACTCGATCGACGAGCTGATGCGGAACTTCAACAAGGTTCCCGCCGACATTCAGACGCCGGTCCGGAACAACGGTGGTGGCCATGCAAACCATTCGCTGTTCTGGACGGTCATGAGCGCCGGCGGAGGCGGCCAGCCGAGCGGAGATCTCGCGAGTGCCATCGAGAGCACCTTCGGCTCGTTCGATGACTTCAAGACCAAGTTCTCCGACGCCGGCGTAAACCGCTTCGGCTCGGGGTGGGCCTGGCTTATCGTCGACGGAGGCAAGCTGGACCTCATCAGCACCGCCAACCAGGACTCCCCTCTCATGGATGGCAAGAGCCCGATCCTGGGGCTCGACGTCTGGGAGCACGCCTACTACCTGAAGTACCAGAACGTGCGCCCCGACTACATCGCGGCGTGGTGGAACGTCGTCAATTGGGACGAGGTGGCCAAGCGCTACGAGGCTGCCAGGTAGCTTCAGCCAGATAAGGACTAACGGGGGCCGGTTCGAGACCGGCCCCCCGTGGCCGCATCCCACCGGCCCGGCGGAGCCCCCCAGAGGCCACCAAGCGTCACTTTTTCACGATCCCCCCTCGATCGCGGTCGCGACACCCGTCTCGAGGGGTCAATCGCCCTCGTCCCGATTCGGCCCGAATCCCCCTCTTCTGCTCTCGATACACAGTTGGCAAGGATTGAGTCGAGCCACTCGGGGAATACAAGGGGGATTCCGTAGGTTTTTGTCCTTACAGGACAACAAATGACCCCTTCCCCTGCGGAAGGGAATCGCGTAGCATTGACGAATCAGTTGGATAAGCACAAAACTCGCGAAGAGTCGCCCATACCGGCCCCGCCGCCTCAGCGGCTCTACTCACAAAACAGCGCCGGCACGCTTCGCGGGAGGGAGATCGGAAGAATCCCCCATTTCTACGCGAGCGCGACTCTTGCCGGGAGCGCTAGGTCAGGAAAACAACTGCAGGGGTCGACCCCTGACCCGAGCAGACAGAAAAAGGTTGGTGAATGAATGAGCGAGGCAACACGCCCGTATGACTCGAGGGAGGAGGCCGCGCACGAAGATCTCGTGCGGCAGTACCTGCGCGAGATCGGCCAGTATCCCCTTCTGACGGACGTGCAGGAGGTCGAGCTCGCAAAGGCCATCGAGGATGGCGAGCTCGCCGCGGAGAAGATCGAAAAGGCCAAGAAGCTCACCACCCGGCAGCGTCGAGAGCTGGATGCGATTGTGCGCGCAGGTCGCGCCGCGAAACGCCGCTTCATTCAGTCCAACCTTCGACTGGTCGTCTCCATCGCCAAGAAGTACAGCGCCGCGGGCCTCCCGCTCCTCGACCTCATCCAGGAGGGCAACCTGGGCCTCATGCGAGCGGTCGAGAAGTTCGACTACGAGCGAGGCTTCAAGTTCTCCACGTACGCAACCTGGTGGATTCGCCAGGCAATCACTCGCGCCATCGCAGACAAGGCACGCACCATTCGTATCCCGGTGCACATGGTCGAGACCCTCTATCGAGTCCGCAAGGTTCAGAGCGAGCTCTTGGAGAAGCTCGGCAGAGAGCCCACCATCGAGGAGATCGCCGAGATGGCGGACCTCACTCCCGACAAGGTGCGCGAGGCGTTCCGAGTGCTCCCCGAGCCCGTTTCGCTCCACGAGCCGGTGGGCGACGAGGACGCCGAGCTGGGCGACTTCATCGAGGACGAGGATGTCGAGGGACCCTTCCAGGCGGCGGCCATGGCGCTTCGCCAGGAGGACCTGTGGAACATGCTGGGATCACTGTCCGAGCGCGAGCGCAAGGTCCTGGCCCTGCGTTTCGGCCTCGTTACCGGTGAACCGAGGACCCTCGAGGAAGTGGGCAAGGAGTTCAACCTGACGCGTGAGCGCATACGGCAGATCGAGGCAAAGGCACTCTCGAAGCTTCGTCACCCGTCGACGCCGGGCAAGCTGCGCGACATGGTGACCATCTAGCAACCCCGACTTCGTCCCGCCCTGGCTAAAGGGCGGGCGAGGGCCGAACGCTCGCAGTGATCTTGGCGCCAGCGGGGGTTTCACCCGGCATCCCACACGCGTCTTTCGACGCGTACAGAGCTTTGTCCGCGCGCGCCAGCAGATCGTCCGCGGATTCATCCCCCGTAAAGCATGCAACTCCGGTCGAACATGTCTGGTTGAACGGCATGGCCGTGCGGATGCGCTCCATCGCGCGCTCCGCGTCCTCGAGGTCGCAGTCGGGAAGCAGCGCGACGAACTCGTCGCCACCGAATCGAACGAGGACGTCCCCTCCTCGGAGTTGCGCCTGCCACGCTTTCACAGCGTCGTGAAGGAGCCGGTCGCCCTCCTGATGTCCAAAGGTGTCGTTGTAAGCCTTGAAGTGATCGATGTCGATGATCGCTGCGCTCAAGGGGCGACCAGAGCGCTGGGCGCGCGCGATCTCGTAAGGAATCTGTCGGAACCAGACCCTCCGGTTTGGTGCCCCTGTTAGTTCGTCGGTGTCACTCAGCGTCTCGAGCTTGGTTGCCTGCGCCTGAACCTGTCGTACGAGACCGGCCATGCGGAAGAGGACCAGAAGGAAGAGCGTTGCCGAGCATCCCCCGACGACGAGGTCGTCGACCTGGTTGTCCCTAAGCCCTTTCACGATGAGGACGCCCGGCGAAATCATCGATGCGGCCGCGAGCAGCACCAGTCGCGGTCTGGGCAGGGTCGAGACGTCGCTGTACGGGTGAACCGAGCGCTTGGAGGTCGATGGGTGCAGAACCGCCGCTCCCACAAGAACGTAGGTGAGCAGCCACCCGGCATCCAGCAGGTGACCCGTCTCGTAGGTGCCCTGGAGTGCGGTCACGGCGAAGCCCGCGTCCGCGACCAGCGTCGAGAAGATACCGAGGGTCAGCATGATCGACGACATCGAGGACTTGCCGGGCGAGAACACAAGTCGCACGAGCACGGCCAGAAGGAGCAGGTCCCCGACTGGGTAGGCCAGCGACGCCAAACGCTCGACAAGAGTCATGGAGGAGTCGAAGACATACGGCGACATGATGAAGACCCAGGTCAGTACTCCTGCGCCGATCGCCACAATGGCTGCGTCGACGAGGTTGTCGCGGTCCCCTGCCTTATGCCAACGCACAAGTGTTACGAGCCCCACCGCAATCAGGGGGTAGAAGGCCAGATAGAAGAGATCGGCGTAAGACGGGAACGGTTCTATCTCCCAGACCACCTCGTAGAGAGTCCAAAGTCCGTCGCCAATCGCCGATTGCAGAAAGCCTGCCCCGATGAACATCCAGGCGAGCCTGAGGGCTCCGTCGCAGCGAAGAGAGGTCAGGAGGATGGCCAGGGACGCGGCTAGTGCGAGCGCCGGCGACATCAGATCCTGGATGACTTCGGGCGCGAGAAAGAAGGCGCCGACAAGAGGCAGGCCGGCGACCAGCCACAGCGCGTAAGGCTCTCGATGGATCCCTTTCACATGCACACCATCGGATTACCCTCGGGCCCCCTGAAGTACGTAGAACCTGCGCCCCTCGCCGAGGTCCCGGCGTCAACCATCTAGACTTCGGCGGAGCTCCGCTGCCCCTCGCCGAGCGAAAGGCTCTGAATCCCGCCCTCTGGGCGGGGCAAGTCTTCTAGACTGAGTCCATGGTCACTACCGTCGTCCTCGCCACCTGCGACATCCACAAAGTCCCCGAGACCGCTCAAGCGATTGCCGACCTCCCCGAAGTCAGCGAGGTCTATTCCGTGGCCGGGGATTACGACCTCGTCATCATGGTTCGGGTGCGGGAACACGAGGAGCTGGCCAGAGTCGTGACCGAGGGGATCGCCAAAGTGGCGGGAGTCGAGCGGACTCAAACCCTCGTGGCCTTCAAGGTCTACTCCCACCACGACGTGGAAGCCATGTTCTCAGTGGGGCTGGAAGAGGAAGCACTCTAGGGGGCCGCGGTTTGGCCGACGTTCTGGTCATCCACTATCACGAGATCAGCCTGAAGGGCCGAAACCGTGACTTCTTCGAGGACACCCTCGGGCGCAACCTCAAGCGGGCGCTGCGCGGCACCGGCTACGACAGGATTCGGCGAGGGTTCGGTCGTATCACGGTGGACTTCAAGGCCGAGAACCGACTCGAGGAAGCGGTCGAACGCGCCTCGAAGGTGTTCGGCATCGCAAACATCGGCGTCGGCCGGCGAGTCGCCCAGGACATTCACGAGATAGGGTCCGTGGCTCTCGAGTTGATGGAGGCCGAACCGTTCGAATCATTTGCAGTTCGCGCCCGCCGCAGCCACTCGACGTTCGGAATGAAATCCTCGGAGATCAACGAGATTATCGGGCAGCGCATCAAAGACGCCACCGGAGCAACGGTCCGGCTCAAGGATCCGGGTGCCACCGCCTACGTCGAGGTCTTCGGGAAATCCGCCCTCGTTTACCGGAGGCGCGTTCAGGGCCTGGGAGGTCTCCCGGTCGGGACGTCTGGGCGGATGATCGCCCTTCTGTCCGGTGGGATCGACTCCCCAGTCGCGGCATGGCGCATGGCGCTTAGGGGGGCCGAGGTCGAGTTCCTCCACTTCCACGGCCGCCCCTACACGGATCCGAGTTCGATCCGACAAGTCGAGGAGCTGCTCGAAGTCCTCGTCAACTATCAGCTCAGAGGACTGTTGTCCCTGGTGCCACTCGGTGATGCACAGAAGGAGATCGTCCTGCACGCACCCGCGAACCTTCGGGTGGTTCTGTACCGAAGAACGATGATGCGTATCGCCGCAGCCCTCGCCGCGCAGCGGGAGGCTCAGGCGCTGATCACCGGTGACAGTCTCGGCCAGGTTGCATCGCAGACGGTCGAGAACATCAACACGGTTAGCGGGGCGATACCCGGCGTCCAGGTCTTCCGCCCCCTAATAGGCATGGACAAGATGGAGATCATCAAGACGGCGCAAACTATCGGCACGTTCGACATCTCGACTCGCAAGTACCAGGATTGCTGCGTCTTGTTCGAGCCCCGCTCCCCAGTCACACGCGCTACCGAGGTCGCGGCGGAGCAAGCCGAGGAGCACCTCGACGTCGACGCACTCGCCGGGAAGGCCTTGGCCGGCATCGAGACGCGTGTTTTCGAACTGCCGTCTCTTCATTAGGGCAAACCGGACAAAACTCAGCGCGTCCGCCGATACGTCCCGATAGTGTGACCGTGAACATCGTCCTACCAGGGGGGAGCAATGGACGACATCTTTGAATCGGCGCTGCGCGCGCCCGTATCGCGGCGGACTTTGATCAAGGGAATCGCCGCAGCCGGCGCCGCCTCGTGGGTGGGGACCTTGCCGGGGACCGCTCAGGCGAAACCGAGTCGCTTCCACCGATTCAACGCAATCGCGCCAAGCGAGATGGACGAGCTCCAGGTTCCAGAGGGTTACGCGCAGGACGTGGTCATCAGTTGGGGAGAGGAGTTCGGAGATGACCTCGTCTTTGGCTATAACTGCGACTATTCGACGTTCTTCCCACTCGGGAAGCGTGGTGGCGAGGGACTCATCTGGATCAACCACGAGTACGTCATCCCGTTCTTCACCAGCGACTGGACGAGCTCGATGGATGCGAGCTGGAACCCGCGCGTCGAACCGTACCGCTCGATCATGCAGCGCGAGAAAGAGGAGGTCGGTGGTTCGATAATCCACGTCCGGCGAAACCGTTCTGGAAAGTGGAAGGTCGTTAAGGGGTCGGAGTTCTCGCGGCGCTTCTACGGGGACGGACCGGTTATTCCCTACGACGGACCTGTCGCCGGTTCCGGACTCGTTCCGGACGAGGGCGTCCTCGGGACGCTCGCCAACTGTTCGGGAGCCCAGACGCCGTGGGGCACGGTGTTGAGCTGCGAGGAGAACTTCCAGAGCTACGGCCTCAAGCGCGCGATGCCGTTCGCGCTCGGCTGGATTCGCGACGACGGCTCCACCGAGGAAGAGGTCAACTACTACATCGGCGAGCCAGGCACAAATGTCGACAATCAGCCGGTGACCGACCAATGGCCTTTCTACGGTTACGTGGTCGAGATAGATCCGTTGACAGGTGAGGCCGTCAAGCACACGGCCCTCGGCCGTATCCACCACGAGAACGTCGGATGGCGGATCGCGCCCTCGGGGCATGTCATCGCTTACACCGGAGATGATGCGCCCGCAGCAGACGGCATGTTCTTCAAGTTCGTCTCCTCCGGGCGTTACCGAAAGAACATGTCCCGCTCGGACGCGATGAGGTTGCTCAGCGACGGGCAACTCTACGTCGCCCAGTGGTTCCCCTCGGCCAACAACGCGGCGGTGGACCAGGGCACGGGTGTATGGCATCCGCTCGACATGAACGATCCGGAGGCCATGGCGTTCACGACGAAGTGGGTCGAGGCGAACATCGTTGCTCAGAACGGCGGCGACCTCACTCAGTTCAGAGTCCCTCGCGCCGAGGATTGCGAGTGCATTCCGGGACGGCCCAAGGACGTTTTGATCTCGCTCACCAGCGCGCGTGGCCGCCCCGCCGATCCGGCGGCCTACGGCATTGTTCGCCTTCTGGTCGAAGAGAATCCGACCGCCGACTCTCACGAGTTCGAATGGGTCGATCTTCTCGAGGGTGGTCAGGACGCGGGCTTCGCGAGCCCCGACAACCTGGGGTTCTCGGGCCGCGGAAACCTCTGGGTCGTGACCGATGTCTCGAGCTCGAGCCTAAACACGCCGGGGCGTGGATTCGAGTGGCACAAGAACAACGCGATGTTCTACGTGCCGCTGAGAGGCCCCAACGCGAACATCGCGTTTCGTTTCGCCAACGCGCCTGTGCACGCCGAGCTCACCGGGCCGACGTTCGTCGAGAGCCAGGACACGTTGTTCCTCAACGTCCAGCACCCCGGCGAGGAAACACCGAACCGGGGAGGAGTTCCCGGCAACCCCGCCACTTACACTTCCTGGTGGCCGAAGGGAAACCGCACGGCAGGGACGGGCGAGCCGTCCAAGCCGCTTCCTTCCCTCGTCGCCATCAGGAACGTTTAGCCCTTCACGCGAAAGAGGGGGATGCACGGGGACATCCCCCTCTTTCTGTTCCGCTCCGCTATCTCGTTACAAAGGTGTTGATGACTTTCTCCATACGCGGCAGAACCCGACCTGCATCCGAATCCTTTGGAACGAACGCTGT
This sequence comes from Actinomycetota bacterium, assembly GCA_050693895.1. GTDB lineage: Bacteria > Actinomycetota > CADDZG01 > CADDZG01 > WHSQ01 > WHSV01. The sequence continues at coordinate 18,836 of JBOGWS010000040.1, read as the reverse complement.
CATCGAGTGATTGCGACCACCGTCGTTGAACGTCACGCCTACGAAACGAAGCCTGATGTCTCGCGAATTCGTGCCCCGACCGCCGAAGACGACGGCTTCACGCCCGTCGACCCTCTGTCTGGTCGCGCCGAGGAACGCGACCTTCGAGTACGACTTTGCGACGGAGGCGAAGATCTCGTTCGCGGAATCCGCGAGATCGCCTCTCGGGGCAGGACCGACGGTCACCACCATGTCACCGCGGGGGCTGGACATCGTCGTGGCAGGTCCGCGCTTCGAGACCTCCCACAACAATGGTGTTTCCAGCTCGTAGCCACCCTTGGCATTGACGACGACGCGAGTCTTGAAGGACGCGCGGGCCTGTGCCTCGGCCCCCGCATCGTCGCTCTGCAGAACCGCGTGGGCCAGTAGCCCGACGGCGAACACGAAGGCGACGACCGCGACGATCACGTGAACGCGATTGCGCTCGTTGATCTCGAGGCGGAAGCGCTGGACTGCCTCGGCGGCCATCATTGCTGAGGCTGCGCCAAAGGAAGGCGGCGGAGCGCAAGCAACCACGCTCCGGCCGAGATCAACGCGAAGGCGATTGCGAGAAGCAGCGAGGTCTCGGCGCCGGTGAAGGGTAGAGCATCACCCGAACCATCGTCGGCGGCTCCGGGGCCGCCGCCAAGGACCGTATCGCCGGGGTTCTCGAGCGGGGGATCTCCCTCGACCACATCGTCCGGGCCCGCGTTGGTCGCGAGCGTCTCGGATGTCGCCAGGTGGCCCAGCACTAGATCGGGACCGACCTGCACGTGCGCAACCTCCTGATGTCCGGCCGCGCCGCCCGTGAAGACGAACGACTCGCCCTGGTTGAAGAACACGCATGCCACCGACGTTGAATCGGGGCAGCCGAGGGGAACGGCGATCGCAGTCGGGTCACCAATGACCTCGTTGTCCTCGCCATTGGCCTCGACGTTCAGGAGGAACGAGTCCCGCTCGGTAGAACCCCGGCCCCCGGCGGGACCCGACTCGCTGTGCGACTCGGAGTGCGCTGCCTCTGCTCCGACTCCCGTGCATGTCCCCGACGCGTCCGCGCCTCCGATGCAGACGTCGGCCAGATCACTGCTGTGAGACGCTTCGGTCTCGCCAGTCTGCTTGTCACGCTCGATGTCACCGTTTGACTGCGCAACTCCCACACTTACCGGGCCGTCGCACTCCTCCGTCGAATCGGTCTGCGTTCCGCCAAGGCAGGTGAATGCAACGGCCGCGCTGCTGGATGCGTTGGACGAGCCGGCGTTCTCACTGCTCGATGCATCTGCGAACAGCAGCCCGAGGCAGACGCCTCCGCCGGAGTCCTCGCACACCGGCGCGAGCGGATCCTGCGTGTCGCTCTCGGGGCCGTCTTCGGAATCCGAGTGGGCTCCGACGATCTCCTCGCCACCGATGGCGAGCACGGTCACATCGCTTGACGACGAGTCGTCGTCGGTGATCGTGCTGTCGGTGTGCCCCACCGTCACGAGCTCGTTGCCGTCGATCTCGGCGTCGGCGATGCCACCCGATGCGTGGTCCGGATCGGCCGGGTTCGGGCTCTCGTGGCCCTCGCTGTCGTCGTCCTCGGTCGGCTCGGGCGGCGCCTCGGCCGCACCGGCCGAGGCGCTCCCGCCAGTCAGGCCGTTCACCGACTCTTCGAGATTGCCGGTCACCTCGGATACTGGATTCTTCGCGGCCGCACCCATTCCGGGCACGAGCGCCAGCGCGACCACCGCGCCGATTACCGCCGTCAAGAGCCGGTGCGGAACCGATCTATCTCGTCTCCGCATCTGCCTCACCCCTTTTCGTCGCCCGCCAAGTCGACTGCGGGATATTCGAAGGCCCGTCACCCTGCGTATTCGCCCAGCGCCGTACGGTTCCCTTCCCGGAATGCGAAAAACTTGACCGATCGGTCTGTTCTCGTGAGTCCCCAGGCGGGCGGGGCCAGACAAAAACCCAAAGACTGCACCAAAGGGCGGAATTGAGACGGGCTCAGCTTGGTGCGGCGGTTCCGGCCGGGTATGGACCTACTTTTTTGTCGATTTGGTCGCTATTCGCCCTCGGTGCGCGAAGGAACGTTGACTTTGATTTTGCCGCCTACAACTTCTCCTTCATCGCCCTGCCCATGCTGCCGGCGAAGCGACGGGCGGCACCGAGTCTGTCGGTCATCGAGGGGGCGGACAGCAGCTCGGTCACGGATCGGAGCGCGTCGCTCGTGGCCCCGCCGTAGGGGTACCAGAAGAACCGCTTCAGCCTTACCGGACCGTTCGTACCGACGTGGGTGGGAACGGTGAACTCCCTGATCCCGTAGACGCCGTTCAGGCGGCCGTAGCCCGACTCACCCACGCCTCCCCAGGGGGCCCACGGAACGCCGGCCGCCTCGGCGTGGCAGTTGATTGTCACCGTGCCGGACCTCAACTCTGACGCGATGCGTTGGGCCCTGGATCGGTCACCACTCCATACCGATGCGCTCAGGTTGAAGCCCTCCTCGTTAGCGCGCCGGATCGCCTCGTCGTCATCGCGCACCCTGACGATCGGGAGAAGGGGTCCGAAGATCTCCTCTTCGAAAACGTCCATGTCCTCGGTGCGGCCCTCGATGATCGTGGGATAGGCCCACAGCGTCCCGTCGGCATTTGCCTTCCCTGCGTCCCGCCCACCGGCAACCAGGGTTGCTCCCTTGTCGATGGCATCGGCGAGGTGGCCATTGAAAGTGTCGAGCTGGGTAGGTGTCGTCATCGTCCCGATGTCGCCTCGGCCGTCTTGACGCAGACGAGCCAGCTTGACTGCGAGCTCGCCCTTGAACTTCTCGGCGATCGAGTCGGCCACGTAGGCCCGCTCGACTGCCGTGCAGGCTTGGCCCGCGTTCAAGAACGCGCCCCACAGGACGCCCGACGTAGCGAGATCGAGGTCAGCGTCGTCGCAGACGATGGCCGCGTCCTGCCCACCGAGTTCCATCACGACGGGGGTCAGATGCTTGGCTGCGGCCTCCGCGATCCTCCGCCCGGTCGCAGCAGATCCGATGAAGCTCAACTTGTCACACGGAGCGTCGACGAGAGCGGCTCCCACCTCACCCGCACCCTGCACGACCGTCGCGACTCCGGATGGGAGAGGCTCGAGCACCTCCCTGATGCGTTCACCGACTCCCGGTGTGACCTCCGATGGTTTGAGGACGACGGTGTTCCCTGCAAGAAGAGCCGGAACCATCCCCATCAACGACAGAAAGAACGGATAGTTCCACGGAGCGATGCACCCGACCACTCCGAAGGGTCGATAATCGACACGCGAAGTGAGGCCAATCATCGGACCAACAAGAGCACCTGGTCGATCCGGTCGCAACCACTTCGGTGCCATGCGTTCCATGTATTGAAGCCCCACAACGGCAGGCATGATGTCGTGCGCGAGCGCCTCGGAGTGAGGCTTCCCGCATTCCTGAGAGATCGTTTCGATCAGATCGTCGAGGTGGCGATAGATGCGGTGGCGCACTTCGCGCAGATGACGCGCTCGTCCCTGCGGAGCGATCGCGGCCCATTCGGGTTGCACCTTCCGACCCGCCTCGACGAGAGCCTGAACTTCCTCAGGTTTGCCCGGGCCTATCTCGCCGAGAATTTCGCCCGTCTGGGGGCTCATCGACTTCAACGTCGCAGACTCAGATGACTTGGCTTTGGTCTTGGTGCGTGCCATGGCAGCGTCACTCCTCGCTTCGCTCATCCCGTGCTTCGCTCATCCGTCCGGGGAATCAGCCTAAGCGAGATCGTGATATCGCCAGCAACTCACGATGTGATCGTTGACCATGCCCGTGGCCTGCATGTGGGCATAACAGATCGTCGGACCAACGAACTTGAAGCCGCGCCGCTTGAGGTCCTTGCTCATCGCTCTCGACGCCTCAGTCTCCGCTGGCAGATCATCCATCGACTTGTAGCCGTTCACCACGGGTTTCCCGTCGACGAACTGCCAGATGTAGTCGCTGAAGCTTCCGACCGAGTCCCGCACCTCGAGAAATGCCTTGGCATTGGATACGGCGGCGTTCATCTTCGCCCGGTTACGGATCAGGCCCGCGTTCGTGAGGAGCATCTCGACCTTGGTCTCGTCGTATCGGGCGATCTTCTCCGGATCGAATCCATCGAGGGCGTCCCGGTAGTTGGCGCGCTTGTTGAGCACGGTCGACCAAGACAGTCCGGCCTGAACGCCCTCGAGCACGAGGAACTCGAATTGCCCATGGTCGTCTCGAAGGGGCACTCCCCATTCGGTATCGTGGTACTCACTCATGAGCTTGGAAGGAAGAGCCCAATCGCAGCGCACGACGACGTGCGAGCCACCGCTGTACGGGGGCATGAGCGTGACCTCGTCGCCGTCGGCGAGCGGATCTTCCAGTCGCCCTCGCTCGCCGTTCACGAGCAGCACGTAGATGAGTCGCTCGGGAGCGCCGACCAGGTGAACGAGGTCGAGAACGCGGGCGGTGTCGTCGAGTTCGAGCGTCGTGCGATTGCCCTCCGCGTCCGGTGGCAGGAACTCGCGCATCTGACCGAAGCACACGGCGCTGACCTTCACGGAGCAAGACTAATAGGTACCACGCCGCCTACCATTCCCACTACGAGAATCGCCGCCCGAAAAGAGCGGCGTTCTCATGAAAAACCGGTCGCTATCAGACAGAACTACTTCTCGATGGGAACACCCACCAGGCTGCCGTACTCGGTCCAGCTGCCGTCGTAGTTCCTGACGTTCGTGAAACCCAGAAGCTCGGACAGCACGAACCAGCTGTGACTCGAGCGCTCTCCGATGCGGCAGTAGGCCACGACGTCCTTGTCCGACGTGATGCCCTCGGCCTCGTAGAGCTTCTTGAGCTCGTCGGCCGACTTGAAGGTGCCGTCGTCGTTGACCGTCTTGGACCAGGTGATGTTGGCGGCCCCAGGAATGTGTCCCGGAACCTGGGCCTGCTCCTGCGGAAGGTGCGGCGGAGCGAGAAGCTCGCCACGGAATTCCTCCGGCGAGCGCACGTCCACCCACGAACCGCCCGACTCGACGCGTTTGGTCACTTCGTCACGAAAGATCCGCAGCTCGGGATGCGCCGTTCCAACCGAGAAGTTCGTCGCGCTACGGTTGGGCTCGTCTTGGCTCAGAAGGCGGGATTCGAGCTCCCATTTCTTGCGCCCACCGTCCACGAGCTTCAGATTGTCCACTCCGCGATATTTGAATAGCCAGTAGGCGTAGGTCGCGAACCAGTTGTTGTTGCCTGAGTAGAGCACGATCGTGTGCTCGTTGCTGATGCCCCTGTCGCCTAGGAGCTTCGCAAGCTGCTCGGAGCTGAGGAACTCGCGCCGCGGAAGATCGTGCAGCTCCGTTTCCCAGTTGATCGCGATCGCACCGGGGATGTGGCCCTTGGTGTACGCGGTGGTGTCTTCGTCAACCTCGACGATCGCAATGTCGTCGCCGTCGAGGTTGGACTCGAGCCAGTCCGTGGTCACGAGCACATCCGGGTTGGCAAATTCAGCCATCTAGATCTCCTCCTCGAACTCAACGTTCTTCCTACGTTCAACCAGCTCTCTGATTCGTTGCAGCTGCGTCTGCGCGTCCGCAAGCATCCTTTCGAGTACACGTACCTGAACCTCGACCTCACCATGTTGTTCCCGCTGCATGCTCGCGGCCTCGACGTCGACCCCCGCCTCCGCAAGCGCGCCGGCCTCACCCTCCCAGGTGAAATAAACCTTCGCTGGACGGCCTTTGTTGCGCCTGCGTGTTTCGGTCATCAGAAAACCTGCCTCGACCATGAGATCAAGGTGGGCGCGCGCAACGTTGGGATGGATCTTGAAGGAGTCGGCGATCTCCTTCACGGTCTTCGGGCCCGATCGGAGCAGCATCGCCAGAATCGCTGCCCGGGTCGGAAGGGAGAGAACCTTTGCGGTTCTCGTGGCAGCGTCATCTCCCAGTTCCGTCATGCCGCCCTGACTACCACACGGTACATACGTTTAGCAAGTTGCGAATAGTGTTAATTGCCCTTTTAGCGCGCTCCATCCACCAGTTTGCGCCCGTCCAGCGGTTCTGTGGCCGCGACCGTGAAGACCTTGTATACCGCCTGCTCGGTGCACACCTCGGCCCCCGGGTTCCTGCCGGTGAAGAGATTCACGGTGACCCGCTCGGTCTCGTAGGTGAGGTGAGCGTGGTCGACCCCACCGCACTCCTCGATCCCATCCCAGAAATAGATATCGAGGGCCTCCCCCGAGTCCGCGACCTCCACCTTCTCGTATGCGTGGGGCATCACGTCGACCAGTCCTTCCTGAGCCATCACGGGCGTGGCCTTCATGTCTTTCATCCCTCCTCCGCCGCCGGGGTCGGGCGAGGACGAGACGGGGGTGTCGGGGTCCTCGGGTGTCGTCGGTGAGGCTCCGGCTCCCGAGTCGTTGCCGCTCGTTTCGTTCGAGGGTTCGCCGCAGGATGCAACAACCAGGCTCAGCAGCAGCACGAGTCCGACGATTGACGCTCTTCTCATGCCCGACTCCCCTTCGCTCGCAGTCTTCGGACCTTGGCTATCTGACACCGCAACGAGCCTCGATTGTTCCCCACCGAACTCTAGCGTTCGAGCCTCTTCATGAACACGAGATCGAATGCCATCCAGATGGTCTTCGAGAACGGATAGAAGAGAACTGGGAAGATCAGGTTCGTCGCCGCGCCGATGACCAGGAGCACCACCCAGTCGATGTCCGGAGCCATTGCGATGATGGACACGATGAACAGCAGCAGGAACAAGGCCATTGTCACGGCCGTGTTCATGATCACTGCACCCACCCAGTAACCATCCTCGCGGGAAAATTCGTAGCCGCAGAGAGGGCACGAGTCCATCAGCTTGAAGTATGTAGAGAAGATCTTGCGGTGGCCGCAGATGGGACAGGAACGCATCAGTCCGCGTGCGAGCGTCTTTCTGAGGTTGTGAGGGGAACCTTCGCTCAGTTCTTGCCCGATTCCTCGAAGGCCTCCAGCAGGGTGTTCCAGCCCAGCAGCGCGCACTTGATGCGGACCGGGTACCTGACCACGCCCTTCAGAGACACGAGGTCGCCGAGGACTTCAGGGTCCCCCTCCTCCTCGCCCGCCATCATCCTCTTGATGGTCTCCGCGAGTTCGCCGGCATCTTTGACCGTCAAACCCTGAACCTTCTCGGTCATCATCGAGGCGCTGGCCATGCTTATCGAGCAGCCCTTGCCGTCGAACGCAACCTCGCCCACGTTCTCGCCGTCGAAGCGCAGGAACACTTCGATCTCGTCTCCGCAGAGCGGGTTGTTTCGCTCGAGAGCGACGTCGTGTGGGTCGAGCTGCCCCTTGTTTCGCGGTGTCCGGTAGTGGTCGAGGATGACCTCCTTGTACAGCTCTTCGAGGCTCAGGCAAACCACCCTTTCGCTTTGTCGAGCGCTTCGATGAGCGCGTCGATCTCGTCGGGCGTGTTGTACACGTAGAACGACGCCCTCGCAGTGGCGGGCACACCCAGAACGCGCATGAGTGGCTGCGCGCAGTGATGGCCGGCCCTGATACAGAGTCCCTCTTGATCGAGAATCGTGGCCATGTCGTGCGGGTGAACCCCATCGAGGTTGAACGACGCCACTCCCCCGCGGATCGATATGTCCTTGGGCCCATAGACCACCGCTCCCGCGTCCTCGAGCTTCGAGATCGCGTAGGTGACCATCTCTTTCTCGTGGGCCCTCACGTTGTCGATTCCCAGTCCCTCGATGTACTCGACGGCGGCGCCCATGCCCACGGCCTGAGCGATGTTCGGCGTGCCCGCCTCGAACTTGTGCGGTACCTCGGCCCACGTCGCATGGTCTTCGAAGACCTCGCGGATCATCTCGCCGCCGCCGTGGAACGGAGGCATCTCCTCCAGAAGGTCGAGTCGTCCGTAGAGAGCGCCCGCTCCCGTCGGGCCGAGCATCTTGTGCGAGCTGTAGGCGAGGAAGTCCACATCCAGCTCGTTGACGTCGATCGGAATGTGGGGGGCTGCTTGCGCCGCGTCAACGACGATTCGGGCACCGACCGCGTGGGCGGCGTCGGCCAGCTTTCGCACCGGGTTGATTGTCCCGAGGACGTTGGACATCAGCCCGACCGCAACGATCTTCGTTCGCTCGGTGATGAACTGGTCGAGCTGATCGATCCGCAGGAGACCTTCGTCGTCGACAGGCAGATGTCTGAGTGTCGCTCCTACTTCCTGCGCCAGGAGTTGCCACGGAATGAGGTTGCTGTGGTGCTCCATCTGGGTGACGAGAATCTCGTCGCCCTCTTTGACGTTGGCCCGCGCCCATGTGAAGCGGACGAGGTTGATGCCCTCGGTCGTGCCCCTCGTGAAGATGATGGAGCGGGGATCGCGCGCGCCGATGAAGCGGGCACAGGCCACGCGCGCGCCCTCGTACGCGGCGGTTGCGCGTTCGCTCAGGTCGTAGACGCCGCGGTGAACGTTCGCGTTCTCCGTTTCGTAAAAGGCGACCATGCGGTCGACGACCCGGCGCGGCTTCTGCGAGGACGAGGCCGAATCCAGGTAGATGAGCGGCTTCCCGTGGACCTGAGTCTCGAAGATCGGGAAATCCTTGCGGAGGGACTCGACATCTAACGACATGCTGTCACCTTCTTGTCTGCACCAGGGTAATCAAACGCTTACTTCGGAATCCTCGACCTCGGCGAGCTCCTCCTCGGAGAGACCGAGTTCCTTCGCGATCCCAGCGTACCCCTCAGCTTCGAGTTGCTCGGCGAGCTCGAATCCGCCCGACTTGGCGATCTTGCCACCGATGAGAACGTGAACCTCCGTAGGACGGATGTAGTTCAGGAGGCGCTGGTAGTGCGTAATGAGCACGATGCCCACCTCATCCGTTGCGAGCTTGTTGACTCCTGCACTGACATGCTTGAGGGCGTCGATGTCGAGGCCGGAGTCGGTCTCGTCCATGATCGCGAGCTCGGGCTGAAGAACGGCCATCTGAAGAATCTCGTTGCGCTTCTTCTCGCCCCCCGAAAAGCCCTGGTTCACGTAGCGGTCCACGAGCTCGCTGGGAATCTCGAGCAGATCGATCTTCTCCTGCAGGTACATACGGAACTGCATCGCGCTCTTCTGGTTCTCGGGATGCACCGCGTTGTATGCCGTACGGAGGAAGTTCACGACGCTCACGCCCGGCACCTCGGTCGGGTACTGAAAGGCAAGGAAGATCCCCTCCTTGGCGCGCTCGTCCGGAGCTAGCTGGAGGATGTCGGTTCCCCTGTAGATCACCCTGCCGCCGGTGACCTCGTAACCGGGACGCCCGGTAAGCACGTAGGCGAGGGTGGACTTTCCCGACCCGTTCGGCCCCATAAGGGCGTGAATCTGGCCCTTGTCTACGGTCAGGTCGATGCCCTTGAGGATCTCGCGACCCTCGACCTCGACGTGGAGGTCCTCGATGTAAAGCAGTTGGTCTGCCATGTCGTCACTCACTCCCTTGATCGTTTCTCCGAGGACCGACCAACACCAGGTCGCCCTCGATCTTTACGTCGTAGGTTGGTTCTGGCTGCGTCGCGGGCAGGATGCGAACGCTTCCGTCGATGATGTTGAAACGCGAGCCGTGCAGCGGACACTCGACCTCGAGCTCGTCGGGCTCGAAGTCGCCTTCGGTTAGATAGGCCTCCTCGTGCGTGCACACATCCCCCATTGCATAGACCTCTCCGCCGACCCGATAGAGCCCGACGAGCTCGCCCCGCACGACCACCTGCTTGCATCCGGGGTCGGGAATCTCGTCAAGCTTGGCAACGGTTTCGAACATTGCCATCAACTGGCGACCTCGAGACTCTGTCCACCCTCGACCTTCTGGGCGATCGCCTGAGCCAGTTCCTCGCGCAGCTCGGGCACACGGATGCGATCGAGCACGTCGCCGAAGAATCCGAAAACGACCAGCTTCTGAGCCGTGATCCGGTCGATGCCGCGGCTCATCAAGTAGAAGATGTGCTCCTCCTCGACCGGCGAGACGGTCGCGCCGTGTGTGCAGCGAACCTCGTTCGCCTCGATCTCGAGCTGCGGGATCGAACGAGCTACCGCCTTCTCGGAGAGCACGATGTTGCGATTGGCCTGATAGGCGTCCGTGCCCTGCGCGCCTCTCGCCACCTTGATGAGGCCGGAATACTCCGAGCGGGAGACCTCCTTGAGAGCGCCCTTGTAAAGAAGATCGGACGTCGTGTTGGGAACCGCGTGGTTCTGCAACGTGCGCTGGGCGAAATGCTGGTCGCTATCCGCAAAGTAGAGCCCGAGCATCTCTGAGAAAGAGCCCTCGCCGGTGAGGACGGACTCGACCTGCGCCCGGGCAAACTTCGAACCGAGCTGGACGGCGAGGCTGCGAACCGTTGAATCACGGTGACCGGTGAAGCGCTGGGTCTGGAAGTGGTGCACGTTGCGGCCCCACTCCTGGAGCGAGATGTAGTTGACTGTTGCGCCGCGACCGGCCGTGACCTCGACCACGCTCGCGCACAACGAGGGTCGTTCGTGGCTCTCGGAGCGGAAGCGGTCGACGAAGGTCACCTTGGCGTTGTCGCCGACCACGATGGTGGTGTGAGGAAAAGTAGATCCGCCACCGGCTAGATCGCGAAAGACCTCGTACGGGACCTCGATCTCGATTCCGTTCGGCACGTAGACGATGATGCCGTCCGATAGGAAGGCTCCGTGAAGTGCGGTGAACTTGTGTTCGTCGGTGGGAACGTCGGTGAAGAAGTGCTCTTTGAGGAGGTCGGGGTGATCGTTGGCGGCCGACTGGTAGTCGGCGATGATCACGCCCTTGCCGGCGAGATCGGCCGTCACATCGGGCGCGCTCTGCGCGGGGGCCGGGGCGTCGAAGCCAGAGAAGTCGAAGCGGCGAACGTCGGTGTAACGCCATTCCTCGCCCTTCGGATCGGGGAGTTCGAGCTTCTCGAACAGATCGAAGGCCTGCAGCCGGCGCTCGGCCAGCCATCCAGGCTCGCCGAGGTCAGTCGACAGCGTCTCGGCCGCGTCTCTCGTCAACATCTGGGTCATGGGTAGAGCGTCACTCCTCGGAGTCATCTGCGGCGGCTGTCCTGGCTTCCCTGACGGGTGCCTGACGCCTGCCACGAAGGGGGTTCGTGAAACCGTTCACTATCCTAACAGGGCCGCCTCCCCACTTAGGGCGGCCTAATACGCGTTTACCCTGCTCAGATGGTTAAACGCTCTGCCGTCCCGGTTGCTTCCCGAGCCCCCGTGGGACTCGCCGCGATTGCCCTGGCGGCGGCTCTCTGGGCGCTGGGGGCAGTCGTGGCGGCGAGTCTCTTCGACGACGGCGTTGCACCCCTCGAGCTCGCCGAGGCCCGGTCGGTCGTGTCCGCTCTGGGGCTGGCTCTCATTCCAGCATCGTGGAGGCGGCCCCTGGCCAGGCCCTCGGACGTGGTCCGGCGAAGCCTCGTGTTGCTTGGCGTCTGCATCGGTCTCGTGAACGCGGTGTACTACGTGGCCATCGATCGCCTCCCGGTGGCCGTCGCTCTGGTGCTCCAGTACACGGCGCCCGCGATGGTCGTGGTCTACACGGCCGTGCGGCTGAGGACGCGTCCTCGTAACGGGGTCGTCGTGGCGGTCGCCCTCGCTCTCGCCGGCGTCGCTCTCGTCTCGGGACTGCTCGGGGCGGACCTGGGCTCGGTCGACGCGCTCGGCGTGGCGATGGGCATCGCGTCGGCCGTGCTGTTCGCGTCCTACACGCTGGTCGGCGAAAGCGTCACGCGCGCCTACGGACCGCTGGGAGCGATGTTCAGAGCCTTCTCGATCGCGGGCTCTCTGTGGATCTGCTGGCAGATCTTCAACGGTTTCCCACACGAGCTCTTCGATCCCGCGAACCTCCCTCGGGTGATACTCATCGGCCTCGGCGCCACGCTCGCTCCGTTCCTTCTCTATCTCTGGGGTGTCGAACGAGTGAAGGCCGAGCGAGCGGCGATCGCAGCGACGCTCGAGCCCGTGCTCGGAGCCCTGGTGGCCTGGGTCTTCTTGGATCAGACCCTCGAGTTGGTTCAACTAATCGGAGGCGCGCTTGTGATCGCCGCCGTGATCCTGATCCAGACAGGGCGTTCGAAGCCGGTGCTGACTCCCGAGCTGTGAGTCAACGCGTGGCGAGCTCGGCCAGTCGCTTGCCGATCAGCGGTGCGAACTTGAAGCCGTGCCCGCTGCAGGGCGATCCGACCACGATCTGACCGTTTCGCTCGAGCACGAAATGCTCGTCGGGCGTGTTGGTGTAAATGCAGGTCTCGGCGCGCGCCGGCGTCGGATCAACCCCAGGAAAGCGATCGGAGACCCACGCGGAAATCCGTTCCACCGACTCGAGATTCGGTTCGCCCGGTCGATCGGGATCGGTGGGTGGACCCGCGATGTGCTCTCCCGCCTTTAGCCCGAAGCCCGGCGCGGGGAGCGCATAGATCGACGGATCGTCATCCTGCGACCCGGTAGAGCCGGCTCCGCGCCACTCGACAAGAGTGGGCGGTGACTCTTTGATCGAGAAGTACGAGACCGTCTCGCGCGTTGGCTTTACGTCCAGCCTCACACCCGCCGTCGCGAGAAGTGGAGCCGCCCAGCCTCCGGAGGTCACGATCGCAACCCCGCCGTGAAAGGCCTTTCCTTGGGCATAGACCTCGACGCCGTCCTCCGAGATCTCGAGCGACTCCACGCGCGTGTTGCTGTGCAACCGCACACCGGCATGCGTCGCGACGCGAAGAAAAGCTTCGAGCGCCCTGTCCGCAAGAGCGATCCCGGCGTCGGGTTGCCACAGGGCCGTCTCGTCGGGCGTCAACCGGACTTGGGGCCAGCGGTCACCAACGTCGGCACCTTTGACCATCTCGAAGGAGGCACCGCACTCTCCGAGCGCGTCGGCGTTGGCCTCGATCCCCTCGCCCGCATCGAACCCTCCGGTGGTCACGACCAGGCTCTCCCCGGTCTCCTCCTCGGCTGCGCGCCACAGCGACAGAGATTCCTGCGCCATCGATACGTACATCGCATCCGGATACGAGAACCGAAAGATACGCGAGGAGCCGTGACTCGATCCGTTGGTGTGGCCCGGTTCGAACTGCTCCAAGACATTGACTGTGAGACCGGAACTCGACAGCGCCCGCGCCGTCGCCGCTCCCATGATGCCCGCACCGACGATGACGATGTCGGATTCGTACACCCTCACCGAGTTGTCGCCTCCTTGTCCTTCAACAGCCGCCGCAGGATCTTTCCCGAGGCAGACTTCGGGATGACCTCGACCACCTCGACGACCCGGATGCGCTTGTGAGGAGCAACCCGATCGGCAACGTATGACTTGATGTCGTCTTCTCCCAGCTCACCTGCCAGAACGACGAACGCCTTCGGCACTTCGCCGGCCTCCTCGTCGGCCACGCCGATGACGGCGGCATCCGTGATCTGCGGGTGTGAGAGAAGGAGTGCCTCCAACTCGGCCGGCGCGACCTGCATGCCCTTGTACTTGATCAACTCCTTCAGTCGGTCGACCAAGAAGAAGTAACCGTCGGAATCGACCCGCCCGATGTCGCCCGAGTGCAGCCACCCATGGGAGTCGATCGTCATCGAGGTCGCGGCGTCGTTGTTGAGATAACCCTTCATGACCTGAGGTCCTCGAATCCAGACTTCGCCGAGCTCGTCCGTTGCGACCTCCTCACCGCTTGCCGGGTCTACGACGATGCATTCGGTGTTCGGAATCGGTGGGCCGATCGAACCCGGCTTGTTCTTCGCGGGATCCTCGGGAACGACGTGCGTCACCGGGCTGGTCTCGGTCAGGCCATACCCCTGCATCACATAGCAGCCGAGACGCTCGGAGGCCGCGGCGGCGAGGTCTCCGCTGAGTGGTGCAGCCCCCGACATGATTAGTTTGATGCTCGACAGGTCGTAGTTGTCGACCACGGGATGCTTCGCCAGAGCGAGAATGACCGGTGGCACGAGGTAGGCGCGCGTCGTGCTGTACCTCTGGGACAGCTCCAAGAATTGCTCGAGGTCGAACCTGGGAATCGTCACGATGGTGGCGCCACTCCGCAGTCCCCCGTTCAATAGCACCGTCATCCCGTAGATGTGAAAGAACGGCAGAAGCCCGATGAAGGAGTCCGACGAGTCGATGCCCTGCGCCCCGAGGAACTGCTGGAGGTTGCTGACCAGGTTGTGGTGGGTGAGCATTACGCCCTTCGGAAAGCCGGTCGTTCCGCTCGAGTACGGAAGGACCGCCAGGTCGTTGTGAACGTCGAAGTCGACTTCTGGGGCATCCGTTCCCGCCGTTAGGAGCTCCATCACCGATGTGGCGCCTTCGGCCTCACCGAGAACGAAGACCTCTTCGACTCCGGCGTTGTCCGCAGCCTTCCTCGCGTTGTCGAGGAACTGCGGAATGGTCAGGAGAAAGCGCGCTTTCGAGTCCTTGAGCTGGAACCCGAGCTCGTCCGCCGTGTAGAGGGGGTTGACGGTGGTGACGATGCCGCCGACCGATACAACTCCGTGGAAGGCAATTGCGTACTCAGGCAGGTTCGGCATGTAGATGGCGAAGCAGTCGCCCTTGCCGAAGTCTCGCGCCGTGAGTCCGGCCCCGAGGGCCCGCACACGGCCGGCCAGCTCTTCGTACGTGATCGTTCGTCCGCTCGGTCCATCGATGAGCGCCGGCTTGTCGCCGAACTCGGTCGCCCGCTCCAACACGAAAGCGGTTAGCGGCATATCGGGAATGTCCACCGCGGGATACGGACTGACCACGACCATTCTCAGTTCCCCTTTGTCGATGACCTGCACGAGTGTCCCACTTCGCGGACATCGATGAAATTGCCCTGCCCGAGCGGATGATTCAGGGTATGCAGGCGAAATGGACGTCGACTCTATGGGCATCTTCAGCTGGATCATCGCGGGGATCATCATCGGCGGCATCGCCCGGCTGCTGCTTCCCGGACGAGATCCGATCGGTTGTCTCGCGACCATCGCGCTTGGCATCCTGGGGGCGGTTGTCGGAGGGTTCGTGTGGCGAGAGGTCTTCGACCGTCAGGACGACATCTCGTGGATCGGGGCGATCATCGCCGCAATGGTGCTGCTCTTCGTCTTCCGATCGTTCACCTATCGAAGACGCCGACCTTAGCCCGAGTCCCCTAAGGGCACGTGGAAGGCTCGGACCTGGTCATGAGATCTGTCCGGCCCAGGGAGCCATCGAGCCACACCGCGCGCTGCCCGCTGCCGATGGATGCGTATGCCTGATCCCCCCGGTTGCACGTAACAAGCCTGGGGTCTCCGCCGGTCACCGGTATGTGCCACACGTCGCGGCCCACCTGCTCATCGGGATCGGAGAAGCCGAACTCGTCGGTGTAGACGAGGAAGTTGTTATTCGCCGAGATGCGTGGTGGCTCGAGCGTAAACCCGCCGAAGAAGGGAGCGAACTCACTTGACTCCTTGACCAGGGCCTTCTTCCTCTTGCCGTTGTGCTTCGCACGCATGATGGCGCCGGTGCCGTCGTTGTTCGCGTCCTGGAACCAGAACACGTGGGTGTCGTTGATGGCGGGCGGGCCGAGAAAGGCGTCGAGGCTGGAGTGCTTGATAACCGTCCGCGCGCCGGTCTTGAAGTCCTTGATGCCAATCCGATCGGCCCGATCGTCCCAGAAAGCAATCTTCCTCCCCGAAACCTGTGGGTACAGTTCGTGCGCCCCCCTGGAGTTGGTGATTCGCCTCGGGAGCTTTCCAATCCGCCGAGCCCATACATCTGTTTGATTGCCAAGTCGCTCCCATGCGACCAGGTTTCCGTCGATGGACGGGAACCATTCGAAGTCCGAGGTCGAGGCGATGGTCCTCATCCCGCCACCGATCTTCTTGTTGACGACGTCGAAGCCCAATCTCCCACCACCGACGTCGTTCCCGCGCGCCCACACCACCTGCTCGCCGCCGATGTCCGGCAACTCTTCGAACACGACCCTGTCGCCGAGGTTCTTGTTGATCGTCCACCGAGAGCCGGGCACGTTGCCGACGACGATGTCCTGGGGTTTTTCGAAAATCGTCTCTTTGTCGTTGTGATTAGCGAAGACGTAGCGTGTGCCCGAGACCTGGGGAGTCGCAACGAAGAAGCCGAGCGGAGCGGCGTCTGGGATCAGGTTCTCGGCGTCACTCGTACCCGGGGAGTCGTCCCAATCCTGCTCGATGCCGCGCGAGTCGAAGGCTTCATCGATTACCGCGAGCTGACCGTTCGTCAATTCCATCTCGGCTGCCGCCTCGTCGATCGCGAGGCGTCCGTCGACGAAGTCATCGAGTGGAGTGCCGTACTGCGTCAAGGCCGTGTACAGCAATTCATCGGCGACCTCCGGATCGAGGCGCTCGCGAATGTCCCAGAGAGCGCCCGAGAAAATCGTCGAGTTGAGATGCACTCCCCCGTTGTCGAAGTCGACGAGGTAGAAGCCGTAGTCCTCAACGCCTCTCGGCTCGGTGGGATCGCCGGTCTTTGTTTCGTTCAGGTCTCGAAGGGGGCATTCCCAGTTCTCAGGGTTCGGGACGCGACAGAGATCCTCGGCGATGTAGCCCGCTTCGGGGTCGTCCATCGGAGTCCCCGAGACCGTCACGTCCACGGCGTTGCCGAAGTAGTCGGCGTAGGCCTCGTTCATCGC
Organism: Actinomycetota bacterium; assembly: GCA_050693895.1. Classification (GTDB taxonomy): domain Bacteria; phylum Actinomycetota; class CADDZG01; order CADDZG01; family WHSQ01; genus WHSV01. Next base: position 2,246 of record JBOGWS010000040.1, on the reverse strand, counting down.
CCCGGACTGGCCCAGGTAGACGAAGTCCGCCGAATGTTCGATGACCCCGTGGGTCAGCTCGTGGGCGACGATGTCGAGATCGGCCGAGAAGGGATGGACCTCGCGGGTGCGCGAGTTCCGCTCGGGGTTTCCGTAGACCATCTTCTCCCCGTCCCAGAAGGCGTTGTACATAGGCCGTCCGGCCTCGGTCGCGTCCACGACGGAGACGATGGCCATGCCCTCGTTATCGATCGAGTTGCGCCCCAGCGCCTTGTAGAACTCGAACACCCGCTCGGTCCCCCAGTGAGCATCGACCGCTCCCCTGTTCGTCGAAGGGCCGTCGAAATGAGGATCGGGCGAGGAGATCAGAGACTTGCCGCTTGGTTGGAAGGTCAAACCGTCGCGGCGATCGGCATCGTAGGTTCGGATCACAACGTCAGGCAGGGGGGTGGGAGGTGGGGGCTCGGGGTTCGGATCGAGGAAGCCCCTCATCTTGTATTCGGTGGCGTCCTGAAAGATGCTGAGATCGACCGTCTCACCGTGCACGGTATCGCCGGTTCCCGGCACCGGATCTGCCCCCTGCAGGTCGTTGTAGCTGAGGACGGGCACGCCGCTCTGAGCACTTATGAAAACCTGTTGTCTGACCGGCCCTTTATGCCCGCTCCCCCACAACGTGAAGTGATATGCGGTCACGCCGTCGCCCTCGGGGAGCACGACCAGGCCGTGATTGTCGACACGTTCGACGCTGACGCCTCTCAGCCGGGCCACGGCCAGTCTCTGTGCCGTGTCCTCCGAGATGCGTGCCTCTACGCTCGTTTCCAGCTCGGTGAAGTAGCTGCCGTTGACGGACGAGACGGAGCGGGCCACCCCCTCTTCCTCGAAATGGACGAGGTAGTGGGCGCCGAAGACCTCGACGCCCCGGTAGAGCTGCTGGAAGCGAACCGTCGAACGGTCCTCGTCGCGCTCGACCGCGATGGCTTCCAGTTCCGCCGCGGGGGCATCGATCTCGTAGAGCGAAGGATTCGAGCTCAGGTGCGACAGAGCGAGGTCGACCGGCTTGCCGCGGAGGGCGGGCTCGGTCAGTCTGCTGACGAACGCGGGCGCGCCGCTGTCCTCGCTGGGGACGACCCGAGGGCCTCGCCGGGACTGATTCTGCGCAGCAACCGGCGCAGTGACGAGCAGGGTCGTCAACAAAGTCAGCACGCCCAGAATGGTCAGCGCGCGGCGCATTAGCCTCCCTTTGGTCACTTGATTCCCGGAGGTGCCACCTAATCAGTTTCCACTTGTCGGTGGAAGGGATCGGGTCTTAAATGCCCCATTTAGGGGATCTGTACCACCCAAGTGGGCTATGCCCGGCCTGGTCACCGCCCCCCGCCCCCTCCCCCTGAGGCGAACTCTCTGCGAATAGTTCCGTTGAGCTGAACAAAACGCACGAGGTTGGGGCCGGACCTCCAAAGCAAAGAGGGGAGCCGTAATGGCTCCCCTCCTGCCTTGATCCTGTTCGACTGATTAGCCTACCGAGCCCTCCATCTGGAGCTCGACCAATCGTTGGAGCTCGACGGCGTACTCCATCGGCAGCTCCTTGGTGATCGGCTCGATGAAGCCCCTGACGATCATCTGCATCGCCTCGGTCTCGTCGAGACCACGGCTCATCAGGTAAAAGAGCTGGTCATCGGAAACCTTGGACACCGTCGCCTCGTGGCTGACCGCGGAGTTCTCTTCCTCGATCTCGATGTACGGATAGGTGTCGCTGCGCGACTTCTCGTCGAGGATCAGAGCGTCGCAGATTACGTGGCTCTTTGCGTGCTCGGCCCCCTTGTCGATGCGAACCAGTCCGCGGTAACCACCACGGCCCCCGTCCTTGCTGATCGACTTCGAGGTGATCGCCGAGGACGTGTTCGGCGCATTGTGGATGACCTTGCCCCCCGCGTCCTGGTGCTGGCCTTGGCCGGCATAGGCGATGGAGAGAACCTCGCCGCGCGCGTGCTCACCGAGCAGGTAGATGCTCGGGTACTTCATGGTCACCTTCGAGCCGAGGTTTCCGTCGACCCACTCCATGATTGCGCCCTTGCCTGCGGTCGCGCGCTTGGTAACTAGGTTGTAGACGTTGTTCGACCAGTTCTGGATGGTCGTGTAGCGCGCCCGGCCGTGATCCTTGACGATGATCTCGACGACCGCGGAGTGAAGCGAGTCACTCGAGTAGACCGGCGCCGAACAACCCTCGACGTAGTGCACGTAGGAGTTCTCGTCGACGATGATCATGGTCC
>JBOGWS010000039.1:0-21442 GCA_050693895.1 Actinomycetota bacterium | reverse complement strand
TGTTGATGTCGGCGGCGTTCATGGCGTTCCTCGGCACGATGATCCTGCTTCCGCTGTACCTTCAGGACCTGCGCGGCCTGTCCGCGATGCAGACCGGTGCGCTGGTCATGCCCGGTGGCCTGGCCATGGGCCTGCTTGGCCCACGCGTCGGCGCCCTGTACGACCGGGTCGGCTCGCGTCCGCTCGTGATCCCCGGCTCGATCGTCATGGTCGTCGCCCTGGGCGCGCTGAGCCGCGTGGACGTCGATACGCCGTATTGGCTGATCCTCATCGAGCAGGTCGTGCTGATGGTCAGCCTGGCGACCATCTTCACCCCGGTCTTCACGCTCGGGCTGGGCGCCCTGACGCAGGAGCTGTACTCACACGGCAGCTCGATCCTGGGCACCCTGCAGCAGGTCGCCGGCGCCGTCGGCACAGCGGTGCTCGTCGTGATCCTCGAGAACCGCTCCGAATCACTGATCGGTTCCGGTGCGGCGCCCGACGCGGCGTTCGTCGGCGGACTCCAGTGGGCCTTCGTGGTCGGAGCGCTGTTCGGTGTCGTGGTCATCGCCCTGTCGCTGTTCCTGCCGAGCAAGGCCGATCAGCCGGCCAGCGTGCACTGAGCGAACGAGCCGAGACCCCCGTCGTCGATGACGACGGGGGTTTCGCCATTCGGTACTCGCGAAGAACTGTCGCCATCGAGACGTACCGTGGAGCCACGCTCACGAGTGACAGCGTCAAGTCCCTGGCTGGCTGTCCGGCAACCCCCGACGCGGCGGGTGCCCCAGGAGAAGAGCGGGTCGTGGTGCAACCGCCTGCGACAAGCGTCTGGGCACGCGCCCGATGGGAGGTCGTCATGACCGATTCCAACAATCTCCGTCCACCCCGGTGCCAGTTGTACGAACCCGGTCACGCGATCGGCATCCTCCACTGGATGGCGACTCGACGGAACCCGTCGTTGCGAATCAGAGTCGTGCACATCGACATCGCCACGTTCCTGGTCGATGTCAACGGTTCGCCCCTGTGGTACCACACCCACGACCTGCACCTCGTGCGCGAGCTCGTCGACTCGCGAGGGCCGTGGGCCGAGTTCCGGGGCAAGGGCGTCCTGGCTTTCGACGGGAAGCTCGTCAACGTGCGCGAGGACGACGGGGAGCCCCTCGGCCCCTGCTCGCCGGAGCCGCGCGGTCAGCAGACGTCCGAGCGCGGTGGTCTCGTCACGCCGTACATGTTCGCGCCGTCGAGCATCGATCTGGGAACCGGGCGACTCAATCGATGACCTGGTCCTCAGGCTACGTACTCGTCCTTCGGCGGTCGGCCACCTGACTTCCGACGAAGAGCAGGAACGACGCCAGAGGCAAAACTCCAGGGACGTAGAAGCCCCACACGACGACGTTCTCGAGCAAGCCGCTCGGCTCGATCACGCGGTGGCCGATGAACAGCGCGGTGATCCACGGCCCGATCGCGTTCGCGTAGGCGCCGATGAGCAGCAGCCAGCGTCCGATGTCGACGGCTCGACGCCCGGTGTCGATGTAGGCCCAGACCCCGGCAGCCGCCAGGACGACGATCCCGTTGACCATCCCCTCGAGGTGGGCGAACCGCCAGTTCTTGTACAGGTCGCTGGTCACCGGCTCGGTCGCAGCAGCGTAGGAGAAGCCGATGCCGGCGAGCAGCCCGATCAGCAGGACGACCGTTCCGTGGAAGGCCAACTGGCGCTGGTTCCGCCTCATCTGGTCGTCCGCAGTCACGGATGAATCGGGATTCGCAGCAGATGTGGTCATCGTCGCCTCCTGATGCGCTCGTCCATGGTGGTGCATCATGGCGTGCGGCGCCAGAACCGATGGGCGCGGAGGAGGACTCGATGGCCGAGCGCGTCTTCATCGAGAGCGGGTCGTGCAAGGTCTGGATCTCGATTGACGAGGGCCGGCTCATGCTCTCCGGCCAGGACCTCGGCGGCTTCATGGGCACCAGCGAGTACGAGTACTTCATCACCGTGGAGCCTGAGTACTTCGACAACATCCGGATGGCGTTGGGAGCGGCGGAGGGCACCGACATCGTCGACGTGATGTGTGCGAACGCCGAGGCGATCTTCGCGCAAGGCGAGACGACGTGGCTGGAGTCGATCGGCGTCCCCTTCGAGATGTCGAACTGGCACCACTTCGACGACTGATGACAGTCTTGCCGCCATGCAGCTCGTCGTCGGCGCCGTCATCGTCGACTCGTTGGCCGATCCGCAGTACGTGCTCGCGGCCAGGCGCTCACGGCCGGAGGCCCTGAAAGGGCGCTGGGAGTTCCCGGGCGGCAAAGTAGAGGCAGGCGAGGCGCCCGATGATGCGTTGATCCGCGAAGTCCGCGAGGAGCTGAACGTGACACTCATGCTGGGGCACGAGCTCACGCCGTCGGGGAAGGACTGGCCGATATCCGATCGGCTCACGCTGCGGATCTTCCTGGCCGAGATCTTCGTCGGCACCCCGAAACCGGGGGATACGCACGACCAGGTGAGGTGGTTCCCCGCGGACGAGCTGGACGACCTCGACTGGCTCGACGCCGACCGCGAAGCGCTGGCGATCGTGAAGGACGAGCTGTCGTCGTAGCCTGAGGCGGTGAGCCCGGAGGAGACTGCCCGTCGCAGCGCGGAGGCGATGTGGGTCAGCGACCGGGCGAGTCAGTGGCTCGGGATGGAGCTGGTCGACGTCGGGCCGGGTACGGCAACACTCCGGCTCGAGCTCACCGACCAGATGGTCAACGGGCACGACATCGGGCACGGGGGCATCACGTTCACCCTGGCCGACTCGGCGTTCGCGTTCGCGTGCAACTCGCACAACCGCGTCACCGTGGCAGCCAGCGCGGAGATCCGCTTCCTCCGGCCCACGAAGCTCGGGGACGTCCTGGTCGCCCACGCAGTCGAGCGCGACCGGGACGAGCGAGGCGGGTTCTGCGACGTGACCGTCACCGTCGCCGACGACGTGGTGGCCGAGTTCGTCGGGCGCAGCCGCGAGATCGGCGGCACGAACTTCTAGCGACTGCCCCACGCCCGCCAGGCGATGACGCCGACGATGATGATGGCGATCACGGAGATGATCCACTGCGGATCCACTGGATGCCTTCCATGCGGTGATGTCGTCCACACCTACGCTCTCATGCGCTTCGGCTGACTCGTCCACAGCTACCGGGCTTCGGAGACCCTGTCCACCGAGTCTCTCTGGGTCGGTCATGCACCGCGATGTCGACCTACTGTCCTCGACATGACCGCACTCGCATCCGCCCATGACGAGACGCCCGAGCAGATCCTGCGACGATTCGCCGAGGAACAGGGGCGCGGCCGCACCGAAGCCACGGTCGAGCGCTATCACGAGACGATCGATCGATTGCTGGAGTACCTGGAGAGCCTCGATCCACGGGCGACGCTCGACGCCGACGATGCAACGAGACTCGACCAGGCACGGTCCGACGGCAAGAGCTTCCTGGTGGCGCTTGGATTCGACGCGCTCATCCGGGTGCTTGCTGGGTTCTTGCGAGAACCTTGGCTCCCACCCCGAGGTCAGCGCCGCGCTGGGCACCGAAGCCTCATGGAGAGACTGCTCGTGTTCCTCCGACGTGAAGGGCTGATCGATGTGGACGCTCACCGTCGTGAGTACCGGGTGGTGAGGGAGGCCGCTCGTGAGGCCCGTAGCCATGACTACCGCATCGGGTGGGGTCGCGACGACGACGACCCCTGGTCGGGCACGTCCATGGTTGCTCTTTGCCGTCCCGAACCCGAGGTTCACGTTGTCGTCGTGCTTCCGGTCGACCTTCTCGAGCAAGTCACCGAGCGGATTCGTTCCGGCGAGTACTCGGACGTGACCTCGGTCGTCACAGCAGCGCTGCGACGCGAACTCTGGAGCACAGCGCGGGGTGCTAGCATGCAAGCATGGGGCAGGTGAGCTGGCGGGTGGACGACGAACTCCTGGACGCGGTGCGCCGCGCGGCTGACGCGGCAGGGCTCAGCGTGAACCGGTTCATCACGGAGACCCTTCGAGTTGCCACCTCGGAGGACGAAGGCGCCAGTGAAGCCGAGCGTATGCGGCATCGATTGAGAGCGGCGGGGCTGTTGACGAGCGAGACGCGACCTCGCCGGTTGAACCTCACCGAGGAGCAGATCAAGGCGATGCGCGCCGAAGCCAGCCAGGGCACGTCGCTGACGGAGATCGTCCTGGACGACCGTCGATGACGGCCTTCGCTGACACGTCGGCCGTGGTCAAGCTGTACGTCGACGAACCTGGAGCTGACGTCGTCCGTTCGCTCGGAACGATGTACGTTTCGGCGCTCACCGGAGTCGAAGTGGCGTCGGCGCTGTGGCGAAAGCATCGGCAGGCTGAACTGGCCGCCGAGTCCGTGCAACAGTTCGCTTCGTGGTTCGACGACGACATCCACGCCACGGATCGTCGCCTGGTGCGGCTGGATCTGGATCAGGCACAACTCGACCACGCCGCACTTCTCGTGTCGCAGCACGACCTTCGAGCGTCTGATGCAATCCAGCTCGCCGCCGCCCTCGCGGTGCGACGGGCCGACCCAACGTGCGACCGGTTCGCCTGCTTCGACCAAGCGCTCATGGCCGCCGCGAAGGCCGAGGGTTTCGGCGACGCACAGAGTGACAGTTGCTGACGAGCTGAGACGATCAAGCCCATGCGCAGCGACATCGAGATCGTCAGCCACAGGGTGCACCTGTCGGCGTGGCGTTACGAGGCCGAGACGGACGACCTCACCACGCCGCGTGGGCGGCCGTGCGTGGTCATGGCGCACGGGCTGGGTGGCACGAAGGACTCCGGGCTCGAGCCGTTCGCCGAGCGGTTCGCCGCGGCGGGGGCCGACGTCGTGCTGTTCGACTACCGCGGGTTCGGCCTGTCCGAGGGTGAGCCGCGGCAGGTCGTCGACCACCGGCGACACCGCGAGGACTACCACGCTGCCGTCGCGCACGCCCGGGCGCTGCCGGGAGTCGATCCCGACCGCATCGTGCTGTGGGGCACTTCCAACTCGGGCGGGCACGTCATCGCGGTCGCGGCCAACGACCCGCTGATCGCAGGTGTCATCTCCCAGGGCGCGGCCATGGACGGAGCCGTCGCCGTGCTGAACCTCTGGTCGTACGCCGGCCCGCGCCACCTGCTGCGGCTCACCGCGCACGCCGTGCTCGACATCGCGGGGAGCCTCATCGGCCGGCGGCCGCGCCACGTCCAGCTCGCCGGCGAGCCCGGGTCGCTCGCTGCAATGAGCACCGACGACAGCCTGCCCGGCTACTCCGCCATCTGGGGACCGTCCTTCGTCAACCAGATGGCCGCGCGCGGGAGCTTGCTCTACGCGTTCAACCGGCCGGTCACCAAGGCCAGGCGGCTGCGCATGCCGGTGCACCTCACCATGGCCAACCACGACTCCATCGCACCGACGTCGGGCATGGAGAAGGTCGCGAAGCGCGTCCGCGGACCGGTCAAGGTGGAGCGGATGGACGTCGGGCACTTCGACATCTACGTCGGCGATCCCTTCGAGCACGTGGTGAAGGCGCAGACCGAATTCCTGCGCTCGATCTGACCGCACGGTTGCCCTGTGGCTCCCGTCACACCACGATGGGGGTCAACGTCAACCAACGGGGAGCCCCCTCTTGCTCGCAGCTCGGAACCTCGAGGTGGTCTACGACGACGTCGTACTGGCGCTCCGCGGTGTGAGCCTGGACGTCCCCGACGGCAAGATCGTCGCCCTGCTCGGGTCCAACGGGGCCGGCAAGACCACGCTGCTCCGCGCGCTCACGGGGCTGCTCGACATCCATGACGGCGAGGTCACCAAGGGCCGCGTGACGCTCGACGACAAGCCCCTGCACCGCGCCTCTCCCGAGAGCATCGTCCGCAAGGGCGTGCGGCAGGTGCTCGAAGGACGCCGGGTGTTCGTCGAGCTCAGCGTCGAGGAGAACCTCAAGGTCGGCGCCCACACCGCCCGGGCCGCGATGGAGGCCAACCTCGAGCACGTCTTCGACCTGTTCCCGCTGCTGGCCGAGCGCCGTGGCAAGACGGCCGGCTACTTGTCCGGCGGCGAGCAACAGATGCTGGCGATCGGCCGCGCCCTCATGACCAACCCGGGGTTGCTGATCATGGACGAGCCCTCTGAGGGACTGGCCCCCGTTGTCGTAGAGCAGCTCGGCGAGAGACTGCAGGACCTGAAGCGATCATCGCTGTCTATGCTGCTCGTCGAGCAGAACTACTCGCTGGCGCTCAAACTCGCCGACATCCTCTTCGTGATGGAAAACGGCCGGGTCGTCTTCGCCGGCGGCCCGGAGGAATTGGATACCAGCGAAGACGTCAAGCGACGCTACCTGGGAGTAGGTATCTAGGTCTGAGCGTCGCGCCGAGTGGAGGGAGATCGTCGTGAACTGGGGAATCATAGGAACGCGCGGCTACGCCGCTCGGTCCGCGGCACCGGGAGTCGAGGCCTCCAAGAGAGGCGGGCTTGTCGCCGTTCTGGGCCGGGATCTCGACCGCACCCGCGAGTTCGCTCGTGAGCACGAGGTCGAAGTCGCGGTCACTGAGCTGGATGAGTTTCTGGCGACGCCGGGCCTCGAAGCCGTATGGGTTGTCTCACCGACCTTCCTGCACCACCCTCAGGGCATGGCGGCGCTCAAGGCCGGCAAACACGTACTGGTGGAGAAACCTCTTGCGCCCACCGCGAGCGAGGCGTGGGAGCTGGTCGAGACGGCCGATCAGTCCGGGGTCGTGATCGCCACCGGCTACCAGGGACGTTGCGTACCGGGCCACCAGGCGATGAAGACACTCATCGGCGATGGTTCCATCGGTGATGTAACCGCCGCGCGCTCCTACTACGGCGTCCACCGGGATGGCCCACCACCGGAGTGGCGCCAGCACCGCGCCGATGCGCGCTGGGGGGCTCTGGCCGACATCGGAACCCACCACCTCGACCTGCTACGCATGCTTCTCGGAGAGGTAGCGGACGCTCACGGCCTGACTGGTCACCAACTCGGCTTCGAGACCGACGACGTTGCGGCCGCGGCCCTGCGCTTCGAATCCGGGGTTCTGGCCACGCTCACTGCCACGGTGAACGTCTGGAAGATGGCGACGCGGGTCGAGGTACACGGCACCAAGGGCACGCTCCTGGCGCTGGATACGAATCCGGCCGGGGCCGGTACCGTCACGCTGATTTCCGAGAATGAGGAGCGAGATATCACCGGCGAGCGACCCGCTTCGCTATGGGCCGCTCAGATCGACGCGATCGAAGCGGCGGCCGCGGGGGAGGACGCTGTTTTCGCAACCGGTGAGGACGGCGCGCGCAACATCGAGATCCTGGAGCGCATCGGTTAGTGGTCCGTGCCGATCAGACGACCGCGCTTGCTTCGATCTCAACGAGGAACTCCTCGGACGCGAGCTGATCGATCACGAGGAACGTGGAAGTCGGATAGCGGCCATCGGGATGGATCTCCGGCCAGAGTTCCGCGCGTACCTCACGAAAACGGGCCGCGTTTTCCCGACCAACCACGTAAACCGTGTACTTCACGACATCGGCGAACGAGGCGCCCGCCCCGCGCAGCACGCCTTCGATGTTCCTTAATACCTGTCGGGTTTGCGCCTCGATGTCGCCGGGGCCGACGGTAGTTCCCCGTTCGTCGATCGGAACCTGCCCCGCTAAGACGATGTGGGTGCCCGATACGATGCGCACCGCATGAGAGTAGGTGGCGCGCGGTGCAGGAACCTCCTCGGGAACGAGAAACTCGAGTTTCGCCATAGCTCCTCCGATCGGTTCGTGGTCCACTCAGTCGAGCAGTAGTCGTTCGTCGAACCTCGTGCGAGTGAGTGGGATCCCGCCCGACTCGCCCACCGCGATGGTGTCCTCCAGTCGCACCCCGCCCCCGCCGGTGACGCCGGACACCCAGATCAGGGGCTCGAGCGCCATCGTCATGTTGCGCCGGAGCTCGACAGTAGCCGCGCCCGGCAGCGACTCCCCGACATACGGCGGTTCGTTGGAGCCCATCCCTACACCGTGCCCGATGAAGAGCGAAAGGAAGTTCTGCCTGAAGCCTCGGCGCGCCCCCTCTTCGATCACGGCGTCGGCGACATCGTCATTCGTGTTTCCGGCCCTCATCGCTTTGGTCCCCGCGTGCAGCGCGTGATAGACGGCAGTGTAGATCTCTTGTTGGCGCGGGCTCGGCTCGCCACAGATGACGGTACGTCCCAAGTCCGCGTAGTGACCGTTGAAAGCGGCGCCGATGTCGATGAATACGAGATCACCGTTGCGGATGATCTTGTCTGTGGCGAAGCGGTTGGGAGGGCTCATGTGCTCTCCCGATGCAACGAAGGGCGTCGCGACGTGCGGCACCTCTCCACCGAGCCGATAAAGCGCGTGCATCGCGTCGGCAACAACGTCGACCTCGCGCACTCCGGGACGAACTGCGTCGATCGCCGCCTCGGTGACGGCCTCCGCTATCGCGCCGGCCTCTTGCATCGCCGCGATGTCGTCGTCGGATTTCACCAGGCGCACCGACTGCATGACCGCGTCGCCGTCACTCAGCTCGACCGAGGGCAGGGCGTTCTCGAAGGCCTGGAGTTGCGCGAAGGCGAGCTCGTCCACCCCGAGACGCGCTCTGGAGAGCCCGTGGGCCTCAAACGTAGGTGCGATGGTGTGCTCGAACGCCCCGAAGATGAGCCCTCGAGCTTCCATGATCGGGATGGCGTGAATCTCATCGATCCAGGTCATGATCCGACGTGCCCTGTCCACCTCACCACCCGAGAGAAACAGAACGATGTCGCCCTCGGCGGTAAGCAGACACCCGTTGAGGAGCGTGCTCTTGTCCGAGATGATCTGCGCGCGCAATCCGGAGAGGAACCTGACGTTCTCGTACTTCCACACGAGAAGAGCGTCCAGGCCGGCCCCGGCGAGCGCCTCGCAGGTTCGCTCGATGCGCCGGGCGCGCGCCGCGTGGTGATCGATGCGGGCCTCGTAGTCGACGGCGAACTGCCCGTGGCCGAATGAACCGAGATCCTTGGGGGGCGGCACGCTTACCGGCTCCGGCCGCCCGCGTCGCGATCGATGCGGGCCGGGCTCGTTGTCGCTCATCCGCTACCCCCTCGTCTCGGGAACGGAGCGACGGCATATAGCATATGATGCATAGTATCTATGAGTCAGCCACGCTGTCCAGAGATGCCCGAGGCACTTCCGCGTCCAAGCAGGAAGGGGGAAGGGTGGCGACCGGAGAGGGCAACATCAATCGACTCACGACGAGCGAAGCCGTGGCCCGAGAACTGCGCGCCGAGATCCAGCGCAGCGTGATCAGTTCCGGCACGTCCCTGAGGCAAGGAGAGGTCGCCGCCCGTTTCGGCGTTAGCACCACGCCTGTGCGCGAGGCCTTTGCTCTTCTTCAGGCTGACGGCCTCGTGCGAATCGACGCTCATCGCGGCGCCGTCGTGTCATCTCCATCTGCCGACGACGTGCGGGAGTCGTACCAGATCCGCGAAGTTCTGGAGACGCTCGCCGTCTCGTTCGCCATCCACAATTTCACGCCCGAGAGCTTGACCGAGTTGCAGAACCTCATCAACAAGATGCGCCGAACCAAGGACACCGAACTCTGGATCGAGTTGAACAACGAGTTTCACCTTCGCACCTACGAACCCGCGGCTAAACCACATTTGCTGGCGATGATCGAGAGTCTGCGGGAATCGTCTGCGGTCCACATCCACCTGTATGTCTCGCTCGAGTTTCCCGAACCCGCAGTCGATGACGAGCACCAGGCGATTCTCGACGCGTGCAAGAGAGGCGACGCGAGAGCGGCGAAAGTGGCCGTTCGCCGTCACCTGCGCCACACGGCGAACTCGGTCATCAACTTCATCGAGAAGTCTGCAATCAAGAGGTGACGACCATGAGGAGGAGACTGTATGGAACATGAGTTTCTAGAGACACGACACGAGTACTCGCCGCGCCGGGTGTTCTCGACCACTAGCACCGACTGGCAGGCGCGGGTCGATTTTGACCGACTGCGAAAGGACCGGGTGGCACGGGCTCGCGAGCAGATGGCGATCCACGATATCGACGCCCTGATCCTGTTCGTGGGCGAGAACGTCCGCTACGTCACCAGCGTCTTCCAGGGCAACTGGAAGAACAACATCTTCATCCGCTACGCAGTGCTGCCGCGCGAGGGCGACCCCGTGCTGTTCGAGACGGTCGGGAGCGACAAGGTCTGCGCCGAGATCGACGCCCCCTGGCTAAAGGAAGTGCGTCCCGCCATCACCTGGAAGTGGGGCGAGGGAGCCGAGGAGATCATGGCCGAGAAGATGGCCGACTCGATCGTCGACGCGCTCAAGGAGAACGGAGTCGCCGACGGACGTGTGGGCATCGACATCATGGACTTTCGCGCCTATGAGGCGCTCAAGGCCAAGGGAGTCAAGCTGGTCAACGCTTGGCCCGCGATGTCGGGGGCCCGCACTATCAAGACGCCCGATGAGATCGAGTGCCTCAAGATCTCCGCGGCTCACGGTGACGCGGCGATGTGGCGGGCCATGAAGGAATGGTCAAAGCCTGGAGTCAGGGAGGCCGACATCACCGCAAAGGTCAACGAGTACCTCTACTCGTCGGGCTTCGACGTCGTCTACGAGATCATTTGTGCCTCGGGCGGCAACACGTCGCCCTACCGCCGCTGGCACACCGACAAGATCTTCCGCCAGGGCGACCACGTCATCGTCGACATCAACGCGGTCGGGCCGGGCGGCTACTTCATCGACTTCGTTCGCACATGGAAGGTCGACGCCAAGCCCACGCAGAAGGAAAAGGACCTCTACAAGGAGTGCTACGACTCCATGTACGCGGCGATTGCCGAGATGAAGCCCGGCAACACGACCGCCGACGTCGCCGCTAAGTTCCCCGTCTACGACGACGACAAGTACGGGAGTGTGTCACTGCAGCAATTCGCCCACTCCATCGGTCTCAGCCTCTACGAGGGCATGTGGGTGTCACGCGCCTACTCGCTCGATTATCCGGCCGAGATCAAGCCCAACATGTACTTCGCCATCGAGACCTTCGCAGGACATCCGAAGTTGGAGCAGACGGTGCGGTTGGAGGAAAACATCGTCATTACCGAAGACGGCAACGCAATCACCACGCTGGTTGAGCACCCCGACTACTGGTGGGACTAGCGGCTGGCAACCAGTCAAGACCAGCGATTGTCTACGACGATCGCGCTAAGAGGAGGAGAACCTAGCAATGGCTAACAAGACCCCGTGGGAGGTGGAGGGGCGCTGGTTCACCAGCCCCTGGAACTTCCTCGACGCGTCGCGCGAGGGATTCGCATTCCCCGAACGAGTCATTTTCCACGACATCACGTTGCGAGATGGCGAGCAGCAGGCCGGAGTTGCGCTGACGCGCGACGACAAGGTAGCCATCGCTCGTCGCCTCGCCGCAGCTGGTGTCGACCGCATCGAGGCCGGCATGCCGATCGTGTCGGCGCAAGACGAGGCGGCGATCAAGGACATCGTCCAGGCCGATCTCGGGCCCCAGATTTACGCTTTCGCACGCTGCATGGTCGACGACATTCGCAAGGCCAAGGACTGCGGGGTAACCGGCGTCGTTGTGGAGATTCCCTCCTCCGGCCACATCCTCGAACGCGCCTACGGCTGGGAGATCGACCGGGCGAAAAAGCTGTCTATCGAGGCAACTCTTGCGGCCAAGGAAGAGGGTCTCGACACGGTCTTCTTCACGATCGACTCCTCTCGCGCCGAGTTCGACTGGTACCTGGATCTCGTCGAGCAGGTTGCGTCGGAAGGCCACATGGATGCCCTCTCGCTGGTGGACACCTTCGGTGGGGTAACGCCTCAGGCGATTCCGGTATGGATCGAAAAGGTGCGCGAACGTCTGCCCGATGTGCGGCTGGAGGCACACTTCCATGACGACTTTGGGCTCGCCGTCGCCAACTCGCTCGCAGCGCTCGCGGTCGGCGTCGAGGTCGTGCACACGACGGTCAGCGGCATCGGGGAGCGCGCCGGTAACACACCGATGGAGGAGCTCGCGCTCGCATTGCGGATGATGTACGACGCCGAGCACAACCTCGTAACCGAGGAGTTCTACGGTTTGTCTCGGCTTGTCCGCGAGCGCACCGGTCACACGATTCCCAGCAACCGGGCGGTAGTTGGTGAGCGCCTCTTTGAGGTGGAGTCGGGGATCATCGCCGGCTGGTACGAGCACTGCATCGACAGCAAACCGGAGGAGTTGTTCCCCTATCACTGGGACGTGGTCGGGCAGCCTCCTGCACGCATCGTCTACGGGAAGGGTAGCGGTCTCCCCTCGATGACGCTCGCGATGAAGGCACTCGGATTGTCCGCCGACGACGAGCAATTGCGCTCGTTGCTGATGGCAGTCAAGGAGCGTGCCCTGTCGACAAAGGCACTACTCCCCTTCGAAGAGGTTGCCGCGCTGGCGACCGAGCACCTCAAGGAGAGTGGTTGACACCACGATGATGTCGGTGGTCCTGGATGCGCCCAACGAGCTGCGGTCCGAGCAGCGCCCCGAGCCGCGACCGGGTCCGGGCGACGCGCTCGTTGCCATCCACACAACAGGTATCTGCGGAACCGATCTAAGCATCTTCGCCGGCAAGATCCCCGTGACCCATCCGCTGGTACTGGGGCACGAGATGGTCGGTACGATCCTCGAGACGGACGATGAGGTCTCGGAGGAGCGGCGATTCCAGCGCGGCGACCGGGTGCTGATCGATCCCGTCGTGTATTGCGGGACCTGCTACCAGTGCTCGAAGGGACAGGTCAACCTTTGCCCCAATGGGGCATTGATGGGCAGGGATCGCGACGGTGGCTTCAGCAACATCGTCGCGGTCCCTGCTGCCAATCTCTATCGGGTTCCTCGGGAGATCTCCGACACCACCGCCCCCCTGCTTCAGGTCCTCACCACTTGCATACACGCGCAACGTCAGACGCCGCTGTTCTCCGGCGAGTCCGTGCTCGTGATGGGTCTCGGTGTAACGGGCCTCTTGCATCTCCAGCTCGCCGCTGCGCGCGGAGCATCGCCCGTGATAGGCGTCACCAGGACTGCGTCGAAGCGGGCCCTCGCCGAGCGCCTGGGAGCGGACGTCACCATCGACGCCGCCGATCCGAAGGCGCTCGAAACCGTCCTGAACTGCACCTCGGGACGCGGTGTCGACGTCGCGATCGAGGCGGTCGGCCGGGGCTCGACGCTCGCCCGGGCGATCGAGTTCACGAGGATCGGGGGGCGGCTGACGCTGTTCGGTACGATCACCGAGCCCGCGCCCGCGCTTCCCTACTACCAGCTCTATTACAAGGAGCTGATGATCTCGAACCCCAGGGCGGCCAAGCCCGAGGATTTCCCCGCGGCGATCGACATCGTTTCGAGCGGACAAGCCGAGCTCGAGCCCCTCGTGACGGACGTCTTTCCCCTGAGTCGTGCCCGGGAGGCGATCGAAGCGACCGGTTCGAGAGGTTCGCTCAAGGTCATCCTCGATCACACGGAGCGTGCGGCTGCGACCTCTTGACCATTGCGGGTCGCCGGCTTGAGGGTATACTATGCACAATATGAGGATCGGGGGCGGTCCTCTCTGGGTTCGGTCCCTCGCGGTTCCTCGCCGGTGCTGTGAGGGCGACGGATCCGGGGCAGTTCGCAATGGGCCGCCGAGCGGGGAGGAGATGGATTGGACAAGTCGCCAATGATCATCGACGTCCACACTCACTTCATCCCCCCCGAATTCCTGAACGCCGCCGATCACCCCGCCTGGGGTGCGGCGGTTGAAAGACGCGACGGTCACCGCTGGGTCGTGCACGACGAGGGCTTCGCGTACCCCCTCAACGATGGATTTCTGGGCAACCAGGCCAAGCTCGATGACATGGATGCCAGAGGAATCGATTTCTCGATCATGTCTTTGGCCCCCACGCTCTTCTACTACTGGATCGATACAGCCGACGCCGTCTCCTTCTCTCGTATGGCGAACGACTCACTGGCCGAAACGGTGGCGGGCTCGAGGGGCCGGCTCGCCGGAACGGCATCGCTTCCAATGCAAGACCCGGATGCGGCTGCCGACGAGTACCGACGCTGCATTCAGGAGCTTGGCTTCGTTGGAGCCCATGTCGGGACCACGATCGAGGGCGAGTACGTCGACCGCGACGCCTACCTGCCCCTCTGGGAGGCGGTCAACGAGCTCGGCGCCCCGGTGATCCTTCACCCCTACTACATCGGACCGAAAGTAGGGTACGAGGACTACTACCTGACCAACATCTTTGTGAACCCCTTGGACACCGCTCTCGCCGCCGGTCGATTGATCTTCTCCGGTCTATTCGACCGCTTCGAAAACCTAAAGTTCCTGCTTGTCCACGCGGGAGGCTTTCTGCCCTACCAGATCGGTCGCTTCGATCACGGCTGGAAGGTCCGCCAGGAAGCCCGTATCAGCCTCGACCGTCCTCCGAGCGAGTACCTCGACCGCTTCTACTTCGACACCATCACGCACCACGACCGAGCGCTGAAATGGTTGATCGATCTCGTGGGAAACCAGCGGGTGGTGTTGGGTACCGACCTGCCCTTCGACATGGCAGACGAAGATCCGGTTGGCCGCCTGGACCGCGTCGCAGACTCGGAGGAGACACGCCAGCTCGTGGGCGGCTCAACCGCCTCGGAACTGTTCGACTTGGAGGAAGCAGCGCTTCTTGGCAAACGAGATGATCTGGGCGCGACACGATAAATCAGATGGGACGGAACCCTGACGGATAGAATGCATTGTGCCTGAGCACCGGGGCGGACGGACCGGGTGCCACGGTCGGGCTCGAGAGAACTAGAAAGTAAGCGGATAGAAAAGGTGATCCATGGCGAGTCAACCTGAGGTGCTAAGGCGAAAGACGACCGCGGAAACCGTTTCGGAGCTGATCCGGTCGGAGATTCAGCGGGGGGTGTTGCAGCCCGGCACTCGCCTTCGTCAGAACGACGTTGCGGCTCGCTTCGGGGTGAGCACGACCCCTGTCAGAGAGGCCTTTGCGTTGCTGCAGGCCGACGGACTCGTGCGCATCGACCCTCACCGGGGCGCAATCGTGTTCCACCCGACGGCGGAGGATCTCACCGAGTCGTACGAGATCCGCGGCGCGCTCGAGGTGCTCGCCATCACCAAGGCGATGCCCAGTTTGACCCCGGAGTTGCTCACCGATATGCAGTCCGTCATCGACGAGATGCGCCAGACCCAGGGCGAGGACACATGGGTGGAGCTGAACGACCGCTTTCACCTCACCCTTTACAACGCCTCGGGAATGCCCCGGCTGTGCAGCATGATCGCAAGCCTGCGCGACTCATCGAGCACCTATATCCACATGTTCGTCTCGCACCAGCCCATGGACAAGCGGGCCGACGATCAGCACCAGGAGATCCTCGATGCCTGCAAGGCCTCCGACGTCCGCCGCGCGCAGCGAGCCGTCCGGGCCCACATCAATCACACGGTGAAGGAACTGCGCAAGTTCCTGAAGGAACAGGAGGCGAAGGCCTAGCCCTTCCCTCTAGATCTCGCCGGCGAGCTTGCAATCGATACCGGTGCCGACTACGTAACACAGGACTTCAAGGAGCTGCTTGACCGCCCGGAGGTGACGGCGGTCATCGTGGCCACCGACGAGAACGAGCACGTGGCACCGATACTGCTATTCGCGAGTCCCAGACAGGGAGAGCGCAGCTACCGTGTTCGTGGAATAAAGGGATTATGACGACAGCGATGAGAGAAGAACGCACGCCGACGATCCCGCTCTCTCTCGAGGAGGCGACCTGATGGAAAGCGGGGGGCTCGGCGTTGCACAGTTGAGACCGGCCGTCGTGACTATCGACCTGCACCGAGGACACCTGGACGACATCGCGACTCTGCCGCTCGACCGTGCCGCCGCTCGGCGCGTAGTCGATGCCAACATCGCCTTCTTGGGTGAGGCGCGGCGCCGGGGTGTGCCGGTGGTGCACGTCGTCACCGAGTACAGGACTCGCGATGAGATCGCATCGAATCCCTTCTGGCACGCGATATCTGGAACCAACGTCACACGCGGCAACATGATGTCGCACAACCTGTCCGGATCACCGGGTACGGAGCTGATGCCGGGAATCCAGAGCGAGGGAGACGTCGTCGTCGGTGGCAAACGGCGGTACGACTGCTTTAACGCCACGGACCTGGAGTTCACGTTGCGCAACTTTGGGGTGAACACACTTCTGATCACCGGAGTGAATACCAACAGCTGCGTGCTGGCGACGACGATCATCGCTTCCACCAAGGACTTCGGCTGCGTCGTCATCTCGGACTGCGTCGAAACGGTCGACGGCCCGGACCTTCACAGGGCCGCTCTCACATGTATAGGGCGCGCGTTCGGATGGGTCTCGTCCTCAGACGAGATCTTCGCGACACTGCAGGAAGCCGGCTGGAAGAGCTGACGACGAGCCACCCTGCGGGGGGTCCTGTCTGATATAAAATATTAACTGTTATATACACTGTGCGAGTCAGCACCCGTATGAGGAAGCCTCGCTTGCATGTCTCGGGGGTCCGGAGAACGCTCGACCAAGGCAGCTGCTCGCCTCCTCGGCCCCCGGTGGGGCCAAGGAGTGGTCAGTAGGTCGTGACGGGATCTAACAGCGGTCGCGAAGATGCGCCGATCGCGCGTCGCTTTCGACGTTCGAAACAGCCGACGGGTGTGGACGACCGCACCAGTCTCATAGGTCACAGCCGGGTGACGCCGTACCTACTTTCCGGTCCGTCGATCATCATGGTGAGCGTACTGCTGGCGTTCCCGGTTCTTTACGCCATCTGGGGCAGCTTGTTCGAGACCGAGTTCCTCGGCGGCAAGCAAGAATTCGTGGGGATCAAGCACTATCTGGATCTGTTCCAGGATCCCGATTTCCTGTGGTCCATTGGTCGCACCCTCATCTTCGTAAGCGGGTCCCTGGTCCTGGGCATTTCGCTCGCCCTAGTCTTTGCGTTCGCCCTGAACAAGGCAGCAGGGTACCTGCGCTTTCTTCGGGGAGTGACGATCGTCCCGTATCTCGTCTCGGGTGTAGCCACCGCGGTCATGTTTCGCCTCCTGTTCAATCAAGAGTTCGGTCAGGTCAACAGGACGCTGGAGGTCTTGGGGATCGAAGGGCCAGCTTGGTTCTCCAGCCCCGTTCTGGCCATGGTAGCGACGATCATCGCCCAGGTCTGGTCCGACCTGCCGCTTGCGGTCCTGTTGCTTCTGGGAGGCCTTCAGACGATCGATCCGTCACTGCTCGACGCGGCCGAGGTAGACGGCGCATCCGGGTGGCATCGGGCCTGGTACGTCTCGATCCCGCTCATCGCACCCCAACTGGCCCTCACTGTTGTGTGGTTCAGCTATTCAACTTTGACCTCGCTAGGAGTTGTCCTTGCCCTCACGGGCGGCGGACCCGTGGACGCCACCAGGATCCTGCCGATCGTGCTGTACGAGACGGCCTTTCGCGACCTTCGCACCCACGAGGCGCTCGCGATAGCCATGATCATCCTTGCCTTCAACGCTCTGCTGACGCTGCTCTACGTGCGGGTATCTCGTCGTTACGACTTGGGGAACTGATGAGCTCTCACACTGTCTCCGCTCGAAGATTGCCTGCGCTCGGAAGCGGATGGATACGCACGATGCTGGTCTCGATCCCGTTGATCGCGCTGGTGGTGTGGACGGTGCTTCCGATACTGATGACGCTCTCGGTCTCCTTCAAGACGCGCGCAGACGTCTTTGCAAATCCGCAGTTGATCCCCTCCAACCCAACACTCGAAGCGTATCAGTCGGTGATCGAACGCCAGGGGTTCAGGGGAGCATTCGTTAACAGCGTCGTCGTCGGTCTCGGGACCGCTTTGCTCACCCTCCTCGTGGCAATCCCCGCGGCCTACGCCTTCGCCCGCTTTCGGTTCCGCGGCAGGCACCTACTCCTTTTGTTCACGCTGCTCCCGAGGCTCATCCCGGGCCTGGGTCTGATGGTCCCGCTGTACCGGCTGGCGGTGGCCCTGGGTGCTATCGACAAACAGTTGACTCTGATCGTCGTGTTCACCGGGACCATCTTGCCTCTTGCGGTGTGGCTCCTCGTCGGTTTCTTCCAACAGATCCCGCGCGACCTGGAGGAAGCGGCCAACGTCGACGGAGCCAACATGTTCTCACGGGTCCGCTACATCGTGCTGCCGCTGGCGGTACCGGCCATGATCACGATCGGGGTGCTCGCGTTTCGCGAGGCCTGGAATGAGTTCAACCTCGTGCTCGCGCTGACACAGAGTCCCGGCAACCGCACGTTGCCCTACGAGCTGTGGTTGATGACGGATACGACGGGCTTTCAAGACAATCCGGGCCAGGCCGCCTTCGCGATGCTCACGCTGGTTCCCTTCATCTTCGTATATCTGCGCGTCGAGCGATACGTCGTCGGCGGCATAACCAGCGGCGCGGTGAAGTAGTGGGCGGGCGCGCCGACTCCGTTCACCCATTCCTCGGCCGCGGACCGCCGAGGACCGCATTCGTTGTCTGACCGCTGTTGGCTCAGGGGGAGCCGCGTGGACTCCTCCGTATTGCTACAAGAAAGGATGGGGGCATGGACTTGCAAGGATCGGAAGGACGCACCGGCCCGAGAGGTTGGGGCGCTCGACGTCGAACCAGAGCGATCGCGATGTTGGCGGCTCTTATGTTGGTGCTGGCTGCGTGTAACGGTGGCGACGACGAAGGGGGAGGCGACGATGGTGGCCCGGTTGAGGTGACCGTCTGGTTCAACGGCGAGAGCGTCCCGGAAGACGAGTTCGCGGCCATCGAGGAAGAGCACAACGTGATCGTCAACTGGGATGTGAGGGGTGACGAGGTCTTCTCGGACATGCTTCGAATGCGTGATGCCGGAGAACAGTTACCCGACATCGTCGAAATCGATTCGAACCTCGTCCCGGCCTTCATGGAGGCCGAACTCATCCAGCCGATGACCGATCAGGTCGAGCAGTTCGAAGAAGAAGAACCCGAGGTCTACGAGACGGTCATCCCCAAGGTCTGGGAGGACGGTACGTACGACGGCGAGATCTACCACGCGCCGATCAAGAACCTCTACGACGCGGTCTACTACAACGTCGATCTGCTCGAGGAGGCAGGCGTAGAGCCCGAGTTCGACACCTGGTTCGACGTCCTCGAGGCAGGCCGGCAACTCCAGGAGACCCACCCCGATCTGCCTGCCTACTTCGGAACCGGCGGAACCAGCGCCGACCGGATGTTCCACTGGCTCCACAATTTCGGCGTCCCCTTCGATGGCAACATTCCCGATCTGACCAGCGAGCAGGGCCTGGCCTTCATCGATTGGGCCCAGACGATGTACGAAGAGGGAATCGTCGATCCCGAATTCATGATCGGGCAACAGGATGAGTCTCTCGGGGCGTTCGCTCGCGGAGACTTACCCATTCTCATGGAGGGGCTGAACGGCGGCGTCGCCTTCATGGACATCGATGGATTCGAGTACGAGTCCGGGTGGCTGACGGTTCCGATGCCTACTAACGAAGAGGATGGTGGTCAGCAGATGGGCGTGCCGCGTGGTATGTCCATCGCCGCCGAGACCGAACACCCGGACGAGGCGGGTCTCGTCATGCGGTACCTGGCGTCGCCGGAGATCGCCGAGGAGCGCTACTTGTTCAGAGATGCGGCGCCGACCATGTCGTTCCCGCTGTACGAGGAGTCCGAGGAGCTGGAGGAGATCCAGCCGTACTTCACCGAGGAGATCCAGGAGGTCTTCCTGTCGCTCGAGGCACAGGTGCCTCCGGGCACCAACACCTCGGCGGTCGGTGACGTTCTGATCAACCTCTTGGAGGAACTCACGGTCACCGGAACGGATGATTCCCCCGAAGAGGTCGCGGAGCGTTACCAGGCCGAGTTCGACGAGCTGAGTAGCTAACCCACTCGCATAACGAGCGTTGCGTGGCCGGCGACGACACCGGGCTCCGTCCGGATGCCGCCGGCCACCGCGCTCCTATTCGTCTACTCAACGACAGAGAGGTGATCGATGAACGACGAGCCCGGATTGCGGTCGTGGACCGACGAACGCGACGGCATGTGCATCGACTGGCAGGTTCCGATCGAGATGCCGGACGGAGCGGTGCTGCGCGGCGACGTCTACCGCCCGACGGCGGAGGGCCGGTATCCCGTCATCCTCAGCCACGGCGTCTACGCAAAGGGTCTGCCGTTCAACGGGGCCATATACCGGATGCAGTGGGACAAGCTGATCGAGAAGGACCCGACCGTCCTCGAGGGCTCGACCAATGCCTACCAGTCCTGGGAGGTTACCGACCCGGAGCGCTGGGTTCCTCACGGGTACGTCGTCGTACGAGTCGACTCGAGGGGCGCGGGTTGGTCGCCGGGTCGCCTGGACCCGCGCTCGCCCAAGGAGTTCGAGGACGTCTGCGATTCGGTCGAATGGGCGGGAGTACAGCCCTGGAGCAACGGCAAGGTCGGGATAGCAGGGATCTCCTACTACGCGGTCATGGGCTGGGCCGCGGCCTCTCGCCGTCCACCTCACCTGGCGGCGCTCATCGCGTGGGAGGGCTTCAACGACCAGTACCGGGACGCGTTCTATCACGGCGGCATACTCAGCGAATTCACCAAACGCTGGCAGCCGACGCAGATCAACCCGATCCAGCACGGACAAGGTGAACGCGCGCCGACCAACCCCAACACCGGACAGTCGGTCGCCGGGCCGGTGACGCTCACCGAGGAGGAGTTGGAGCGCAACCGCATCGAATACTTCGGCGCGATCAAGGAGCATCCGTTGTTCGACGACTGGCATCGGGACCGCACGATCGACCTTTCGAAGGTCGAAGTCCCTGTGCTCAGTGCCGCCAACTGGGGTGGGCAGGGCCTCCACCCGCGCGGGAACTTCAACGGATTCGTACACGTCTCCTCGCAGAACAAGTGGCTCGAGGTGCACGGCGACACCCATTGGACGCACTTTTACTCGGCTTACGGACGGGACGTGCAGAAGCGCTTCTTCGACCACTTCCTCAAAGGGCTCGACAACGGCTGGGACCGAACGCCGCGGGTCCAACTCAACATCCGCCACCCGGGGGAACGCTTCGTATTGCGCGGAGAGCACGAGTGGCCGCTCGCTCGGACGGAGTGGACCCGTCTACACCTCCACCCCGACCAGACGCTGCGCCGCGAGTCCGTCGACCAAGCCACGAGTATCGAGTACGAGGCCCTCGGTGACGGTCTGTTGTTCTTGCTGCCGGTGCTCGACGAGGAAATGGAGGTCACCGGTCCCATGGCGGCGACGTTGTTCGTGTCGTCGTCGACAACGGACGCCGACATCTTCCTCATCGTGCGGCTCTTCGATCCCGATGGCGACGAGGTCACGTTCGAGGGATCGACCGATCCCAACACCCCGATAGCCAACGGTTGGTTGCGGGCATCTCACCGGGCTCTCGACGCCGACCGCAGCCAACCGTGGCAGCCTTTCCACTCTCACG
>JBOGWS010000038.1:0-21075 GCA_050693895.1 Actinomycetota bacterium | reverse complement strand
AAACGACTCCGCTGATGTCGATCAAGGTCCGGGTCGGAGTCGTGACCAGGAGACCGCGATGCCTGATTAGGTCTTCGTGGGGGAAGCTCGCTCCATGGTGCACGATGACGGCAGCGTGTCGTTTGCGAGTCGCGGTGGCGATCTCGATGACGCCGGGAGCTATTCCCTCGAGCTGCCACAACCCCGCGCTCGCGAGGCCAACGATCACCGCATCTCCGGTCCAAAGGCCGGCCGCCATGAGCCCCTGCAGCCACACATCAATCGGTGGGGCGATGGCTAAGACGCCGGGAAGAACCTTGGTCCATTGCCCGGAATCCAGCCGCCATCTGATCTGCCGGCGGGTGAATCCGGCCTCCAGCGCCTGGTTCAGCGTGATGAGGCCGTGCTGGGTTGCGGCTACCCGCTGGGACACCTCATCAGGGCGCCGGCACTCTCGATCCATGTGGATATTCGAACCGATGCCTGTGACATGTCGAGGTCCAGACTTCGGAGAAAAGAGGTCAGGGAGTCAGATCAGAACGTGGCCCCCGGAGCGGCGCGGGTCGTGCACTGCGTCGACCGAGCCGTCGTCCGAGACCGACGCAGCCTGCACCGCGCCGAAGAACATGTGGATGTCGTCGTAGGGTCGCGGTTTGAAATTGAGCTTGTCACCCGGCAGTCCGGGCTCGAAGCACAGTGTCTCGCCCTCCGGACGCGGATCGAGGTGAGCTCTAGGCGCGGCAACGGCCTCCTCCAACGAGTCACCGTCCACCGCCAGGCGCATCAGCGTCTGCGCGATCGCACCAACGATGCGGTCGGCCCCCGGTGAACCGAGTCCGACCACCACCCCCGGTCCCGATGCGATCGTGGGGGCCATGTTCGAGTGACAGCGTGAGCCGGGCGTGAGCCCGTGCACTCCCATCGGATTCAGCTCCTCCTCGCCGAGCGAATTGTTCAGCATCATTCCGTGAACCACGAGTCCCGCGCCGTAGCCGTTGGACTCCGTGATCGAGCAGACGTAACCGTCGGAGTCGGCCGCCGATCCGTGCGTCGTTTCCTGCGAGCGCATCCTCCGTCGGGTGAATTGATCGATGCTGTCCCTTGTGGATATCCGTCCGTCACTCAGCGCGTCGATTGCTTCCTGAAACGCGGACGCGACGCCGGTCGGGTCTCCGTAGCGCTCCCGCCGGTATCCGGTTGCCATTCGCTGAGCTTCGACCAGAGCCCGCAGTCGCTCGACCGGATCCTTCAGGTCGGCCGAGTGCAGAAGTGCAAGCATGTGGACCAGCACCGCCCCACCCACCGCAGGAGGAGGATTGGTGTCGACCCGCCAGCCCCACACCTCTGAGATCAGAGCGTGACGAACGAGCGGCTCGCAACGACTGAGGTCCTCCACCGTCATGAAGCCGCCGTCGGCCTGGATCTCGTCCGCGATGGCCGAGGCAAGCTCGCCCGAGTAGAAGACCTCGGGCCCTCGCTGCGCGACGAGCTCCAATGCATCCGCGAGCTCGGATTGAACCAAGGCCTCACCCTCGGACAACGGCTCATCTTCGCGGGCGAAGATTCGGGACGCGTCCGGATACTTGCACCACACCGCATCCCAGGTGACCGAGAGGTAGTAAGAGGCCGTCTTCGACATGGGGAGGCCGTTTCTCGCGGCGGCGATGGCATCGGCGAAAAGGGCCTCCCATTCGATGTTGCCGTGGAGCTCCCATGCCCGGTGCACGGCGGCCAGAATTCCGGGAACCCCGACCGAGCCCCCGCCGATTCCCGTGTACATGCCGTCGGCGTATTCGGGAAAGTAGACGCGTTGCAGGCCCTGCCCGGGCTCGGCCGGCCGAGTGTGTGGCATCGCCGTGTTGCCATCGAAGATCTCGATCTCACCCGAGGGCGTTCTCACGAGCACGAACCCCGAACCGCCGATGGAGCCGAAGAACGGCTCGGTCACCCAGGCCATGATTGAGGCGGCGAGGCAGGCGTCCACCGCGTTGCCTCCCGCGCGCGCGACGTTGGCGGCCGCCTCGGCTCCAGGAACGCTTCCGGCCGCGGCGGCGAGTCGAGGCGTGGACATGGGCGAACCATACCTCCGGAGTTAGCCCTACAAGCCCCGTAGGATTCCGGCGTGCACCAACCGCAGAAGAACGTGGCCGCGACGTTCGAAGTGGGGGCCGAGCGCGTGGCGAAGTGCAAGCCGGACGTTGTCATCCGGCACCTGCTGGATGCCTCTCGCTGGCCGGAGTGGCAGCCGGAGATAGTCGCCACCGTCGGTCCCGAGCGCGTCCAGGCTGGAGATGTCGTCCGTGGTCACGCCGATCTGCTCGGCTTCGGGGTGGCGGGCCAGGCCGCCATCCACGAGGTGCCCGACGACGGCCTCGTCGAGGACGTCCTGGTCGGCGTCCGGATGAGGGTGAGCTACCAGGTCGAGCAGCGCCGGGAGGAGTGCCTCATTCGGGCGACGATCGTCACCGAGGCCCCCACAGGTATCTCGGGACGGGTGCTCGGCTTCCTTCTTCGGCGACGGCTCCGTCGAATGCAGAGTACGGCGCTCGATCGCCTGACGCGTCTGGCCGAGGCCCAGTCGAGTACGGGGATAATCGAGCCATGATCATTGGAGCGCACGTTCCCGACGACAAACCCCTCGAGCAGGCCGAATCGGTCGGCGCGGCCGCGATTCAGATGTTCGTCGGTCCCCCACAGTCGTGGAAGAAGCCACCTTCGCGCCCCGATGCCGAGGAACTCAAGTCATCGGATACTCCCATCTACGTGCATGCGCCCTATCTCATCAATGTGGCGTCACCAAACAACCGAGTTCGCATTCCTTCGCGCAAGATTCTCGCAGGAACGCTCGAGCGCTCGGCCGAAGTCGGGGCGGTCGGAGTCATCGTTCATGCCGGCCACGCCGAGGACGGGATCGAGAAGGGCTTCATGCGCTGGCGGAAGGTATTCGAGGAGTTGAAAGGTGATGAGCCGCCGATACTGATCGAGAACACGGCCGGTGGCGACAATGCTATGGGGCGCCATGCGGACGTCATCGCACGTTTGTGGGAGCACATCGGAGAGTTCGACCCCGGCTTCTGCTTCGATACGTGTCATGCGCATGCGGGCGGCGAGGGACTCGACGATGTGATCGAGCGTCTGCTAGTGGCAACCGGCAAGATCGATCTCGTGCACGCCAACAGCTCACGCGACTCGGCGGGCAGTGGGCGAGATCGTCACGCAAACTTCGACGAGGGCAGGATCGATGTCGACGTCATCGTGGACATGGTGAAGGCCTCGAAGTCCTCGGTCGTCATTTGCGAGACACCGTGGACGGGGATAGCGAACGACATAGAGACTCTGCGCCAACACGTCTAACGGTCCTAGTACCGCGAAGGAGGAAGGTCATGACGAACGGGTATCCACCGCAGGGTGGGCAGCCACCGGATGGCTACCCACAGGAGGGCCAGCCTCAGCAGCCGGGTGCGTACCCACAGCATCCTCCGCAACAAGGTGGATACGGGCAGTATCCGCAAGCTCCCAACCCCTACCAGAAGGGCCCGAGCGGGCCGCGCGCCAACTTCGGCCAACGACTCCTCGCGTACATCTTGGATGGCGTCATCGTTGCCGTTCCGATCTTCATCGTCTTCGGGCTTCTTGGCGGATTCGCCGACATTGGAGATGACCCGGGTCAGTTCCGGAACTTCGGCACGGGGGACGACTTCCTGTTCACGATGTTCGGACTCGTCGTCACCTTGGCGTATTTCACGTTCCTGGAAGGAAGCCCGTCGGGTCAGACCATCGGCAAGAAGGCACTCAGCATTAGGGTGATCACTCAGGACACCGGTGAACCGATCGGAAACGGGCGGGCCCTGGGCCGTAATGCGGTGCGCAGCCTACCGAGCTACGTTCCCTTGGTCGGTTGGCTCTGGGGGTTGCTTGACGGTCTTTGGATGCTCTGGGACAAGGAGAAGCAGACCCTGCATGACAAGGCCTCCAAGACCGTGGTTGTTCCGGTCGCGGCCTACCCGATTCATAGGAAGCACGATCCCAGCCAGCAGCAGAGTTGGGGTCAGCCTGAGCAGAACTACGGTCAGCAGCCCGGCTATGGACCGCCGCCCGGGACGCAGCCGCCGAGCGGGCCTCCGCCGGGAGGTTACAACCCGAACCCCTAAGTCAGCGAGGCCTTGAGCTCCTCGACGTGCGAGCGAGAGCTCACTCCGTACAGCGCTTGCTCGATCTTGCCGCGCTCGTCGATGACGAAGGTCGACCGCTGCACCGTCAATGGGAGGTTTTCGAACTTCCCGAAGATGCCCGCGGTTCCGTACGCCTTGGCTAGGCCCATATCCTCGTCGACCAGCAGCGGGAAGTTGAGCCCGTACTTGGACGAGAACGCGCTGTGGGAGTCGGCCCCCTGAGGGCTTGCTCCCAGGACGACGTAGCCGGCGTCGGTGAAGTCGCTTTGGGAGTCGCGGAAGTCGCAGGCCTCCCGGGTGCAGCCCGGCGTGTCGTCCGCGGGATAGAAGTAGAGAATGACCTTCTTGCCTCGGAGGTCGCTCAGCCGCCAGGTCTCTCCGTCACCGTCTTGCGCCTCGAAGTCGGGTGCATCCTCCCCGGCTTCCAGCTTCGCCATTCGTTTCCTCCAACTCGTCGGACCATCCTTTAAGGAACCATGCGCTCGAGAATGCGTTCCTGCAGCCATCCGAGCCAGTGAAGTGTGCCAAGGGGAGCGTAGGCAGGGTCGTTCGGGTCCGGCTCGAGGTTCATCGTGGCCTCCGTCACCTCGAGGCGGGTCCCGATGGCGAGTCGCATATCGGTCAGAGTGCGCACCCACGCCTCGGCGTCCTCTTCCGTGAGCTGAGCTTTGGTCGAGCCCCCGCTCCCGAGTGTCTCGGCCACCCGATCGAGCGCCTCGAGCTTGGCCGCACTTAGGTCGCCTCCCGTCAGCTCGCGATAGGCCGTCGAATCCCGGTTGTCTTCGTAGGCGTCGGGAAAGAGCCGAGCGCGGATGGGATCCGTCGCGTCCGATTCCTTGACGAGCTCGCGCATCTGCTCGACGAGGTCGCGCAGGATCCCCGCTTCGGTGGCGTTCAACCTCATAGGGATGTCACTCACTCTTACTCAACGTTGCCCAGAGCCCGTACCCGTGGAGGCGAAAGCAGTCCATTTCTGCCTTCTCGCGCGGTCCGCTCGAGACGACCGCCTTTCCTTTGTAGTGGACATCGAGCATCAGCTTGTGCGCCTTTTCGTAGGGGTAGCCGAAGAGCTTCTGCAACACATATGTGACGTACGTCATCAGATTGATCGGATCGTTCCACACGATGACGAGCCACGGCCGATCGGCCTCGACGACCTCATCTATGTCGGATTCGCGCTCGACGTCGGGGGCGACCGTCGGCTGTTTCATACGGCCCATCGTGCCACCTTCCCCCTCCCGGCCGCGCGACGGGACCGCTCCGATCCAAGAAGAGCAAGCGCACAAGCTCTTGACCGGGGGTTCGGGGCCTTCGTCTTTTTCTTGACCAGGGGTTCCGGTAACCGGCCGCTCAGTTGACCGGGGGGTCAGAGAGTTCGCGATTTCTTCGAGAAACTTTGCCGAGAAAGCGGATTGTCTGGTAACGGAACCGCGCCAATCGAGTCTTGTGTAGGAGAGGGTCGCAAAATCCGCACGCACACGGGCAGGGAGGTTCGTGCACGTAATGGAGATTCGCGCCGTCGACGACGTATTGCTTCAAGAAGTCGACGACGAAAAGTTAGCCGCGCTCGCCACAGAGGACTTCGAGGCGTTCGCCGAGCTCTACCGACGCTATGAATGCGTCGTTTTTCGTGTCGTGCGTGCACGGACGCCGAGCGACGACGTCGCCGAGGACATCACGGCCCACGTCTTCTTCAAGGCATTGATAAATGCGAACGAGTGGCGAGGCGAGGGCAGTTACCGATCGTGGCTCTATGGCATCGCCCGGAACGCGGCCTCGACGTGGCTTAACCAGAAGGGACGCAACTCCGTAGTGCTCGAGGTGGTACCCGACCTCGAGGATCCGGTTCCGACGCCTCCGGCCCAGGTGGTCATCGGTGAGGAGCGGGATCTCATTTGGAAGCGGGTTGCGGAGTTGCCGGACGCGCAACGAGAGGCAGTGGTGCTCCGCTACATGAAGGAGCACTCGATCGACGAAATCGCAAGCATCACGAAGAGAACGAAAGGCGCCGTGCGCATTCTTTTGCATCGTGCGCGCTGCAGATTACGAAGACAAATGGAATCCATAGAGGAGGAAACAATCAAGTGAGAGCTGGACTCTTTCCGGGACAAGGAATTCCGGCGGGCACCGTGCTCGAGTGGTTGCCCGAAGACGATTCGCTGATCATCGAAGCGCAGATGACGCTTGGGTATCCACTTCGGAGACGCGTCAAGATCACGGCTCGTCGCAAAGGCGCCCTCCTCGCGACCGAACTCGCACAGCCTGCGATCCTCGTTGCGAGCGTTCGTTCGTGGCGGGACGCCGATGCGCACTTCGACTTCTACGCTGGGCACAGCCTGGGCGAGTACTCCGCTTTGGTTGCAGCGGGTGCGTTGAGCTTCACCGACGCGCTCCAGATCGTGGGCGTTCGAGGTGAGGCAATGTATGCAGCGAGCAAAGAGACGCCGGGGTCGATGGTCGCTCTGCTCGGCATGGGCATCGATGCCGCCAGCGAGATTGCAGAGCAGGCGGGTGTGCAGGTCGCCAACGACAACGCTCCCGACCAGGTCGTTCTCGCCGGTTCGGAGGAGGGTCTCGAGAAGGCGGCCGCCCTTGTGAGCGACGCTGGTGCTCGCTCCGTGCTGCTCGAGGTGTCGGGCCCGTTCCACACGGAGGGTGTGGCGTCGGCCGCCGCCGAGCTGCGCGGGGCGCTCGAATCGGTCGACATTCGCCGGCCCAAGGTTCCGGTTATCTCGAACGTCACCGGTAGGCCGTATGGCTCGCCGGAGGAGATCAGAGAGCTGCTCGTGACTCAGCTCACCCATCCCGTGAGATGGAGAGAGAGTGTCGAGTACCTCTGGTCTCAGGGAACACGCGATTTCGTGGACTTCGGTCCCGGGAAGGTCGTAGCGGGGCTCGCGGCCCGCACCACTCGCAGTCTGAAGAAAAAGGAGGTGCCCGTTGGTGCCTGAGGCGGCAACACTCGAAGAGTTCGCACCGGCCCCCGATGTCACGCACATCGATGAGAAGGTCATCGTGTCTCCGTGCGCGGGGCGCTTCTATCCACTCCCGCCCGAGGTTTTCACGACCGAGGGTGAGTGGGTCGACGCCGGCCAGGCGGTCGGCGAGGTCCAGGTGAACGACGAGCGGAGGCCCGTCACGTCACCACATCGCGGCTGGATGATGGGAATGCTCGCCGTCAGCGGGCAGCCCGTTCGTTCGGGCGAGGCGCTGTTCTGGGTGCGGGGTCGATGAAAGGCTCGACTATCACCGGGATCGGCGTGCATGTCCCGGATGGCGAGCTCAAGAACGATGAGCTCGCCGAACGTCTCAGCGTCAGCGAGGAGTGGATCTTCGGGCGCACCGGCATTCGCAGCCGTCACATAGTCGAGGACGCAGATTCGAGCTCGTCGCTCGGTACGGTGGCGGCGCAGCGCGCCCTTGATCACGCCGGACTGGTTGCAGACGATCTCGACACGATCATCACCGCTACCATCTCCCCGGATCTCCAGTTTCCTGCGACCGCCTGTTTGATCCAACATTCCCTCGGCGCGACCAACGCCGCAGCGTTCGACCTCGGTGCAGGTTGTTCGGGGTTTCTGTTCGCGCTCGCTCAGGCGAAGGCTCTGGTCGAGTCGGGAGCGGCCCGCAGAGTTCTTGTCGTGGGCGCCGACGTGCTGACCCGCTATGCCGATAGCAACGACCGTCGTTCGAGCATCCTGTTCGGAGACGGGGCCGGCGCGGCCGTCGTCGAGGGCATCGACGCCCCCACCGAGATCGGCCACTTCGTGTTGCGTACCGACGGATCGAATCCCCAGTTGCTGTGCGTGCCGAAGGACAGCCCCTACATTCAGATGAACGGGCGCGAGGTCTACAAGGCCGCGGTCGCGGGCATGACCGACACGGTGAGCGACGCCATCGACTCTGAGGGCCTGGACCCCGACAAGACCTGGCTCGTTGCACATCAAGCCAACGCCCGGATCCTCGAGGCAGTCGCCAGACGGCTCGAGTGGCCCGAGCACAAAGTGATCGTCAACATCGATCATTACGGAAACACCTCGTCCGCATCGATTCCTCTCGCATTGAACGAGGCGATGAACGACGGGCGACTGCAGGATGGTGACGACGTCATGCTGACGGCGTTCGGTGCGGGCTTTGCGTGGGGTGCCGGACTGATTCGCTGGCGCATCCCGTCCCCGACGACGCGCAAGGAAGTCAAGAGAGAGGCGCTTCATGTCTGACGTTGCACTCGTCACCGGCGGTTCGCGTGGCATCGGCCGAGCAATCGCCGAGGCTCTCGCGGCGGACGGCTACGCGGTGGCGGTCAACTTCGTCGGCAACGAGGGAGCCGCCAAGGACACCGTCGAGTCCATCGAATCGGCCGGAGGCAAGGCCATCACGGTCCAGGCCGACGTGGCCGATTCCGAGCAGGTCGATGCCATGTTCACCCGGGTAGAGGAGAGCCTCGGCCCGGTCGTAGCCCTCGTCAACAACGCCGGCGTCCGCGCGGACGGACTGGCGCTCGGCATGAAGGACGACGCCTTCCGCCGGGTCATCGACACGAACCTCTTTGGAACGTTTGCATGCACTCGGCGGGCGTTGCGATCGATGCTGAAGGCGCGCAAAGGCCGGATCGTCAACATCACGTCGATCTCGGGGCTGCACGCGAGCCCGGGCCAGGCAAACTACTCGGCCGCGAAGGCCGGAGTCATTGGGTTGACCAAGACGATCGCGGCTGAGGTCGCCAGCAAGGGCATCGCGATCAACGCCGTCGCCCCCGGGCTTATCCAGACCGATCTGACCTCAGATCTAAACGACAAACAGCGTGAGGCCATCCAGGGCCGGGTTCCCGCGAAGCGCATCGGCACGCCGGAGGACGTCGCGTCGCTCGTGTCGTGGCTGTGCTCCGACAACGCGAGGTACATCACGGGGGCGGTCTACCCGGTGGACGGCGGGCTGACCGCATAACTCGCGCTCGGCCATATCAAACTGAAGCAAGAAAGAATGTAAGCAAGAGTCAACCGTGAAGGAGGCAACACAGTGGGAGAGAAGCAGCAGGAGATCTACGGAGTCATCAAGGAGCACCTCGAAGGCCGTGGAATCGAGAGCAGCGATATCACCATGGAGGCCGATCTGGCCGGTGACCTGGGACTCGATTCGCTCGACACCGTCGAGCTGACGCTCGCACTCGAGCAGCAGTACAACATCGAGATCCCAGATGAGGAACTTACCGATCTCACGAGCGTCAAGGATGCGGTGGAGCTCATCGAGAAGAAGGTGTCTGTCGGAACATGACTCAACGCGCTACATCGAATGACCGCAGAGAAGTAGTCATCACCGGAATCGGCGCCGTCACCCCTATCGGGATAGGCGTCGAGGCGATGTGGGACTCGCTGATGGCGGGTCGCTCCGGAGTCGGTGCGCTCACGCACTTCGACCCGAGCAAGCTGCCGGTCAGCATCGCCGCGCAGGTGGACGACTTCGACGCGGCCGACTACATCGACAGACGCGAGATCGGCCGTAACGACCGCTTCACCCACCTGGCGGTAGCGGCCGCTCGTTTGGCGATCGAGCATGCCGAGATCGAGTCGTTCGACGCGCCACCCGAGCGGGTGGGGGTCATCGTCGGCTCGGGCATTGGTGGCATCTCCACGATCGAGCGAGAGAAGGAACTGTTCCTCGAACGGGGACCGCGTGCCGTGAGCCCGTTCACGGTTCCAAAGCTGATGCCGAACGCGGCGGCAGCGTCGATTGCGATGAAGCACGGTCTCAAGGGCATCAACTACGCGCCGTCGTCGGCGTGCGCCACCGGTGCTCACGCGCTTGGTGAGGCATACCGTGCCATCAAGGACGGCGTTGCCGACGTGATGCTTGCGGGAGGAACCGAGGCGGCGATCACTCCTCTGTCGGTCGCGGCGTTCTGTCGCATGCAGGCCCTTTCGACGCGCAACGACGACCCCGAGCACGCGAGCCGGCCGTTCGACGCGGACCGAGACGGTTTCGTGTTCGGTGAGGGTGCCGGAGTGCTCGTGCTGGAGACGCGGGAAGCCGCCGAGAAGCGCAGCGCTCCGATTCTGTGCACGCTTGCCGGTTACGGAGCCTCGGCCGACGCGTATCACGTTACGCAGCCGGACCCAGATGGGGCCGGCGCCGTCACTGCCATTCGCAACGCGCTCGAGGATGCGGGTGTTCAGCCGGACGAGGTCGACTACGTCAACGCTCATGGAACCTCGACCCCGTACAACGATCGCGTCGAGACCATTGCGATCAAGACGGCCTTCGACAACGAGGCGAAGAAGATCGCCGTGTCGTCGACCAAGTCACAGATGGGCCACCTGCTCGGTGCCGCCGGTGCCGTCGAGGCAGCCATTTGCGCACTTGCGGTCACTCGCGGGATCGCGCCTGGGACGACCAACTACCAGACGGCCGATCCGGACTGCGATCTCGACTACGTGACCGAGGGCCCCCGCAAACTCGACATCAATGTCGCCGTGTCCAACTCGTTTGGCTTCGGCGGACAGAACGCAGTGCTTGCGTTCACCGATCTCGAGAGATCTCGTCGATGAACATGGGGCCGACCATCGTGGTTGACGGTGGTACCTCCTTGCTTTCCCCATGATCGGGATCGACGTCGTGGACGTGGCGCGCCTCGCTGCAGCTCTAGAGCGAACGCCGTTGCTCGAGGCGCGCCTGTTCACG
Organism: Actinomycetota bacterium; assembly: GCA_050693895.1. Classification (GTDB taxonomy): domain Bacteria; phylum Actinomycetota; class CADDZG01; order CADDZG01; family WHSQ01; genus WHSV01. The sequence continues at coordinate 10,246 of JBOGWS010000038.1, read as the reverse complement.
GAAGCGGAGCGAGGTTATTGCAACTCCAGGTCCGATCCGGCGACGCGCCTCGCGGGGACGATGGCGGCCAAGGAGGCCGTCATCAAAGCTCTGCGACTCGGCCCCCTCAACGCCTGGGCGAGGCGCATAGAGATAACGAGGGAGCCCGGGGGAGAGCCGTATGCGCGCGTCGAGGGACGTTCGGATCGACTTCCCGTTTCCATCAGCCACGACGGGGGAGTGGCCGTGGCTTGTGCCTTAGCGCTCCCTGGGTTGGACGGCGTGCCCTCCGAACTCGTGTCTGAGGGCCGCGATCACTCGGTTGGTAAAGGTGTCGTCTCGGCGCGAGGCGAAGCGATTGAACAGCGCAATCGCAATGGCGGGCGCGGGAGTCCTCTGGTCGATCGCAGCTTCGATCGTCCAGCGACCCTCGCCGGAATCCTCCACGAATCCGGAGACACCTTCTAGCCCCGGATCCTTCTTGAGCGCACTCGCCGCAAGGTCGAGCAGCCATGAACGCACGACGCTTCCATGACGCCACACCTCGGCGATCTCGTCCACCTTCAGGTCGAGATCGCTGTTCGCCAGGATGTCGAAGCCCTCTCCGTAGGCTTGCATGAGCGCGTACTCGATCCCGTTGTGCACCATTTTGGTGTAGTGGCCCGCTCCGGGTCCGCCGACGCGCGCGTAACCGTCCTCGGGCGCGAGCGTTTGGAAGATCGGCTCGAGCGCTTCGAAGTCCCGTGGCTCGGCACCGATCATCAGGCAAAAGCCCTCTTCCAGCCCCCAGATGCCGCCGGATGTGCCGGCGTCTACGAAACCGATGCCCTCCTTCTTGAGGGCAGTCGCGTGATCCATGGAGTCCGTGTAGCGGGAGTTCCCGCCGTCGATGATCGTGTCCCCCTCGGCGAGATACTCCGAAAGCGCTTCGATGGTCGATTCCGTAATCTCGCCCGATGGCACCATGACCCAAACCGACCGGGGTGACTCGAGCTTGCTCACGAGGTCTGCCAAAGAGCTCGCTTTTGTCGCATTGCCGGTCAGCTCGGTCAGATCCGAGGCCGCATCGGGGTTGACATCGAAGGCGACCACGTGGTGCCCACCCCGGCAAAGTCGCAAGGTCATGCTTGCGCCCATCTTCCCGAGACCCACCATTCCAAGCTGCACGTGGACTCCTCCCAAGAGGTCTTGATTGCGCGTTAGCCTCGAGACAACCTACTTCCGTGAGTCATCAAGGAGATGCGATGCAGGAGAGCTTCAACGTGCCCGACATTTCGCCGCCGTGATCGAGGAAGAGGGCTACCCGGTCTCGACTTGATTCGCTTAGTCGTCGAGCTGATCTGCGAGCCGCCTCGGAGCCGCTCGGCGCCATGAGTCCGTCAGTATCTCGCGCAGCTCGTCGCGTTCCACGGCGGCGAGGCGAACGAGCACGAAACCGTAGTTCTCGTAGTGAGGAGTGAAGAAGTAGACCTCGGGCTCCGACTCGATCAGCGCAGCACGCTCGTCGCGTTCGACCTTGACCACGAGGACATCGCCCTCCTCCCGAAGGCGAGCGAACAGCTTTCGTCGCACCTTGAATGCAGGCGTCCCGTATGAGGTCGTCTCCTCGGTCTCGGGTAGTTCGAGCGCGACCTCTCGGATGTCCTCGAAACTCACCATGAGGATGATCGTCGCCGATTGCGTCGTGGACGTCGAGCCTCCGCATAGCGCCGAAGGTGTGGACCTGTCCAACTAGAGTCGGGGCCGTGGCCCTCGTAGCTCAGGGGATAGAGCATCGGTTGCCCTAGGTCGACGTGCTCCTGAGGCACTACTCGCGCCCGCACCAAAAGGAGTGCGAACCGCTTCGGGCCTTGGAGAAGGTTGCATCAGATCCCGCGACCGTTTGTCCGTTCCGTCGTGGAGTCGGGGTGGCGGACGCTCGTCGCCACCTCGAACAGATCTCTAACCTCGCACCTTCAGCTTGTCGCCGACATGGATGACATCGCTTTGCAGACCGTTGATCCTCTTTAGCTCAGCCACGGACATATGGTGTTCAAGGGCGATCGCAAAGAGCGTATCCCCGCTCTGCACTACGTGAGTGCGGGTAGGAGAGGGCCCATGCCCATGCTTGCGCCCAGGAGACGGCCCTTGCTTGCCGGACGCGATGGCCCTCATTTGCTTTCTGGCTCGGTCCCGACTGTCCCCCATGTCAAGACCGCCCTTGCCATCCCCTGGATCGATCTTGCGTGTCGTCCACTCCTTGTGTCCGATCAGCCACCTCGGCCCCCTGCGCAGACCCATCAGCATGGTCGCAAACACCACATCCAGAGTGTCCAGGAGGTCCTTCTTCCATGGTTCTCCTAAGCCGTTGTTCTCGACCTCCACGCCGGCAAGGAAGCTATTGCCCGAATCCTCGGGAATATTGCGGAAGGGACCACCCTCACCTGCGTGATTACTGCGTCCTGCCGCGATCAAGTGCACGGTTCCGTCCCGAGCGACCAGGACGTTGCAGAGCGGACCGGGAAGATCCGATCGTCCATTCGTGACGACGCCGAGGGCCGGCGTCGGACCACCTGCTTCGGAGGAAGCCGTGTGGTGGAATATCACGCCCCGAGGATCGAAGGTGCCGTCACGGCCTCGGGTCTTCCAGCCTTGTACCTCTTTGACGCGAAGTCCGTTCTTTCGGAACGCGTCCGCCATCCACGTCAGAGGCAGGTCACTCACGTCGCCACCCCGCTCTCGTCTTCCTCGAACGAGATGTCGTCAGCAGGAACCATCACGAAGTCACCGCTCGACATGCCCGCCTCAGCGGCCCGCTCCTCGGATGTGTCCGGCTCGAGTTCCTCGTCGTCCTCACCGACTAGGTCGAGTTCCTCTTCGATGGACTCGTCGGTCTCTCTGTCCTCCAAAGGCATAACGCCCTCCTTAGCAAACTGCACATACAACGTCCCTCCCGCCCTTCCGAACGGGGCGCTGCGAACCAATCTCCCTCAGGTCTTAATATCCTGAGCCAGCGTCACCGGATCGTCACGGTTCCGTCTCCACAGAACGGTCTATCAGCGAGCCGTGTGGCAGGCGAGTCGTCTAACGGGCCCTTCTCACTATCCCGCTCGATGGAGTCATGACGCTGATCTCCACGAGCTGCACCGCGGCCTCCCCTCCTGATCGATCGAGATCAGGAAACCGCGAGATGTAAACGATCACACGCACGCGCTAGATCGCTTCGCCCGGCAGCGAGTTTTCTAAGCAAGTGCGTCGCGACGGTGGGACGCGGGCTGAGAACTCATCGGCCGGTCTGGCCGTTGATTGTCAGCGTGACGGTGGGAACTTTGGGCAATTGGTTGATCCATCATCGGAGACGCCAGTCCAAACTATTTCCATTTGCGAAAGCCCCCTCGGCGTAGACGAAGAAGCCTACGAGCTCGGTCAACGGAGCGTTGGTGAAGGCCGGAGACCGATCTCCGCGCCGGGTCCACCCACGGATCCGAAGGTCACGCCGGTGGCTCTGGGGGCACACCGTGCCAAGCGGTTCCCAGCAACGGACTCCGACCCCGTCGAGCACCAGATCGAAGGGGACCGAGCAACTCGTGTCGAGCGAGGTCACCACCTCGGAAGCACCGAGCTCATGTGCTTCGTCGACGCGATGAGGCCCACTCACCACAGCCCGTCGGAGACCTGACTCTGGATGCGCGAACTGTGGTGATCGCGCTGGCGGCGTCCTCGCTCGGAGCTCGCGTCGCCTCGGACCCCCCCTAAGGACCTGAGCAAGCGGCCCTATGTAGACGCGATGTGGAAGTTGACGACGACAAGACCTCGAAAAGTTCTGGCGGGACATCGAAGTGCTGGAGCGTTGGCTGCCGGAGCTGAAATCGCTGCGGTCGACTGTAAGTGTATGGAGGACTACCTGTATTCACTCGAGGACGCATGGGAGACGGTTCGGCATTGCAGACGTACCCAACTCCCTTCGGTCACGTGGGCGGCCTCACGTGCTGGGAGAACTACATGCCGCTGACGCGGCTCCACCTCTGCTCACAAGGGGTCGACGTCTGGTTCGCACCCACACTCGCGGCGGGGCGATGGCTGGATCGCGACCATGCGACACATTGCGCGGGAGGGTCGCTGCTACGTGGTCGGCATCAATCGCTTCTCCACGTGGATCAGATCCTTCCAGACTTCCCGAACCGCGACCGCGTGGGGAGGATCGACGAAAACGACGAAGAAAAGGATTGGCAAGAGCCGGGAAACAGCGTGATCGTCTGTCCTAAACGGGGAGATTCTCGCTGGGCCGAGCAGGCACGAAGCAACCATCCTGTACCCGAGCTTGATCTAGCGGCCGTCCACTCCGCTCGACGGATGTTCGACCCCGTCGGTCACTATCACTGACCGGACGTGTTCCGTCTCGGCGTTGACATGCGACCGCGCCCGATAGTCACCGACTACAATTCGTTCGAAGACCACGAAGCGAGCCGCGGGTAGGCCCCTGCTGTCAGCTGCCGCGTTTGCCAGCAGTGGCTCGGACATTCTTGGCAGAGTCATTATCTAGAGACTCGCGCTGCGCGGCGTGGGCTCAGATCCCGACCCTGTCGCCATGCCTGGAGGTACGGAAAAGGATCCAGCATGCCCCTTCGGATACGCCAATCGCCCGCCCGCGTAGCAGGCGATATCCCGAAATGAAGATGCGGATCAGTGCCGCGCGCATTGCCCGTCAGACCAACCCGTCCCAGTAGCTCTCCCGCCTCCACTCGGAAGTCAACACGAATGCCTATTCGCACCGACATCAGGTGTGAGCCGTAATAGCGAACCCCGTCGTCCCCGATGATGCTTACGGAAAGTCCACCTCGCGTTTCCGGGTCATCCAATGCTGGATCCCAGACATCGGTTCGGCCTACCTCCTCCACCACACCTGATGTCACGGCGACGAAAGGGGAACCCTCCGGAGCGAAGATGTCCGTGGCAGGATAGTCGTGGTGTCCCTGCACATATGAGGTGACGCTGGGGAGTTGTACGGGGAACTCATACTGGAAGTGCGTCAGTCCCGCTGTTGCGGGTGAAGGCGTTTTGGCTGGGGAGGCAGTCCCGGCCGGCGTTGGCAATTGGGCCTTCGGCTCGCGCTGAGTGCCGCCACCAAATGATGAACAGGCTGCAGCAATCAGAGATGCCATGAGTATGGCTCCAACCTGCTGGGTCGCTCTAGCCCGCTTCGTCGAAGAACTCAACTTCAGAAATAGCGGTGAAGTCACGGCCCCCGGGAGGTGACGTATCCATGATCTCAATGATGACGTGCGAGGTTGACTTGCTTACGTCTATCCATTGAAGTCGGGGCTCTGGCAGATACGTAGCAGTCGTCGATGAGCCATCGTCGAAGGTGAACAAGACGCGTTCGATCACACGATTTTGTGGGAATCGATTGGTGCCGTCGCAGGGATCGACCTTGGCAAAACCGGGAATCAAACCAATTCGTTCAATGTGAACGTCGCCATCGAAGTCAAATTGCATCGTCTCCCCCAGGCCGTCTCCTTCCGTTCGCCAGGCGCTCTCTGGGTTGCCATCGACCACATTTTTCGCGGGATATTGGGTCGGCTCCTTGCACCCATCCTCGCCGGGCAAGGCAATGCTACTTGCGGTGACGCGCACCGGGCTGAGCCGCGCACCCCTTCCGCCTGGCGGAGCGATCTCTGCTGCCTGAGTTTCTCCGGTGAATTGTGGGTCTTCTCTCATAAAGAAGTAGGCAGCCACAACACCCATCGCTACCAGGAGAATCGACAGAAAGGCAATCCCGAATCCTCGCCAAGGCGGCGAAGCGCTGGCTGGCGACTCCTTGAGTGGGTCAATCTCAGGGAATTCCTTTCGGCTGCTGCCATGGATCGAGCGATCCAAACCAGGGAATTCCTTTTGGCTTGCGCCTCCGATCGAGCGATCCAAACCATCGATAAGATTTTCGACCTCTGCATTCCAATGTGCCACACTGAGGTCACACCTCTGGCGTTTAGCCAAGTCCGCTATGGCGGGGGGCAACTCCGAACGCTCTGGCATTGCGGCGCCGTTGACTGTCACCGGAACTACTGGGATATCACGCTTGAGTGCGCCCTTTACCTCCATCGTGACCCAATCCTTGGGGTTATCGAGGCGTCGGCTCCCCTTCTCATCCTTCATCTCGATCCAGTGAGGGCCGATGACGACCAAGAGCGCGCGACACTTCTCAATCTCTTCGTTGAGATGCTTCTCGAAATCCACCCCAAAAGGGATCGAGTCCAAATCTCGGAGCACTTCATCCTTGCCGAAATGTCGGAGCAGCGCGTCGTACAGTCTGCCCGCGTGTCCTTCCGCATCATCACGTCGGTAGCTGATGACTATTTTGGACATGAACTCACCCCATCGTATTGCCTTGTCTCTTAGTTTGTGACTTAACGCGCCTCGAGGAAAGATGGAAGCGTCGGAAATTTCGTCATTCATGCCGTGACTGGCTGAAAAACAACCCGCTTACGTCCCTCTCTACCTTTCTGTATTTTTAAGACAGGAGCCGTAGCTATCTTTAGGGGAATAGGCCACGAATGGGTACTAATCCTGACACCGCAACTCATAGCGTTCTATTCCCTAACGGAAACAGAGCTCGCCTCTTAACACCGGCGTCCGACCAGTCAGCGAAGGAAACCGTGGCCGGGCTGGGAATCTCAATTCCACGGCCCGTCGTCCTAATCCTTGGGGGTGCTGACGAGTTCGACGCATCGATGAGCGCCGGGCTTAAGCCGCACTTAGCAGCCATAGTCCGAGCCGCAGGATCGGCCCAAGCGACCATTATTGACGGCGGAACGCAATCCGGAGTCATGGACCTCATGGGACGCGAGGTCGCTCAAGAACGCTACCGCCCGCTGCTACTCGGAGTCGCGCCTGCAGCGTTGGTCAGGTACCCGGAGTCGAGAGAAACTGGTAGCTCGAAGCTAGTTCCGCTCGAACCGAATCATTCACACTTCGTTCTTACGGCTACGGACGAATGGGGAAGCGAGACCGAACTTCTCTTCCAGTTGGCCGAGGAAATCGCCTCCGGGTTACCGGTTGTCGCCGTGGTTGTAAACGGTGGAGAGAACACGCGCACTGAATTGGCGAGCTGCCTCGACCACAAATGGTTTGCGATTGTGCTGAGGGGGACGGGGCGCTTGGCGGACGAGCTATACAGGTCCTTCGAACGGAACCATGAGTCCGCCAACAGTCTTAGCTTTCTCCCTCTGGATGGACCAGACCAAGAAACCGAACTGATGGTCACTTCTCATTTGGCCCCTTCCGAGATCCTCGAAGAGGCTAGGGAGCTCCTCTGGCTTTACGACTTCAACGCTCAACAGCAACAAAAAAGTTTTAGACGGCTCCAACTCGCGACATTGATTCTCGCCCTCTCGGCAACCTGTCTCGCCATTGTTCAAAACCTGCTGGAACGCGCCGGAACACTTGGTGGTCAACCCGTGTTGTCGAACCTTCTTCATTACGTCTTGGTTCTTTTGCCTATCACCGTCGGAGTAATCACCGCAGGGCTGGGTCGCTTCCGCCCAGGCAATAAATGGGTGGCTTTGCGCGCGAGTGCCGAGGCGGTCAGACGAGAGCTCTTCCTTCTGCGAACGAAGCGGATCGACGACGCCGAATCTAAGGGCGATACCGAACGGCGTATGGCTGAGAGGCTCAAGCTCATCAGGCAGCATTTGATGGCGACCGATGTCAACCTCGAGTCACTGAAAGCACCGAGCCCCCTAGCGAATTCTGTAGACCGGTCCGTTCCCGAGGACAACGGTCTCACAAGATTAACGGGAGACCGCTATGTAGCCGTTCGACTGAATCATCAGCTTCGCTACTTCAAAGAACGTGCGACCAAACTAGCAAAGGCGCTCAGGCGCTTGAGATGGTTGATCCTGATTCTCGGAGGAGCGGGCACACTGCTCGCCGCCGCGGGACTGGAGATCTGGATCGCCTTGACAACCACCCTCACGGCGGCACTTGTCACCTACCTCGAATACGAGCAGGTCGAGTCGACACTGGTGAGCTACAACCGGGCCGCTACCGAACTTGAGAATGTCGAGTTGCAATGGCGGGCCTTGACACCAAAAGCTCGCAGCTCACCCGAGGAGATTCAGAGGTTGGTGAGAAGAACAGAGAAGATCCTTCACACCGAACAAAGAACATGGACTCGCGAGATGGAGCAGGCGCTCGATCAGCTGCGTGCACAGCAAGAAAAGGCCGGCGAAGCACAAGAGATTGGAGAGTCCTGACATGGGCTCCGGCAAGCAACGACAGACTGGGAGTGACTTGCAGGAGGTTGGACCCAAGTTGTCCCTACGCTTGCGGATCGCAATTTCCGTTCCGGATGGCCCAGAAGATATAGATGTTGGAGCAGCGGTCGATCGCATTCTTCAGAGTGTGAAAAAGATGACACCGCCAGGCACTCCCTTGCTGCTGACGATCATTACCGCGCTAGCCTCCGCGACCGACCGAGCGCTGGCGGCCGCGGCGATGAAACTGCCAAACTCGAGTCTAGAGGTTCCCGTACACAGTTCTCGCGACGAATACCCGAGGGGCTTTTCTTCTGGTGTGGAGAGGCAAGAAGTCATCGAGCTCCTCGCCAAAGCCAACCGCGTCGTCGTGCTTGCTGGCGCAAACAACCCGGAAAACTCACGGCTGCTCGGCCGGTACTTCGCCGATCACTGCGATATCCTCATCGTCGGACGCAGAGACGACTTCCTCGTATCTCGTTCCGAGGTCGACGGTTACGCCGTAGAGCGCGCCCAGGAGCGGCAAGTTCTCCTCATACATCTCGAGAGCGGGGCACAGGTCGAGGAAGGGACAGGGAGACTATCTCACTCTCTTGTGCACACAATCGATACTTACAATAGATCTCTCATCACACCTGAGCTGGTTGCCGAAGCCACCGCCCGACGAATTGAGACTTTGCTAGGGCAAAGCGAACGCGCGGGACTAAGTCCCGCCTATGTCCGACCTCTTCTTGACTGGACCGTCCCTCACTTCGTTCGAGCCGACGCCCTGGCCCAACGCTTCCAGCGAACCTACTTCCGTCTTGGGACGGCAGTCCTCCTCATAGCTGCTGCAGCGGTGGTCGTGGCAGCAAGCCAGATTCTGGTCGACTTCAAGTATCCGAGCATGGCTTTGATCGAGGTCTTTTTGATGCTGATTCTCCTGTTGCTCTTGATCTACGGTAAACGGCGAAGAGTGCACGGGCGATGGATGGCGATGCGAGCTCTTGCGGAACGGCTGCGCACAATCGGGTTTCTCGGCGTCGCAGGCGTCGACATCGAGGACTTCATCTCCTCGATATCGAAGGGGAGAAGTCAACCTCGGTCGTCGAGGGTGATCGAGGACCTGTTGCCCTCCTCGCCGAGGATTGATGCGACCCGAGTACCGATGAACTGCTTGAAGCGATTCCTGTCAACCGCTTGGCTAGTGGACCAGCTGGACTATCACCGGGGGACCGTCATCAAGAGCGAGCGGAGAGATCGGATGCTTGCTCGAGCCGTCGCTGCTCTGTTCACTGCAACCCTTGTATCCGCTCTTCTGCACGGCCTAGAGGTCGCCCACGAATCAGGCGATTGGTTAATCCTCGCATCCATCTCTCTCCCAGCGGTAGCGGGCGCTCTTGACGGGGTCCGGGCGCAGCGCGAGTACGTCCGTAGCGGCGAGCGCTCCAGTCGACTGAGCCTGAAGTTGCGCGATTTGTTGATCCGAATGCAGGAAGCGGCCACACCTTCCGACATCCAAGAGGTTGCTAAGGCTGCAGGCGACGTCATACTCGAAGAGAATCAAGACTGGCATACGGCTATGCGCTTTCACGATCTCGAGCTGCGAGTGTGATACGCCCGAGAGAGTCAGCTGATGCGAGATCGAAATCATAGGTTCCCTTAGAAACGGTTGTATGCTCCCCGGAAGACTCGAGCTTGGACCACCTGAGTGACCGCTGTTCCATGACGCTGATCTCCACGAGCTGCACTGCGGCCTGCTCTCCAATCGATCGGAATCAGGGGACCGCTAGGTGTAAACGATCAGCCTGAGCCCCTATCAACCATCAGCCGGAGCACCTGTAAAGGATCGGCCGGAACTGTGTAAAGCATCAGGTGACACCGGAGTGTCAAGCATCAGCTGGAGCACGACACACTGGAGCACGACACCTGTGAAGTCTCACCACCCGTGTCCCATTTTGGCTTCGGTAGGTATGTCTCACAACATGGCCCTCCTGGGCTTGCCCTTGGGCTGAGCCAGAGCGCCGAACTCCTTCGAACGGTCGTGACGAGCACGA
>JBOGWS010000037.1:0-39930 GCA_050693895.1 Actinomycetota bacterium | reverse complement strand
GGCGTTCCGGTCACCGACATCGTCGCCACGACGTGGGAGCTAACCGGCTACATGGCCGAGCTCCAAGCCGACCGCAGCTTCGAGTCGCTCTCGCGCCAGGAGAATCTCAAGGAACTCGCCGGCAGCGCGGCCGAGTACGACGAGAACACCCAGCAGGGGAGCCTCACCGATTTCCTCGAGCTCGTCGCGCTCGTCAACGACACCGACGAGGAGGAGGGGGAGGAGACCGGCGTCACGTTCATGACGCTGCACAACGCAAAGGGCCTCGAGTTCCCGATCGTTTTCATCGTCGGCATGGAGGAGGCGGTCTTTCCGCACATGCGCTCGCTCGCCGATCCCGAGCAACTCGAGGAGGAGCGGCGGCTGTGTTACGTCGGCATCACCCGAGCGCAGGAGCGCCTCTACCTTCTGAACGCGTGGAGGCGGAGGCTGTGGGGGCCGGACGCCAACTACAACACCCCGTCGCGATTCCTCAGGGAGATCCCCGACGACCTCATCAAGGAGGCCGACAAGAAGGACCTCTTCACGACCCGGCGGACCTCGGTCGACAAGCCGAAGTCGCTGGGTGGGCGGGACCTGTCGCGCTTCAAGGTGGGGGCCGAGATCGAGCACGATCGCTGGGGCCGGGGCATCATCGTCGACCTTCGACAGAGCGCGCTCGGCATGGAGGCGACGATCCACTTCCCCGACATGGGCTCGGACAAGCGCCTGGACCTGACACTCGCCCCGATCAAGGTCGTCTGACCGACCATTGTCATCCGAGACCCCCATGAGGGGGCCCGTGTGCCAATGGTCGAGGGACCTGCGGGTGGACGGGCAGCGGGTGACTCGGAGGGTTGATTTGGCGGCCCCCGGGGTACGGGCTAGGAGCAGCCTCGCGTTAGCCGCGGAGGCTATTGGGTGGGTCAAGTAAGAGGAGGTTACCTATGGGAATCGTATGGACCATTCTGGCCATCATCGGTCTCATCGTCGTCCTTCAGTTCATCTTCTAGACGACCAGAGCGCATACCGAGCAGAGCGCACGCCGTGGGGGGACGTGCGCTCTGCGCGTCTGAAACGCAATCGATAATCCGCCCTCGTGGCGGACCGCCCCCGTAGACTGGGCCGGATATGAGTCTCAAGAAAATCGGCGGGTTGCTGCTCGTCGGCTTCTTCGTGTTCTACATGGTTCAGTCGCCGAGCGAGGCCGCCAACGTCGTAAAGACGACGGGGCAGAGTCTAGGTGAAGTGTTGAGCGCGACCGCAAACGCGTTCTCGGATTTCTTGACGAATCTGTTCTGATGCCCAGGCGTCGTCTCCGGCTTAGTTGGTCGCACGGCCCCCAGATCAACTACGACAAATACCTGTCGCCAGGCGAGGAAGTTGCCTTCGAGGTTCGCAAGCACGGAGCCGCGCTCCTGGTGCCAGCGGCTCAGGCTCTCCTGGCATGGATGATGCTGTTCGTGATTCATGCCCTCCTCAACCTTCCGAGCGATTCGAACCCGATCGACACGCTCACCTTCATCATCGCCATGGTCTTTACGCTCCGAGCCATTTGGAGATGGTTCGAGTGGCAGATCGAACGAGTCCTCGTCACCAACAAGCGCATCGTCGAGGTCTCGGGAATCATCACGCGACGCGTGGCCTCGATGCCGCTGGCAAAGGTCACCGACCTCACCTACCAACGAACGCCGCTTGCGCGCGCGCTCAACTATGGGGAGATCATCCTGGAGTCCGCGGGGCAGAACCAGGCACTCGAATCGATCTCGTACATCCCGCGCCCGGACGACTTCTACCGCGACTTCACAGACCGGCTCAACGAATCACCGGCCGATCGCAGGCAGGGCGATGACTCGGACACCGGGGAGATCCCCCGCGTGCGCCTTTAGCCGCGTCCGACTAGCGTTCCTCGATCGCCACCGAGAGGATGTAGACCGGGTTGACCGGGCGATCCTTTGATTCGGGGTCGGTGCTGGTCTCGACCTTTTGGATCGTGTCCAGGGTCTCGTATGACTCCTCGGACGCCTGGCCGAAGTACGAGTAGAGCGGCTGCAATCCGGCGGGTTCGAGCTTCTTCTGACCGGCGAGCGCGTTCTCGGCGTCGTGGGTCACGAAGAAGAACTGGCTTCCCTGCGTATCGGGGCCCGAGTTTGCCATCGCCATCGCCCCGAACGTGTAGACGTTGGATCTGTCCGGGAGCTCGTCGGAGAACTCGTAACCCGGGCCCCCGCTGCCGTCGCCCTGGGGATCTCCTCCCTGGATCACGAACTCGTTTATCACCCGGTGCCACGTGAGCCCGTCGTAGAAGCCGTCCTCGGCGAGGAAGACGAAGTTCGCCACGGTCGACGGCGCCTGCTCCTCGAGAAGGTCGACCTCGATGGTTCCGCAACTAGTCTCGATCGTGGCCCAGTAATCGGCGCCGGCGTCCAGGACCTGCTCCTGTGTTGCGGGCTGCTTGTACTGCCGGGCGTCGTTCTCGGGCGGATCGCCGGCGTCGCATCCGGGGTTGCTCCCGGACTCCTGGCGGCCGCCCGTCTGCTCGGTGTCATCGTCGTCACTGCTTTGACTCCCGATCACGAACACCGCGACCACAGCGAGACCGATGAGTATCGCTATTCCGGACGCGATGCGTCCCCTTCGCCTGCGCTGCAACTCCTGCTTGCGCCGGCGCGCCTCGGCCGCCTGCTGAGCCGCGCGAGCGCGCGCCCTCCTGTCGTCTTTACCCGGCACTTCGTCTCCAGCGTTCGAGTCGGGCCGCCGCCAAGTCGCCGCTCGGCCCCCGTTTCGAGGTCAACGTTTGCAGATGATAGGCGACCACCGATGCAAGGGATTCGGAGCTCAGTGGCTCGGCAACCACCTCGTCGGCGATGCCCAGGCGCTCGAGCTCGAACGCGCTCAATTTCAGGAGGTCCGCCGCCTCCCGAGCGCGGGACGAGTCGCGCCACAGGATCTCGGCGGCGGACTCGGGCGCGATGAGGGAGAAGGCCGAGCCCTCGTATGCGACGACCCGGTCGCCGACCGCGAAGGCGAGCGCTCCGCCGCTGCCGCCTTCACCCGTAATGACGCCGAGCACGGGCACGTTCGCGCGCAGCATCGCTTCGATGAGCCGGGCGATCTCGCCGGCGATGCCCGCGTTCTCCGACGCCTCGGAGGGATTGGCTCCCGGCGTATCGACGAGCGTGACAACCGGAAGTCTGAGTCGGCGAGCGATGTCGAGAGCGCGGCGCGCCTTGCGATACGCGGCCGGGCCGGGGGCCGTCGATCGGTCGAGCGTCATCATCAACAGTCGCCTGCCTCGCAGACGGCCGAGCGCGACGGCGACGGAGGGGTCCTCTCTCCCCGCCCGGTCACCCTGGATGACGACGTGCGCGTCGAGAGCATCACGCAGCAACTCGGGCCCCGTCGGGCGGTCTGTTGCGCGCGCGGTCTGCACAGCGTCCCAGCCGGACGGGCGCTCGGCGGAGGGGGCTGCAGGAGGATCAACTCGTTGCGGATAGTCGGGGGCGAGAACGCCGAGCACGTGCGCAACCGTTCGCCCGATCTCACTCGGAGGAACGACCGCGTCGACGAGCCCGGCCCCCAGTGCCGACTCGGCGCTGTGCGACCCGGCCAGTCGGCGACCGGTGAACGACTCGACCAAACGAGGGCCGGCGAAGCCGATGCGCGCATCGGCCTCGGCGATCGTGACGTCCGCGAGGGATCCGATGCTGGCGAACGGCCCACCGGTCGTCGGGTCGGCCAGTACGGCGACGAAGGGCTGAGCGGCGGCCTCGAAGGAGATCCGGGCGGACGCGACGCGCGCCATCTGTACGAGAGAGCGCATCCCCTCCTGCATGCGCGAGCCGCCGGTAGTCAGGCGGGCGACGAACGGAACCCGCCGCTCGGCGGCCCGCTCGAACGAAAGGGCGACCCGTTCGCCCGCGACCTCTCCGATCGAGCCTCCGAAGAACGAGAAATCGAAGGCGACGAGCTCGACCTCGATGCCACCGACGCGAGCGGGCCCCGCCACGACCGACTCGTCGGACTCCGATCGCTCCCGGGTGCGGGACATCGCCTCGAGGTAACCGGGGAAGCCGAGGGGGTCGGCGGTCGAGAGGTCGTCGGCGACCGGCTCGAACGAGCCTTCGTCGACCAAGTGCGCAACCGCCTTCAATCCGCCTCCAGTTCCAGGTGAGTTAGCCTCCGACGGTAACAATCCCCTGACCAGGAGATAGCGATCGTCTCGACGATCGCGCCAGGAGGAAATTGCTGGTGCCATCCGGACGACCACGAATACTGGTTGCAAAGCCCGGCCTCGACGGCCACGACCGGGGCATCAAGGTCGTCGCCCGGGCGCTTAGGGACGCCGGGATGGAGGTCATCTACACGGGCCTGCACCAGACGCCCGAGCAGATCGCATCCGCCGCAATCCAAGAGGACGTCGACGCCGTGGGACTCTCGTGTCTCTCGGGAGCGCACATGACGCTGTTCCCGAAGGTGGTGCGGTTGCTCGAGGAGCAGGGCGGCTCGGAGATAGAGGTTTTCGGAGGCGGAATCATCCCCGAGGCCGACATCCCCGCCCTCAAGGACGCGGGAATCAGCGAAATCTTCACCCCCGGCGCCACGACGACCACGATCGTCGGTTGGGTCAGGGAACACGTGGCCGACAAGCAGGAGGCGTAGCTTTTTGGACCTGTTCGAGTACCAGGGGAAGGAACTACTGAGGCGTTTCGAGGTGCCCGTTCCCGAGGGCCGAGTCGCCTCCAACGCGGCCGAGGCCGCGGCGGCGGCCGAGGGGCTCGGTGGCAAGGTCGTCGTCAAGGCCCAGGTGCAGGTCGGGGGCCGCGGCAAGGCCGGCGGGATCAAGGTGGCGGAGTCCGCAGCGGAGGCCCGTGGGGTCGCCGAGCAGATTCTCGGAATGGACATCAAAGGTCACACGGTCAAGCGAGTTCTCGTCGAGCGGGCCGGGGACATCAAAGAGGAGTACTACCTCTCCTTTCTCGTCGACCGTAGCGAGCGCAAGTTCCTCGGAATGATGAGCGCCGAGGGCGGAGTAGAAATCGAACAGGTCGCGGACGAGAACCCGGATGCGATCGCGCGCGTGCACGTCGATCCCTCGCTCGGCATCAGCGACTTTCACGCGCGCAAGCTCGTGTTCGGAGCGAAGCTGAACCCCGAGGCCCGCAAGGGCGCGATCGAAATGATCCCCAAGCTCTACCGGGCGTTTGTCGAGCTCGACGCGTCGCTCGTCGAGATCAACCCGTTGGTGCTGACGGGCGACGGCAAGGTGGTCGCGCTCGACGCCAAGGTGACCGTCGACGACTCGGCCGACTACCGCCACCCGAACTTCAGCGAGCTGCGGGCCGCGCACGAGGTCCCCGAGCAGGAGCGTCTCGCGAAAGAAAAGGGACTCAACTTCATCAAGCTCGACGGCGACATCGGAATCATCGGAAACGGCGCGGGCCTGGTCATGGCGACGCTCGACGTCGTGAAGGCCGCGGGTGGCGACGCCGCGAACTTCCTCGATGTCGGCGGGGGTGCGGGGGCCGACGTGCTGTCGAACGCGATCGAGGTAATCACCTCGGATGCCAACGTGAAGAGCATCTTCCTGAACATCTTCGGGGGCATCACGCGCGGAGACCTCGTCGCCGAGGGGATCATCGACGCGCTGGCCCGGCTCGACGTGACCATTCCGATCGTCGTTCGCCTCGACGGGACGAACGCGGAAGAGGGCCGCAAGATGCTGGCCGATGCTCCGCACGCCATGCTGCATACGGAGGACACGATGTTGGGGGCCGCCAAACGAGCCGTCGACCTCTCGGGAGGTGGGAGCTAGATGGCGATTCTCGTTGACAACGACACCAAGCTCGTCGTCCAGGGGCTGACCGGACGCGAGGGCAGGTTTCACGGACTCCGCAACAGGTCCTACGGGACGGATCTCGTCGCCGGTGTGACTCCCGGCAAGGGCGGGAGTGACGTCGAGGGGGTTCCGATCTTCGACACCGTCGCCGAGGCGGTGGATGCCGCTGGTGCCAACACCTCGATGGTGTTCGTCCCGCCGCCGTTCGCGGCCGACGCGATCCTCGAGGCCTACGACGCGGGCATCGACACCATCATCACCATCACCGAGGGAATCCCGGCCATGGACATGGCGCGCGCGGTGGGCTATATCAGAGGTCACGGAAACGGTGCTGGGGCGACCCTCATTGGGCCCAACTGTCCCGGCGTCATCTCTCCCGGCCAGGCCAACGTCGGCATCATTCCGACCGAGGTCTGCGAGGCGGGTCCGATCGGCCTCGTGAGTCGCTCGGGCACGCTCGTTTACCAGATCGTCCATGAGCTGAGCCAGAAGAGTCTCGGTCAGTCGACCTGTGTCGGCATCGGAGGCGACCCGATACCGGGGAGCGACTTCATCGACGTGCTGTCGAAGTTCAACGTCGACGACCAGACCGAACTGGTCGTGATGGTGGGCGAGATCGGTGGGGACGCCGAGGAGCGCGCCGCCGAGTGGATCAAGGACAACATGACCAAGCCGGTTGTCGCCTACATCGCGGGCTTCACGGCGCCGGCCGGTAAGCGGATGGGCCACGCGGGGGCCATCATCTCCGGCTCGAAGGGAACCGCTCAGGCAAAGGCCGAGGCCCTTGAAGCGGCCGGCGTCAGGGTGGGTCGCAACCCGACCGAGGTCGCCGAGCTAGTCGTGGAGGCGCGCCGCAGCTAGCTGGAGGGACTGACGTGGCGCCCGACCCTTATCGCCCAGTGGCCCCACGAGTCCGGAAGCCGTGGGCTCCATGCTGCCCTCGCTCTTCGGGCATATATGCCTCTTCCACGGCATTTCCCCCAGGTGATATTTCATCGCCTTTCTGCACTGGTTGCATGGTTCATCGCTTTGTTGGGATGAACCGCTTGCCCTTTTTGCTATGAACTATGAAAACAGTGCAAGAAAGAGATGAAGTATGGATCAGGGGAATGGGGCGGGAGGGGATGGTGGGTGGTTCCCTTTGGGTGGTTCCCTTTCCGCAGGAGAGGTCGAGGAGGGTGACTTGAAGGAGATCGAGGGAGTTGCCGGCGCGCCGTGGGAGCGGGAGCTTCGAGGACGTTTCGATTCGCTGGTCGTCGAGTCCGAGGTTCTGGCCGGAAACCCACTGAACGATCCGGCGCGCCGGCCGCTGTACATATACCTGGCCCCCGGCGTCACGGACGTCGATTCCTATCCGACGGTCTACCTCATCCAGGGCATGACCGGGCAGGTCGACATGTGGTTGGCTCGCAGTGCTTTCGAACCGACCGTGATCGAGCGCGTCGACGAACTGTTCGCTTCGGACGGCTGCCCGCCGGCGATAGTCGTCTTCGTTGATGCGTGGACGAGTTACGGAGGATCGCAGTTCATCAACTCGACCTCGACCGGTCGTTACATGGACTACCTGTGCGACGAGGTCGTGCCGTTCGTCGACGAGCGTTATCCGACCATTGCGTCGCGCGACCACCGCGGGCTCACGGGCAAGTCATCGGGGGGCTACGGAGCCATGGTGGTCCCGATGTTGCGTCCCGACGTCTTCGGCGCTCTCGCGAGTCATGCCGGCGATGCGCTCTTCGAAGTCTATCAATCGGAGTTTCCGATCACCGTCCGCGCGCTGCGTGACAAGTTCGAGGGAAGCTACGAGGTTTTCTTCGAGCGCTTTCGAGCGGCTCCGCGACTCGACTTCGAGCTCTATGGGACACCGCTCAACACCTACGCGATGGCAGCGTGCTACTCGCCCGACCCCGCCAACCCGGGTAAGGCTCTGCTTCCCTTCGACATCGAGACCGGACGGCTCGACGACGCCATCTGGCAGCAGTGGCTCGAATGGGATCCGGTGCGGATGGCGCCGAAACGCGCCGACGCGCTCAGGTCGATGAAGCGGATCTATCTGGACGCCGGCCGCGGCGACGAGTACTTCCTCGACCTCGGAGCGAAGGCCTTCGCCAAAGAACTCGATGCCCTGAGCGTCGATTACACGCTCGAGCTGTTCGACGGCAAGCACGGAGGACTCCAGTACCGTTATCCGGAGGCCATCAAGGAGCTGGTCGAGGCCCTCACGCCGTAGTCTGACCCGCCTAAAGTGGGACATACTTGCGTTGGGGAAGGAGAGGAGCGGAAGGAGAGGAGCGGGATGGATCTCTTGCCTGATCGAGTCGCCTGGTACGTCGTCGGGCCGCTGATCGGCCTCCTCGTTGCGGGCATGTTCGCCCTCGCCAACAAACCGCTCGGCGCGAGCGGAGCCTACGTTCAGACCGTCGCGGCAATCCGAAAACGCGCCTCCGAGCCGTGGAGGGCCTGGTACTTCGCCGGCATCCTCATCGGTGCCGTCCTGGCCAGCGCGCTGCAGGGAAAACTGCAGCTCCGCAGCGGCTACGAGCTCATGCTCGACCTGTGGTCACTTCCCACCACCGTCGTCGTGCTGGCCATCGGTGGCGTTGTGATGGGCTACGGCGCTCGCATGGCGGGGGGCTGCACGTCGGGACACGGGCTCTGCGGCACCTCGGCTCGGTCGGTGGCGAGCTTCACCGCAACGGCGACCTTCATGAGCGTTGCCATCGGCGTGACCTTCGCGCTCCACTGGCTGACCGGAGGACGACTGTGAAGCTGATCGGGCTCCTCTTCGGCACCGCCTTCGGGTTCCTGATCGCGCTCGGTGGTCTGAACGAGTACGAGGTCATCCACAACATGCTGCTCCTCGAGGACTTCCAGCCCTACCTGATCATGGGCTCGGCGGTCGCAGTCGCGGCACCGACACTGTGGCTGCTCGAGCGGCGAGGTTTCACGACGCCGTTCGCCGGACCGATTAATCCCGGACGCTCCAAGGTGGAACGCCATCACATCACGGGCTCGGCCATCTTCGGGACCGGATGGGCTGTGGCCGGTACCTGCCCGGCCCCCGCCCTCGCGATGACAGGAAGCGGGGCGATGCTCGGACTCGTGGTCGTCGGAGGAATGTTCGCCGGATTGATGGCTCGGGACTACGCCGAGACGCGCTCCGGTGTCGGGCTCGCGGACCTCGACCTGGGAATGAGAACCGCTCCCAAGGTCGGCGCCCAGATCTGATCCGGGCCGGGACCAGCTAGAAGGCTCCGGACAAGGGTGAACGGAGCCGCTTATGGTGAGGTCCGTGGCGGGACGCATAGTGGTACTCATCTCCGGATCGGGCTCCAACCTGGAGGCCCTCGCCGACGCCTGTGACGACGGCCGCGTCCCCGCCGGCATCGTCGCGGTCCTCGCCGACCGCGAGTGTGCGGGACTGAAGCTTGCCGAGCAGCGGGAACTGAACCACCTGCTCGTGCGTCCCAAGGATTATGAATCACGAGATGCCTGGAGCGAGGCCTTGCGAGACGAGGTGGCGGCCCGTCAGCCGGATCTCGTCGTGTCCGCCGGTTTCATGCGCATCATGGCCCCCGTTTTCGTGGAGGCGTTCGAGGGCAGGCTCATCAACCTTCACCCTTCGCTGCTTCCGTCCTTCAAGGGTGCCCACGCGGTGCGCGACGCGCTCGACTTCGGCGTGAAGGTCACCGGCAGCACCGTCCACTTCGTCGACAACGATGTCGATCACGGGCCGATCATCATGCAGAAACCGACCCCCGTGCGGGACGACGACACCGAGGAGAGCCTGCACGAACGCATCAAGGCGCTCGAGCATCGCCTATTGCCCGAAGTGTGCGCACTGTTTCTCGAGGGCCGCGTCGAGCTGGCCGACCGCCGAGTCAAAATTCGGTCTCGTTGAGCGCTCAGTTGGTTGCACCGCCCGCCCCTCCTGCGCTCGAATGCCAGAACCTGAGCCGGAGCTTCGGAGCGACCCACGCGCTCAACGGTTTCACGATGTCCCTTCCGGCCGGCGAGGTCATCGCTCTCGTCGGGCCGAACGGTGCGGGCAAGGCGACGCTGCTGCTGATCCTCTCCGGTCTGCTGGCCCCCGACAGCGGCTGGGCGCGCATCGGCGGTGTCGATCCGGTCGAGCGGCCCTTCGAGGTTCATAGCTTCGTCGGCTGGATGCCCGACTTCTTCGGTACCTACGACGATCTGACCTCGCTCGAGTACCTCGAGCTATTCGGTGCGGCCTACAAGATGCCCGCGGAACAGTCGACCAAGCGAGCCCACGAGCTCCTGTCGCTGGTGCGCCTCAACGACAAGTCCGCCGCCCCGGTGCACACGTTGTCGCGCGGCCAGAAGCAGAAACTTGGGTTCGCCCGGACGCTGATTCATTCGCCCCGCATTCTGTTGCTCGATGAACCGGCCAGCGGTCTCGACCCAAGAGCGCGCATCGAGCTGCGCGATCTCGTCCGGCGCCAGAGGGACGAGGGCGTCACCGTCGTCGTGAGCTCGCACATTCTCACCGAGCTCGAGGAGATGTCCGACCACGTTGCCTTCGTGGACGCGGGGCAGTGTCGCGGCGTTCATCCTCTCTCGTTGCTTCCGCACGGCGGAGCGGCTCGCCGCTACAAGATCCGAGCGTTGAACGATGTCGAGACTCCGCTGCGGGCCGCGGGTGTGGTTTTCGAACGCATCACACCGGATCGCGTCGTCATCGAGACGATCAACGATGAGTCGGCTGCCGACATACTCGCCCGGCTTATCTCTCAGGGCGTGCGCGTGATCGAGATGTCCCCTGTGGGCGGAGGCCTCGAGGGAGCTTTCCTCGCGATGGAGCAGGGAGGCAAGGCGTGAAGGCCCTGATCCTGAGCGAGATCAAGCAACGCATCAGGGGCAAGCGCTGGTGGATCCTTCTCTCGCTGTGGGTCGTCGTGCTGGCCGGCGTCACGCTGCTCGCCCGCATATCGGCGAAGGCCCAGCTTCGTTCCTTCGGGCAATTCGGTGAGGATGTCGGCGGCGTCCCGATCGGTCCGACCATGTTCGGCTTTCTGATGCTGTTCACGTTGTCACTCATCTGCCTGGTGGTGCCCTCGCTGAGCTCGACCTCGGTGAACTCGGAGCGCGACCGGGGCACGCTGGCGGTTCTGCAGGCGACGATGCTGAGACCGTTCGAGATCTTTCTGGCAAAGTTCGCGTCGTCGATGCTCGTCGCGCTCGCGTTTCTGGCGGCGTCGATTCCGATGGTGCTCTGGACGATGCTCGAGGGCGGCGTTGGATTCGGCCGGGTCGTCATGGTGTACGTCGTGCTCGTGCTGGTGTGCGCGGTGCTGCTCTCGGTGGGGCTCGCGACCTCTGCCTGGCTGCGAAGGCCGGCACTGAGTGCGGTGATGTCGTATGCGGTCGTCTTTTTTCTGACGATCGGCACGCTGATCCTGTTCGGAGTGGCCGTGATCACGGCACCCATCGAGGTGGTCGAGTATCGGGAGGGCGAGTTCGGATACGAATCGGAGGAGAGGGTCATTGGGTGGCGCTGGGTCATTCTCGCCCCGAATCCCTTCGTCGTGCTGGCGGACGCGGCGCCCCGCTCGAACTCTCGGTTCGTGCCCGACCCGCTGGAGGCGGTTCGGGACTCGGTCCGCCAGTCTCGCCGACCGCCCGGTGTTCCCAGGGGTTTCGTCAGACCCGAGGTGGAGCCCCCAGCTCTGTGGCCCGCGGGTCTCTCGATCGAACTGGTGATCGCTCTCGCGGCCGGTTACTTCACCGTGAGCCGCCTGCGAATCCCAGCCGGGAAGCTCGCGCCGGGCCAGCGCGTCGCCTGACGGCGGACGGCGCCGGTCGCCGTAAGATGCGCGCGATGGCGACGCTGCGAGCACTCATAAGCGTGTCCGACAAGACGGGGGTCGTGGACTTCGCGCGCGGTCTGGTGGGAGCCGGGTTCGAGATCGTGTCGTCGGGAGGAACTGCAAAAGCCTTGTCCGAGGCCGGAGTTGCCGTAATCAGGGTGTTCGACATCACGGGCGTTCCCGAGATACTCGACGGACGCGTCAAGACGCTTCATCCCAAGATCCACGGCGGCATCCTGGCCGACAGGCGCAAGGACTCGCACGTCGCCGAGCTCGCCGAGCAGAGGATCGACGCGATCGATCTTGTCGTGGTCAACCTCTATCCCTTCGAGCAGACCGTCGCCCGGCCGGAGGTCACCGAGGACGATGTCATCGAGAACATCGATATCGGTGGGCCGGCGATGGTGCGCGCGGCGGCGAAGAACTGGCATTCGGTTGCGGTGGTCGTGAATCCCGACCACTACGACATCATTCTCGATGAGATCAAGGACTCCGGCGAAGTATCGCTCGATACGCGGCGCACCCTTGCGGTCGAGGCGTTTCGCCATACCTCGAGCTACGACGCGGCCATCGTCGACTATTTCGGCAGCGACGAGAACTGGCCGGAGCGCATGATCGTGTCAGCAACCAAGGTCCAGGACCTTCGCTACGGAGAGAATCCTCATCAGGAGGCAGCGTTCTATTCCACCGGTGAGGAGCTGGGACTGGCCGACGCCGAACAATTGCACGGCAAGGCGCTCAGCTACAACAACCTGCTCGACACCGACGCCGCCTACGCGCTCGTGTCCGAGCTCGACGAGTTCGGCTGCGCGATCATCAAGCACTCGAACCCCTGCGGGGTCGCGGTAGCGTCGTCCATACACGAGGCCTACGTTCGAGCGTACGAGTGCGACACGATGTCGGCATTCGGCGGGATCATCGCTCTGAACTCACTGTGTACTCGAGCCGCCGCCGATGAGATCACCAAGATCTTCTGCGAGGTCGTCATCGCGCCGTCGTTCGAGGACGCCGCGCTCGAGGCGTTGACCGCCAAGAAGAACCTTCGCATCCTGCGGGCTGCGCCGTTCGTCTCGTCGGAGATCGAAGTGCGACGAGTGGCCGGTGGGCTCTTGTTCCAGACTCCCGATGGCCCCGACGACGCAACGGGGGCCAAGGTCGTGACCAGGGCTCAGCCGACCGAAGATCAGCTCGCCGACCTGCGTCTCGCGTGGACCATCGTCAAGCATGTGAAGTCGAACGCCATCGTCCTGGTCAAGGACGGGGCCGCCGTCGGAGTAGGGGCGGGACAGATGAGCCGTGTCGAGTCGACGCACCTGGCCGCGAGCCGGGCGGGAGCGCGCGCGGCCGGAACCGTGTGCGCGTCGGACGCGTTCTTCCCGTTCAGAGACGGACTCGATGCCGCGGTGGAAGCGGGAGCCGTGGCCGTCATCCAGCCGGGGGGCTCGGTGCGCGACGACGAGGTAATCGAGGCGGCCGACGAGCACGGCATTCCAATGCTGTTCACCGGCCGCCGGCATTTCCGGCACTAGGGTTCTGATGGGGCGCGACGAGGATCTGGTCCAGGTTTAAAGAGGTTATTGGGGCGCGCCTCGCGGCCGAGCCCGAACGCCGACACGGATTCGCCTGCCGTTTGAACGTTCTCAACTAGCTCGATTCAGGCAGCAGCGGTCTCGATCGGATGGATGCTTCCGTCGCGCTCGGTGGTGCGCAGTCCTTTGACGCACCCGAGAAATACCAGGATCGAGCTCGCGCTGAGGATGCCGGCACCGACGAGCGTCGCCTGTTCTCCGACTGCATTCGCGATCGGACCGGTAAGGGCGAAGCTGAGCGGCACGAGCGCTACGGAGACGAGCCAATCGAAGCTGTGCACGCGGCCCCTCATGCCGGCCGGAACGAGACGATGAAGAAGCGTGCCCCAGACCACCATGCTCGCGGTATTGGTTGCGGCCATCAGGAGACTCGCCACCCACATCTGCCACAGCGAGTTGGCGAGACCGAAACCCGATATCGCGAGCCCTGAGACTGCCCACGAGCAATACATGAAGAGGATGTGCCTGCGTGGAAGGCCGCGCTGACCCACGATGATCGCGCCCAGGATTCCTCCCGCGCCGCCGATTGCATAGACCCACCCGATGTCCTGCGGACTACCGCCGAGCTCGTTCTTGATCACGTAGGGCACGAGAACCTGGAACGGCCCGAAGAACGTGAGCAGTGCCATCGCCGCGGCGAGCAGGGTGCCCCACAGCCAAGGGTGGGAGCGAACGAAGTTGAAGCCGGTGGCGAGGTCGGAGCGAATCGAAGCGACCGTTACCTCCCCGGCGGCGTGGCGCGCCTTCGTCCTCATCAAGTAGATGGCCGCCGCCGAGACGAAGAAGGTCGCGCCGTCGATTAGAAAGGCCTCGCCGGGCCCGAGCAGCCCCACGAGCAGGCCACCGATGGCAGGACCGATCAAGCGCAGCATGAACGGCTTGATGAACTGGTCGAGCGCGTTGGCCTCGGTCAGGAGATCCTGCGGTACGACGTCCGGAACGATGGCGCCGAAGGCGGGATTGAACAGAGCGTCTCCGATTCCGTAGAAGGCGACCAGCACGATGATGTGCCAGAGATCGAGAACGCCGCCGACGGATAGAAGGCCGATGCTTCCGATTGCCGCGAAGCGGATCAGGTCCGCGACGATCATCACTCGCCGGCGGTCGAAGCGGTCGCTGATCAACCCGCCTAACAGCAGGAACAGCACCAGCGGAAGCGTCCACGCAACGCCCACAACCGACAGCGCGGTGGGCACGTTGCTTATCGCGTAGACCTGGATCGGAAGAGCCACGTAGTAAATGCCATCGCCCAGCAAGGAGATGCTGAGCCCGGTCCACAGCTTGGCGAAGTCACGAACCATGAGTGGCCTGAACATCGCCACGCGATTCGGGCGCGCGGGCTCGGGGCCCTCCGGTAGTGCAGAGGACGCGTCGTAGCTCGGCTGGAATGTGTCTTGATCCAATGCCTTATCCCTGACGGGTTAGCCTCTCGGCGGATGAGCGGGATCGAGCGGCGATGACCACGAGGTGACTATGACGGCCAGGATAATCGACGGAAAGGCGATAGCCGCTGAGGTGCGGGCCGAGGTCGCCCGGGCCTGTGCAGAGCTGGCGACGCAGGGATTGACACCAGGACTGGCGACCGTGCTGGTGGGCGACGACCCTCCCAGCCATGTCTACGTGCGCGCCAAACGCAAGGCTTGCGCCGAGGTCGGGATCAAGTCATGGGATCACGATCTCCCCGCGGATACGAGCCAGGCCGAGCTCCTCGAACTGGTCGACCGGCTCAACGCAGACGATGCCGTACACGGCATCCTGGTCCAGATACCCCTTCCAGACCACGTCGAGGAGCAGACGATTCTCGACGCGGTCGCTCCGACGAAAGACGCCGACGGATTCCACCCCTACAACCTCGGGCGCCTGCTGTCGGGGACCCCGATAGTCGCTCCTGCAACCCCTGCCGGGATTCAGCAACTGCTTCTGAGGAGCGGAGTCGAGACCTCGGGGGCCGAGGTCGTCATCGTCGGCCGGAGCAACATCGTGGGCAAGCCGATGGGCGCGCTGTTGGTGCAGAAGGCTGACGGCGCTAACTCGACGGTAACCATTTGCCACACACGCACGAAGGACCTCGCCGAGCACACGCGGCGTGCCGACATCCTCATCGCCGCGATCGGACGTGCGCACGCGATCACTGCCGACATGGTCAAGGAGGGAGCCGTCGTCATCGACGTCGGGATGAATCGCACCGACGAGGGGCTCGTCGGCGACGTCGATTTCGAGGCCGCCAAAGAGGTCGCGTCCGCGATCACCCCGGTCCCCGGCGGAGTGGGCCCGATGACGATCGCGATGCTGCTGAGCAACGTCGTGTCGCAAACGACCCGGAGCCTCGTCTAGCGGACCGCTCGACCCTCCTGCAGGATCTCGGTGATGGCCGGCTTCAAGCCGAGGAACTCCTGGAGAAGGCCGGCGTCCAGGTGCCTGCCCGCGCCGCTGGTCATCAGCTCGAGCGCATCGTCGGCGGGAATGGCAGGACGGTAGACGCGGTCGCTCGTCAGGGCATCGAACACGTCTGCGATGGCCGCGATGCGGCCCTCCACCGGAATCTGTTCGCCCCTCAATCCGTGCGGATACCCCTGTCCGTCGACACGCTCGTGGTGCGTGCCGGCGATGGTGGCCGCGGTGTCCATCAGCTCCGAGCGCGAGCCGGCAAGGATGCGTTGACCTATCTCGGCGTGGCGCTGCATCTCGATTCGTTCGCTGTGTTCGAGGGGGCCGGGCTTCAGGAGGATGCTGTCCGGGATGGCGATCTTGCCGACATCGTGCATCTGGCTGGCGATCCGGATGGTCTCCGCTCGCTCGAAGTTGATCCCTATCCTCTCGGCAAGAAGCATGCAGTACTGGCTCATTCGATCGATGTGGGCGCCACTGGTGGGGTCCCTGAGCTCGGCTGCCATCGACAGGCGCTTGACGGTTTCCTCCTGAGACAAGCGAAGGTCCTGCTGCATGGCCTCGACTCGTTCCAGGGCCGCGGAGAGCGCCGCGGTCCGCTGGACCACGACGTCCTCGAGCCGGTCGCTGTGGGCGCGAAGCCGAAGATGGAGCGATCTCGTTTCGAGCAGATTCGCGATCCTGAGCACCATCTCGGTGGGATCCAGAGGCTTGGTGAGGAAGTCCTTGGCCCCCAGTGACAGCGCGCGTTGACGGGCCTCGATGGTGGTGTCGGCCGTGAGGATGACGATCGGAACGTAGGAATTCTCGGGGATGACGTCCTCGAGAGCTTTCATCACCCCGTAGCCGTCGAGCCTGGGCATGTGGAGGTCGCAAAGGATCAGGTCGGCGCCGCCAGACTGGACGTTCGGCACAACATCGCGGGGGTCGCCGATCGTCTCGAAGTTTGTGTATCCGGCCTGCCGGAGCACGCTGGCGGCGAACCTAAGGTTGATCGATTGGTCGTCGACAACGAGGATGCGCGCGTCGGAGAACCCGGGCGCCCCTGGGGCTCCTGCCCTATCTCCTTCTGCACCCCCGATGAGGGGGTAGGTTCGCTGCGACATCGCTCGACTCCGCTACGGGGAAGGACGCGGGCGCTGCTTTTCACGCCTCGCGCCGGCCAACAAGCATTCGGTATGTATCCGCGTTGCGGACTTGTCCGCCAGGAACAATCTGGCAGAGGCTGGACGGAATAGACAGCCCCCGATCGGGGGTTTCTCGCGACCCGCTCGGGGGGAGGACATCGCTGCTCGGAGGTCGAATATTAAGGGCTTGCTTTGTCGGCGGGCCGGCTTTCGAGCGGGTTTCTAGTCCGAACCTGATCCCGGCCCGCTGCTGTCGTCGTCCGATCCCGAACCCGACGAGCCGCTGCCCGAACCGGACGAGTCATCCGAGCCGGAGGCGTCGGAGCCACCCGAGCCGGGCCCGCTGCTGTCATCGTCCGAACCGGAGCCCGGGCCCGAGCTGTCGCCGCGATCGTCCGACTCCTCGCGAGCCTCTTCGGCCGCGTCGGCCCGTTCCCCGCGTATGTCATCGCGCAGATCGAAGGCGTCGTCGTTCAGATTGGCGATCTCCTCGGCCCGCTCCTCTCTCCCCTCTCCGCTGAGCTCGTTCAGCAGAGCGCTTGCCTCGCCGAGCTGCGCAAGCGTTCGCTCGGTCAGCGCCTGGGCCCCGGCGAAGTCCTCGTTCTCGTCGAGCAGCTCTTCGGCTCGTTCGAGGCTCACCTCGGCGCGCCTGATTGCCCTGTCCACGACCTCGACCGGCTCTTGAGCGATCCCGACCGAGCTGAGCGCGTTTCTCAACGGGTAGAGGGTCTGGCCCGGCGAAGCCTTGAGGCTTCCGATGCTGAGGGCGAAGAGCACGACGAAGATCGCGGTGGCGGGGACGAGGGCGCGTCGCCATAGCGGCGGAGGACGCCGGGTGGCGACGCCGGCGACGAACATCGCCCGATCCCTGCGGCCCTCGGGCTCGGGTATCTCGTCGAACATGTCTTTGAGGTCCTTCTCGAGCTCGTCGCTCATATCTCCGCTCCATCTCGCATCCGGCCTCTCAATTGCTCGAGCGCCCGGAACTGCAGCTGTCGCACGGCGTTGGGCTTTCTGCCCATCACCGCTCCAATCTCATCCGTCTCCAAACCACCTGCGAACCTCAGCACCAAGACCTCGCGCTGGTCCGGTGGCAGGACCGCAAGGAGTCCGTTGAGCTCTCTCGTCGTCTCTCCGGCGATCGTGGCCCATTCGGGCGTTCTCAACTCTGTCGTCTCGGCGTACTCGGCCGCGTCGGCCTGGGGCGTCTCGCGCTGCTGGGATCTGACGTGATCGGTCACCAGGTTCGACGCGATCCGAAAGAGCCAGGCCTCGAAGCCGGCGCCTTTCCACTTGAATCGATCGAGATCTCGCAGCACTCTCGCGAACGTTTCCGACGCGACGTCCTCGGCGGCGCCCCTGTCCCACAGCTTTGACAGAGCGTAGCGATAGAGACGCGGGTGATAGAGGTCGAACAACTCGCCCGCGGCCTCCTCGTCCCCGCGTGCCGTGGTGCGTATCAACCTCTTCAGGCTGCGCTCATTCACGTGTGCTGTGCCGATCTATAGGAGCTCCCTTTCATAGGCCTAACGGGGGCCCGCCCGAGGCGTTACGCGTAACGCGTCTCGGTTCGGGCTCGTTAAACGGATCAGAGTCCAACGGTGAAACAAAGGAGGAACAATGCGAGTTTCGCGCAACGCAGTGATATGGGTCTTCGCGTCGCTGCTGGTGCTCGGAGTGGTTTCGGCGGCGGTCGCCAACTCTCTCGAAGCGACCGCGGCGCAGGTCTCGAGCCCCGACGACGACGGCACTCCCGATCAGGGTCCGGGCTGCTGCGAGCCGGGCGATGATAACGGTGAGGACGACCGGCGCGGAGAAAACTCCGGACACGACAACTCCGGGCACGACAACTCCGGGCCCGGCAACCGCGAAGACAACGACGATGATGATGACGACGATGACGATGACGACTCCGACAGCAGGAGCGGCTCTAACGACTCGATCGGGTCGAGTGGCCACGGCTCGAGTGGCTCGGGCTCGAGCGGATCTGGTCACGACTGATCCCGAACGAGCCAACGAAAAGGCCGCCTACAGGGGCGGCCTTTTCGTTTGGGGTCTGACGACACCCCACTAAACAGCGTTCTCTTTGTGGTCGAATATCCGCGCGACAGGCATTCCCGCCCTTTTGTGACAAAGAGTCCACATACCTTGAGGGATGGCTCTGCTCTTGACAAGGTGGCTTTGCTGCCGGGGGAAGGGGAGCCAGCATGGCAAAGCAGTCGATTAATGATCGGCGCCGATCACCCATGCATTTGCTTTGGCGCGTCGTTGTGGCGATCGGGGTCTTACTTGGACTGTTGCTGACCGTCGCTCAGTTAGCCGACTGGGGACCGATCGCCGATCTTCGCCGGCCGAAATTCAACAGCCATGTGAAGAATGTGGAGTTGGCCAACGATCTCGCGCGGTTCATTCTGGATCACGAGAATCGAACGGTCGAATTCAACGATGTAAGGCTGGAGAAGCCCCCCATTGGAATCGTTGAGACCCAACCAACTAGCAAAGCGCATCCGTTCTTCAGATTACGCACGAGTCAATGCCCCGACGAGGAACGGATCATGGACGTGTTCTTGACTGACATGGACAATGCAACATCGGAACAAGAGCTTGCCGTAGGCACCAGCGGTTCATATGTTCTGGATGGGACCTTCGATGTGATCCGCGTGCGCCACAACTTTACGACGGTCAGGCAAGCGAAGGTCCCCTACTGCTGGGCGGATCTGCGGCCTTCGGATTAGGTCAGCGAGCGGGAGAAACGGCTGAGGGCCCACTGGAGGTGCCAGGGCTGGACCAAAACGCAACCCGGCATGCGGTTCATAGGCCCATCGTTGCCCAGCGGATGGTTCCTCACGAACCAAAAGCTGGACAGCGTTGCGAAATCGAGCAAGAAGCTGGGTAGCGATTCCTGGACGAGCGAGAATGCCGGTGGTTTGGTTCAGAATCTGGGCGGACGCGTCGGGGTAAAGGGGTTCAGCGCTCGTTGATCGCGGTCCACTTGCGCGGGTCCGGTCCGACGTAAGCGTGATCCGGCCGGATCAAGCGGTTGTCCGCGTATTGCTCGCGCACGTGAGCGGTCCACCCGGAAACCCGGCTGCACGCGAACACGGGAGTGAAGATGTCGGTGGGAATTCCGAGGTAGCTGTAGACCGACGCCGCATAGAAGTCGACGTTCGGATAGAGACCCTTCTCGTCGTGGACGGTCTTCTCGATCTCCTGCGAGATCTCGAAGAGAGTGCCGTCACCCGCTTTCTCCGCGAGTTCCTTGCTTCGGCGACGAAGCCAGGTCGCCCTGGGGTCCTCGGTCTTGTAAACGCGGTGGCCGAAACCCATTACCTTCTCTTTGTTGGCGAGCCGCTTCTGGATGTACGCGCGCGCCCGGGGCGGCTCCTTGATCTCGGTGATCATCTTCATCACCTGCTCGTTGGCACCACCGTGCAGCGGGCCCTTGAGGGCGGCGATCGCCGCGGTTGTGGCGGAGTGGATATCGCTCAGCGTCGCGGCACACACTCGGGCGGCGAACGTCGAAGCGTTCATCGTGTGGTCGGCGTGGAGAGTGAGGCAGAGGTCGAAGACGCGGGCCTGGTCATCGTCGGGCTTGTCGCCGGTAAGCATGTAAAGGAAGTTGGCCGCCTGGGAGAGGTTCGGATCGGGCGTCACGAGTTGCTCGCCCTTGCGGAGCCTGTCGTAGTAGGCGACCAGAGTCGGCACCACGGCGCACAACCGGATGGCCTTGCGGTAGTTGGCCTCCTCGGACATGTCGTCGCCGTCGGGATCCTTGGCCGAAGAAGCGGAGACCGCCGTGCGGAGCATCGACATCGGTCTCTCGTTAGCGGACAGGCCCGGCAGGAGGTCCATGACGAACTGGTTGGGCTCACGCGCTTGTCCGAGCTGATCCTTCAGCTCCCCGAGTTGCTGCTCGTTCGGCAGTTCGAGGTGATGCAGGAGATAGATCGTCTCTTCGAAGCTTGCGTGCTGGGCGAGGTCATGGATGTCGTAACCGACGTAGAAGAGGACGCCCTCTTTCCCGTCGATATCGCTGATCGCGGTTTCGGCCGCTACTACACCCTCAAGCCCCTTGCCGGGTCCAGCCATCAACACCCATGCCTTTCTTGCATTTGAGACCGGCGAATACACTCAGCCCATCAAGGCTCCACCCGTCTCTTTTCACCCTTCTTCTGCCCTCAAACCTAACAGGTAGGGTAGTCGAGCTTTCTCTGGCGAAGCCCTACTCACAGGAGTCCCAATGACCGGAAAAACTCACCGCGTAACCCTCATTCCCGGAGACGGAACGGGTCCGGAAATTGCAGAAGCCACTCGTCGCGTCCTCGAGGGGACGGGCGTCAAGTTCGACTGGGACGTGCAGAACGCAGGCGTCGACGTTATGGATGAGCACGGCACGCCGCTTCCCGAGACCGTGCTCGACTCGATTCGAGACACCAAGGTGGCGATCAAGGGACCGATTACGACTCCAGTCGGAACCGGCTTTCGCAGCGTCAACGTTGCGCTTCGCAAGGAGCTCGATCTCTACATGTGTCTTAGGCCTTGCAAGACTTACAAGGGCGTGCGATCTCGGTACGACGACATCGACCTCGTGGTCGTGCGTGAGAACCACGAGGACCTCTACGCGGGCATCGAGTTCGAGCAGGGAAGCCCAGAGGCCTCCAAGTTGATCGACTTCATCGCCGATCTGGGGGCGCGCCGGATACGCGAGGACTCCGGCATCTCGATCAAGCCGATCTCGGTCACGGGGACCAAGCGGATCGTGAGAGCGGGCTTCGACTACGCCGTGAAGATGGGACGCAAGAAGGTCACGGCCGTTCACAAGGCCAACATCATGAAGTACTCGGACGGCCTCTTCTTGAAGACCGCTCGTGAGGTCGCCGAGGAGGAGTACGGCGACTCGGGTGTCGAGTTCGAGGACCGGATAGTCGACAACATGTGCATGCAGTTGGTGCAGAAGCCCGAGCTCTACGACGTGCTCGTTCTGCCCAACCTCTACGGTGACATCGTGAGCGACCTGGGGGCGGGCCTGATCGGGGGCCTGGGAGTGGCGCCGGGCGGAAACATCGGCGACGACGCAGCAGTCTTCGAGCCGACCCACGGATCCGCACCGAAGTACGCAGGCCAGAACAAGGTCAACCCGATGGCCATGATGCTCTCAGGGGTCCTCATGCTCCGACACCTCGAGGAGATGGAAGCGGGAGACCGGCTCGAGAGTGCGATCGAGGGCGTCATCGCCGAGGGCAAGTCGGTCACCTATGACATGAAGCCGCATCGTGACGATCCCTCGGCCGTGGGTACGTCCGAAGTGGCGGACGCCATCATCGCCAGGATGGAATAAGCGATCGTCTCGACGATCGCGAGCATTACAGAAATGGAAAAGGGAGCGTAGGCAATGCATCATGCAAAGGCTGGTATTGACACGAAGGTGACGGTTGTCGGCGCGGGCAACGTCGGTTCGAACACCGCGCGCCGTATCGCCGAGAAGGACCTCGCCCACGAGGTCGTCATGATCGACATCGTCGATGGACTGCCGCAAGGACTTGCGCTCGACATCAATCAGAGCGCTCCGGTGGAACGCTTCTCTACTCACGTGACCGGGACGAACGACTACGCCGACACCGCCGGCTCCGACGTCTGCGTGATCACCGCGGGCCTGCCGCGCAAACCGGGGATGAGCCGGATGGATCTGCTCGACAAGAACGCCGAAATCGTCGGAGGGGTGACCAAACAGCTCGTCGAGCACAGTCCGGACACCATTCTCATCGTGGTGTCGAACCCACTCGACGAGATGACCTTCCTCGCGTCGCTTGTGTCGCAACTTCCAAAACAACGCGTGTTGGGAATGGCCGGCGTGCTCGACTCGAGTCGTTTGCGTTACTTCATCGCCGAGAAGCTCGAGGTCGGCCCCTACGAGGTCGAAGCCATAACTCTCGGAAGTCATGGCGACCAGATGGTGGCGCTGCCGCGCCACGCGACGGTGCAGGGCAAGCCGCTGCCGGAGCTGGTAGACGACGCCGCGATCCAGGAGCTGTTCCAGCGCACCAAGGACGGTGGAGCCGAGATCGTCGGATATCTCAAGCAGGGCTCGGCCTTCTACGCACCGTCTTCGTCGGCGACAACCATGGTTGCCTCGGTCATACAGGACGACGGTGGGGTACATCCGACCTGTGCGTGGACGACCGGTCAGTACGGAATCAACGATGTCTATCTGGGTGTTCCGGCGAAGCTCGGTAAAGGCGGGGTGGACGAGATCGTCGAGCTCGAGCTCAACGACGAGGAGCGCGCGCAGCTCGCCGAAGCCGCCGATGCCATCCGCTCGAAGTGCGAGGAGCTGGCCGCCCGGCAGTAGCTCCGGTCACTCTCGGACCCTGAAAGGTGCGTGGGACCATACCTAAAGGTCCAGTCCCACGGAGGGCGATGTGCCTTTGAGGGAGTCGGGTGCGGGGCACGATCCCATCCGGTTCGACGGCGGTACCCGGCTTGGCGGCGAAGCCGGTGCGCGACATTCAGGTATCTGTTCGGGCCCTCGAGGTGCGCAGCTGCGCGAGAAAGACGGTTCGTTCCGACGCAACCGTAAGGTCCAACAACGCTTGGTTTTCCACGTCGATACGGGCAAGCCCATGCAGCGCGCGCGACTTCCCGCTCCCCTTAACTGTTTCCCGTAAGGTTGGATCTGCTGAGAACGCCCTTCGAGTTCGGGGGGCCTTGCATCCAGGGAGTGAGAACAGACGAAACGAGTCCGTGTGCACGAAACAGGCGAGCCCGACGTCATGGTCGTGGAGGAAGTCGATGCCCCCTATCCTGCCGGGGGCCAGGCCCTCGTGCGGCTGGACGCGATCGGCGTGAATTTCATCGACGTCAATCAGCGGTCGGGCGCCTACCCCATCTCGCTGCCGTTCACGCCTGGAACCGAAGCAGCGGGAGTCGTGGAGGCCGTGGGCCCGGGCGTATCCGAAGTGTCACCGGGCGATCGGGTGGGTTACGCCGGCGTCCCAGCCGCCTACAGCCAGTACGCCACGGCGAAAGCTTCCCGCCTCGTTCCGTTGCCCGATGCGGTCGGAACTGATCTCGCCGCCGCCGTCATGTTGCAGGGAATGACCGCCCACTATCTCGTCAACTCGATCTGTACCTTCGATCAAGGGGACTGGTGCTTGATCCATGCTGCAGCAGGAGGCGTCGGACTCCTACTCACACAGCTCGCGAAGCGCCGCGGCCTACAAGTGATCGGTACCGTCTCCAACGCGGAGAAGGCCGATCGAGCTCGAGGTGCAGGAGTCGATCACGTGATCGATTACACGCGGGAGGATTTCGCCGTCGCGGTGCATGAGCTCACGCACGGCGCAGGAGTTCGAGCTGTATTCGAGTCTGTAGGCAAGACGACCTTTGACCAGAGCTTCAAGTGCCTATCCAAGCGCGGCTACATGGTGTTGTTCGGCCAAGCCAGTGGTCCGGTTGACCCGGTCGAGATCCGCAGACTCCAGCAGGGAGGATCTCTGTTCCTGACACGGCCGTCTCTCGTCGACTACACGTCGACGCACGAAGAGTTGTTGTGGCGAGGTCAAGAGATCCTCGGCCTCGTTGCGTCTGGAGATCTCGAGGTCCATGTCTACGAGCGATATCCTCTGACCGAGGCTCCAGCGGCCCACCGGGCTATACAAGCCCGGCAGACGACGGGGAAGTCGCTGCTCATCCCCTGAGGGGCAAACGCACACCGTGACTCGATAGCCGAGATACTTACCGATGGGCACGACCTCTCCTCGTCCCGCTGGTTCATGGCGACGCGCATTTGGCCTCCTTAATTGGTCGGCCCACTCAACCAGGCTCGGGACCTCCTTGCGCCGCGATTGACGGCTTGGTCACAGATGCCAAAAGCCCAAACCAGTTTCGGTGCCTTGACCCCTGTCCTTAGTCGTCGTCGACCTCCATACTTGGCCTAGAGGTACAAAACAGGGATCAGGCGGTTACGAGGCCGCTTGCCCTCTGTCGAGAGCACTGGAGGTGCAGTGGTGGCCCACGATCCGCAGGTCCGCACCAACGTGGCCAACGTGCTCGTGATCGGCACCGGTGCGGCCGGGCTCAGGGCCGCGATCGCCGCTCACTCCACCGGTTGCGAGGTCACGGTCATCGGCAAGCGTGCGCGCAAGGACGCACACAGCGTGCTCGCGGCCGGAGGGATCAACGCAGCGCTCGGGACGCGCGACCCGGACGACTCCTGGCAACAGCATTTCGCCGACACGATGCGCGAGGGCTACTTCCTGAGCGATCCCCGCGTGGTCGAGTTGATGGCGCGCGAGGCGACACAAGCGGTCGCCGAGTTGGACGAATGGGGCTGCGAGTTCGCGCGTACGCCCGACGGCCGCATCGACCAGCGCTACTTCGGTGCTCACACCTACCGCCGCACCTGCTACGCGGGTGATTTCACGGGCCGCGCGATGATCAAGGCTCTCGGCCGAAGGATCGTCGAGCTTGGGATCGAGGTCGTCGACGGCCAGTATGTCTCGAGCCTTCTGGTCGACGGCGGCACCTGCTTCGGCGCTTATGCGTTCGACGTGGACACCGGAGCCCGCACCGTGTTCCTGGCGGATGCGGTCGTGCTCGCCGCCGGGGGGCATACGCGGATCTGGAGAAGAAGCTCGTCGCGGCGCGACGAGAACAACGGCGACGGCATGTATCTTGCGCTGCGCGCGGGTTGCCGGCTCGCAGACATGGAGCTCGTCCAGTTCCACCCGACCGGAATGGTGATGCCCGAGCAGATCGCCGGAACGCTGGTAACGGAGGCGGTGCGCGGAGAGGGTGGTCGTCTCTACAACTCGAAGGGTGAGCGCTTCATGGAACGCTACGACCCGGAACGATTGGAGTTGTCCGCTCGCGACAGGGTTGCGCTCGCCAACTACACCGAGATTCACGAGGGCCGGGGCGGACCGAACGGTGGAGTGTTCCTCGACGTCAGTCACATCGACAAGGACACGATTCTCGAGAAGCTGCCGCGCATGTACCGACAGTTCATCGAGTATCAGATGCTCGACATCTCGAGTTCGCCCATGGAGGTCGCGCCGACGGCGCACTACTCGATGGGCGGAATCGTCGTCGAACCCGAGTCGCACTCAACGGACGTCGAAGGACTGTACGCGGCGGGTGAGGTCACCGCGGGACTGCACGGGGCCAACAGGCTCGGTGGAAACTCCCTCACCGAGACCATTGTGTTCGGCCGTCGTGCCGGAGAGGCGGCGGCGAAGTTCTCGCGCGAGCGCGATGTCCAACTCCGATCCCGTTCGGCGATAACTGCGGCGAGCGAAGAGCTGGACTCGTTCATCGAACCGGGAGACGAGTTCGCCCGGCCGCTGCAGCGCGCGCTTCGCAACACCATGTGGGAGCGGTGCGGCGTGGTGCGGAGCGAAGAAGGGCTCACCGGCGGACTCGTAGAGATCGATCGAATCGAAGGGGCGCTCGGCGACGTCGACGTCAGGCCCTCGAGCGAGGGCTATGTCGACCTCGCTCACGTTCTCGATCTGCGCGCTGCGTTAGTAACGGGCCGAGCGACGCTGTTGGGGGCACTCGAGCGACGGGAGACGCGCGGGTCGCACAACCGCTCGGACTGTCCGACGCTCGACGAGACCCTCGAGGTAAACATCAGGTGCGAGCTGACAACCGACGGCGAACTGAAGCTTGCTCACGAGCGGGCTCCCGAAGTGCCCGACGAACTGAGCCGGTGGGCAACACCCGCGAAGGAGCTCGACGTCACCGGCCGTCTTGTGGAGTGAGCGCCTCTCTTCGCAATCGGCCGAAGGGCCACAGCTCGCGCACCATGGGAGCGTGTCGAGGGCTCGACCCGTAGACGAGAAGGGCGAGCATCGCTCCATAGATCGGAAGGTGACCTATGAGTTCGACGCGGCCGAGAAAGAAAAGCGTCGTGTTGAACGGGATGCCGGCGATGAGGACCGTGAGTTGGGGAGCCGCACCCGAGATGAGCATGAGCCCGAACAACAGCTCAACGGCCCCCGCTAGTCGGATGAAGGTCTCGTCGGCGAGGTCGATGCCGATGACCTCGAAGAGGTTGAACGCCGGATAGTCGTCGAGAAACTGTGAAGCGAGCTCGGGATTCGCCAGCTTCTCGCTGAATGCAAGCACGATGAGCGCCGCGCCGAGCAACACGCGCAGGCAATAGAGAGCGGCGATCTCCACGTCGGGGCCCACGTCGACGCGCCCCCATGCGTTCCGTCCCGGCGGCAGGATCACGAGAAACAGCGCCAGACCAAGGAGATCGCATGCTTCCAGCACTTCGATGGGGCCGGCGAGCACCAGCCCGAGAGGGCCGAGCAGAACGACACCCACCGCTGCGGGCCGAAGGTAGATGCCCGAGATCAGCCAGATTCCGATGATGCCCTCAGCAAACACGAGGAGGACGCCGCCCACGCCGTCGGGCACGACGAGCTGGGGGGCCAGATAGGCGTCGTCCACCGCAAGTGAGAGCAGCGACACGCCGAGGTGGATGCCCAGAATGCGAGGGATCCAGGGCACGAGACGCGCGAGGGGAGTCAGGATCCTCAGTTCGGGCACCGGCAGGAAGCGCACCGCTGCCCATCGCCAGAGCAGGGCGATCCCGACGGCTGCACCGGCGAAAAGCAGTGTCGGTGCTTCGAAGAAGAAGCTCCAGTCCGAGGGGTAGGCGCCGGGGTCGTCGACGAACCATTTCTCGTGGGCTAACGGCATGCTCACCTGCGCCTCCATCGTGACAATCATCACCCGCTCAGCGCCATACGGCATTCGCCCGATCCCAGGGGAAGCCCGGGCGAACCGGTAGCGTTGAAAGCAACATGAGCAACTACATCGAGGTAACCGATCAGACATTTCAGACAGACGTTGTAGCCAAGAGCTTCGAGACTCCCGTTGTGGTGGATTTCTGGGCGGCCTGGTGCGGCCCGTGCCGCGCCCTAACGCCCGTTCTCGAGAAGCTGGCCGAGGAGGCTGACGGAGCATGGATCCTGGCGAAGGTGGACGTCGATGCCAACCAGCAGGTCGCCGGCTCTATGGGCATTCAGGGAATCCCCGCGGTGAAGGCCTTCAAGGACGGGCAGGTCGCAGCCGAGTTCACCGGCGCGCTGCCCGAGCCTCACGTAAGAAACTGGTTGAGCCAGCTCGGCCCCTCGGCCGCCGATCGTCTCATCGAGGAGGGTTCAGCCGCCGAGGCGCGCGGTGATCTCGAGTCGGCCGCCCAGCGTTATCGGGAGGCCGTGAGCCAGGAGCCCGCCAACGGTGAGGCTAAGTCCGCGCTCGGTCGCGTCGAGCTTCAGCTTCGAGCCGGCGGCAACGAAGACGAATTGAGACAGCGTCTCCGAAGCGATCCCAACGACATCGATGCCGCCGTCGCACTGTCGGATGTGCTGGCAGCGCGCAGGGACTACAAGGAGGCCTTGGACCTACTGGTCGCGGGAGTGCGCGTTACGACCGGCGACGAGCGAGAGCGTCTACGGAGCCATCTTGTAAGTCTGCTGGATACGCTCTCTCCGGACGATCCGCGAGCACAGGTTGCTCGCCGCCAACTCTCTCTTGCTCTCTTCTAGAAACGCGTGACGACCGGCGCGCAAACCGAGCTGGCGGAGCAGCTCAACCAGCAAGCGGAGTGGTGCGAACGACTCGGTTCGAAGCTCTACGCGACCCTTCTGGGTGAGTCGGCACAGGACGCGCAAAGTGGCGGGCCGGTGTGGTCGGCACTCGGGGATCACCTCCCCGCGCCTCTGCTCGAGGTGATGCTGCCGCTTCGATTCATGGCGGCGATGCACTCCCTTGTGTTGAGAGACCGAGCCCCCGAACTCGCACGTTTCTATCCGTCGGCCGGGGGAGACGGCAAATTCATCGAGGCCTGGCCGGCCTTCGTGTCCGCGCTCGAAGAGAACATCGACGAAGTCCACACGTTGAGCGGGTTTCCCGTGCAGACGAACGAGGTGGGCCGCTGCGCGGCTCTCGTCGGAGGCTTTCTGCGAATCTCCCACGACACAGGCAAACCGTTGCGATTGCTCGAGGTCGGTTCGTCTGCGGGTCTCAACCTGCGCTGGGATCGATATCGCTACGTGTCTCCGACCGGATCGTGGGGGCCGAGTAACTCGGCCGTGCATATGAGGTGGGACGCTCCGCCGGCACATCTCGATGCCCGCCTTGAGATCGCAGATCGACGCGGATGTGATCCGAGCCCCCTGAACCCGCTGAACGAAAACGACCGCACCCGTCTTCTGAGCGCGGTTTGGCCCGATCAGGTCGAGCGGGTGGAGCGAACGCGCGGCGCGTTCGCGGAGGCTCCGTCGGTGCCGGTCGAGATCGACCAGGGGTCTGCGATGGCGTGGCTCCCGAGGCTGCTCGAGGAACCGTCCGAAGGTGTGGCGACTGTGATTTTCCACTCCATCGTGCTCCAGTACCTGTCGGATCAAGAGAGGGCCGACTTCCTCCAGCTCATCGATGAGGCGGGCGAGTCGGCAACCGACAGGGCGCCATTGGCGCACCTCACCCTCGAGCCCGATCCCGGGATGAGCGGCTTCCCGGTGCGCCTGAGGATGTGGCCGAACGGCAAGGCGACAGTGCTCGCCCAGAGCGGCCCCCACGGGGGCGACATCGTCTGGACCTAGTTCTTAACCTTGGGCGAGCTCGTCTGAGGGTCGGACCCCCTTGGGGGAGAACACCTTTGCGTCTCGCAGGTCGACGTACACGAGGGAGCCGTCGCCGATCCCGTGAATTTGATCGTTGGGGGAGTGCGCGACCAACCTCTGCCCATCCGTTAGCTCGAGCGACACCTTCGACGCCCAGCCGAGATCCGCAACGCGCCGCACGGTCCCCTGAGTGTTCGAACCGCCGTTCGGGCTCAGCGACAGCTTGACGTCGTGCGGTCGCACGTAAGCCGTCGCAGCGGAGCCGTCAGAGAGGTGACCCGCGCCGTCCAGCATCTGCTCGCCGAACTGCACGTGCCCACCGATGACCAGACCGTTGATGACGTTCGCCGAACCCACGAACCCGGCCACGAACGGCGTCGCCGGCTGGTTGTACACGATCTCGGGTGTTCCAACCTGTTGCACATCTCCTTCGTGCATGACCACGACTCGATGAGCGAGCTCGAGAGCCTCCTCCTGGTCGTGCGTGACGAGGATGCTGGTCACACCGAGCTCGCGGTGCAGCTCGTCGAGCCACTTGCGGAGATCCTGTCGAACGCGCGCATCAAGCGCGCCGAAGGGCTCGTCCAAGAGGAGCACCTTGGGCCGCGGGGCGAGGGCGCGTGCAAGGGCGACGCGCTGACGCTGACCTCCCGAGAGTTGCTCGGGGTAGCGGTTGCCGTAGGGCGCCAGTTGGACGAGCTCGAGCAGTTCGTCGACGCGCCTCTGCTGATCGCGCTTCGATTCCTTGCGAACGCTGAGTCCAAAGGAGATGTTCTGCCGCACGTTCATGTGCCGGAACAAGGCGTAGTGCTGGAACACCATGCCCACGCGACGGTCCTGGACGCTCGTGCGCGTCTGCTCTTTGCCGTCGAGATAGATGTGTCCGGAGTCGGTGCGCTCGAGACCCGCGATCATGCGCAACACGGTCGACTTGCCGGATCCCGACGGCCCCAGCAGAGCCGTGATCTTCCCCTCGACCGCTTCAAAGGTGACGTCCTTGGCCGCTTGAAAATTGCCAAAGAACTTGTTGAGGTCCTTGACCGCGATCATCGCCGGCTCGTCTATGTGCTTCGCTGGAGGGGTGAGACTCATCTTGTCGTTCAACACGGTGGTGGTGGTCATGTCGTGATTCCCTTTCGTAATGCCGTCGATCGCCGAGCGATCGCTCTATTTGGAAATGGCCTTGCTTTGACGGTGCTTGAAGAACTCGATCGCAATGAGAAGGAAGATCGAACTCGCGGCGAGGGTCAGGGCAACGACGTGGGCCTGAGCGTCCTGCCGCTCTTCGAGGGCTCGGAAGATGAAGAGCGTCGCGGTCTCGTTCTGTCCCTGCAGCACGCCGGAGACGATCAAGACGGCACCGATCTCGCCCATTGCTCGCGCAGCCGATAGAGCGATGCCGTACAGCAGCGCCCACTTGATGTTCGGCAGCGTCACCCGGAAAAAGGTCTGAAGTGAGGAGGCACCCAGCGTCTTGGCCGCCTCTTCCTCGTCGGTTCCGATCTCTTGCAGCACGGGAGTGACTTCCCGAATGACGAACGGGATGCTGATGAAGATCGTCACGATCACCATCGACGGCACCGCGAAGATGATCTGAATCCCCTGCGCCGCGAAGAACGGCTCGAACCAACCCCCTCGGCCGAAGAGAAGCACTGCCATCAGCCCGACGATTACCGGTGAGACGGCCATCGGAAGATCGACGATCGCGTTCAGAAGACTGCGCCCGGGAAAACTGTCACGGGCAAGAACCCACGCGGTGATGACTCCGAAAAGGGCGGTGACGGCAACCGTCATCAAGGTGATGCCAACGGTGAGTTTGAGTGCGTTCTGGACGTCTGGTCGGGCGAATGTGGTCGAGAGGATCTCGGTACCTTCACGGAGGACGCTCAAAAGTATGCCGATCGTGGGCGCAAGGAGCAGCACGCTCACGTAGACGAGTGCGAGTGTAAGCAGAAGACCTCGCACGATTCGACGGCGTACTCCCGCTCGCAGCACTGCTGTGGACGCGCTCACAAAGCCTCACCCGCTCGGTTGACGAGTTTGTAGGTCACGAGCACGAGCGTGAACGAGACCGCGAACAGCAGAGTCGAGACCGCGGCTGCTTCCGCCGGCTTGAACTGCCCGGCCAGCTGGAAGATGAAATAGGGCGCAGTGACGGTCTTGTTGGGTAGGTTGCCCGAGACGACCACGATCGAGCCGAATTCGCCGATCGCGCGCGCGAAAGTCAACAGCGCTCCTGCAGCAATCGCCGGACGAAGAGCCGGCAAGACCACTCGTCTGAACGTGGTCCAGGTCGAGGCCCCCAGGACGTAGGCGGCTTCCTCCTGCGCCTCGTCCAGTTCACCCAGAACCGGCTGAACGGTGCGCACGACAAAAGGAAGCGTGATGAACAGCAGCGCCATGAGAATCCCGAGAGGTGCGAACACAATGTTGATGCCCGCGTCGGCCAAGGCGCTGCCCACGGGAGAGGCCGGCCCGTAGAGCGCAACGAGCATGACGCCCGTTACCAGGGTGGGAATGGCGAAGGGTAGGTCGACGACGGCAGACAGCAAGGACCGACCGGGGAACCTGTAGCGGACCAGCACGAAGGCGATCAACGTGCCGAGCAGCCCGTTGATGACGGCCGCCGCCAAGGCGGTGATGAGTGTCAGTCGGATGGCGTGCAGGGCGCCGGGCTCGGCCAGGGCCGCGCGAAGTGCCATGAGTCCTTCTCCGAAACCCTCCGACACGATCGCCGCCACCGGCAACGCGACCATGCCGCCCAGATACACGAGCGCTACGCCTCGCAGCCCCCAGCGCCCGAGCCGCGCCCCCAGCACTCGCAAGAGTGCGGGGGCCTCGACCCGGTGCGAAATCTCGGCCGTGCTCATCTAGTTCTGTGCGTTCTCGATGGCTTGGGTGCCCAACCCCTCGTCACCGAACAGCTTCTCGTTCAACGAGTCCCAGCCGCCCAGCTCCTCGACGCTGAAGACGTCCTTCAGCGGTGGGAACTGATCTCCGTCACCTTTCTTGGCTTCATCGATGTCGACCGGTCGTAGGAAGCCGTCGCTTGCGTACAGCTCCTTGACTTCGTCGGTGTGAAGGAACTCGAGGAACGCCTCCGCAACCGGACGTACGCAGTGCTTGTCGACGTTCTCATCGACGATCGCGACCGGGTTCTCGATGAGCACGGTGGACGGTGGGATGACCATCTCGTCGTCCAGACCCGCGTCCTGAGCGGTGAGAATCTCGTTCTCGTAGGTGATCGCTACGTCGCCGTTGCCGGACTCGAAGTTCTTGATCGAGTCGCGTGCCGTCTTGTCGAGCACGGTCACATTGTT
Source organism: Actinomycetota bacterium (assembly GCA_050693895.1). Classification (GTDB taxonomy): domain Bacteria; phylum Actinomycetota; class CADDZG01; order CADDZG01; family WHSQ01; genus WHSV01. The sequence goes on along the minus strand of JBOGWS010000037.1, from coordinate 7,222 downwards.
GAAGAGTCCCTGCAGCAACTCGGCCGCGCCGTCCTCATCGCCCTCATCGACTCCCGAGTAACCGCGCAGCGCGCTGCCGTACGCGGCGGCGATGTTCCAGCGAGCGCCACCGCTCGAGATCGGGTCGGGTGTTAGGACCTCGATTCCCTCACGGGCGAGGTCGTCGAAGTCCTCGATGTTGTCGGGGTTCCCGGGGCGAACGTCGAACACGACGATCGAGGTCGAGACCATCCCGCCCTCGGTCGTTTCCGTCCAATCGTGCGTGATGAGACCGGCGTCCTCGATGACGTCGACGTCTGGAGCGAGCGACAGGGCGACGATGTCGGCCTCGAAGCCGTTGATGACGTTCTGAGCCTGAGTCGTCGAGCCCCCGTAGGACTCCTGGAAGATGACCGACTGGTCGTTGTGCTCCTCTTTCCACTTCGCCTGGAAGGCCGAGATGATCTTTCCGTACACTTCGCGCGGCGTGCTATATGCGGCGAAGGTGATCGTTGGTGTTTCGGGTGTCTCGCATTCACCGGAAGTTGCGGTGGTGCCGGAGTTGCCTCCGCAGGCGGCTGCGATGAGTCCTGCTACTGCGATGGCACCCAGAAGGCGCCGAGACTTGCTAATCAAAACTGTCTCCTTCGATCGGTCGGAACCTGCAGATGGCGATCGCTGAAGCGCTCGCGGTCTCCGGAGGTCCGGTCGACCAGAAGGTTGTTTCTGGTTACAACGAGGGTGGGCCGGCTACTTGGCTCCGTTGCCGTGTAGCCGTTTCTTGACGGCGGTTTCGATGCCGACGACCTCACCCTGGTGGATCGTGATGAGCACCGAGCCGAACTGCACTCCTCGAATGGCCTGGAGGACCTCTTCGAGGACCGCGCGCTCTTGCTCGGTGGTGGCGGGGGCCTGTCCCGTTGTCATGAGCGACACTCTTACAGGAGTGCTATAGGAGTGTCAACCTGCCCTCGCAGGCCCGTTCGCTTGAGCTTGCCCGTGGTCGTCCTGGGAAGCTCCGTCACGACCTCGATGACTCGGGGGCACTTGTGGGGGGCGAGGCGACCCTTGAGCCATGCTCGGATCGCCCGCGGGTCGGGTGGGTCGTCCGAGGCCGCCACGATCAACGCACTCACCTGCTGGCCCCACTCGTCGTCGTCGGCACCGTAGACGAGCGCCTCCGACACCTCCGGGTGGCCCACAAGGGCGTCCTCGACCTCTCTGGGGTAGACGTTGATTCCCCCGCTGATGATGAGCTCTCCCGGGCGGCCAACGAGATGCAGATAGCCCACGTCGTCCAGGCGACCCAGGTCGCCCACCGTGAAGGCGTCGCCATCCCAGGCCGTCTCGGTGAGAGCCTCGTCCCCCCAGTACTCGAAGCGATCGGCCCCGGGATCGCGCAGCCACACGATGCCGATTTCACCTGAGTCGAGCCGGCGACCAGAGTCCACGTCCCTGATCTCGATTGTCGTCCCACCGGCGGAACGACCGACGCTTCCCGGATGATCGATCGCCTCCGAGGGGGCCAGCCTGGTGAAGCCGCCCTCGGTCGAGCCGTAGAACTCCCACACGCTGCCGGTCGGGAACAGCTCCATCGCCCGCTCTTTGGTGACGCGTCGGATCGGGGCCCCGGCATGGGCGAGCAGCCGAAGCGACGACAGGTTGTGGGCCCGAAGTTCGTCGGGACCGAGGGCCAGGATGCGCTCGAGGTGGGTGGGCACCATGAACGTAGAGGTGACCCGGTGATGCTCGATGGCGGCCAGCGTGGCCGCGGCGTCGAATCGCTCTTGGATGACGACCGAGCCTCCCGCCTCGAGCGTGCGCAGTGCGTAGCGATGGGGGCCGGAGTGCGTCAGCGGAGAGCAGACGAGATGGACGTCCGCCTCGGTCATGCCCCATAGTGCCCGGAAGGCCTCGGATCGAGCCCTAGCGGCGGTCTCGTCAACAAGCGGCACCCAGACGCCCTTGGGCCTGCCTGTCGTCCCTGAGGTGTAGTGCATGGGCCGGGTCAGGGTCACATCGGGGAGCGCGGCCGGCTCGTACCCGCGCAGCTCCTCGACCAGGTCCTCCATCAGGATCACGCTGCGGTACGGCCGAGCCCGCCCCGCTTTCGTTCTGCGGTCCGGCCGAGCCCGCCCCGTGACCGTCCGCTCGACGGGGGGCTCGTCCGCTCGATCCGCGAGCAGCATCCCGGCCCCCGAGTCCTCCAGTGGATGAGCGCGCTCCGGCTCGGTCAGCAGCGGAGAGATGGGGACGGGAACGATGCCCGCTCGTAGGCAGCCGACCGTCACGACCAGGAGCTCGATCGAGTTCCTCGCCAGGACGGCGACGCGGTCGCCGGCCCCGATCGACGCCGCTTCCATGAACGCTGCGAGGCGGCACTGGAGGTTCTCCAGCTCTCCGAACGAGAGCGATCGATTGCCGCAGATGACTGCGGGGTGGCCGGGGGATCTGGTCCGACCCCCGAGGCCGCTCACCTCTGCTTGCTGCCCGTCAGGCCTCGGGTCAGCGGGGGAACGTAGTCCGGTGGTTCCCTGCGCCACACGTCGCGGATGCGGTGAGGGGTCGGTTCGGGCTGGAACTCGAGCCACTGCGAGATGACCCCCGTCTGACGGTAGTTCCAGGCAAGCTGGATGAGCGTGAGGACGACGAAGAGCCAGAACCCAGCTCTCTGACCGCCGATGAACATAGCGGAGAGCCCGTAGAGCAACGTGAGCATGGCCGTCCCCGCCCCCGCTCTCCCGAGCGACGCCGCGATCTGATCCTTGGACATCTCACCTAGCTTGGGGTCCTTCTCGATCGAGCTCTGGACCCGCTCTATGCGGAGCGCGACGAAGCCCACGAACACCGCCTGAGCGACGGCGGCGAGCGCGAGCAGACGGTAGGCCCAGTCGGCCTGGACGCTGGTGAACGGCCCATTGCTCTGTATCTGGGTCAGGAGCGAATCGGGCAACCTGAAGACCGCAATGGTGACGATCGCCAGAGCGACGAGGGCTACCCCGAAGGGCTGCCAGGGTCGTGTGACCTGGGCTCTCATAGCGAGTCAGCGTACTTCCCTCCGGTGCGATAGGGGGCCAGCTCCCCTCGGCGGGGCGCGCGCCCGCTCAGCCAATCTGATAACGGGCGCAGCGACGAATTGAGTTCAAGGCGGCGGATAGGCTCTGTTCGCAATGGACCGCAGCGAGGACAGGGCCCTCATCGAAAGGCTGCTGGAGCGCGACGAAGATGCGCTCCGCGAGGTGATGTCCACATACGGAGGGCTCGTCTTTGCAATGGCAAAGCGTGTCGTGGCTGATCCGACGATGGCCGAGGAGGTGGCGCAGGACGCTTTTCTCGCCCTCTGGCGCCGTCCGATCTCCTACAACGCCGATAGGGGCAGCCTCCAGGCGTTTCTGCTGGGAGTCACCCGAAACAAGGCCATCGACCTCGTGCGCCACGAAGAATCCCTCAAGAGGTCCAAGGATGCGCTTATTACGGAGGCTGAGGCGACATCCGAAGGCGAGTCTCGCAACGAACCAGCGGTAGGAATGGAAGAAAGGGACGAATTACGGGCAGCCCTATTCTCAATCTCGAAGGTGCAGCGAGAGGCCGTCGTTCTGGCCTACTTCGGCGGTCGCACCTACCGGGAGGTCGCGGACGAGTTGGGGGTCCCTGAGGGGACCGCCAAGACTCGCCTGAGAGACGGACTGGCCAAGCTCCGCCAGGTGTTGACGAATCGAACGGAACGCACATGACCAGGACTCACGACGAACTCAAGAGCCTCGTTGCTCCCTACGTCCTCGGCGCGATCTCGCCCGAGGAGATGGAGGAGGTGCGCTCTCACATCATTTCGTGTGGGGAGTGCATGGCAGAGGCCGACAGCTACTCAACCGTCGTATCCTCTCTGGCCCTATCCGTTCGCCCCGAGGCCGTCCCGGACGCGCTGATCGACAACGTCATGCGTGAGGTGCGTGCCGAAGAAGCACACCAGCCGGCCGCGACTTCGCCCCCCGAGGCCTCCGAGACCGCTTCGGTCACTCAACTCCGCAGGCCTCGCCCGGTCTACAACATCGTCGCGGCCGCGGCGGCGCTGGTGATAGTTGCGGTGCTCGCCGGGGCTCTGATCACGACCACCAACGAGCTCGACGACACGCAGGCAGAGCTCGCCCTTCAGCGAGAGCGTGTCGAGCAACTTGCACAGACACCGGGGGCCATGCGCCTGAGTGCCCCCTCGGGAGAAACCGTCGGAGCGATGCTCCCGACCGACGATGGTGGCGTCTTCCTGGTTCATGGACTGGACGACGCTCCGAGTGACCACACCTATCAGGTGTGGTTGATCGACGACGATCAGCCCATCAGCGCAGGCACGTTCGATCCCTCGTCGGGCGTCGGCGGGTTGGAGACCGACCATTCCCTCGAGGGAGTGGAGGACGTCGCCGTGACGGTCGAACCTGCAGGCGGCTCGAGGGCCCCCACGGGACTTCAGGTTCTCCGCACGTAGTCGGTCCCGACCACGCCGCTTTCGGTTGACCCTCTCCCTCGGGGTAACTTGCCGGACATGATGCGCGTCATTCTCGTCGGCAACTCTTCGTCCGGAAGCTCGGACGAAGAGGTTCTCCAGGAGGTCGCGGGCCGGCTGTCGTCGTTGGGCCCGGTCGACCGTGTCGAGCCCGAGAGCGCCGACAGCTTCGGTGACGACATCCGACGAGCACTCGGTGACGAAGAGGCGTTGATCGTGTCCGCCGGCGGTGACGGAACGATGAACTGCACCGTCAACGGGTTTGCCGGTGACTTCGAGGGCCGGACCTTTGCGCTCATCCCCATGGGCACGGGCAACGACCTCGCGCGCACTCTCGGCCTCGATTCCGATCCCGTTGCCGCTGCACAACAGGTGGTCGATGGCACGGACACGTTCCTCGACGTCGGCCGCGCGAGCGCGGCGTCGGTGGACCAACTGTTCGTCAACGCTTGCATGGGCGGGTTTCCGGTCAAGGTCAACCAGGCGATCGAAGACGACGTCAAGGCGCGGTTCGGACCTCTCTCGTTCTGGGTGGGCGGAACCAAGGCGGCTGCGGACCTCACGCGCTGGACGGTGCATGTCGACGGTGAGGAGTTCTCCGACGTCGTCGCGACAGGCGTCGGCAACGGCAAGACGGCGGGCGGTGGTATCACCGTCTGGCCCGACGCGGACCCGACTGACGGCGAACTCGATCTCTGTGTGCTTCCGGCCGAGGGTGTTGCAGATGCACTCAAGCTGGCGGCTACGGTCAAACGGGGTGCTCACCAGAACATCGCCAATGTCACCATGCGGCGAGCGCGCCGATTCGAGATCAAGGCCGAGCCGGACATCGAGTTCAACTGCGACGGCGAGCTCATTGACCTCGTCAGCCCCGTGACTTTCGAATTGGTCGATCGACTTCGAATGCGAGTCCCTGCTGGTTGAACGGCATGCCGAGAGCCGGCCACGGCGAATCGCTTGGCGATGCTAGCGTGCACTCCATGACAGTTTCCGAGCTACCCGATCAGACGAGGGCCAAGGTGTAGTGGCGCGACAGGCGCAGGCCCCCGCCGGGGGCCTCTCGCACAAACGCATCATGATCATCTTCTCGGGCCTGATGCTCGGACTGCTGCTCGCAGCCCTCGACCAGACCATCGTCGCGACCGCCGCGCTCAAGATCGTCGGCGAGCTCGGCGGAGTCGAGTCTCTCTCTTGGGTCGTGACGGCATACATGCTGGCGGCGACCGTTTCGGTGCCGCTGTACGGAAAGATCAGCGACATCTACGGGCGCAAGCGGATCTTCCAAGCTGCGATCGTGATCTTTCTCATCGGCTCCGCGTTGTCGGGCGCGGCTCAATCCATGCTGCAACTCGTGTTCTTCCGCGCGCTCCAAGGCCTCGGTGCCGGCGGTCTGATCTCTCTGACCATGGCGATCATCGGCGACATTCTCTCGCCGCGAGAGCGCGGTCGCTATCAAGGTTATCTTGGCGCGGTCTTCGCCTTCGCGAGCGTAGTTGGCCCGTTGCTGGGTGGATTCTTCTCCGACAACCTTTCCTGGCGCTGGGTCTTCTACATCAACCTCCCAATCGGCCTCGTGGCTCTCCTCGTCACATCGTTCGCCCTCGACCTCCCGTTCAACCAGCGCAATCACAACATCGATTACACGGGGGCCGCACTGCTTTCGACGGGAGCGACCTCGCTGCTGTTGGCGCTCGTGTGGGGCGGAAGCACCTACGCCTGGGGCTCGAGCATGATCATCGGCCTGCTCGTCGTCGCAACGATCGCGGCAGGCCTGTTCGTCGTTCAGGAGCGGCGAGCGCCAGAGCCGATCCTGCCGCAGCATCTCTTTCGAAACTCGATCTTCACGGTCGGGTCTGCCCTGGGCTTCCTCGTAGGGATCGCCATGTTCGGAGCCATCGTGTACCTCCCGGTCTTCCTCCAGGTCGTAACCGGGGCGAGTGCGACGGACGCGGGGCTGCTGCTGACGCCCCTGATGCTGGGAATCATCGTCATGTCGATCATCTCCGGCCGGCTCATCTCTCGAACGGGCCGCTACCGGATCTTTCCCATCATTGGAACCGCGCTCATGATTGCCGGGTTCGTTCTGCTCGCCAGTTTCGACGTGGACACGAGCCGGACCGAGGTTGCAATCGCCATGATCGTCATCGGTTGTGGTTTCGGCAACACCATGCAGGTGATCGTTCTCGCGGTTCAGAACTCGGTCGACCAGTCCGAACTCGGGATCGCAACCTCGGCCTCGATGTTCTTTCGTTCGATCGGTGGCACCGTCGGAATCGCGTTGTTCGGTGCCGTCCTCAACAACCGGCTGACGGAGAACCTCGCGACTGCCCTTGGATCGGCGGACGTTGCAGAGCTCGGCGAGGTGAGCGCCGACAACATCACGCAACGGCTCGGGCGTTTGGGCGATCTGCCGCCGGGCGTCGCCGATTCGATCCGCGAAGCCGTGGCCAATTCCCTACACGTTGCCTTCCTCGTCGGTGTTCCGCTCGCCGTGCTCGCGTTTCTGCTGAGCTTCCGGCTCGAGGAGATTCCGCTGCGCGAAACGGCACATGTCGGATCTGTCGAGGCGGTGGAGGGAGCTCTTCCCGTTGAGCACGCGGAGGACTTGCGCGTCTAGGCTCGTTTGCCTTTGACTTGACCGATGGTCAATCCGCCCGAGCCACTTCCCGATCTCGACTGGTCTCCCGAGCGCGCTCGCGCACTGGGTGACGCCGCGCTCGACATGTATGAGGAGTGGCTGAGGCG
>JBOGWS010000036.1:0-37501 GCA_050693895.1 Actinomycetota bacterium | reverse complement strand
CGAGGGAACCTCGTGTGCGCGTCCGTCGACCACGAGCTCGGCCCCCTCTTGAACACCCGCATCGAGATACGACTCGACCTTGCTCCGGTGCTCGCCGGTGATGAGCGGTCCCATCTCTGACGACTCCTCGTCTCCGGATCCCACCTTCAATCCGTGGGTCCGCGACCGCAGGCTTTCGACGAACTCGCCGGCCGCGTCCCCGACGGTCACCACGACCGAAATCGCCATGCAACGCTCCCCCGCCGACCCGTACCCCGCGCTTACCGCGGCGTCGGCGGCGGCGGCCAGGTCCGCGTCGGGTAACACGACCATGTGGTTCTTGGCTCCACCCAATGCCTGAACGCGCTTGCCGCCGGCCGCCGCGGTCTCGTAGATGTGCCGCGCAACCGGCGTCGAGCCAACCGAGCTAACCGACGCGACGTCGGCATGGCTCAGCAACGCGTTTACCGCGTCGCGATCACCGTGTACGACGTTGAACACTCCGTCCGGCAGCCCCGCTTCGCAGAACCATTCCGCAAGCAGGTTCGCGGCGGAGGGATCCTTCTCCGACGGCTTGAGGACGAACGAGTTCCCACACGCAATCGCCACGGGCACCATCCACAGTGGGACCATGACCGGAAAGTTGAACGGCGTGATGCCCACGCAAACACCCACTGGCTGCTTGATGGTGTAGGTGTCGACGCCGCGCGACACCTGCTCGGAGTAAGCCCCCTTGAGCAGCTGCGGAATTCCACATACATACTCGACGACCTCGAGACCGCGGTTCACCTCACCGGCAGCGTCATCGAGCGTCTTGCCATGTTCAGCCGTGATTACCGCGGCGAGATCACTCCGGCGGGCCAGCAGAAGCTCGCGGTACGCGAACAGCACCTGTGTGCGCTGCGCCAGCGACGACCGTCGCCACCCAGCAAAAGCATCACTGGCGCTTGCGACGGCTCTGCCGACTATCTCGGAATCGGCGAACGCCACGCGCCCGGCCACCGTGCCCGTTGCCGGATTGAATATCTCACCGGTTCGATCCGGTGTCTCCGCTATGGGCTTTCCGTCAATGAAATGGGCTATTTCACGGGTGCTCACCACACGAACATCTCAGATATGGCGCGCGACTACCAGACCTCGATAGGTTTGGGTCAAAGAAAGGAGGGTCATGGCGGAAAGGCAGATCGAGCCCCTGGAGAGGACCGCCCCCCTGCGGCAGCAGGTCTACGAGACGCTGGAGGAGCTCATCATCTATGGGCTCCTGACGCCTGGACAGCATCTGGTGGAAGCCGACCTCGCAAAGCGCCTGGGGGTCAGCCGGATTCCCGTCCGCGAGGCCCTGCAACTGCTTCACAGCAACGGCTGGGTCGAGCTTCGTCAACGCCAGGGCGCATTCGTTCACCGGCCCACCCTTCAAGAGGTCGACGAGGTCTTCAGAGTGAGGACGCTGCTGGAGGTCGAGTCGGCTCGGATCGCAGCCACCAACGCCACCAAGGAATCGGTTAGACAGCTCAGAAGGACCACGAAGGCGGGGGCCAAGGCGCTGGCCGCTGGGGATGAACAGGCCCTGGTGAGATTGAACTCCGAGTTTCATGCCCAGATCACGGCACTCGCGCAGAACCGGGTCCTCGCCGAGATGATCGGCCGCCTCGACAAGCGAATCCGTTGGTACTTCTCGTCGGTCGCCCGTACGCGCGGCGAGGACTCGTGGAAGGAACACGAGGTCTTGATCGACGCTCTGGAGTCGGGAGACGTACAGGAGGCGGCCGAGGTGATGCGCATGCACGCCGAACTGACGCAGGCCGCGTTTCACCTCCAGCGGGAGTAACCCGCCGGGAGACGAAGCGTCAGGGCTCAGACGTCGATGCGTCCCTCGGCCGCCCTCTTGGCCCTCACGCTGCCGAGCAGAGCGGCTATCTGATTGTGAAGCAGCAGGAAACCGAGCCCGAAGGCACCCCCCACCAAGGCCTGATAGACCACGAACCCCACCAAGCCGTCGGGAATCCCCTGGCCCACAAATATCTCCTGAGCTACCCGGGCGACAGGAAGCGCGGCAGTCCAGAACAAGATCCCCGACCCAAACCCTCCAGATAGACGCTCGGTGTCAACCAGCCAGCCGAAGGCCGCTCCCGCCCCGACGAGCGTCAGCGTCAGCGCGACGATGCCCGGCAGGCTGCCGGCCAGCCCTCCGGCGGACGCGGTAAGCGCCGCCATCAGGCCGCCGGCAACGACTGCCGTAAAGCCACCCGCCACAACGCGCGGAGTCATGCGCTCCGCTTCCCGTGGAACCCGCTGCTAGTCAGGGAGAGCTCCAAAGACAGCGAGGCTGACGAACAGGCCTCCAAGGTAGATCAGCGCTCCCAGAACCAGAGCGGCGGTGGATACGACTCCCGGCTGCAGCCTCTTGGGAAGCAACTTCTTGTTGGTAACCAGCAACACGAGGCAGTAGGCCCCCATTACGAAGGCTGAGAGGAACGCCAGCATGTTGAGGATGAAGCCTGGCCCGTCCTCGTTGCCCATGACGCCAATGCCGACAAGAGTCAATACCAGCGTTCCGGCCGCCACCGCAATCCACACGTACGTGAGGTAGATCCTGCTCATGCTCCACTTGCGGGTGGCGGGCATGAAGTAGTAGGTCATGTCGGCGTTACCGCGCGCGAGGGCGTCGAAGATCCCGAAGCTCAGCTTCCACCCGACGATCGCGATAAACAAGAAGAAGGCAACGCGGGCGAATTCGCCTCCCGCCTCACCGAATGCCTCGGCCATGGCGGGGATCGTCGCCGAGTCCTCTCCCGCGCGGATCGCCTCGGCTGCACCGGGATCGATGCGGGCAGCAGACAGCGCCAGCACTGTGTAGATGACCGTCGTCACCATCGTGATGCCCCAGAAGAGCGCTCCGGCGTCGAACCCGTTCCACTTCCGCCAGCCCTTCCACTTGGCCATCTCTTCGGGGTCCTCCGAGTCGAAGGTGAACCCGCGCGCCGGCATGGTCTCCTCCTCGTCAAGGCCCCGAAGCCCCCTGATCCGAGGCAGGTAGTGGCCCATGCCCGCCCCCTTGTCGCGCAGCCACAGCGTGTACCACATCTGCTGCATCCCAGAGGGACCCGCGAACGCGAGCGACCCGATGATGATCGGGAACCATGCCGCGGTGAACCATTCATCATCTATGAAGCCGAACGCGAAGGTACCGGTGATCGTCTCACCGACGTCACCCAGCTCGCCTACCAGCGAAGCGATAATCGCCGAGCCGATCACGAGTATGGAGATGAACGTCGTGAGCACCGTCTCGACCACGTTATAGACGATCTTGGAAAAGGTCAGGATCAAACCGATCAACACAAGGCCGGCGATCGCAGTCGGAACCCACGGGACCCCCCATAGTGTTTCGAGCGACTGTGCCCCCAAAGCCACGTGACCCGGAAAGATGTAGATGAGTATCCCGGTCGCGTAGAAGAACCACATCGCCGCGCGGTGGATACGGGCCGCCCCGAAAAATATGCTCTCGCCCGTCGCCATCGCCCACCGTGCCATCTCCATCATGACCACGAGCTGGACGGTTACGCCTACCAGGAAAAGCCACCGAATCTCGGTCCCGAAGACGATGACGAGACGGGGCCACAGGAACGTCTCGCCCAGGCCCACGGCAAGTGCAGTCAAAGCCATACCGGGCCCGAGCAGGTGAATCGGCTTCAACGGTTTGGGTAGCGGTCGTATGGGGAGGGGATCCTCCCGTCCCATAGCGACCGTTCTTTCTTCTACAGCTTCTCCCGCTTGTTTGAGAGTTGCCACGCTATCCTCCGACTAGAAGTGGCCCGGGACCGACGACCGGTATCGGGCAGAACCTGCATTCCCCCCTTCCTTTCACTCCTTTCTCAACTCTTGCAACCGGACGAGTGATGCATGTCGTCTAAGGCAGCTTGACCACGCTCACCGGATTGGGCGAGCGGTGGTCTCTCGCGTTGTCGATCAACTCGATCTCCCCTCGGTCCGACATGAGATGAAAGGAACCGTCGGCGGGGTAGTTGCGAATGATCACCACCGTGTCGTCGGCATGCGTGTAACGCTCCTCGGTGAAGGATGGTGTTTGGCGCGCTTCGCAGTTCACCGCCTCTTCGCCGGCCCACTCGAACCGATAGGGAGCCAATGGGAGACGCAACTCGTACGGATACGTCTTCTCCATCTCGTTGTCACTCCTCGACTTTTCGTTGCAGGCCCAACTCTTGGAAAAGGGCATCCTGTTCCGGACCGGGGTCAACCGCTTCGAGCATCTCGACGGGGCTGCGGCCGGCCTGCTCCAAGAGCTCCCGCGCCGCGTCGAAGAGCGGCAGTCGCTCTTGCGGCCCGACCCGCTCGACGATGAGGTGGCTCATCACTTGCACGACCGCTGCGCGCATGGCTCGGCCCCGCTCGGTGTCGGGCATAACCCGGTCGGGCGTGATCAGCGGCACGACATTGAGCGATATCTTCGACGGATCGGCCATCACGACTCGACGCCTTCGTCTAGCGAACGAAGCTCATCCGCGACGCGATCGCGCATGCCGTCTTCGGAAAGATCAAGCACCTCGAACAACTCGAAGCGCTTGCCCGCCTCGCGCCCGTCGGCCAGCAGGACCGGTTCGCCCTGGCCCCACACTTCGAAGCGAGGATGCGGGCTCTGCGCACCCACCCTCAAGACGCATTCGAGCAGGTCGCGTCGATCTGAGAAATAGCGCTGCTGGCGCCCCTCATCGAAGCGCAACTGCAACTCGGCGTTGCCCAACCCCTGGACCCCCCTTCCCGGTGGGCACTTGTTGGTGCCCACGGAAATTCATTCCAATGGATCGAGACTCTTGCTGCTCTCCTCTGTTCTGGTGTGGTCTATGCCCCGATGCCGCGGTTGACGGGCAAGGAGTACTCCTCTTCCTTCAGGTGCTTGTGCGCCTCGGGATCCTCGAGCTCCCTCAATCTCTTGGGAACGTCCGCGCCCATGTCTTCCCAATTACGGTTCGCGGCGACCTGCATGATCGCGACGTGCTCCGGATGCATGTGTCCGAACCGTCCCTGCATCGCGAGATAGTCGGTGACGGGGCGCTGCTCCGGCGGGATGAAGTACTCGTACTTACGCTCCTCCGGGTCGTACTCCCACACCGGGAACAACCCGGACTCGACCACCCTGCGACCCAGCTCGACGGTCATCGGGGTCTGGTAGACCCACCCCTTCTGACAGGGCGTGTAGCAATGCAGGAACGCGGCACCCCGATGATTGAGGCCCTTGCGGGTCTTGTTCATGAGGTCGAGCGTGTAACCGACAGTCGTTGTCGCGACGTAGCAGTTCGGGTGACCCTCCGACATCATCTTCGCGAGGTTCTTTGGAGGGAGCTTCTTGCCCTCCGGAATCACCTTGCCCGGCGGCGTGAATGTGGTCGACCCACCGTAGGGAGTGGTCGGCGACGTCTGAATGCCTGTGTTCGCGTAGCACTCGTTGTCGTAGCAGATGAATAGCGCGTCGTGGTTGCGGTACAGCGCTCCGGAGATCGACCCGATGCCGATGTCCGCGGCGCTTCCGTCCCCCGCCATCACCATGATGTTCGGGTACTCACCCTCGTACTTCCCTTTGCGGATCATGGACTCGTACGCCGCAGCCATTCCCGACGTGAACGAGCCACCCGACGCGATCTGCGTGTGAGCCCACGGAACCGTGTAAGGGGTCGACATGTAGGTGGCGTTGGCCACATACATGCAGCCCGTCGGGCCCGCAACGACAGTGTTCTGACCGGCGGCCTTCAACACCCAGCGATACTGGATGGCGGGGCCGCAGCCCGCGCAGGTCCTGTGTCCCGCTTGATACGGGTCCTCCTCGGGGAGGTCGGGTAGGTAGTGAAGATTGCGCCCCACCTCGTCGGGCACAGACGCAGACCGGCCCTGCTCCTCGAACAGCGGCAAATTTTGCCGAACTACCTCGTGGTGTGTCATCGGGTCATCCCTTTGTGTCATCGGGTTCATCCCTCCCATTTTCCGGGACTTGTCCAAATTCTGTCACTTGCCTGTGGGTTCCTCAATCCTCAAATCCCACCCAGTGGCTGGCCTTTTCCACCGAGCCTCGTTCCATCGCCTCGACCATCTTGTCGGCCATCCATGTGAACTCGTTGATCGGTATGGTCTCGCCGCCCAATCCGGCCATGAACGAGGTGACCAGAGGGCGATTGGCCCCGTGATAGAGCGCAGTGGTGACGTCGAGCGACAGGATGCCCCCATAGCTCGCGCCCCCGAGGCCCAGGTTGGTCTCGACCACGCCCACTACCTTGGCCTTGTCCAGAGCCCTCTGCAGGTCCTCGGTGGGGAACGGACGGAACCAGACGAGCCGCGCCAGGCCCGCTTTGATACCGCGCTCACGCAGGAGTTTCACCGCCGCCTGGCACGTGACCGCATGGCCTCCCTGTATGACGAAGACCACTTCGGCATCCTCGAGCATGTATTCCTCGACGAAGGGTGGATAGCTCCGGCCGAAGACGTCCGAGAACTCCTCGGTCTTCTCTCGGATGATGTCGATGGCCGTCTCCATCGATCGGGCCCTTTCGAGCTGGAGCGGGGGCCCCTGCTCGGGATGTATCTGGGGTCCGTGTGACACCGGCTTCTTGGGGTCAAGGGCGAACGGAAGTTTGTACGGAGGAAGAAACTGTTCGACTTGCTCGATGCTTGGCAACGCCACGTCGCCGGAGATGTGCGAGACGAAGTAGCCGTCCTGGCAGATCATCTGTGGCAGCAACAAACGTGGGTCCTCACCGATCGCGTAGCCGAGCAGGTGCTTGTCGAAGACCTCTTGGGGAGTGGCCGCCCAGCCCATGAGCCACCCCATGTCGCGCGTGCAGAGTGCGTCGGTGTGCTCCGACCCGAAGTCGCCCGGGGGATCCAGAGTGCGGTCGGCGATGGCCATCTGGATCGGGACGCGCGCGCCGGCGGCCGGCGAGTACACCTCGAAGGCATAGCAAACGCCGACTCCGGAGGATCCCGTGAATGCGCGCGCTCCGCAGGAGCCGGCCCCCAGTGCCGCGCTCAGCTGAGCGTGCTCTCCGTCGGCATGAAGGTATTCCGCGTCGAGCAGGCCCTCGGCGATGAACTGGGAGAGGTTCATCATGATCGCCGTGTAGGGGCGAATCGGGTAGGCGGTGATCACGTCGACGTCCGCGTAGAGTGCCGCGTACGCAGAAGCAGCGCAGCCGTTCAGGCGCATAGTCGTGCCGTCGAGGTCGGCCAGTTTCTCGGCCCGGTCGACGCCGGGGGTCACCCCGAGATCGGCCGAACCCTCTCCGCGGGTGAGCTTCTCGACCGACTTGTCGGGAATCGTCGTCTGAGCCACGTCCTACCTCCTCTGGCCGTTTCCTGAGGTCGCGCCCGTCCGGCGGCGACGGGCCGCGTCGTATTCGGCGATGGCATCCTCCTGCAGCTTGGCGATCGGGATCGACTGCTCCGCATGGGAGCCGTCGTAGACCGAGAAGGCGGTCTCCATCCTGGTCACGTCACCCTCATCCTCGAAGTCCAACTCCGGTACCTTCTCGAGACACCCGGTCGGACACTCCTGAACGCAAACGAGGCAGCCCTTACAGTACTTGGTCCTGATGGAATAGGCGCCGTTCTCACGCGTATCTCGCATCACGCTTACGTCGGGACAGACGATGTAGCAGTTGTCGCAGCCGTTACACACGCCGCAACTCATGCAGCGATCGGCCTCCGCGATCGCCTGCTCTTGCGTGTAGGCGAGCGTCACCTCGATCTCCTGATCCCTGATGCGCTCTTGCGGCGGAGTCTCGGGTGCGTCGATTCGAGGAGCGTGCGGAAAGTAGGAGGTGTTGAGGCGCTCGTATGGCATTACCTCTACCGGTGCATCAGGGGCCAGGTCGGCCGCCTTCAGGACCTTGTCGATGTTGCTCGCAGCTCGTTTGCCGTCGCCTAGTGCGTCGACGACCATGGCGGGACCGCGGACGATGTCGCCTCCGGCGAAAATGTTGTCCTCCAGCCGTCCGTACTCGTCGGTCGTGAGAAGGCCCCCCTCGATCAAGTGATCCGGGATCCAATCGAGGTGCTGAACCTGGCCGATGGCGATCATTACGTTGTCGCAAGTCACCTCGTACTCGGTGTCGGAGTTCATCTTGGGTGTGACGTTGCCCTCTTCGTCCTTGGACAGATGCGCCTCGCAGAGCACGGCGCCGGTAACGACTCCGTCCTCGCCCAGGATGCGCGCGCAGGCGGTGTTGGTTTTGAACTGCACGCCCTCGGCCTTCGCCTGTTCGAGATCCTCGGCAACTATCAGCAGCTCGTCGGGTCCCTCGAGGGAGACGATCGTCACCTCGTCCGCTCCGAGCCGGAGCGCCGAACGAGCGGTATCCGACGCGGTGTTGCCGCCACCTACCACGATGACCTTCTTGCCAACCTTCACAGGCTTGTTGAAGCCCGCTTCACGAACGAACTCGAGACCTCCCGTCACGCCTCGCAGGTCGTTACCTTCGACCGGCAGCTTCCTGCCGACGTCCTGGCCGACGGCGAGGAACGCGGCGTCATAGCTCTTGAGATCGTCCCAGGAAACGTCCGTGCCGACCCTCGTGTTGCACTTGATCTCGATGCCACCCAAATCCTCGATCTTGGTGACCTCCGCGTTGAGCACGTTCTCGGGAAGATGCCAGTGCGGAATGCCGCCACGTAGCATGCCGCCGGGCTTGGACAGCGCCTCGAGGATTGTGACTCGATAGCCGAGTCGCCTCAGATGGTAGGCGGAGGCAAGCCCGCCGGGGCCGGCCCCTACCACCGCGACGTTCTTGCCGTTCGTTGCCGGGAGAGTCTCCTTGATCGGGTCCTCCGCCAGCTCGAGTCCAAAGTCACCCAGGAAGCGCTCGACGTTGCGAATCCCGATGGGCTCGTCGTGATCCTTACGGTTGCAGGCACCCTCGCACGGGTGGTAGCAAACGCGGCCGGTCACGGAGGGCATGGGGTTGTCCTCCATGATTGTCAGGTAGCCGTCCAGAAATCTCTCGTGCTTGACGAAATCGAGATACTTCTGGATGTTCTCGCCGGTGGGACACGCGTGGTTGCAAGGCGGCGTCTTGTCCTTGTACACGGGCCGAAAGAATCGAAAGTTACCCGTTGGGAAAAGCACCTGGCCGGCTTCTTCGGTGGGTGCGGGCGTCACACCCGCGAGTGGAAGACGAAGTTTAGGCGGGATCTTCGTTCCCTTTACTGACATTTGGTCCCCCCAGTAAGTTGCTAGATCGGCTGCACTGCGGCAGCTTCGCGGACTTGCGCCTGTCCGTAATCGAGAATCGAGTGGTGCTCTGCGCCCCTCGTGAACGCGTCCTTGTCGGCTACCGTGTCACGCACCGCTTCAAGGGGCAGAACCCCCGTCGCAGCAGTCAACGCACCGAGCAAGGGAGCTGCGACTCCGATCCCTACCTCGCTCCGTTCTGCGGCACCCTCGGTGGACGTGCGGTCGTATGCGAGCTGACCGAGGTCGCGCACGAACATCCAGGGACTGCCGCCCTCTTGCTCCGCGAGCGACACGGCGTCAACCACGACCAACTTCTTGAGCTTCGCGAGCATGAAGTCGGGAAGGAACTTCAACAGGTACTCGGGGTCCCGTGCCGAGTTCACGACGAGGACACCTTCACCGTCGGGCGTCCCACGGAAGAAGTTCGAGGCCTTGAGAAGGGTCTCCTCGACGAGCACCACCCAGTCGGGATTCGCGTTCTCGTAGACGAAGCGATCGGCGATCGGCTCATCACCGAAGCGCGCGTACTTGTGAACCAGGCAGTTCGTACGATCGGGGTCGTCGATGTAGTCGCTGATGAACTGCGCGTAGTAACCGGCGCTCTCCGCGCCGGTGGCCACGCAGTTGACGACGTCCCGGGCCTCTTTGTCCATGATGATTCCCCGGGTCCACACCGTGATCTCGTGGTACATGGTCGGCGACCTCCCCCAGAGGGTCTTCCAGAAACCGGGATACAGTATACCCTTTTCGGGCAAGCTCTCCCGTCCTTTGGTCAGAACGCTACCCACCCGATTATCCTCCAACCCCCCGCCCAAGACGTTAGGACTGCCTAATGTGGGCCCTTGTGATGTCGTCCACTCGCGTGACCCCGAGCAGGGTCATGGCGTTGGCGATCTCCCCCCGCATTAGCTCGAGGGCGCGCCTCACTCCGTCGGCCCCCGCGGCGGCAAGCGCATAGAGAAGCGGTCGCCCTATGAACACTCCCTGGGCACCGAGGGCAAGAGCGATGACCACGTCCGTTCCTCTCCGCACCCCCCCGTCGAGGTAGACCTCACACCCGCCTCCGGCCGCCTGCACGATCTCCTCGAGAACGTCGATGGCGGCCGGGCTGCGATCGAGTTGGCGACCGCCGTGATTCGAGACGATGATCCCGGCGGAGCCATGCTCGCGCGCCAACACGGCATCCTCCTCTGTGAGAATCCCCTTTACGATCACGGGAACCTCGCCCGCGGCATCACGGATCCACGTCAGGTCGTCCCACGTCAATGACTGGTCATGCAGACCGATCAGGTAGTCGTTGAACTCCTCGTCGGTCGCGGTGTTCGGGAAGTTTGCGGGTCTCGCATCCTCCGGAACTGTCAGGCCGTGAGCAAGCTCCCGTTCGCGGTACCCGGGCACGGGAAGATCGGCCGTAACGACGATGGCCGAGTAACCGCTCGCCACCGCGCGCTGCACCAGATCGATCGCCATGTCGCGCTCCTTGTGAACGTAGAGTTGGAACCAGCGGGGGCCCGAGTTCTGGCGTGCGACCTCCTCGATCGAGTACGTCGAGAGCGTGGAGAGACACAGAAGCGTACCCGCTTCACCGGCCGCCCTCGCGCTTGCGAGCTCGCCGTCCGGATGCGCGAGCTTGTGAAGAGCGGTCGCAGCGAACCCGACGGGCATCGAGACCTGCGCCCCGAGCATCGAAGAGGAGAAGTCGACGGATGAGACATCGACGAAAACCCTCGGTCGCAGCGAGTACCGGTCCCAGGCGTTGAGATTGCTGCGCATCGTGACCTCATCGCCGGCGCCGCCGAAGTAGTAGTCGAACCCGTAGGGCTTCATCTGCTCGCGCGCGTAGGGCTCGAACTGATTCAGGTTGAGGATGCGCTCAAGGTCCATATCTCTCCTGGGCGCTCGCGATCAGTTCATTGACAGCGGGCTCGTCCCCCAGACGAAGCAGCTCGATTGGATCCGGGTCGCTGTTCACGATGCTCTCGAAGAAGGCCTTGCGATCCTGATATGTCGGCAGTGTCGCCTTCGCCCATCCCCTCACTTCGTTGAGCATGAGAGCGAGCGTTCCGTACTCCTCACTGAATTGCTCTGCGATCTGATCCTTCATGCGC
Organism: Actinomycetota bacterium; assembly: GCA_050693895.1. GTDB lineage: Bacteria > Actinomycetota > CADDZG01 > CADDZG01 > WHSQ01 > WHSV01. Next base: position 26,179 of record JBOGWS010000036.1, on the reverse strand, counting down.
TTGGCGAGCGCGGGGCTCGCCCCTGCGGTGGAGATCGCGATCGCGATCGGTCCCCGCCTGACGATCGCCGGAAGGATGAAGTTGCACAGGGGCGGGACGTCGACAACGTTGACTAGCATCGACCGCGCTTCGGCATCGTTGTAGACGGCGATGTTCACGTCTGTGTCGGAGGTCGCGGCAATCACGAGGAAGCAGTCGACGAGATCATCCCGGACATATCGACGCCGCCTCCACTCGACGGCCCCCGCACCGGCGAGCTCGGCAACGGCCGGATCTGCCTCGGGCGCCACCACGGCAACCTCGGCGTCACCGGCGAGCAACCCCTCGATCTTCTCGAGCCCGATGGCTCCGGCACCCACGACCAGACACCGGCGCCCAGTCAGGTTGAGCGCGGCCATGTAGAAGTTGGTCTCCATCATGTGAGCGACGCAGGTCTGGTCGCAGAGCCCGCGTCGGAACTGGCAGACGCACGGCTTTCCCTCGAAGCTCATTCGTTCAAGACTAAGACGGGCTAGCGATCGTCTCGACGATCGCGGCAGACCACTAAGGGTGCATGACGGGATCCGGGTCATCAGGCTCGGACGATTGAAAGGTTGCAGAGCTTGGGCCACATCGATTTCATTCCCTCGAGTCTCGAGGGCCGCGAGGGCTACTTCCTCATGACCTCTCTCGTCGTTCCACGGCCCATCGCATGGGTCTCGACGTTGTCGCCCGACGGGGCGCTGAACCTCGCCCCCCACAGCTACTTCAATGCGATTTCCAGCAATCCACTTGTAATCCATTTCACATCCACGGGCGAAAAGGACACGCTGCGCAACGCCAGGGCGACCGGGGAGTTCGTCGTCAATATCGTCAGCGCTCCGCTCGCCGAGGTCATGAATCTCACGGCCGCGAACTTTCCCCCCGATGAGGATGAGTTCGCGTGGGCGGACCTTGGAAACGCACCATCGAAGACCGTCGCGCCACCACGGGTTGCCGACGCAGCAGCGGCTTTCGAGTGCACGGTGAACCGGATCGTCAGTATCGGAAACGGTCACATGGTCTTCGGCGACGTGACACACGTCGTGGTCGACGAAGCGGTCATGCGCGACGGACGAGTCGCTCCCGACCTTCTCGATCCCGTCGGCCGTTTGGGAGGCTCGTGGTACACGCGCGCGGCCACGGACCTCTTCAAGATGAAGCGCCCTACCTATGACGACTTGAAGTCTGGCGCGGGTGAGGGCGCGGATTAACCACGCCCTCTGATGTCTGGAGCCTTGCCCGACTGTGACCCGGGCAGTCGCCTTGACGACTGCCGTAGACCTGGAGCTGTCTGTTCCCACTCCGCTGTGTCCGCTCGCGGTCTCGTACTGCAATGATTCGCCATCGACCGCCCCGTCCCTTCAACCTTCGTCCGATATATCTGGCCGGATTATCGAGAGTTCTGAGCTTCGGCGGAGCTTGCTGCGCCTCGCTGAGCAAGAGGCTCGGAACCGCCCTTCTGGGCGGCAAGTTTTGTGACAGCATCCTCATCATGAGCGTCGTGCAGAGTGTCAAGCGTGGGTGGCCGGTCGCGATCGAGCTCGCCGAAACGATGCCCGGCACGCCGGAGGTGGTGTGGAGTCTCATCACCGATTGGGAGAACCAGGGCGACTGGCAGCTCGAGGCGAGCGACTTCGTGGTGAAGTCGCCCGAGCGCGAGGGAGTTGGAGTCAGGGCCGAGGCGACCGTGAGCATCGGTGGGATAACGACGCGCGACGAAGTGGTGGTGGTCGCCTGGGAGCCCAACAAGCTTCTTGCAATCGAGCACAGGGGCTGGGTGTCGGGGCGAGGAGAGCTTTACCTGACGGCTCTAGGATCCGACCGGACGCACGTCTTCTGGGTCGAGAGGCTCTACCCGCCGCTCGGCATCGCGGGAGCTATCGGCCTCGTGGTCTTCAGGCCCCTGATGTCTCGGATATTCAAACGCGACCTGCGCGTTCTGCAGGGGCTCGTCCGAGCAGCGATGCTCGGATCGAGTTAAGGCGCGCTCAGAACTCGCCAGACCTTTTCCGGGGTCACGGGAAGGTCGATTCCGTCGTCGCGGCCCTCGAGAGCGTCGACGATGGCGTTCACGATGGCCGGGGGCGTGCCTATGCACCCGGCCTCGCCGGCCCCCTTGTTCCCCATCGGCACGTTCGGGTTGGGAGTCACGGTCTGATCGAGAACGAGATCGGGAAGCTCGGCGACCGTAGGCAGCGAGTAGTCCATCAACGAGCTCATGAGCGGCTGACCGTACTCATCGAAGACCACTTGTTCGTAGAGAGCCTGTCCGATCCCCTGCATGATCGATCCCACGACCTGACCCTCGACGAGCTTGGGGTTGATGACTTCTCCGCAGTCGTCGACGGCAACGAGTTTGTCGAGCCGGATGTCTCCCGTGTCACGGTCCAACTCGACAACCGCGACGTAGGACCCGAAGGGAAACGCCTGAGGAGATCCGAACTCGGCCTGGGCCGAGAGAGTGCTCTGGGCCGCGAGCTCGCCGAGTGCGACCGAACGATCCGTCCCCACTACCGTGAAGCGGCCGTCCTCGTAGCGAAGATCCGCCGCGGCGACCTCGAGATGCGCCGAAGCTCTCGAACGGGCCTCCTCGAGCACGTCGTGGGCCGCGTGGTGCAGTGAGGATCCGCCCACCTGCATGCTCCGAGACCCGAAAGTGCCTACGCCGACCGGAACCTCGTCCGTGTCGCCCTGGATGACGCGCACCCGCTCCAGATCGATGTCGAGCGCGCTCGCGACGACCTGGGCGAAGGCGGTGGCGTGTCCCTGTCCCTGTGGAGTGGCCCCCGAGCGTGCGACGGCGGTCCCGTCCGCCTCGATCGTGACCGATCCGAACTCGGTGCTCCCCTCCTGGCCCCCGGATCTCTCGACGTAACTGCCGATACCGATTCCAAGCGGATTGCCCTCGCCCTTCGACCGGCGGCGGCGTTGCTCGGCTCGCACCCCGTCGTAGTCCGAGCGCTCTAGCGCAAGACGGAGCGCGGCGGCGTGGTCGCCCGAGTCGTAGACCGCTCCCGTCTCGGATCGGAAGGGAAACTCGGTTCGATCGATGTAGTTCCGAAGGCGCAACTCGGCGGGATCCGCTCCGAGTCTGTGTGCAAGCCGGTCCATCGCGCGCTCTAGCGCGTACGCGGCCTCGGGACGACCGGCCCCCCTGTAGGACGCCGTCGGAGTCGTGTTGGTAACGATCGATCGAATCCGCGCGTAGAGACGCGGCACCTTGTAGGGGCCCGATAGCATCCACCCGGTCATCGCAACGACGAACTCACCCGTGTGCGGGTAGGCGCCGATGTCGGCGTCAACCAGCGCCTCGAGCGCGACCAGGTTGCCGTCGAGGTCGGCCGCCAGCCTCAATCGCTGGGTCTGCCCGCGACCGTGCGTCGCGCCGGCGAACGCCTCCCTGCGGTCCTCGATCCAGCGCACGGGACGACCGAGCTTGCGCGCTAGGTGCGCGACGACGAGATACTCCGGATAGGTCTGGCTCTTGGCTCCGAACGCGCCACCGACATGAGGCACGATCACGCGGACCCGCTCGGCTTCGATGTCGAACGAGCGCGCCAGAGCTCGACGGAGTCTTTGCGGAGCCTGATGTGAGACGTGCACGGTGATGTCGTCTCCCTCCGGGACCACGAGGATGCCGCGCGTCTCGATAGAGGTCGGGCACAGCCGCTCGTTGCGAATGATCGTCTCGACTACGACGGGGGCCGAGTCCATGGCGTCGGCGACCGAGGCGCCGAACTCGCGCACCGACACGACGTTCGAGCGCGGCTCGAAGAGCATCACATCGTCCGACGAGGCCGAGCTCGGATCGACGACCGCCTCGAGCGGATCGATGTCGGCGATGACGAGCTCCGCCCCGTCTTCAGCCGTGTAGCGATCGGCGGCGAGGACGACCGCGATCGGCTGGCCCGCGAAGCGCACGCGATCCCGCGCGAGCGGGGGCCACGACATCTCGCGCGGGACCTCTGCGCGCGGGGGCACGGGCGTGACGGGGAGGTCGGGCAGTTCCGTCGCGGAGTAAGCGCCCACGACCCCTTGAAATCCCCGGGCGGCCGTGAGGTCGACCGCGTTCAGGAGCCCATGGGCCTCGAAGCTGCGCACGAAGACCGCTTCGAGGCACCCGGGGACGGCGATGTCGGCGACGTAGAAATGAGCCCCCGCGACAAGCCCCGGGTCCTCCCGGCGCAACGGGCTCTGACCCACGTAGTTCCTGTCGCCCATCCGGTCGGTGCTCTCCTCTCGGCCCTCCTCGCAATCGATTGCAGCGACTGTAGGATACCGCCCCGTGAAGCCTAGCCCCTTTGACTACCTGGCCCCCCGGCGCCTGGACGAGGCACTCGGGGCGCTCGCCGAGCACGAGGGCGAGGCCAAGGTGCTGGCCGGGGGTCAAAGCCTGGTGCCGGCGATGAACTTCCGCCTCGCGGCCCCCTCGGTGCTGGTGGATCTCAATCGGATTGAGGGCCTGGCGAGTGTTCACGTCGGCGACGGCGAACTCGTCATCCAGTCGTTGGTGCGACACCGCGCCCTCGAGACTCCCAGCGCCGAAGACGCCACTGCGCTCCTGCTCGCGCGCGTGTCCCGTTTCGTGGGTCACCTTCCCATTCGCGTCCGGGGCACGTTCGCCGGCAGCCTCGCCCACGCCGATCCCGCCGCCGAATGGTGCATGCTGGCAGTCGCGCTCGACGCGACCATTCTGGCCCGCAGCGTTCGGGGCACCCGCCCCATCGCGGCCGGCGAGTTCTTCGAGGGGCTCTTCACCACCGCGCTCGCCGAGGACGAGATCATCACGGAGGTGCGGCTGCCGCTGCTCGGCAACGCGGGCACCGGCTTTCGGGAGAAGAGCCAAACCGCCGGTGATTTTGCGACCGTGGCGACGATCGCGGCATGCACGCTCGGCGACGGCATCGTCACGGACGCGAGGCTCGCGATCGCGGGAGCCGGCGCGACACCCGTTAGAGCCAAGCGCGCCGAATCGCTGTTGGTTGGCCGGGAGGCCACGCCCGAGGTGCTCGCCGTCGCCGCGCGCGCGGCGTCCGAGGATGTCGAGCCGAGCTCGGATGCACACACCTCCGCCGACTACCGGCGGCATCTCGTCGAGGTGCTGGCGCGGCGCGCTCTCCACGACGCGCTCGGGGCCGCGTCGTGACATCGGTGAACCTCGCGGTGAACGGCCGGCGGCACCTCGTGGAGGTCGAGGCGCGGCGAACGCTGGCGGACGTGTTGAGGGACGACCTGGGGCTTCACGGCACGCACCTCGGGTGCGAGCACGGCGTGTGTGGTGCCTGCACCGTGCTCGTCGATGGAGATCCCACCCGAGCGTGTCTGGTGTTCGCGGTGCAGTGCCAGGATTCCAACATCACGACCATAGAGGGCCTGGCGACGGATGAAACTCTGCATCCGGTCCAGCAGGCATTCATCGACAACTTCTCTCTGCAGTGCGGTTTCTGCACACCGGGCTTCATCATGCTTCTGGTGGGCGCGCTCGAGTCGCATTCGGTAAGGAATGATGAGGACCTCGTCGAGGTTCTCTCATCGAACCTCTGCCGCTGCACCGGGTACCGCAGCATCCTGGCGGCAGCGAAGCAGGCGGCAGGGCTACCGGCAGACGCCGGCAAGGGGACAAAGTGAAAAAGGTCGCGCTGGGATCTCAGGGACTCGAGGTGTCCCGCATCGGACTGGGTTGCATGGGCATGTCCACGGCGTATGGGCCGGCCGACGATGTCGAGTCGACCGCCACAATCCATCGGGCGCTCGACCTCGGGGTGAGCTTCATCGACACCGCGGACATGTACGGGTGGGGACACAACGAGGAGCTGCTCGCAGGAGTCGTTCGGCCGCGTCGCGACGAGGTCCAGCTTGCGACGAAGTTCGGCAACGTCATAGACGACGAGGGCACGCGCGGCATCGACGGCACGCCCAAGCACGTGAGGCGTGCGTGTGACGCAAGCTTGAAGCGTCTCGGTGTCGACGTGATCGATCTCTACTACCAGCACCGAGTCGACTCCGACGTTGCCATCGAGGAAACGGTCGGTGCCATGTCCGAGCTCGTCAATGCGGGAAAGGTGCGCTATCTGGGCCTCTCGGAGGCCTCAAGCGAGACGATCGAGCGCGCGCACGCGGTGCATCCGATAAGCGCCCTTCAATCGGAGTACTCGCTGTGGACGCGGGACGTCGAGTCCGGCGTCCTGACCACTTGCCGCTCGCTGGGAATCGGGTTCGTGCCGTACTCCCCCCTCGGCCGCGGATTTCTGACCGGAGCCATCACCTCGACCGGGGACCTGGCGGCCGACGACTGGCGCAGACGGCATCCCCGCTTTCAGGAGGGAAACATCGAGCGCAATCGCGAGCTGGTCGCTCGCATCGAGGAGCTCGCCGCCGCAAAGGGAGTATCGACCGCCGAGCTGGCGCTCGCGTGGGTCTTGGCTCAGGGCGACGACGTGGTGCCCATCCCCGGCACGAGGCGAATCAAGAACCTCGAGTCGAACGCTCGAGCGGTGAATGTCGAACTCGGCGACGAGGACCTCTCGGCCCTGGACGAGGCCGCTCCTCCGGGTGCCGCCGCGGGGAGCCGCTATCCCGACATGAGCGCGGTCAACCGCTAGCCATTTACAGTCTGCGGTCCGGCCAAGCCCGCCCCGCGCTCGGTTCATGCAACACGCCTACTGCTCTCTGACGACCGTGTCGACGACTCGTTGGACGGAGGGAATCGTCTCGTCCTCGAGCGTCTCCGCGGCGGGAAGCGGCACGTGCGGTGTCGTGATGCGCACGATGGGACCGTCGAGGTCGTAGAGCGCCTCCTCGGCGACTATCGACGAGATCTCGGCCCCCCAACCACACAGTCTCGGGTTCTCCTCGACCGTGAAGACTCGTCCCGTTGCACGGACGGCTTCAAGGACCGCGCTCACGTCGAGCGGGACCAGAGAGCGAAGGTCGACGACGCGACAACCGATGCCGTGTTCGGCGCGCAGCCGTTGAGCGGCCTCCAGAGCCTTGGGCACCATCGACGCTAGGGCGATAAGAACGACGTCGTCTCCGTCACCATGGACAGCAGCGCGCCCCAGCGGCTCGACGTGCTCGTCGTCGGGAACCTCACCCTTGGTGGCGTAGAGCGACTTGGCCTCGAGGAACACGACCGGGTCATCTTCGCGGATGGACGCCGCGAGCAGACCTTTGACGTCGGCGGGCGTCGATGGAGCGACGACCTTCAGACCAGGTACGGCCATTGCCCAGTTCTCGACGGCCTGGCTGTGCTGAGCACCGAAACGGAGACCACCGCCGTTCGCGCCGCGAAGCACGAGCGGCAAAGTGACCTGCCCGTTCGTCATGTAACGAGTCTTGGCTATCTGGTTGGCGACGATGTCCCAGCAGGTGGCGAAGAAGTCCGAGAACATGATCTCCCCTACGGGACGAAGCCCCGCCATTGCCGCTCCCATTATCGCTCCGACGATCGCCTCTTCGCTGATGGGTGTGTCGCGCACGCGACGGGGGCCAAAGGTGTCGAGAAGCCCGCCGGTCGTCTTGAACACTCCGCCCGCGGCCGCCACGTCCTCGCCGATGAAGTACACGTTGTCGTCGCGCTTCATCTCCTGGGCAATCCCGGCGGCCACCGCGTCCCTGTAGGTCAGTTCCGCCACTGCGAACCTCCGTCGGCCCAGACGTCCGTGTAGATGAGATCGTTTGAAGGCGGTGGTGCTCCCTTCGCCTCCTCGGTTGCCCGGTTGACTTCGGCGAGGACCTGCGCGTCGATCTCATCGAGCACCGCGGCTTCGAATCCGAGTTCGAGCAAACGCGCGCGGTACAAATCGATCGGATCGCGCGCGAGCCAAGTCTCGACCTCCTCGGGGGGCCGGTACTTCGCGGGATCGGCGCGGCTGTGCCCACCCTTCCGATAGGTCTTTGCCTCGATGAGGGCGGGCCCCTCGCCGGCGCGGGCTCGTTCGATGTAGATGCTCGCGATTCCGTAGACCTCATCGGCGTCGTTGCCGTCCACGATGAGCGACTCCAGCCCGTATGCAGAGGCGCGTTGGGCGGCCGGGTGCTCGACGGCGGTCACCGACGAGATGGGCGTGTACTCCATGTAGAGATTGTTCTCGCAAACGAACACGACCGGTAGTTTCCACACTGCGGCGAGGTTGATGGCCTCATGGAAGGCTCCGATGTTCGTGGTTCCGTCTCCGAAGAAGCAGATCGACACCTGACCCGTGCCGCGCTCCTGCGCGGCCCACGCGGCACCTGCGGCGATCGGCAGATGCGCCCCGACGATGGCGTACGAGCCCATGGCGTAATGCTCGATGCTCGTCAGGTGCATGGAGCCGCCCTTGCCCGCAAGGATGCCGTTCGAGCGGCCGAGTAGCTCGGCCATGAGCCCGGTCATCGATGCTCCCCTGACTAGCGTGTGGGCGTGCCCCCGGTACGTGCAGAAGGTGAAGTCGTCATATCGCATCGCCGCGCCGAAGCCCGCGGCGACCGCTTCCTGTCCGAGCGACAGATGGCTCGTGCCCTTCACGAGGTTCTGCAGGAAGAGGTCGTAGGCGCGCTGCTCGAACTGCCGGATGGCCGACTGCTTGCGATAGAGGTCCAAGCGCGTGGTCTCGTCGAGCTTCGCCTCGTCTGCCCAGCCTCTCGGCCTCTCCATCACCCGTCCTCATCCGTCAATCCGTCCGACACGTCCGCGTTCTCGGACACGAGCTTCAGCCCCGACGCGGCCGCCTGCTGCTCGAGCAGCACGGCGAAGTCCTCCTCCAGGTGACCGCGTCCGACGAGGCTCTGAACGAGCTCGTGGGTAAGAGCGGCCAAAGGCATGGGCACGTCGAGCTCACGCGCGGCCTTCAGGCCGAGATCGAAGTCCTTCCGTAGCAGAACGGGTGTGAATGTCGGGTGATAGTCGAGGTTCACGAATGCGGGCGTCTTGTAGCGCGTGAACACCGAACCCATCACGCTCTTGTTCAAGAATTCGAGAAATGCGCCGCGCTCGAGTCCACCCTTTTCGGCGAGGACCGTGATCTCTGCCATGCATTGCGTCACAATTCCCAGCATCAGGTTGTGGCAGATCTTCGCCAGTCGCGCCGCGTCTGCATCGCCCACGTAAGTGCTGCCGGCTCCGAACAGGTCCATGTAGGGACGGGCGGTCTCGAACGCGTCGGACGGCCCCGAAACGACCAGCGTGAGCTTCCCGGCTGCCACCACCTGGGGGTTGCCGCTGACCGGCGCGGCCAGGAGCATGGTTCCGACCTTGTCGGCCGCCGCCCGCACCTCGGCGGACATGCCCGCGGAGATCGTCGTCGAGTCGACCAGGATCTTGGGGACGGAGCCCTCCTGCGACAGCACGCCTCTGTCCCCCATCGTGACCTCGCGGAAGTCGTCGTCGGCCGAGACGATCGTAAACACGATGTCGCAGTTCGCCAGATCGGCCGGCGAGTCCACGAGCCGGGCCCCCTTCTCGACCAGGGGCTCCGCCTTGCTACGCGTGCGGTTGTAGATCGAGAGATCACATCCCGCCTCCAGCAGGCGCTGCGCAAGCCGGAAGCCCATGCGCCCGACGCCGATCCACCCCAACTTGTGTGCCCTGAGATTCGCTTCAGCCATTGTCCGTCTCCCTTGCAAACGATTGCAGAATAACCTCCCAACGCGTCGACCTGCAAGGTCCGCGGCTCCTCACGCGCTCCTGTAGAGCTTGGTCATGACGAACTCACGATGGCCCAGCGACTCGGCCGCGCTGAGTCTTCCGTTCGCCGTGCGCAAGACCAGCTCCAGGAGCCGCTCCCCAGCCGTAGCCAGATCGATCTCCCGGGTCAATAGACCGGAGACGTCAAGGTCGATGTGCTCGTCCATCGTTGCAACGGTTACGGGATTGCCGCTGATCTTGACGACCGGCACTACGGGATTCCCGATCACGTTGCCCTGACCGGTGGGAAAGAGATGGATCACGGCTCCGCCGGCCGCCATCAAGGTCACGCACTCGGCCGCGGCCGAGGAGGTGTCCATGAAGTTCAAACCAGCCACCGTGGGCGCCTCGGCCGGCTTCAGGACGTCGACCACCGGCGCCGAACCTGTCTTTGCAATGTTGCCGAGCGCCTTCTCCTCGATCGTCGTCAACCCACCGCGAATGTTCCCCTCAGTCGGCTGAGAGCCGAGCAGGTCGACATCACCCTCCTCGATCATGCGGACGTAATCCTCGTAGGTGGCGAGAAACCTCTTTCGCACTTCGTCGTCGATGCAGCGGTCCGCGATGAGGTGCTCTCCGCCCGTGAGCTCGGTGGTCTCACCGAAGAACACCGTTCCGCCGGCGTCTACGACTCGATCCACCACCCTCGAAACCGTGGGGCAGGAGGCCAACCCCGTCGTGGTGTCGGACTCGCCGCATTTGATGCTGACCCACAGATCCGCGAGGTCCACCGGTTCACGCGTGAGCTCGCTTGCGTCCTGAAGAAAGCTCTGCGCGACGCGCGCGGCGGAGACGGCGGTTTGGAGATCCCCGTTGCGTTCGATCGAGAAAACCTCGACGGGCTTGCCCGCGTGGGCGATGCCTTCGCCAACGCGCTCGGCCCATTTCGGTTCGATTCCGATAACCACGACCGACGCGATGTTCGGGTTTGCTCCGTTCCCTATGAGCGTTCTGAACAGAAGCTCGAGGTCCTCACCGAACTGAAGCCGTCCGTAGGCATGGGGAAGAGCGAGGGTGCCTGGGATCATCGCCGCGACCTTCTCCGCCGCAGCGTTGGAGATGTCGTCTACGGGCAAGATCGCGACATGATTTCGCACCCCCACGCGGCCATCGGACCTTCTATAACCCGTCGGCCTCGTTACCATCGGGCCGTCCTTAGGTTGTGGGTGTGCACGTAGTCGCCCGCCTTCACGTCGGCCATCGTTCGTCCGATTCGAACTCCGTACTTGATCACGTCGGCGCCCTCACCGAGATCTCGCAGGGCGATCTTGTGACCCAACGGGACCGAGTCTCTGCTTGTCAGCGAGACGGCCTCGCCGCAGTCCATGTAGATGCCGGTCACCTCCTGGTCCGGGTCCAGATCGGTCACGGCAACTCCGACGTCATCGGTGTCATCGTGAATCAGGAAAGAATGATGGCTCATTCAATCTCCCCGGTTTGCTCACCAAAGCCGTGACGCCAAAGGGTGCTCGCGTCACTCACGCCATCCGTCCAGATACGGGGCCAGCGCTCGGATCGCGTTGCCACCAAGGACTCCGGCGGTGACCACATCTTCCAAAGAACACTCGAGGACCGCTCTGACCGGATCCGGATCTCCCATCGGGAAGGGATAGTCGCTGCCGAGCACCACCCTGTCGGCGCCGACTCTATCGACCAGGAAGCGCAGTGCCTCTGGCGAATGCAGGACGGTGTCGTAGTAGAAACGCCGCAGGAACGCCGACGGTGGGGAATCGACATTGACTGCGGTGACATCGGGCTTCGCCTCGTAACCACGGTCCAGCCGGCCGATCTGATACGGCAGGAAACCGCCACCGTGGGTCAGGCAGACCTTCAGTCCGGGATGCCTGGCCAGCACGCCGCCGAAGATCAGGTTCGCGGCGGCAACCGTGGACTCTGCGGGGTTGCTGGCGATGTTGTCGAGAAAGTAGCTGCCACTCAGTCGTTCGAAGCCGATCGATTGGTGGATGGGATGCACCAGGACGAGCGCGTCGAGTTCCTCTGCCGCGGCCCAGAACGGAGCGAGACCAGGGTCGTCCAACTCGGAGGCACCGAGCGTCGTCGCAATCTCCACCGCCACCATGCCGAGCTCGCCAAGGGCATAGCGAAGCTCTTCGGCCGCGAGTTCCGGTGCCTGCAACGGCACCGCAGCCATGGCACGAAAACGGTTGCCGTGCGAAGCGATCGCCTCGATCGTCAACTCGTTAAGGCAGCGCGCTAGCCAGGCCCCGTCCTCGGCGGAGAGCTCGAGTGCGGCGAAGTCCATCCAGGCCGAGATGATTTGCAGATGCACTCCCTGCGCATCCATTCGCTCGAGTCGATCGGTGAGATCGCGCATTCCTCGCGGCCACCTCTGCGTAGAACGTTTGCCCGCGAACGACACGCGCCCGTCGTCGGTGATGGTTATCGAATGCGCTCCCCCGTCGCCGGCGATGCGATCGAGGAGGGCGGGCGGAATGAAGTGGCAGTGCAGGTCGATGCGCTCTTGGGTCACGGCTTCTCCTCGGTCATGATTCGAGCCAACTTCTCGTCGGGGCGGAGCACGTAGAGCCCGCCGGTGATGCGGTCGCTGACAAAGATGTTGAACTCGTCGTCGACCAACAGGTCGTTGATCTGAGGAGCCTCTTGCCCCGCCGGTGTGTCCGGCTCCCAGAAAGCGATCTCCGCCGGCATCTCCGCCCGTGACAGGTCGTAGACCCTCAGGCCCGCGTTGAAGTAGGTGACGAAAGCGATGGTCTCGCTGGAGTAGGTACCCGGTCTGTTCTCATGCAGGTTGTGGGGGCCGAAGCGCATGCCGCGCTCGCAGTAATCACCCTCCGGTTGCGGACAGATGCTCAGGACGTGCGGGTTGCTCGGTTCGGAGACATCGATCACGCGCACGTATTTGCTCTCCTCGGCACAGCGCTCGCTGGTGGCCTCATCGGTCGCGATCACGAGCTTGCGGCCGGGAAGGGTGAGACATGTGTGGGTGTTCCCGCCGGGGCTCCACGGGAGATGTCCGATCTTCTTAGGCGAGCCGACGTCATCGATGTCGAGAACCACAAGGCCGGCGTCTCCGTAACCCAGATAGGCCGTGGTGCCGTCGAGAAGCGCATGATGCGCAGCGAAACGTTTTCCCTCCGGCCAGGTGGGCGTCTCGCCGCCTCCAGTCCACTGCCCGGGCCACCACCAACGTCCGGCCTCCACGGGTTGCTCGGGATCGGATAGGTCGACGACGATCCAGATGCGATCGTTAAAACCTTCGGGGATGGCCGACATGTACGCGTAGCGACCACCCGTGTAGACGATCCGGTGGACACCCAGCCCGCCGGAGTGGAAGTAACCGATTCGTTTCGGATCGAATGGCTCGGCAACGTCGTACACGATCATGCCGGCGCTGAATTCGTCCTCTCCACCAAATCTCTCTTCGTTCACGAGCAACAGTCCCTCGGCAAACTGCACCTTGTGGCTGTGCGAACCCTTGGAGGCCGGGATCTGGCGAACGAGTCGCGGATTCGTGACGTCTGAGACGTCCAGCACCGATGTACCCATTCCGCTCGGGCCGTGATGTCCGACATAGAGGGCATCGTCATGGCGCATGATCTGCATTCCGTCGCCGTGCCCGTCTAGATCACTGTGCGCGACGAGTTCCAGGTGAAATGCCTCTCGGGTTGTCACTAGCGGCGAACTTGACGTTCTGTTGCGCGACTCACATGGAAGGTTGCGATCTCCAAGAGGAGAACCTCCTCTCGAGGTACTGAGCGCCCCCGACCATGGTGATGCTGAAGAGGATGAACATGAACAACATGGCGTAGACGCGGGGCATGTTGAATACCTTGCCGGCGAGCTCGATGATGTAGCCGATTCCTTTTGCGCTGCTGAATAGCTCTCCGACAAAAAGTCCGATCAGGCCGCGCGAGACACCCATCTTCACGCCGGTCGCGATGAAGGGGACCGTCGCAGGAAAGATGACCTTGCGGAAGAGCGTCCGTCTGCTCGCTCCAAAGGACTTCGCCGCTCGCAGCAACGAGTTATCCACCGTCTTGACGCCTTCCATGACGACGACAACGATCGCCGGCACCGCACTGATGAAGACAAGGAGCACCCGCGCCGTGTCGTTGATTCCCACCCACAGAAGGATCAGCGGCATGAGGATCAACAACGGCGTCGTGTAGATGAGCCACAGGTACGGGGAGATGATGCGGTCCAGGACCTTGACGCCTCCGAGCAGCAGGCCGAGCGGGACTGACAGAACGATCGAGAGCAACATGCCGGTCAGATAGATGCGGAGGCTGAAGAAGAAGTTGCTTACCAGGATCCCCTCCTCGTACATCTCGGGGATCTCGGCCACCACCGCGCTGAATGGGGGCAGGATGATCGGTTTGATCTCGAAAAACTGAACGCCGTACTCCCAGAGAAGACAGAAAAGCACCAAGTTGATGATGGTCGCGATGATGCGTTGCTTGCGCGTGAACTGCTTGCGGCCCTTGAATCTCTTTCCCTCAGGCGCGGCGGGCGCCGCCGTCGAACTCACAGGTAAACCTCTTCTCGCCAGCGCGACGCGTAGGCTTCCAGCCTCCGGGACAGCGTGATGAGAAACAGAGCGGTCACCATGAGAACCGCGGTAAATGCGAACATCCGGGCCGTGTCGAAGTTGCCCATCGAGCGAATCACCTGCTGCCCTATCCCTCCCCTACCCACCGTCATTTCGATGATGAGCAGACCAACGAAACCGCGCGCGATGCCGTTGCGAATGCCGTTGGCGATGAACGGGAGCGTGTAGGGGACGACGACGCGCCGGAATACGTCGAGTCGCCCTGCCCCAAAGGAACGAGCGGCACTGACGAGCGACTCGTCTACGGTCTGAACTCCTTCCTTGCAGCTGAGGATCACGGGCAGTAGCGCCGAGATGAACACAAGGGTCACCTTGGTTTGGAAGCCCAAACCCAGCCAGAGGATGAACACCGGCGCCGTGGCGATCCTAGGGGTCGCGAAGAACCCCCAGAGATAGGGGGCCGCGATTAGGTCCAGCCACCCGGACGATCCGATGAGCAATCCGAGAAAGACGCCCAGGACGATGGCGGCCGCGAGACCCAGGAACAGCGGCTGCAGACTGTCTACGATGGCGGGCCACAGGATTCCCTCGCTCCAAATCTCGCCGAAGGATGTCACGACACTCCCCGGGCTCGGTAGCAGCGTCTCTCGAATCCCGGTCGCCCAGACGATCGCCTGCCACAGGATCAAGAACGCGATGAAGCTCAGCAGGCCCGTCATCCGCGGGCCCATGGACCTGCTCGCCGACGGGACCCGAGCGGCGACGGTGGTGGTCGCCTGCGCCGTGCTCACGTTAGGTTCTCGCCTCGGTCTCTACCGGTGGAAGTTCCTGCGCGGGTCGGGGTTCCTTTGCCAGCAGGCTCCAGACACGATCGCGGAGTTCGACGTACTCGGACAGGTGACGGATCTCCCGGCCGGAGCGCGGCCTCGGGATGGACACCGGAAGTATCTCCTTCACCCGGCCGGGCCGGTCGGTGATCACGATGATTCGGTCTCCCAGGGTGATGGCTTCATCGACGCTGTGCGTTATGAAAACAATCGTCTGGCCGGTGCCTTTGATTATGCGAGCAACTTCGTCCTGCATCAGCTCGCGCGTGATCGCATCGACGGCCGCAAAGGGCTCGTCCATCAGGAGGATGCCCGGCTCGGTCACGAGAGCTCTGGCGAGACCCACCCGCTGCCTCATCCCTCCGGATAGCTCGCGCGGATACGCGTCCTCGAAGCCTGTCAGACCTACGAGTTCGATGTAGCGCGCCACCTTTTCGTCCGTTGAGTCATCGACGCGGCGCTGCAACTCCAGCCCCATGCGCACGTTCGTCTTGACGGTGCGCCACGGCATCAGCGCGTAGTCCTGGAAAACCACCGATCGGTCGCGGCCAGGACCCGTGACCTCTTTGCCGCTCACCAGCAGCTCCCCCGCCGCAGGGAACCACAGACCGGCCACGCAATTCAGAAACGTGCTCTTTCCGCAACCGCTGGGGCCGACGATGGTTACGAATTCACCGGCTTTGATGTCGATATTGAAGTCCTCGAGGGCGACCAGCTTGTCCTTCTGCCGCGTGCGCTCGTACTCGACCCGCACCCCCCGAGCCGAGATGGCCGCCGCCTTCGAAGTTGACTCTGGTGTCATCCGTCCCCCTCGACGCCCGGCATACTCACGGGTGCCGCAATCGTTTGCAGGGTACTGTAGGAAGTCCCGGTCGGGCAGTCAAGTCGGCCGCGCGGGCCGACAACATCGGAACGAACACCACCAGAAGGGAGAAGGACTTGAGGATCGTCAGATACAGCGACGGAGGGCGACCGTCCTGGGGGGTGCTCGAGGATCAAGAGGTTCGGGCCGCCCGTGGGGAACCGTTCGTCGACCTCGTTGCGGGTGAGAGGGTCGGATCGCTCGACGAGGTCCGGCTCCTGGCCCCGGTCGCACCGACAAAAGTCGTCTGCGTCGGCCGAAACTACCGCGAGCACGCGGCGGAGCTCGGTAACCCCGTGCCCGATGAACCCCTGCTGTTTCTCAAACCGCCCTCCGCGATC
The DNA here is from genome assembly GCA_050693895.1 of Actinomycetota bacterium. Taxonomy (GTDB): domain Bacteria; phylum Actinomycetota; class CADDZG01; order CADDZG01; family WHSQ01; genus WHSV01. Next base: position 9,933 of record JBOGWS010000036.1, on the reverse strand, counting down.
GTGGGCCCCGGCCACGACGTCATCTATCCCGAGCTGTCCGAAAGGGTGGACCACGAGTCCGAGTTGGTCGTCGTCATCGGGCGCACCGCCGAACGAGTGTCCAGTGCCGACGGTATGTCCGTGCTGGGCGGATACACGTGCGGCAACGACGTGACGGCTCGAGACATCCAGAAGAGCGACGGACAATGGACGCGCGGCAAGGGTTTCCACACCTTCTGCCCATTGGGACCCTGGGTCGAGACGGACTACGACCCTTCGGATGTGCGCGTCACCTGCAAAGTGAACGGAAACGTCCGCCAGGACGGCCACACGCGGGACATGATCTTCGACATCCCCTTTCTCATCGAGTACATATCCCGGTTCACCAGGCTCGAGGTCGGAGACGTCATCATGACCGGAACCCCCGAGGGGGTGGGCCCCGTCAAGGTGGGAGACACCATGTCGGTCGAGGTCGAGGGACTCGGGTCCCTGAGCAACCGGGTGGTGGCCGAAGGATGACCCTAAGGGGGGCGCGCAACAAGCGCGCCCCCCCGATCGGGTCGGTTAGATCTCGTCGGACGAGGGGTTTTGCTCCAACCCCAGCTTCTCTTGCACCTCCCACAAGCAGCTGAAGTCGGCGTGCTCCTTCCAGTCGAAGCCCTCCGAGACGTTGCCGTTGTCGATCATGTCCTGGTTCCACTGGTCGAACGCATCCGCCGGCGCGCCGCCGTCCATGGCCCAGTTTCCTTCGATCTCGCTGGCCCACTCGGCCAGGTCTCCCTCGGCCGGCGAGATGCTGTTCTCGGCGTCCTCCCCTAACTCGATGGCCGCTTCCTGGTTGTCGGTGTAGTTCTCGCCCTCGCCGATCCATTGCTTCGCGGCGATGCGGCCCTCCAGGTACGCGCAAACCGCGCCTTTGTCCTGTTCCAGGAAGTCCTCGGTGACGACCCAGACCTCCTGCGGGGAGTCAACGAACTCCTGATAGATCATCTCTCCTCCGGCTTCATCCAGAGGAATCAGGTGTCGCGGCTGTAGAACGGCCACGTCGATCTGGCCCGCTATCAGGGCGGTCAGTCGCTCGTCCGAGCTGCCCGCCACAGGGACCCACTCCATGCTTTCGGGATCCACTCCCATGTCCTCGAGAGACTTCTCCCCGACCGTGATGTTCCTGTCTCCGGTCGCGCCTCCGCTGATCTTGAGCCCTTCGAGGTTATCGGGGTCGACTCCCTCGCGGATCCCGATGAACCATGCTTCGGTGTCCTTCTCGACGCCGACGATCTTGAGAGGCACACTGCCCTCGTCAAGCGCCGACCAGATCACGTCGCTCTCGCCCTGAGCCACCCACACGTCTCCGCCAAGGAGCCCGGGAATGTACTCATCCGTGGCGAAGACCTCCGCCTTCTCCTCGAAACCGAGGTCTGTCCAGTACCTCTCGTCGGCCACGACCCACGCGAGGTTGTTCATGTAGTCGTCGGTATCGATCGCGAGCTGAACCCTCTCGACTTGCGGAGCTGCAGTCTCGCCTCCGCTTTCACCCCCGCCACCCCCTTCGTCCTCGTCCCCACCACAAGCTGCGGCAATCAACGCTGCCGCCAGGAGCACGTATAGCAACCGATGCTTCACTTCTTCTCCCTCCACTCGGCCAACTCTCTGATGCTTTCCTGAAACCTCACTTCTCGAATCTCGGAGACTTTGGTTTGCTCATACGCGCCTCCTCGATGACTTCGTCGATCGAGACGGCGGCGCCCTTACGATCGGATGATTCAAGAGCGGCACGGACGACTGCTAGAGCGCGAACAGCCTCGCCCGTCCCCACCTCCACGGCAGCCTCACCTCGTATCGCGAGCGCGAACTCGTCGAGCTGCTCGCGGAACATGTCGCTGGGGGGCAGCTCGACGGTCTGTCGTTCGGACTCCCCGTAGAACTGCGAGCGCAGGGTGCTGAATTTGTCGGCGAGGTGTGACTCGTGCCAGTGCGTGAAGTCGAGGTCGTAGAACAGATTCGCCTTGGTGCCGAGCACGTTCATTGAATAGACTCCGGGGGAAGCCCAACCACATCCGAGGTAGCCGAGAACACCGTTGGCGAACTCGCAGATGACCATCACCGCATCCGGCACCTCCGACTTCGTGTACAACCTCTTGACGTTGGCATTCACCGACACCACGGGGCCGAGCAGAAACTGCAGGTTGTCGGCGTGATGGACGCCGAGCTGAATGAGCGTTCCTCCGGGAGACTTGGAGGCGTAGTAGCGCCAGGTATCCTCGGTTAGCTCGAGCCCGCGCTCGTTGGAGAAATTGGTCTCGACGAGCGAGATCTGACCGAGCCTGCCGTCGTCCAGCCATCTCTTGATCGTCCTGTGACCGGCGAGCCGTCGTGCACTGTGCCCCACCGCGAACACGAGTCCCGTTGAACGAACGGCAGTCTCGATCGCCATCGCGTCCTCGAGGGTGTGAGCGATGGGCTTGTCAACGTACACGCCTTTCCCCGCTTCGAGCGCCTGTACTACAACGTCGCGATGCGTGTCGTTGGGAGTGGTTATGACGACACCGTCGAGCTCGGAGTCAGCAAGGAGCTCCTCGTAGCTCGACGCGCTGCGCTCGATTGCGAACTCCTCCTGAAAAGCCCGGCGCTTGTCTTCGCTCCGCGAGAAGCAGCTCGCGAGCTCGATTACATCGCCGCGTTGCGCACCTCGCGCAAGGACGCGCGCCCATCTCCCCAGGCCTACGGGAGCGAGTTTGACCTTGTCACCCATTCTCCGCCCTCCCTCGGACCGTCCTCACGATCATGTCCTCGAGTTCCTCGATGTTGCTGTCCAGATCGGAATGCGGGAAAAAACAGATGAGCTCCATGTCCGTGCCCGGGTCGGGCACGGTCGCATGCGGAACCCCGACGGGAACGAGAGCGGTGTCCCCTTGTTCGAATCGCCGCTCGACTCCGCCCTCCCACAGCAAGCCGCGACCCCTGCAGACGTGGAGCAACTCGACGCTCAGCGGATGGCGGTGCGCCCACCGGACGGTCTCGCTCGAAAGGCGCACGATCCTCACCGTGAAATCGACGCCCGCCTCGAACAGGGGATCGGTCGAGGGCCCGGCCAAAGGGTCGGCCGATTCCCGTCCCGCCCTTGCTACGAATCTCAGAGCGTCGCGCTCGACGATCATGGAGTGACCTCGAGCGCATCGATGGCATCCAGTTGCTTTGCGATCTCGTCCACGACGGCCGAAGGAAACGTCGCGGCTCGCTCCGGCGTCGCCCACGACGGGTCCCCGTACCAGCCCTCGGCCGCGATCTCACTCACGTCGGTCACGAAGCCATAGACCTCTTTGGACCTGCGCATCGCGTCTTTGGCCTCTGCCCCCGCGGGGCGAGAGGGCTCGCCCGCCCGCTCGACCTTCAGCAACGACGGATCGTGGGCCATCACCGCCATTGTCTCGATGCTCCCTCCGTGAGTGAGACTCCCTCCGTCATCCGCGTAGATTCGCTGGGCGACGTAACACGCTTGAGCGATGAAGATCCTGGTCCCTGTCTCCTCCTGGAGATCCGTCGCTACCGCGTCCAGTGATGGCGTGTTGACCTCGTGCCAGTTGACGAAGATGAGTGTTTTGGTGCCCATCTCGATCAACTCGTTGCCCACGTCGGTCAGAAGCGCCTCGAAGGTCTGCCGGCGAAGTGTGACCGTCCCGGGGTGGCCCGCGTGGATCGGAGTTACACCATACGGACAGAACGGCGCGTGGAGTCCGCCGATCCGACGGGCCAACTCGACTGCAACGAGGTCGGCCGCCATTGTGTCCGTTCCACAGGGAAGGTGCGGACCGTGCTGTTCGATGCTTCCGAAGGGGAGGACCGCGATCGGCCTATCGTCGATGCGCTCTTGCACATCCGGACTCGTCAAGTCGTAGAGCGAAGTCATGACTTCGAGACCTGGACAACCGGCCGCGCAACAACGTGGAGAGGCGCCTGTCCTTGAATGATGCGCACCGCCTCGTGCGCGGCCTTGGCGCGCAAATCACGCTCCGATTCTTCCGTGTACCAGGCCATGTGCGGCGTGAGAAGCACGTTGTCTCCGAGGCGCTCGAGGCGGTGGTCGGGAGGCTCCTCCGAAAAGACGTCGAGTGCTGCAAATCCGGGTGCTCCGCGCTCGAGCCCGGCCCCCAGCGCATCGGTGTCTATCAGCGAACCACGTGCGGTGTTCACCAGGATGGAACCGGGTTTCATCCGTCCGATCTCGCGGGCTCCAAGCAGAGCGGAGCCATCCGCGTTGCCGGGCGCGTGCAGGGTGACGATGTCCGAGATAGACATCAACTCCTCGAACACGACCGAGCGAACCTCGGGCCGTACGCTTTCGGCGTTCAGGTGCGCGTCGAACGCCACAAGGTTGAAACCGAATGGTTGCAGCATCTCGGACACACGCTGTCCTATGCGGCCGAATCCGACGATCCCGGCGGTCAGCGTCTCGGGCGAGTGCAACGGGCGGAGTTCGGCGAATCCCCACCGATGAGACCTGACTATGTTGTCGGCCTGAGCCAGGCGGCGGAGTGCCGCGAGCATCAGACTGACGGAATGCAGCGCAACCGCGTGCGTCCCGTAGTCGGGCACGTTGGCGACCCACATGCCGGCTCGCGCGGCCGCATCGAGATCGACGGTCTCAACGCCCACCCCATACCGAACGATCCCCAGGCAGGTAAGGCGACGAATGGTATCGGCGTCGAAACGGGGACCCGATCCCGCGAGCACGACAATGGCGCCCGCGGCCTGTTCGGCTATGGCGTCGCCGGTCCCGCCGTCGCCCGCTATCAAGGACGCGCCGTGGGGGCGGAGGATCGACTCCTCGATCCGGAAGTCCGGGTAGCGCGTTCCTAGGATGGCGACGGTGGGCGCGTTGGTCACGCGCATCCTCCTGGGTCGAGGCGACAGCAATCGTTTGCAGTATTCGAGCCGCCCGTGTCATTGTCAAGAGGCTCATGCGGTCGATAACCGGTGGCCGGGCGAGCTCGGCCCTTAGGCTCTGGAGCACACCGCTGGTGGCCTCGACCGGCCGCCCGGACCCATTGTGGATCGGTGAAGAATGGCTACTACGGCAGTGACGCTCAGAGAGGTGGCCCGGCGGGCTGGGGTTCACGCCGGAACCGCGTCGCGCGCGCTCAACCCCCAAACCAGGTCCCTGGTCAACGCGGACACCGCCAGCAAGGTGATCGCGGCGGCGGAGGAGCTTGGGTACAGGCCGAATCCCATGGCGCGCGGCCTCAAGACGAACCGTTCTTTCACGATCGGAGTGCTTGTCCCCGATCTGACGAACCCCCTCTTCCCGCCCATAGTGCGCGGAATAGAGGACGAATTGGCGACGGAGGGTTATACGGCGCTACTCGCGAACTCCGACAACGACCGGGAAAAAGAGCGTCTGCACTTCGAAACGATGAAGGACCGGCAGGTCGAGGGCTTCATCATGGCGACCGCCGAGCTGGACCATCCGCTTATCGAAGATGCGATTGCGGCCGATGTTCCCATCGTCCTGGTCAACCGCACGGTTGACAGCAGCCGTACGTTCGCAGTGATCAACGACGATCGAAAGGGCACGGCGCTCGCCGTCGACCATCTCGTCGAACTGGGACACACGCGGATCGCGCTCATCGTCGGCCCGGAGCGCTACTCGACCGGCAAAACCCGTTACCGCGGTTTCATTGACGCCATGAAGGCTGCCGACCTCAAACCGGACCGCAAACTGATCCGCTTCACGACAACCTTTGTGGAGAGCGAAGGCGAGCGCGTCTTCAAGCAGCTCCTCGAAGACGACGCCAAGGAGTTCACTGCGGTGGTTGCCGGCAACGACCTCCTCGCGCTCGGGTGCTACGACGCCTTAGCCGACGCCGGTTTGGGTTGCCCTCAGGACCTGTCGATAGTGGGCTTCAACGACATTCCGTTCCTGGACAAGCTCAAACCGCCGTTGACCACGATTCGCATTCCCCACTACGAGCTAGGCACGCGTGCGGCGGCGCTCGTGCTCAACCGACTGCGCGACCCAAAGCTCGAGCCCGTCACGGTCCAGCTCGATCCGAAGCTCATAGTGCGTGGTTCTACCGCTCCGCCCGCCTCCGGTTGAGTTCCAACGCAGCCAGGCCAAGACACCCGACGAGCGCCGGCACCGCCATCGTCAAGCCGGCGGCGCGGATTCCGAGGGTCGCCGCTATCGTGCCGTCCACGAGGCTCGCGATCGGCCGGACGCCGTGGAAAGAGACGCTCCACAACCCCATCGTTCGCCCCCGATGCTCGTCTGCCAGATCGAGCTGAAGAAGGCTCGTTGCAGCCGACACGGACGAGAGGTAGCCGAAACCTCCGACGAACAATCCCACCAGTCCGACAAGCTCGGTGGTCGAGAGAGCGAAGGCCCCGATCCCGAGCGCCAGGAGCCCGAGTGTCACTACCAATAGTCGCTGGCTCGGATGCCATCTTCCCGTCACCAACAGGGCCGCGAGCACCGCACCGGCTCCGAATGCGCCGACGAGAAATCCGGTGAAGGTGTCGGGCCTCGAGAACACGTCCGTTGCGAACGAGGGGGTGAGCGTGTTCACGGGGTCCGCGGTCATGGACACGAGGCCGACGACCACCAGGGGTATCCACAGCTCACTCTTCGCGCGCACCATGCGGGCGCTATCTCGAAGCCTCGGTCGCTCGGACGGAGTGACCTGTGCGGTGAGGGGGGTGACCGACACCAGAGCGACGATCAACGCGACATAGGAGAGCGAGTTGATCACGAGTGCCGTTGGAATGTCCCACCGGGCGATAACGAAGACACCTGCAATCGGGCCCAGGGCGCGCGAGAGGTTGAAGCTAACCGCATTGAGTGCGATGGCAGCCGGCAATTCAGCGCGGCTCACCAGCGACGGGACTATCGCCTGCAGGGCAGGAGTCGAGAACGCTGTCGTTACACCGAGCGCCAGCGCGATTCCGATAACCGCGATCGGACTCGGTTCCCCTATCGCCGCCATGGTCGCGAGCAATGCGGCGAGCCCTGCTGCGAATATCTGCATCACGATAACGAGTCGCCGGCGATCGAACCTGTCCGCGGCGGTCCCCGCGAAGGGGGCCAGGAACAGCACTGCTGCAAACTGCGAGAAGTTGACGACCCCCACAAGGAACGGTGACCCGGTCAATCGGTAGACGAGCAGAACCTGCGCGATGTTCTGGAACCACGTCCCGGAGTTCGAGGCCAGGTTTCCAAGGAAGTACGGCCAGAAATTGCGGTTCGCGAGGACGCGGCCCACACCCGGCTGCGAGGTGGTGCCCGTTGAAGAGCTCACGCGATGCGCAGAAGCCCGCGCTCGAAGTTATGCAGGCGCTCCGGGCCCCCGTTGGTCACCAGAACCAGTTCTCCCGTTTGGACTCCTGCGCGTTCGTCGTGCGTCACCACGTTCGGTTGCACCACTACGGCCATACCTGCTTCGAAGGTGAAGTCGGGCACGGGTGCGAGCGCGCGGCTCGTGCTCCCCAGAATCGGAGGCAGATAACCGCCGACGAATCCATGCACCAGATCGTCGCGGGTGGTGAAATCCGCATCTTCGATGACGGTGCTTGCGTCCACGACCTCCTGAGCGGTCGCTCCCGGTCCGAGGCACTCGATAATCGCGTCGAACGCAGCGTCCGCAGCCGCGTGCAGCTCCCGGTACAGCTCAACGGGTTCGTCGGCAACGGAGAACGTGCGGAGCAGCTGGCCCGGATAGTCCCAAAAGGAAGCGCTGATCTCGCTCGTTAGGACATCTCCCCCGGCCAAGCTCCTCTTCGACGCCCACTGAGCGGGAACGCTCATGGCCGGAGATCTCATCGGCGTCATGCCGAAGTAGTGGATGTGCGTCGTACCGCCTCTGCCGACATAGGCGCGCTCGACGAGGTTGCCGAGCTCGTGCTCGGTCATGCCGGGTCTTGCTTGGCTCTGCAGAGCCCGCATCGCGTCATCGGTCAGAGCAGTACCAACCCGTAGCCACTCGAGCTCCTCCGCGGACTTGATGGTTCGCAGCAGGGTGTATCCCGACGAGAGGTCCACGAGCTCGCGCGCGACTTCGGCCAGCGCGTGGTGCGCCGCGTATCCGAGAGGGCCGATGAACCCCACCCGCCTTCCTCGCGCACCTCGTCGCTCGAGCTCACCGATAGCGGTGGCCATCGTCTCGCCCGCCCACCGGACATCGGCGTCGGCCGCCAGTCGCTGTGCGAGGGGAACGTGGTTGTAGAAGTGAACGAACAGGACGTCGGGCTCACCCGGCGTCACGACGACGAGCGCCTCGCGCGTCACCGGCCACCGGGTCAGCCATGCCACCGCGGAGCCGAAACGATTCGCTCCGTAGAGGATCAGGTGGGCAACCTGGTGCTCCGTCATGAGCCTCTCCAGCGACGCGCGGCGCTCTTTCATCTCGCCCGCGCTGAAGCGCGGGTAGGGCTCGGTGAAGGGGCCGTGGCTTGACATGAGTGCCCGCAGGGTAATAATTCTCGCAAACGATTGCAATCGCCCTGACCTGCACCGTCATGCGAATCGGGAGGCGACATCGACGAGCGAGTGAGTAGCGCGATCGCGCACTGGAAACCTCGCTTCACCGCCAACGGCGTGCTACCCGCCGACTTCGAGAAGATCACCGCCCCCCTGAAGGTGTGGGGCGACTGGTGCTCTGCATGGTCGCGCGAGGCGGCGGAGCACGAGTCGATCGGGCGCGGCGCCCTCGGTTCGGGGCGAACGCGCTCGGCCGGCGCTCACCTCGCACGCGCGGCGGTCTACTTTCACTTTGCGAAGTTCGTCTTCGTCGAGGATCTCGATCAGATGAAGGCCGCTCACATGAGCGCGGTGCGCTGCTCGACCGATGCTTTGCCTCACCTCGATCCACCGGGCGAACGGCACGAGATACCTTTCGGGAGCGCAGCCATGGTGGGTGTTCTACGACGTCCGAGGACGGCCAGGCCTCACCCCGCAGTCGTGCTGATCCCCGGCCTGGATTCGGCCAAGGAGGAGTTCGGAGCAACCGAATCGCTGTTCCTCGAACGAGGGCTCGCTACGTTCTCCGTCGACGGACCGGGACAGGGCGAGGCCGAGTACGACTTACGAATCCGGGGTGACTGGGAGGTCCCGGGCGCAGCGATCATCGACTACCTCGTCGGCCTCGACGGCATCGACGCCGGGCGGATCGGGATCTGGGGTGTCAGCCTCGGTGGCTACTACGCGCCGCGCGTTGCAAGCGGCCTGGACTCGGTCAGGGCCTGTATCGCGCTCGCCGGCCCCTACGACTTCGGGGCCATTTGGGACGAGCTCCCGGAGTTGACGCGCGCCACCTTCCGCGTGCGCTCGGGGACCACCACCGACGACGAGGCGCGCGCCCACGCCTTCGATCTGTCCCTCGAGAGCCGAGCCGGGCGCATCACGGCGCCGCTGCAGGTGGTCATGGGCAAACGGGATCGTCTCATTCCCTGGAAGCATGCCCAGCGCCTCGCAAACGAGGCCGGCGGGCCGGTTGACTTCGTCTTGCTCGACGACGGTAACCACGGGTGCGCGAACGTGCCCCACAAGCACCGCTATCTGAGTGCAGACTGGATGGTCGAACAACTGAGCTCGTGACGCTACGACCGAGCCCTACTTCGTTACGGCCGCCCCCTCGCCTTTGGCGCTCGCAGCCACAGCCTCGGTCGTCGCGCGATTGAGGGGAGACTGCGTCTCGCGCGTCGTCGGAAGCGGGCCGGTCGCCGTGTAGTAGCGCTGGCCGGCGACCATCAGCTGCTCTGCCGGGAAACGGGTGATGACCTCGCACCCGTCGGCCGTGACCACGAGCTGCTCCTCGATGCGCGCCGCGGACCACCCATCGGCCGCGGGCCAGAAGGTCTCGAGCGCGAAGACCATCCCCTCCTCGATGGGCTCGGGGTGATCCAGGGACACGAGCCGGCTGAAGACCGGCTTCTCCCAGATCGACATGCCCACCCCGTGGCCGA
>JBOGWS010000035.1:0-9137 GCA_050693895.1 Actinomycetota bacterium | reverse complement strand
GTCTTTCCTATGCCCGCCTCACCCACGATCAAGGTGAAGAGCGGGACCGCGCGCGCGGCTTCCTCCCAGCGCGATACAAGCCATTCGAGCTCTTCGGCGCGGCCCACGAAACTCGGGTCGAAGGACTTTGCTATCGCCGCCGCGGGCGCGACAAGATCGGGTAGAGGCTGGTTGCGCAACATCCGCAGATGAAGCGCCTGTGTCTCGGGCGCCGGGTCGACGCCCATCTCGTCAGCAAGGTGAGTCCGCAGGCGCTCGTAGACATCGATCGCCGTAGCCGTGCGGCCGCTCTCGTAATAGGCGGTCATAAGAGCACGCCAGGCCTCCTCGTCAAGCTCGTCGTCATCAGCGGCAGACCGGGCGAAGCCGATGGCGCTCTGGTGATCGCCCGCCTCGAGGGCCGCGATCCATCCGGAATGCCTCGCCCGCCTCAGCAGGTTCCGCGTCTGGGCCCGCGCAGGTTCGACCCAATCCGCGTAGGGCTCATCTTCCAGAACGACTCCCCGCTGGAGAATCTCGAGGGCGGCGTTCGCAGCGATCGCAGAGAGGGCCGGTTCCGTCGCGGCGCGTCCTTCCGTCTCCTTGATGAACCGAGCCGCCTCGTCGAGATCGACCTCGAACCACTCGGGCGAGATTCGATAGCCCTCCGGCCCCCCCTCCAGTGCTTCTTTGCCCAGCGCGGCGCGAAGTCGGCTCACAAGTTGCGCGACAACACGCTGGTGGCCAACCGGCGACTCTCCCCAGAGCACCTCGGCAATGCGGTCCGCGGAGACCGTGCGAGGACGCTCGACGATCAACAGCTTCAGAAGGGTGCGCCCCTTGCGACTCCCAAGTTCCCGTCCCGTCAGGGGCCGCTCCCCGCGTGTAACCGAGAAGGGTCCCAAAAGGCGCACTCGGAGAGGCTCCACCTCCGTGCGCCTCACTGCGGGTTCGGGCATCTCCCACCTCCAGAACGACGGTCAGCCCATTCAACCGCCTGACGTCCCCGATGGCAGCGGGGTTACGGCCGCACCTTTGGAACTTGACTAAGGCAACTCAGCTACTCGGAACAGCCGCCACGCTCCGGGAATGCCCTTCAGAGTGTGGCTCCCCCGATCCTCGAAACCGATGCCCGATCCCACGACCAGGTCGTTCAGCGTGCTTGAAACGAACACCGCACCAGATCCCGCTAGAGACATGACTCGGGCCGCGAGATGCACGGCGAGACCCCCTATGCCGCCGTCGCGAAATTCAATCTCGCCCGTGTGCAGGCCCGCTCGAATCTCCATACCTAGAGAGTGGACTGCATCCCGGATTTGAACGGCGCAGTGGATGGCTCGGGCCGGGCCATCGAAGGTCGCCAAGAAACCATCGCCGGTAGTTTCTATCTCCCGTCCTCTGAACGCGGCCAGGTTGCGACGGACGACCTCATCGTGCAGTGCCCGCAACTCAAGCCAACGGTCGTCCCCGATCTTTGCAGCGAGGTCGGTCGAGCCCACGATGTCTGTGAACAACACGGTGGCAAGCTCTCGCTCGGCGGACGGACCCTGCCGGACACCCGTCAGGAACTCGTGTATGTCGTCGAGGGCCCCGGCACCCTCGGGCGTGTGGAATGGGTAGCAATCCGCGCCGGGCAGCTCGACAAGCCGCGCCCCTGGGATGTTCTCCGCCAGGTACCGGCCGAAGTCCAGCCGGTAGTGCCTGTTGTCCTGCCTGTGTAGGACGAGCGTCGGGACTGCGATGGTGGGCAGCACCGACCTGACGTCAAGGCGCGTTACCCAGCTGTACATCTCAGTGGCTGCTCCTGGCGGCATCGAGAGTCGCTGGTATCGGATGAACCACTCCCGCATCCGTTGGTCGTCCGCGACGCTCGGGGCGGTGAGGTCGAGTATCGCGGGGTCTTGACCCCAGTTCCGCTCGTAGCGGGTCACCAACCTCTCCACGGTGTGCTTGGGCATTCCGATGGGGTAGTCGGGTGCCCGCTGCCAACGGGCAAACGTGTTCAGCAGTACCAGAGCGAGAGTGTGATCCGGAAAGGTTGCCGCCAGGAGCATGGCCATCGGGCCACCCTCCGTGTCCCCGATGATCGCCGGCTGGCGGGATCCGGCCGCGTCCAGGACCGTCCTGGCGTCATCCATCCATTCCTCGAGCGTGGGGAGAGAACCGAGTGGCACGGGGTCGGAGACACCGGTCCCACGTTTGTCGAAACAGATGACGCGGCCGATTCGGCTTAGTCGATGAAAGAAGTAGGCGAGCGAGGGTTCTTCCCACATCGCATCCAGATTCGTTCCCCAGTTGGTGACGAAAAGCAGGTCGCGCGGACCGTCGCCGAAGACCTGATAAGCCACGTACCCTGCAATGGATTTCGCGTATCTCGTCTCCGGACGCATCGACTCCCCTCCCTCCCAGGCTCGATCATGTTGTCATGCACGCTGTGCAGCCGCTAGGTGCCGACTGCTAGCACGTCCTGGTCTCGGAGGGGAGCCTTCAAGGCGGTCAGCGCACGACGCGATAGGAGAGGTGCGTCGCGAACGGTGACTGGAGCAGATTCAGATGCTCGAGGCCCACCGTATCGTCGAAACCGTCGAACAGACGCTTCCCTCCGCCGAGTAAGACCGGCGCGATCGAGATCGTCAGCTCTTCCACCTGTCCTGCGCGCAAAGCCTGGCGGATGACGTCCGCTCCGCCCCCGATGCCCACGTCCTTATCGCCCGCCGCCTCGCGCGCCCGGGCGATCGCCTCGTCCAGCCCATTCACGAACGTGAATCCGGCGTCCGCGGGCTCGTCCTCCGGCCGGTGCGTCACGACGAAGCACGGCACGCCGAATGGATTGTGCCCGCCCCACGCCTCCGCAGCTTCGTACATGTTGCGGCCGACGACGACTGCTCCGGCGCGGGCCATCCCCTCGTCGAGAAATTGCTTATCCGCGCCCGTCGCCTCGCCGCTCGGCTCCTCCTCGTAGCTCCACGGCCCGCCGAAAACCCAGTAGTGCAATCGTTCGCCGCCCTCGCCCAAGCCGCGGCCCGGCCCGTCGTTCGGCCCCACGATGTACCCGTCAAGCGAGGTCGTGATTTGTGCGGCCACCTTCGTCATCGCTCTCCTCCTTGGTCGTTCCATCGTCAGTCAAGACCGATCCGGCCGCCGAAACTCATCGGCAGCCCAGATTCAGCGTGCTTAGGCGTCAGGAAGCAGCGGCGTTGATCGTTACGCCGGGCAGAGTGATACCTGAGTCGGTCCGGAACGTGCGTGCGTTGTGCTCAAGAGTGGAGCGGAGCTTTTCGATCTCGTCTGGAGGCAACTCTTTCACGAGGGCCGCGATTGCCCCCGCGACTTGCGTCATGAAGGCCCATACTTCGTCGAACGAACCATAGCTCCAATCAACCGGCAACTCTTCGATCGTGATGTCGGTGAAGCCGACACTCGTGAGCATCGAGCGAATTGTGCCGTAGTCGGCCATCGAGAAAATCCCGCCGGGACCGAAGGGGTCGCTGTCGGGCTGGAGCCCAAGCTGCTTCATCGTCATGCCCGTTACCGTCAACCACGGGTTCTTCTCCGGTCCGCCCCACACGGACAACGCGAGACGGCCGCGGTCCTTCAGCACGCGTCGGCACTCATTGAGGGCGGACTGAGGGTCGAGCATCAACATGAACCCCCATCGGCAGATGATTCCATCGACGCTGTCGTCCGTGAGGTCCATCCTTTCGGCGTCGAGAACGCGAGCCTCGAGGTTCTCTAACCCCAGCTCCGCCGCCCGACGACCCGCCGTCTCGACCATCTGCGGCGCGAAGTCAGTCTCGATCACCTTGCCGGTCGGGCCCACGCGTTGTGCTGCGAGGAACCCGTTGTCTCCCGGCCCCCCGGCAAGATCGAGGATCGCGTCACCCTCTTTCGCTTCGACGTGGTCGACCAGCCACTCGCCAACGTGGCGGGTGCTGTTCCATATGTACTCGCCCTGGCGTTCCCACCCCACGGCCATCTCGTCCCAAAGGGCGCGGCTTCTCTCGTGAGCCTCATCGACCATGGATCGCACGATACAGAAGGGCATCGCCGTCCACAACGAGTTGCTCAGCCTGTTGAGAACCTCGCCTTCCGCAGCCCACGCAACGCGGAGTGCCGGATTATCCCTGCGCGTAGGCCCTCTCCAGAGCGTCGATTTCGATCTTGCCCATCTGCAGCATCGCCTTCATGACGCGATTCGCCTTGTCGGCATCCTCGTCTTGCAGCATCTCATCCAGAATCGCAGGGGTGATCTGCCACGACACGCCGAACTTGTCTTTCAACCAGCCGCACGGGCCTTTCTCTCCGCCTTTGGAGAGCTTGTCCCACAGTCGATCGACTTCTTCCTGCGAGTCGCAGTTCACCAGCAACGAGATGGCCTCGTTGAATTTGAACTCGGGCCCGCCGTTCAGGGCCGTGAACTCCTGGCCCTCGAGTTGGAACGTCACGGTCAAGACCATCCCCGCAGGCCGTGGTCCTGCCTCTCCATAGTGCATGACCCTCAGAACCGTTGAATTCTCGAAGATGGAGGTGTAGAAGTTCGCAGCGTCCTCCGCCTCCGTGTCGAACCACAGGTTCGGGATGATCTTCTGCATCTCGGCCATGGCGCTCTCCTCTGGTGGGTGATTTTGCCGTCGAAGGTTAGACGTGGCTTTTTGGAAAAACTCATCGGTGTCGGGTCAGCGCCGCGTCGGACGTTCGTCAAGTTCCGTCACCAGTCGCTTGGGGGCCACGACCCGGTAGCTCTCTTCGATCCAGTCCCTCAGCACATCGATTGGCGGCGTCGCATCTCGAAACGGGATCGAGACCCATCCTGCCCGGCCGAGGCCGTAGCCTGTGGGGGTCGCGCCCGGAACCGACATCGCCTGCTCGTGTGACTCGCGCAGCTTCACGCTCATCCCTAACTCGGGTGAATCGTCGTCGCCCATGAACGCGAATATCTTCTTGTTCACCTTGGCCACGTCTTCGCCCCAGGGATGGTCTTCGTACGCTCCCGGTAACCCGAGCGCGAACGTTATAAGCCGTCGCCGCGATGCCCGAGCTTGCTTCAACGGCCTCGGCGGGCGTCACCATCGAAGCCCGGGCGACCGCTAGCATGGTGAGTATGCAGGACGGACACACTTTCAGGGAGCCCCATAAGCGTCAGACCATCACTCTAACGACAGTGCCCATCGACCGCCTGGAGGTGGTCGGGCACCAGCGCAAGACGCGACCCTCCCACGTCGAGCATCTGGTCTCGTCGATCGAACGGATGGGCTTCATCGTCCCCATCGTCGCAGTCGAAGAGAAGGGAGACGGCAGTTCGCTCTTCTCCGTTATCGACGGTCAGCATCGCCTCGAGGCAGCCCGCGAGGTCGGCCTCCGCAAGCTGCCCGTTCTCGTGGTTCCTGGACGACTCGCGACTCGAATGATGAATCTGAACGTCGAGAAGGACCTAAACATCCGCGAGAAGGGAACGGTGTCACTCGGCATCTACCGCAGGTTCCTGGACTCCACTCCCGATCTCAAGGAGAACGATCCCGAGGTCGTCGAATCGATTGAGACCGCCTACTGCGTGACACTCGGACTTGCCTACGAGAGGGGAAGCAGACTTGCGGGGAGCTCGTTCGAGCCGCTTCTGAAGAAATGCGACTTCTTCCTCAAGCGAACGATCGAGAATTCGTATGAGGTGCGAGAACAACGCGCGGACACAGTGCTTGAGACAAACTCATTGGTAAAGGACGTGATCGCACAGGCGAAGGAAATGGGGGCCTGGCATCAGTACTTCCAGTATCAGTTGATCTCGCACATCGACCCGTTCAAACGCAAGCGCGGTCGTCAGAACTTCGACGAGCTGTTCGGCAAGGCCATCGCCAAGCTGACGAAGATGACCGAAGAACCTGATCGCATCCGCAAGCTTGGCCGGGACTGAATCGATTTCGCGTTGTGTCGGTTCCTCACCCGCGCGACGGTTGGGGGACGAAGACCGCACGAGGCTTACAAGTCGAGACGGTAGGCATCGATGCGAAGGCTTGGGGTCGGGAAGATGTCCCATTGGGGCGCACGCACCCATCCCATGCGCGTGTACATCCGGCTGGCGGCTTCCATCATCGACAGGGTATGCAGTCCCACCGTCGGCGCCCCGCGCTGGGCCGCTCTGCGAAGGCACTCCTCGGTAAGCTTGCCGCCGATCCCGCGTCGGCGCGCATCCGGATGGACGCCCAAGAGTCGAAAAGCCGCCCAGTCCGGCGGGAAGTCCTGGTGCTCAACGTCGGTCGGGTAGTGCAAGCCAGCATTCGGCGCGTAGAAGGTGACCGCACCGAGCAGCCGCCCATCGCCTTCCGCGATGATCAGCTCCGAGTTCGCCAGCCTTGAGCGAACGTCGATGATGTCCGCCTGATACCCGGCCCACCCGGCACGCTCCTCGTCGGAGAGCAAGGCGTCTGGGGAAGGCACGTACTCTGCATAAGCCGCCTTGAGCACCGCGGCTACCGCATCGGAGTCATCGGCCCGAGCGTTGCGGATACTTATTGTCATGCGTCCGAATGTACCGTCGACACAGCAGGCCAATCCCGCAACTCCGCTCCCGCTAGGGCGTGGCGCTGTCCCACTGCTTTGTCGGATTGCGTACATCCATCCGAGACCTGTGATGACGTTGATGCTGCTTGGCGATCCTTAGGGGAAGGTCGGTCACAGACTTTCGCACTGACCCGACTTGCCACCTCTCAGACTGTTCGGAGCGCCCATGTCGGTGACCTCGGGGATATTGCCGCCGCATGAAAGAAACCCTTTGATCGTGTTGCCGGCCACCACAACGCCGTAGTCGCCGACGTCATTGTCCTCCAGGGCCAACGAGCCGTTGAACACCGTCCCCGCGATTGACACGTCGCCGGCCGTACCGGAGATCTTGGCTTTCCCGCTGACCCTCCCTCCGAATAGTTGCACCACGTCCGCACCCTGGGACTCCAGCCCGCTTTCGATCGAACTGTTCGATGCTACAAGTGAAGCCTCGGGATGGATCCTGATACCACCGACGACGTTCGCATCGTCGAGACAGGTCACACCTTCCTGGACGACAACGCGCTTCTGCTTGCCGGACAGAGTGGTCGTGCACTCGGGGGATTCCCCTGGCAACACCGTCGCCATGAACTCATCGGCATCGCCGACGTTCCCGGAGGCATCGACCGCACGATGCTCGACCGTGTGCGTCCCGTAGCCGGGCTCGAAGTCCGGGTAAGACTGCTCGAAGGCGGCCTTGGACATCCCTCCGGTGCCGAGGTTGCCGTACACGAGTGCCTTGACGACCGTGCCCGAGTGCGAGAACTTGAACGGCGTGCCGAAGGGCTGGTCGGGAAAGCCGAAGTAGTTGAACCAGCCGTCGCCGTTCAGCCGGAACTCACCGACAACGAAGCCCTCCTGATCGTCGGTCGGCTCGAGCCCCATCGTGAACTCCCCGAAGTACACGTTGTGCTCCGTATCTCCCGCCAGCGTCGTAAGGGGCTCGGACAGAGTCCTTGGCGCAGTGGGCAAGACGTTGTCCACCGTCCACGTGCGTGTCTCCGATTCCCCGCCCGGGTCGGCCGGGTCGGTCACCGTCGCGCTGAGCTCGTGAGAGCCCGCCGGTAAGTTCTGTTGGGACAAGTTGAGGTTGCGGCTGTTGTGTGGGTTCGGTACGATCACGCTGTTCAAGCGCCAGGTCACGTCCAGTACCCGGTCGGTCGGATGCGTGGTTTCGACGTGGACGACCTCGTCACCTCCCACCGGACGGTCGGTCTGTGTCGAGAGCGTGAACGCCGCGTCTACCGGCGTCACCGGCAGCGGCCCGCCCACGGTCCACGACCGAGTCTGAGTCAACCTCGGTCCGTTCAGGAACGCCGGGTCGCGCACGAACTCGGTCGCGTCCCGAACAGTCACGCTCACCGAGTCGCCGCCCTCAACGCCGAGGCCGGCGAGCTCCAGGTTGCGGCTGCTGTTCGTTTCCACGACTTCGCCGTTGACCTCCCAAGTCACATCCAGCTCGTGGTACTTGGGATGTTGTGTTTCGACCCAGACCACGTCGTTGGGACCGACCTCGCCCGTCGGCGTATGGGAAAGTGCCATCGCGTTGGCGTTTCTCCGACCGGTGATTCTGTAGGTCATGTGCTCGCGGCCGACTTGATCGAAGTAGAAGCCGAGCCACCGCATCATCGAGTGCTCGCTCGGGCGCCACACGTTCGAGGAGCGATACACCCCGCTTTCGTAGCCCTCGGGACCGCGTGCGCGAATGATCCCGCCAGACATGCTCTCCTCGCCGAGCCAGCGCCACCACTTGGTCTGCTGGTCGCGCATCTCCTGGTCGGTCAACCGGGTGTGGTGAATCGACGAGGGCTCAGAATCTGGATGGGGGCCGCCGGGGACGTCACGACTCGAGTAGGGGTATTCATCCTGCAACTGTCCGAGCGAATGTCCAAGCTCGTGCAAGGAGATCAACGGCCCCTGCGGGCCGCCGCCTGATGTGGTGGCGTTGGTGCCGCCGATCCCGCCGTAGGTGAACGTGTTGGCTATGGCCAGCGTCTGGACGTTCTGGGAGTTCGCCGGGATTCCGAGCTCTGGTGCCACATAGGTGTTCATGATGTTGTTGCGCGCAGTGTTGCCGTTGGGAGTACCCGGAGGGCTCCCGGCGGGAGCCGGACCGTAGGTGATGCCGCGCGCGAGCGGGTTCGTGCAACCGTCCGAGTACCACAGACGAAGAGCAGTGTCTTTGAGGTTGTTGTTCGGGTTGTCGTTGTCGTCCGGGTCGCAGCGCACTCCGGAGTCCTCCGAGACAATCTCGACCCGGTACACATTGAAGTAGTTTCGGTAGCTGCGGAACGGCTCGACGGACCACTGGACGTTTTGGTTCCTGTCTACATCGTCGCGGCAATTCTGCATCTCGTCCGCTTGATAGCCGTCGCACAGAATCACAAGGTTCAGTCGTTCACTCGCGGGGCCGGTGATCTGGATGGGCACGACGGTTACATCGCCAACTTCCTGCGCTGCCGCTGGTACACCTGCGACCGAAAGTATCCCTGCCAGCATCGCGATTGCCGCGATCGTTGCACTCTTCCATCTCTTTCGTGCCGTTCGAGAGCATCGAACCGACCGTGAGCTTGTTCCCCGCGCGACTGCAGACATGTCGTTCTCCCCCATGTGTGCCCGAGCCC
>JBOGWS010000034.1:0-6772 GCA_050693895.1 Actinomycetota bacterium | reverse complement strand
ACCGATGTTCGCTTCGGAAGTGAGTCGCCGAGAAGCATCCGTCGGTTGACGGGTGAGGCCGCATTCCCTCGGATCGGCCGCTCCCTCCCCACAAACAACCTCGGTCATGTGACCGATGTGCCCATTCATCGGCTCGGTGATGCTGATCCCTACCCGTTGCGCTGTTGTTAGCCAGAAAGGGTGAAACATGACTGAGGGAGTCCGGCTCGGAGACTGGAACAGTAGCTGCAGGACCGCTCCGGCGCTCGCGCGGGCTTCTGGGTGCGCTTTCCCCCGGGAGGGCAATCTTCTGAGATGGTCCGGCGCCGGCACCTTGGCCTCCGTGTCTGCTGCACGGCTCGTTCTCGTCGTCGCGGGGATGATGGTGGCGGTCCGTCGAAGACGCTTCTTCGACGTCCCCCTGGTGCAGATGGGATCGACTGGAGTGTCCCCTGCTGTCGCTAGCATCTCGTTCGCTGCCGCGGTGGCTCTCCTCGCCTTAGGTGAGTGCCGACACCACATCCTTCCGCCCCACGGTCCTCCCGGGTTTCCGCCATCACATCGTTCCGCAGTCAGAGCTGAGCTCGGCAACACGCTGATAGGAGGTCAACCATGGCCCGTCGCAAGTGCCTAACCGTTCTGCGAAGGGGGCCCTTACGGGTCGCTCCAGGTTTCATCTTGATAGTCCTTGTGGCGGCTTCAGCGTCCTGCGGTGGCGGTGCCGAAACTCCCTCACGCTCGACCGGCACGACCGCGCGCGAGCCGGTAAGAGAGGTCGCCCTCATCGCGTCTGACTCGTCGGTTGACTTTCCGAAGACGCTTGAGGCCGAGCCTCTGTCGATCACTTTCGAGAACAGGGGTGAGAAGGCGCACACGGCTTTCTTCGCGAGGCTCAATGAGGGCATCATGCTGAAGGACCTGCGGGGCATCAGAAGCGACGTGGACTTCTTTTCGGCTCTTACTCTCTCCGGCCGCATGCCCAACGCGAAGCCGGGCGAAAGTACGACGCTGCTCGCTGAGTTCCCGCCCGGTCGATACATCGTCGTGCGCGAAGAAGACGAGGTGCATGCTCGGTTCGACGTCACCGCACCGTCTGGTAACGAGATTACAGAACCTACGGCCGACATCGACGTGACCGTCGGAGAGTTCTATTTCGACATGCCCCACGAGCTGCCGGCCGGCGAGATCACGCTCGCCCTCACCAATATGGGAGAGCAGGGACACGAGATGATCATCGCCGACGAGGCCAAACAGAAGGAGTTCGGGCTTTTCTACGCGCCTGCGCCGGGGGGCAAGGTCTGGTACGAGGTCGCCCTCAAGCCCGGCACTTACATCACCGCCTGTCAGTTCACGGACCCCCAGACCGGTAAGGCACATTTCGATCTTGGCATGAGGACCGAGTTCATAGTTAAGTGACAGCTCGGGCAAGAGCTGGTCGCATGCGTTCCCTTCTGGTTGGTGCCCTGCCGGGGGCACTTCCTACATCTGTTCACGTCTGCCAATCGGATCACGTTTTTCCCGAATGGCCGGACCCTTGGGTCTGGTACTTATGCCACGCCGCTTGCCGTCTCAGTCGACGAGTCAGACCTTCCAAGCCGTGGACCCGCGGGGGTCCGGCAAGTAGACGCAGTAGGTCCCGGTGCGAACAGTGCTGTCTAGATGCGTCCCTAAATCGGAGTTGTACTCCCGTATTCGGGTCATCGCGTGTCGGATGGCTCGTGTCACGCTCGCTCTCGCGCGTTCCGAGGCAGAATCTGCGCGCCGATCGCGGCCCCCGAGCCCGACCGCACGAGACAACTCACCGACCAAGAAGTCGCGTTCGGCCTCCGCTCGTGCGGCGCGTTCAGCGTCACCGATCGCCTGCGCTTCCTCGATGTCCTCATCGATCTCCGCCAGGCGACGTCGATATGCCTCCTTCGCACGCGCGTCGAGCAACTCACCGGCATCACTCGGAATCGAGTGCGTCAGCCCCAGTTCAGGGGAGATGTACCCGCTCTCTGGCGCGTTGCTCTCGCCGACGACTAGGTCCACGACGTGGAACTCGCGCCCGGGCTGAGCGAGAAGCCGGCCCAGGTACCGGAGACCCTTCAGGTCCCGCAGACGGATCGTCCGCCCTCCGAATGTGACCGACCAATAGTCACCCTCGCGGCGGAAGACGCTCAGAGCGGGATCGGAGTCGCGATCGCCCCTGCTTTTCCAGCCTGCCTCCGGCGCCTGTAAGTCCGTAGCGACCGCCGCGAGATCATCTCGTCCGGCATCCCCGCACGCTTCCGCCGCCAGGTCCGCGTGATGCATGGCTCCCACACGCTCGAAGGTTGACCGCGCGGCTCGAAACTCCAGGAGCGCGCGCTCCTCCTCCCCTTCAGCCCGGCTGGCCTGAGCAAGCCCCATGCGTGCGACGGCGGCCTCGAAGGGAGCGGCGATGTCGTTCCAAGTCTGCAGCGCCTCTTCGAACTCCTGGCGGGCTAAGGCCTGTCGTCCCTCCGCCAGCCGTATTCTCCCCCGGGCGAGGGCGGCACTGGCGCCGAGCGCCCTGCTTTCGAACGAATGGGCTATACGACCCAGGACGGCGGCTGCCCAGCGAGCTCGCTCGAGATCGCCAGCTGCGACCGCGATTTCAACCTGCGCCTCGAGGAGCGGCGCCCGGCGGAGCTCGGTGTTCGGCGGCAGCTCCTTCGAAGGGACGTCCAGCGGGTGCTCGAGTGCGTCTCGGATGGATGCCCCAGCCGCCGCGACATCGCCTTGAGCCAGATGCAGCAGAGCGAGACCGGGTTGCGGATCCCATCCCGCCTCGTGAGCCGCGGTGAACGCCTCTTCGGCCCCCTCGAGATCTCCTCTTCTGAATCGGATGCGGCCGAGTTCGGTCAGCGGCCACCCGAGTTCCCGGCGCAGGTAGGGGCGCAGCTCCTCGCAGGCCAGAACCGCTTCGCGTTCGGCTTCGCGGCATGCTCCACGCAGCCGGAGGATCTCCGCGCGATGGACGCGGCAGCGTCCGTTGAGACTGCCGACGCCTTGCTCATCGCGCCAGCGCTCCATCAGCTCGGTCCATTCTTCGGCGCGATCGAACTGAGCCAGTCCTTGCCACGCGCACACGATCTCGCAGTACACAAATCCCGCCGAGAGGGGATCAAGCTCGCCGGAGACCGTCGCCACCGCGGCTTCGTCCAGCAGATTCAGCCCCTCGTGGACCTCGCCCTCCAGGATGAGGCTGCGAGCCTCGGCCACTCGACCGATGGCGGCGGCGCCCGGCTCGCCATGTTCAGTGCCGACCTCGATCGCGCGCCGGGCCCAATGCCGAGCGGTTTGGAAATCGCCCGATAACAAGCGTTCGTACGCGCGAATCACCGCCAGCCACGCGTGGACCGGAGTGTCTTCTTCCCCTTCGAGGAGTCCCTCCGCCCGCTTTACCCATCCTCGGACGGGAGCCAGCAGGGCGGTGTCCGTCAAGAGGTGCAAGGCAACGCGAACTGCAGCGCCGGCCGCCGAGACGTGATCGCCGGCCCGCACCGCGCCGGCATGAGCTCGTTCCCACACCTCGATCGTCACGTCGACATGACCCGCGGCGTACGCTACGTCGGCGAACAGGGCGAGGTCCTGGGTGGCCAGCGGCGCCTCTGCCTCGGCTTTGACGAGCAAGTCGTACGCCCGGTGCCAATCCCCCTGCGCCGCCGCGCCGCGTGCCTGCTCGATCAGAGCTTCCTCGGTCCCCTCCCTGATCATCTGCTAATCGTGTGCCGAGTCGGTGATCCCGTCTAGTGGGCTCGCATGGCCGTTCCCAGCCGGGAGATCTGCGTAATTCGCCGGAATCCTCACGGAGTTCACCTGTCCCGTTACGCGCCATGAGCGAAGGCCGTAACGGCGCGGCTTCCCGTCGTGAGGGGGTTCGTTACGCAATAAGAGAGACAGCAGAGCTAGTCAAGGAGGTAGTCCCATGACAACCGGCACCAAGCAGGAAACGCCGGAGGCGAGACGGACGGCCAGGACGCGAGGTCGGCTAGAGCGCGTGCGAACGGACAGGAGCTGTATTTCGAGGTCCATGGAGAGGGACCCCCGGTGGTCCTCGTCATGGGGATCGGCTACGACTCCTCGCTCTGGAAGCTCCAGCAGGTTCCGCAGCTGTCCAAGCGCTTCCAGGTGGTCGTCTTCGACAACCGGGACTCCGGGCGCAGCTCCACGGCCTCTAGCGCGTACACCATCGCGGACATGGCGGACGACGTGGCCGGGCTCCTCGACGAGCTCCGGATCGAGAAGGCCCATCTGCTCGGCCTATCAATGGGCGCGATGATCGGGCAGGAGTTCGCTCTGCGGCATGCGGAGCGCCTGGATCGGCTCGTGCTGTCCGGGTGCGGCGGCGCGCCCGCGCGCAGCGCGTTCGATCCGATCCGCACGTGGAGCTGGGTCAAGGCGCACGACGACAGCGGCGAGGTTTTCGCCGGCCAGCAGTTCACGGCACTGTTCTCGTCGAGCTTTCTGCGGAACGGGCAGGCGGTGCAGCAGACCATCGCCATGCTGGCGAGCAATCCCTATCCCATCGGGCCAGACGCGTACGACCGGCAGGCTCAGGCCTACCTGCAGTACGACGCGCTCGACCGCTTGAACGGCATCAAGGCGACGACCCTGGTCGTCGTGGGTGAGCAGGACCTGCTCACACCACCCTGGGTCGCCCGCGAGGTCGCCAGCGCGATCCCGGGGGCTCACCTCGAGGTCATCAAGGGCGATGGTTCGTCGCACGTGGTTCCCCTCGAGCGCCCAGACGACTACAACAAGCTGGTGACAGACTTCCTTGCCAACTGACTCGCTGCTCACACACGGCCGAGCGTGGATCGAAGGATCGATCCACGCTGCCTGGCGTGAGCTTCGGAGCATGGGAGCTTGTGGATTTGGTGCTCGGCACCGGTTGTCGACATCGCTCTGTTCGGACGACTGGAACAGATGGTTGGGCTGATCGGGACAGAACCGTAGGACACCTGAAATGACATCCTCAAAACCGGTACGTAGCCGAAAGAGCCAATCCACAAGCCGTTGCAGTGCGCCCCTTTCGTTCGGCTCCCCCCCAGGATTCGCACCTGCGCACCCTCCTGCCACGCTGACTTGTCAACGCTTTGTCAACGAACGCGCTAGGAAAGATCGGGACCGGCTAGTACCGGTCAGGAAGTTGTCTTGTCGCTGACCTGCACAAATAGCATCAGGCAGAAGTAGGCAGGGCCAGTCAGGACGCCCGGCCACACACTTGAAAACCGTTGTCCGAAAGGACTTGTGGGTTCGAGTCCCACGCCCTCCGCCACGCGAATGTGCTGGTCAGAGGACATGAATCGTTCCCGCACTCTCCCTGTCTCTAAGCAGCGACTTTACCTGGTCGCCCCCGTGGCGAAGCCGATTAGACAAACGCAAAGGCATTTGCCTTGGCCAAGAAAGAGCGTCAAGGCGCACCGTTACGGTCGCCAGCGGTCCCCGCTTGCCTGCGGCTCGCTCTCGTTCCTCGGGGGTCCTCGATGCGCTCAGACACCTTTTCGGCGCGCCCTTTAGCGTTCATTGCGGGTAGCCAGTGAGGGAGAACGCCATGGTTACGCCGGTACTGACTTGATTTCCGCCGACCAAGGCAACCATCATTGGCGTCATGGTCGACTGGGCAGACTTTCGCCGGCCGCAGCCTGATCTCGCAAGGGCCGGCTACGACCTCCTTTATCAGTTCGGTGTGGGACTCGCGTTTCTCGCCACTACGCGCTCTGACGGAGGGCCGCGTCTGCATCCGATGTGTCCCGTGATCGATGGCACCGGCCTGTACGGTTTCATAGTGCCTTCACCCAAACGGGCCGATCTACATCGCGATCGCCGCTATGCGATGCACTCTTTTCCCGCTGATGACAACGAGAATGCGCTCTACCTCACGGGGGAAGCGTGGACGATCGGCGATGCTGCTATTCGCGCAGATCTCGAGGCTCGGTTCGTTGCGGAACGGAAATGGAACTTGCTGCCGGAGGATTTTCACGAGCAGGAACTTTTCGAGTTTGGAATCGAGCGGTGTCTCCACACAACAACCACGAGGCATGGAGACCCCAATCCGCAGCACTCGGTATGGCGGGCTCCTTAGCTCACGTTCGCCCCACTCGCCTTATCGGGCTATCGGACGCAGCGCCTATGCGTTGTCCGATGCGGAAAAGCCCGCCTAGATCTGTTGTGCTTCTCGCTCGTCCGGTGAATCGTTTGCCGATCGATCCGCCCCGCGCACCCCGCGCCGGGCGGCGATCTTCCCGGCGATGTAGTCCGCGTCGCGCCCGACGCCCTGGATCTGCTCGGAGGACACTGAATAGAGGAACTTGAGACCGATGAAGTAGAGACCGGGCTCTGATTCGACTATCCCGCGACGGTGAAGCGGCTCTTGCGGGCCGAGTACCGGTAGGTCGATCCAGGAGAACCCGGGGTGGAATCCCGTGCACCACACCACGTTGGCGACGTCCACAGAACGGCCGTCCTCGAGTTGCGGCAGCCCGCTCTGGACACCGGTGACGCGAGGAACGCGTTCCACTCCGACGGCAGCCAGATCCTTGGGCTTGACGCGGATCAACGGTTCGCCGGTGGAGATCCACTTGGGGCGGGCCTTCTTGCCGATCGGAGTCTTGGTTGTCAGCACGCGGTGAAAGACGACCCGACCGATGAACGGCATAAGGACGCGGGCGGGAACGCTCTCGGGACGGAAGGGGATCGCACCGTTCCCGGCTCCCGAGAGCAATACCTTGTGCGTCCTCACCAGTTCGATGGCGACCTCGCCGCCCGAGTTACCCGCACCAACGAC
>JBOGWS010000033.1:0-10699 GCA_050693895.1 Actinomycetota bacterium | reverse complement strand
GGCGCAAGCGAGCGCAACGTTCGAAGTAGGGCTGATATGCGGGCACGTCGCGGACGTTCCCGTTTACGGATCGAGGCACAGGAAGGTTTCCGCGGGCGGAGGGTGGATGTGCCGAAGATGCGAGCGCGTACTGACCATCGTCGACGTGCAGGGTGTGCCCGGCGAGTACGACATCGAGGTCTCCGACCTGGATCGTATGGCGTCCGACCTGCAGGCCAACGAGCGTCGCGGAGCGCGCTCGCGATCTGCTCGCTCGAGCTCGTCGATTGGCCGTCGCGGGGGCGCTACCGAATCCACTCATCCCCGCAGCGGCCGCAACCGCAGAGGCCGAGTACCTGAGCTTGGAGCACGACGCGGATCCGACCTCATGGCGGCGGGCGGCGGAGTTGTGGGACGACATCGAGCACTACTTCGTGGCCGCGTACTGCCTGTTAAGAGAGGCGGAGTCGCGCATCACTAGCTCTGAGAGCGACCGGGCCTACGAACCGCTCACCCGGGCACACGAGATCGCGACCCGTCTGCGGTCGACGCCGCTGTTGACCGAGATCGAGTCGCTGGCGCGTCGCGCCCGGATGACACTCGATGGAATGAAGCCCACGAAGGGCGGATCGGCTCTCCTAACCACACGTGAGCTGGAGGTCCTTCGCCTCGTCGCTGAGGGCAGGACCAATTCAGAGATAGGGAGCTGTTGTTCATCAGCACCAAGACCGCCAGCGTCCACGTGTCCCACATCCTGTCCAAGCTCGGAGTCTCGAGCCGGATCCAAGCTGCGGGATTCGCCCGGGACGAAGGGTTGCTCGAGAGCAGGTAGCTCGCTGTTCAAGCAGGCCGGCGCTGCTCTCGATCGCGTACGGATGCCGACGGACGTTGCATGTTGACCTGAATCCCCCTACTAGGAAAAGCTTGCGTGTCAGTGCACCGAGTCACCGGGGGGAATTTATGCCAGCCAAGCTGCCGATCGTCTACGTCAGAGGCTACGCCGGTGGGACTAGCGGCATTGACAAGCAGGTGGATGATCCGTTCTACGGGTTCAACGATGGCTCCACTCACGTGCGAACGGACGGAGACGGCGACCCCCGCTTCTATCAATTCGAGAGCCCGCTGCTGCGACTGATCAACGATGAGGACTACGAGCTGTTCGTACAAGGAGATCAGTCCGCGTACCTGAAGGCGCGGGACGACGGGCAGATCAAGGCGAACTCCATCTGGGTGTACCGCTTCTACGACACATCGGCCACGACATTCGGCAAAGAACCGGTCGACTTCGACATCGAGAAAGCGGCGGTCGGTCTCTACGACTACGTGCAACTCGTGCTCAGGAAAACGGGGGCTTCAAGCGTCTACCTTCTTGCACACTCGATGGGCGGACTTGTGTGCCGCTGCTTGCTCCAGAAGGTCTCCCGTCAGAAGGATTCCGAGGGCCGGGACCGAACCCCCGGCAAGGAACTGGTCGATCGATTGTTCACGTTCGGGACGCCACACGGCGGAATCGGCTTCGAAGCGGGCAGCGGATTGATCGATTGGGCGTTGGAGACCTTTGGACCCAACGGCTCGGACATCTTTTCGCCCTCGAAGATGTACGGGTACCTCCATCCCGATGCTCGGTGGGGTGACAAGGCGCCCGACGGATGGCGGCCGAACGAGATACCGGCCGAGGCGTTCGACTCAAGTCGAGTGTTCTGCCTGATCGGGACGGACGCCAAGGACTACGGCATCTCCAGGAAAGTCGTCGGTCCGAAGAGCGACGGTCTTGTGATGATCGACAACGCTTACGTCAGGCACGCTCATCGCGCTTTCGTGTACCGCGCGCATTCCGGTCGGTATGGACTTGTGAACTCCGAGGAGGGTTATCAAAATCTGAGGCGGTTTCTATTCGGTGAGCTCGAGGTGCGCGTCGAGCTGCGAAATCTGAAGCTTCCGCCCCCGAAACCCGAAGTGAAGGAATCGTGGCAGGCGGATATCAGGCTATCGGTGCGAGGACTTCCGATCGTTATGCACGAGCAGCTTGCCGCACATCACTGTCCGATCCAACTGAACATGGAGCAGGATCAGCCACGAGATAGTGCCGACGCCCCCGTCCCACTGACGACCGTCTTCCTGTTGGACAGGAACCGGTTCGACCTGAACGCCAAGAACGAATTGCCTCAGCGCTGCCGGTATGCACTACATCTGAGGGTCTTTCGCCTCGAGGAGAGGAACGGGTTCTTCTTCTGGAAGGATCACATCGAGCAGACCGCGGACTGGGATGACACACTCATCGTGGACATCGGCCGGCCGGACGATGCTCAGTCGGAAGGCCTGTGGGCATGGACTTCGTGGAATTCTACGGTCGAGGGACCAACTGCCGACAGGGACCCGATAACTGAGAACCCGCTGGGCTTCGTGGACAACCTAGCGATCATGGAGATGCCGTCCACCGCAAAATCGATCCTGGGGGACAACGCCCAGCTCGTCTTCAGGCTGAAGGAGAGGGATTAGGTCCGGCGCGCAGTAGGGGCCGCTCACTTAACTGGGTTCCCATGAGGTTGTGAGTTAATGAGGCGAGCGCCCCTTCGAGATCTTGGAAGCAGGAGGAGAACGGATGGACATGGAAGTCACTGCGTGGATGTCGCTGTACCACGCGATGAACGCGCAGGAGGACAAGAGGCCGTTCTCGAAGGCGACACTTAAGCGCATCGCCGCGTTCGCGCGCCCGCACCGCCGGAAGCTGATCGCATTCCTTTTCCTGAGCGTGGTGACTGCGTTTCTTGCCGTCGCAACACCCGTGCTTGCGGGCAGGGTGGTGAACGCGATCGTGGAGGGTGCCGAACAGGATGTCGTAGTCGGCCTCGCCGTTCTGATCGCCTTCATTGCGGTAGCCGAGGCTGGGCTTGGGCTCGTGTCACGGTGGCTTTCGGCCAGCATCGGCGAGGGGCTGATTCTCGATCTGCGCACCACTGTGTTCGATCACGTACAGCGCATGCCGATCGCCTTCTTCACTCGCACTCGAACCGGGGCTCTGGTGAGCCGCCTGAACAACGATGTCATCGGTGCCCAGCGCGCGTTCAGCGACACTCTTTCCGGTGTCGTGGGGAACCTCGTGACACTGCTGCTGACGCTCATCGTGATGGTTGGAATCTCCTGGCAGATCACGTTGATCGCGCTCGTGCTGCTGCCGATATTCGTGTTCCCGGCTCGACGAATGGGAACCCGCCTCGCGCGTCTGGAACGTGAGGCCGCAAACCACAACTCGGTGATGAGTACACAGATGACCGAACGGTTCTCGGCCCCCGGCGCGACCCTGGTGAAACTCTTCGGCCGGCCCAGAGAGGAGTCGGCCGAGTTCGCCGCTCGTGCGGAACGAGTGAGAGATATTGGTATACGGACGGCGATGGTGCAGTGGGTCTTCGTCACCGCGCTGACGCTGGTCTCGGCACTCGCACTCGCTCTTGTCTACGGACTTGGTGGTTTCTATGCACTGCAAGGGCAACTCGAGCCCGGCGCCGTGGTTGCACTGGCATTGCTGCTGACTCGCCTCTACGCCCCCCTGACGGCATTGGCGAGTGCCCGCGTCGAAGTGATGAGCGCCCTGGTGAGTTTCGAGCGCGTGTTCGAGGTGCTGGATCTCAAGCCCCTGATCGTCGAAAAACCGGGAGCCCGGCAAGTGCCCGAGGGGCCGGTTTCCGTGGACTTCGCGAACGTCCACTTCAGCTACCCGTCGGCCGACAAGGTGTCGCTCGCGTCGCTGGAGGAGGTGGCCCTTCTGGACAAGCGCGGAGGGGTCGAGGTGCTTCACGAAGTCTCGTTCAGGGCGGAACCGGGTCAGGTGGTGGCCCTGGTGGGCTCTTCGGGGGCCGGAAAATCGACGATCGCGCAGTTGGTGCCGCGGCTTTACGACGTCGAAGGTGGCGCGGTGCGCCTGGCCGGCGTCGACGTGCGAGACCTTACGAGCGAGTCGATCCGCGCGACGCTCGGGATGGTCACGCAGGATGGGCACCTGTTCCACGACTCGGTGCGCGCGAACCTTTTGCTGGCGCGTCCCGATGCTTCGGAGGACGAGCTGTGGGAGGTCCTGAGCCGCGCGCGACTTGACGTGGTGGTTCGATCGCTGCCGGATGGTCTGGACACGATCGTCGGAGAACGTGGATACCGGCTCTCGGGCGGCGAGCGTCAGCGTCTGACGATTGCGCGCTTGTTACTCGCTCGTCCGCGCGTGGTGATCCTCGACGAGGCAACCGCGCATCTGGACTCGACGTCCGAGGCCGCAGTGCAGGCTGCACTCGGTGAGGCACTCGCGGGGCGAACCGCTGTGGTCATTGCGCACCGGCTCTCCACCGTGAGGGCCGCGGATCTCATCCTGGTGGTCGAGGATGGGAGGATCGTCGAGCGAGGGACTCACGTCGAACTACTGGCGGCCGGCGGTCGCTACGAGGAGCTCTACAGGACACAGTTCGATGAGGCCCCGGTCGAAGAGGTGGTTCGGTGAGCGGTCGCTTCTAGTCGAATGAGCGCCCGAGTTGGGTGACCTTCCATTCTTAACCGCCAGGTTGGCGATGGTCGGAAGAGGATCCAACGACTCAAACGTGACCCCTCGCAGGACGCGTTACATTGCGAATCACATGCCAGAGCTACCCACAGGAACGGTCACATTTCTGTTCACCGATATCGAGGGCTCCACGCGGCTGCTCCAGGAGCTCGGTGATAGATGTGCAGACATCCTGGCCGACCATGCCGTGATCGTTCGCCGAGCTATCGCAGAGTGCGCCGGGGTCGAAGTCAACACCGAGGGCGACTCCTTCTTTGTTGCGTTCGCCAGCCCGACGGGTGCCCTCTTGTGCGCGGTGGCCGCCCAGCGGGGCCTGGCTGCCACACGCTGGCCGGAGGACGCAGTCGTTCGCGTTCGGATGGGACTCCACACGGGGGAGGGGGTTCTGGGCGGGGACGACTACGTCGGCATCGACGTGAACCGAGCGGCCCGGATCGCGGCTGCGGCCCACGGCGGCCAGACCCTGATCTCCGAGGCCGCACGCGGGCTCATGGAACATGCGCTCCCGGAGGGGGTATCCCTGCGGGACCTCGGGCCGCACCGCCTCAAGGACATCGCGCATCCAGAACACCTCTACGACCTCGTGATCAACGGTCTTTTATCTGACTTCCCACCGCCCAGGACACTCGACGCGAGGCCGAACAACATCCCCCCGCAGCTCACCTCGTTCGTGGGGCGGGCGGGAGCGATCGCCGACGTGAGAAGCCACCTCGAGCGCACCCGGCTCCTCACCCTCACCGGGGCCGGGGGTACGGGGAAGACCCGTCTGGCCCTCGAGGTTGCCGCCAGGCTCCTCACCGAGTACGCGGACGGTGCTTTTTTGGTCGACCTTTCCTCGGTGACGGATCCGGCCCTGGTTCCCTCGGCCGTCGCCGAGGCCCTGGGCGTACCGGAGGTGGCCGAGCACCCCATCCTCGAGGCCGTGAAGCGCCATCTCAGCACCAAGGAGCTCCTCCTGGTGGTCGACAACTTCGAGCAGGTCGCCGGGGCGGCCCCAGTGGTTGAAGCGCTCCTTCTCGCGGCTCCCAAGCTAAAGGTCCTGGTCACGTCCCGCGTCGTGTTGTCGGTGCGGGGAGAGCAGGAGTATGCGGTACCGCCACTTCAGCCGCCCGACCCCGACGAGCTCCCCGATCTACCAACCCTGCGACGGATCGAGGCGGTGCGGCTGTTCACCGACCGGGCGATTGCGGTGGGTTCCCGTTTCCAGGTGACGGAGGACAACGCCGCGGCCGTGGCGGCGATCACAGCCCGCCTCGACGGTTTGCCACTTGCAATAGAGCTGGCGGCCACCCGCACGAAGGTCCTCACGCCCGAGCAGATGTTGCCCCGGCTCCAGGAGCGCCTCTCCATCCTCACCTCGGGCCCCCGGACCCTTCCCGAGCGCCAACGGACTCTTCGAGACGCCATCGCATGGAGCCACGACCTGCTCGATGCCACCGAGAGAGTGCTGTTCGCGAACCTTTCTGTGTTCACCGGAGGCTTCATGCTCGAGTCGGCGGAAGCGGTATGCGACCCGAAGGGACTCGGTCTGGACCTGCTCGAGGGCCTGACCTCTCTCGTCGACCAGTCGCTGGTCCGCAGGTCCGAGCCCGACGAAGGTAGTCATCGGTTCTCCATGCTCGAGACGATCCGGGAGTTCGGGCAGGAACAGCTGCGAGCGAGCGACGGATTCGAGGCCCTGCGCCGGCGCCACGCGCAACACTTCCTCGGCCTGGCCCTGGAGGCCGAAGCCCACCTCGTCGCCGACGACCAGCTTGAGTGGCTCGACCGCTGCGACCGGGAGCACGCCAACATCCGGGCGGCCCTGCGGTGGGCCATCGAGGCCGGTGATGCGAACCAGGCCCAGGGATCGGCCGGAGCCCTGTGGCGGTTCTGGCAGCAGCGGGGGCATCTGGCCGAAGGCCGCGACTGGTTAAGAGAGATCCTCGCCATGCCATCGGGCCAGGGACGAAGCCCGGCGCGGGCGAAGGCGCTGATCGGAGCGGGAGGAATGGCGTGGTGGCAGAAGGACCGCGAGGCGGCCGGAGCCTGCTACGAGGAGGCCGTGGCCATCGAGCGGGAGCTCGGCGACTCTGCCAGGACGGCGGAGGCCATATACAACCTCGCGTTCGTGGTCGCCGGGCAGGACATCGATGCGGCCGCCCGCTTGCTCGAGGAGAGCCTCGACCTGTTCCGCCGGGCAGAGCACGATCCCGGAGTGGCTCAGGTGCTGTCGATGCTGGTGATCCGGGACGCGGAGGCCGGCAACTGGGATCCCGTTATCACCAGGCTCGAAGAGACCACGGGCATCTGGCGACGGTTGGGAGACCGCCTTCACCTCGCGTTCGATCTGGTCTGGCTGGCTTTCGCCAAAGGCCGTGTGGGCCGCCGAGTGGACGCCCGATCGGCCGCCCTCGAGGCGCTGGAGCTGTTCTGCGAGGTCGACAACCCGACGGGGATCGGCATCACCTTTACGGATCTGGCGTTTCTGGCGATATGGGAGGGCCGCCATGAGGACGCCATCCGGCTGGCCGGCGCCTCCGAATCAATCAGCGTGCGCGCCGGCGGCCCGCCCGGCGCATTTGCCGGATTGCTCGAGGGAGATCCGGTTGCTGAAGCACGAGTCCACCTCACCGAGGAGGCGGCCAATCGAGCCTGGGATGAGGGACTCACAATGAGCTTGGACGAGGCCGTAACCTTCGCCCGGACGAACAGGGAGAAATAGAAGGTGGTTCAAGGGGTTGAACAGAAGGGCGGACGCGTCCTCTCAATCCTCATCGATCAAGAATGGAGTGAGTCCCGTAGCCGACGTGCGAGACATTCTAGAGAGCTCTAATTCCGTTGCCACAGTTGGTGCATCGACGAACCCCAACAAGGCCGCCGGCGGCGTACCCCAACACCTCAAGACAATTGGGTTTCACATCATTCCGGTGAACCCGCACGCATCGGAGATCTTCGGTGAGAGGTCCTTCGAGAGCTTGCTCGACGTCGACGAACAGGTAGACATCGTTCAGGTGTTCCGGCCTTCGGAGGAGGCTCCGGATATCGCTCGGCAGGCAGTCCAGATCGGCGCCAAGGTGCTTTGGCTCCAGCTCGGGATCACGTCGGCCGAGGCCCGCAGAATCGCCGACGATGCGGGCATCGTGTTCATAGAGGACCGCTGCATGGAGCGAGAGTCGCGCCGGCTCCGGATACGAAAGGATTCGGCCGAATCACGGACCGACCGCGCCTCGTGAGACACGGTCAGTCTGGGTGGGCTCCGTTGCTCATACCGCTCGGTGCTTGATCCAGTCGTCTCCATCACGGCTGTCGGCTCCCATACCCGCGGCCAGAGAGTCGAGTAGCCCGAGTGCAGCAACGATCAGTAGCAATTCCACGCTTTTCGCCTCCCTTGTAAGGATCTAAGATTATCTTACTCCTTACAGTAGCCCGGCTGACGTAAGGAGTCAAGTAGTTTTCGGCCGTTACGAAAGAGGGCATGCCAAGACGGCAGCGAGTCCCGAGGGAGGATCTGGTTTGGAGAAGGATCGAGTAGCAGCGTGGTTGGCGATCTACCAGGAGGCATGGCTCACCTACGATCCGGCGACGATCGCCGGCCTGTTCAGTGAGGACGCCTCCTACCGGTACCACCCCTACGATCAGCCGGTTCGGGGCCGAGAGGCAATCGTCGAATCGTGGCTGGAGGATCCCGACAGGCAGGGCACCTACGAGGGCGCCTACCAACCTCTGCTGGTCGCCGGCGACAGCGCGGTCGCAACGGGCACCAGCACCTACAGAGCGGATGACGGGTCGATGGACAGGATCTACGACAACTGTTTCGTTCTGCGGTTCAACGATGAGGGCCTCTGCACGGATTTCACCGAGTGGTACATGCGGCGGCCCGAGCCCTCGGGGTAAGAACCTACGGAGGTCCCTGCCACTCGTTCCAGGGCTCTCCAACGGATCGGCTGTCGCTGTCCCGATGTGCCCTGACACGCCCGTTGCCCGATGTTCGCCTTCGGCGCGATACGGCCACCAGTACCGCGACCTCGCTGCCGCGGTTGTGAAGTGCGCGAACGGGCAGGCCGGTCAGCCACACGACGGCGCCGCGCTCAAGGCGTTGTCTCGCTCCGCCCGAACACTCGAGTTCGATCTCTCCGCGTTCCACGACGACGAGCGCGTCTCTCCACTCGGCTTCGTCGTAGGCGCGCTCGTGGCCCGGCGAGACGGCGATCTCGCGGGCTTCGAAGGCGGCCGGGAGACGTCTGCCCAAAAAGGAGAGGCGGTCGCCTCCTGCGTCACTCATCAAGGCCTTCGCCGAAGGCAAGCCGTGTCGTTCACCTGAAGAGCCTCCGGGCCCCCTAATTTTTGTCATCATCTAGACACTTTGACGGCCGGAGGGCGCAAAACTAATCGGCCGCCGGCTCTATTTCGCCCGCCGCGCGGCCGTATACGGTCAGAGGGGAGCCACGGAACGAGGGGTGGGATTCCACCCTGCAGGACATGAGACTTTCGTGATGTGAAATACGGACTCCCCCCGACCCGTTAGTCACTTACGTCCAAGATTTCTACTGAGCGAGCCGTGAAGCTCACAGCAGGCCGATGAGTTTCGCTCGGTCCGGCAGTCTTAGCAGGAGAACCACGCCATGAGAAAGGGAAGGCCATTGACCGACATGATTCGTACCAAGGGTCTGGTTAAGAAGTACGGTGACGTGACGGCGCTCGACGGCCTCGATCTGAACGTTCCACAGGGAACGGTTCTGGGGTTGCTGGGTCCTAACGGTGCCGGGAAGACGACTGCTGTTCGCATTCTCACGACGCTCCTGAACCCGGATGAGGGCACGGTCGAAGTCGCCGGGTTGGACGTTTGCGCCGAGCCGGTCAAGGTCCGGAGGCGGATCGGACTATCCGGACAGAACGCTGCAGTCGACGAGCATCTGACCGGTTACGAGAACCTCGACATGGTGGGCAGGCTCTACCACCTAGGAAAGCGACCCTCTCAGGAGCGGGCGCGCGAGCTACTGGAACGATTCGATCTGGTCGAAGCCGGCGATCGCCCGGCCAAGACCTATTCCGGAGGAATGCGGCGCCGACTCGACCTCGCCGCGGCCCTCGTCGCCAAGCCCGAGGTCATCTTCCTCGACGAGCCGACGACCGGGCTCGACCCTCGGAGTCGCGTCCAGATGTGGACAACGATCCAGGAGCTAGTGCGAGGCGGATCCACCGTTCTCCTGACGACCCAATATATGGAGGAGGCCGAGCGGTTGGCGGACGATATCGTCGTCATCGATCGGGGTCACAAGATCGCTCACGGAACCTCCGACGAGCTGAAGGCCCAGGTGGGCGGCGAGCGGGTCGAGACCGTGCTCGCGAGCTCCGCCGACATGGCACCGGCGCAAACGCTTCTCGCCCACTTTTGCGCGGGCGACGAGATTCAAGTCGACGAGCAGACACGCAAGCTTACGGTGGCGGTCACCGGCGGCGTGGACGTTCTCAGGAATATCCTTCAGCGGCTCTCCGACGCGAACATCCGCGTCGCCGATATCGGACTTCGGCGCCCCACGCTGGACGATGTGTTCCTGTCGCTCACCGGGCACGTGGCCGAGGAGGTCGCCGAAACGAACGGTGACTCCGAGGGCGACCGCGAAGACACGAGAGAGAAGGAGGCCGTTCGATGAACCAAGTGGCCATGGCATTCGCCGACAGCGGTGTCGTCGCGAAGCGCAACCTGATCAAGATCAAGCGGATCCCCGAGCTCCTGATCTGGACTTTAATGTCACCGATCATGTTCGTAGTGCTGTTCGGCTACGTGTTCGGCGGCTCGATCGCCATTGGGGGAACGTCCTATCGCGAGTACCTGATAGCGGGAGTCTTCGTGCAGACGGTGATCTTCGGCTCGACCTACACGGGGGCCGGTCTCGCCGAGGACTTGACCAAGGGCATCATCGACCGCTTCCGCTCACTGCCGATGGCTCGTTCGGCAGTTCTGGCGGGACGCACCGCGAGCGACATCGTCTACAACTCCGCCTCGATTCTGGTGATGTCCCTCACCGGCCTGGTCGTGGGCTGGAGGATCCGGACGGACGCGCTCGACGCCATCGGCGGCTTCCTCCTGCTGTTGCTCTTTGCCTACTCGTTCTCCTGGATCATGGCCTACTTCGGACTGAAGGTATCGAGCGTCGAGGTCATCAACAACGCCTCGTTCATGTTCATCTT
>JBOGWS010000032.1:0-1787 GCA_050693895.1 Actinomycetota bacterium | reverse complement strand
CGCACGCCGAAGCCAACTCTGGATCGGCGGCTGCCTCGTCGTCTTCGAAGGGCTGGACCTCGGCGCTCATGTAGGAGTGGCCCTGGGTGATCTGGGTGACGCGAAAACGATCCCTGCCCTCGACCACGACGTCCAGGCGGCCATCTTCGTAGCGATTGAGAACCTCGACGACGGCCGCCGAGGTCCCGACCGTGTGCAGGCCCGTGTCCTCCGCCAGCAGGAGTCCGAACTCGCCCTTGCTCTGGAGACACTCCCCGATCAGCTCTTTGTAGCGGTCCTCGAAGATGTGCAAAGGGGCGCGCTCGCTCGGCAGCAGAACGAGATTGAGAGGAAACAGTCCGATCTCGGTCATGACATCGCTGCCCGTCCTGTTGGACTTACGAGTTGTTGGCGACCCGGAAGCGCCGCTTGTCCCGCGCCGCGTAGGCGGCGACGGTGTCGTCGATCGCCTCAGCCCGCTTCAGCTTCTCGAGCACGCCCGCGAGGGCGCGGCCCGGGATTGCGCAGGTCATCTCGTGGTTACCCATCTCGGTGCGCACCCGGCTCAACATGCATCCGATGCTCGCGGCGACGCGGTTGTGTTCCTTGGCCATGGCGATGATGTGGCACTGGGGCTTGCCCTCTATGGCCATGTCGGGCAGCGCGTCGTTGAGCACCATCATCTGTTTGGGGTTGAGACGCAGGAACACGACGTCGGGATCGATCGGAGTCTCGGCGAGTGGTCCGTAGGTCACATGGGAGTAGCGTTTCGACACGACCGGAATACCGGGTACGTCGTCCATGCCCACCCACCCCGAATCGAAGAGGGCGGCGACATCGGTGTTTCCGGCGACCTCGTCGAGAGTCGCGAAGCCGTGAGTCATCCGCCCTACGCTGCAGTTCCCGTGATCTGCCGCCACGGTGGTGAACGTTCGCTCCGCGCCTTTCATCCAGAACACGCAGGAAGCGGCCACGCGCCCGCTCCGGCCGTCCTCGGTTGGCTCGGACATGGGTTCGTCGAAGGCGTCCACGCCCTCGGGAGCCTCGTCTCCAAAGGTGATGGCGAGGGGCGTCACGTCGAGATTCAACAACGAAGTGAGCTCTTGGGCGGCGGCCTTGTGGTCTTCAGACAAAGACATAAAGACGGTGCTCCTTTCGAATGGTTACTCGTCAGAGAGAGCCGAACTGACCCTCGGTGGGCTCCGCTCAGCAGAACCAAGGCTCGGTGAGTCGTGGCCTCCCTTCTACAGAGCCCGCCATGATCAATTCATCCGGCGTCCCTTCTCGGTCACCGGCGGAGCGCATGATCTCCCCGTAGATCCTCAAGAAGGTGCTGCCTGTCTCACCAGATGCGTCCTCGACGATGCGAGCGAGCCGCTTCTGCAACTCGTCCACCGTCGGGTCGGCCGCCCGCCACGTGTAGGTGAGATGTTCGGCGTCGTAGGACTCGAGAAAACCCTTCATGTCGGGATGATCGAGCAGCAGTGATCCCTCGGGGAGCAGCAAGCGGATCGAATACTGCACGGGATCGACGTTGGCGATCAGGTCGTGGTCGACGACGAAGGAGACTATGTCCGCCAGGTCGCGGTGTGTGGTCCATGGGGTAAACGGCAGGAACGAGGGACGAACCTCGATGCCATGAGCGCGCAGCAACTCCGTCGTCTCGATTGCCTGCGCGGTTGTGTGCCCCTTGTCGAGCCGCTCCAGGATGTCGTCGTTGACGGACTCGAACGCGCACACGACGAAGAGGCAACCGCACGCGGCCATCTCGTCCCAGATCTGCCGTCGTTCGAGCACGTGCTCGACCT
>JBOGWS010000031.1:0-4022 GCA_050693895.1 Actinomycetota bacterium | reverse complement strand
GTTCCGATGGCTCCTCAACCGACGGAACCCAGGCTTCCTTTGGGTCGCGGACCTCGTCGGCATAGAACATGGTCCCGAGAACGAGGACATGCTCCGCCGCTCGCACCGCGACGAGGTACTCCTTGGTCCGCATCACGAAGCGGCCGATCGCCACTTTGCCCGTGTCCTCCATCGCGCGATAGAGCAGCCAGTAAGGTTTCTCGGTACCCGAGCTTCGCTGAGGGACCACGTAGTAAGACTTCTCGAAGAAGATCGGATCGATGTCTTCGAGGTCGACGAACCGCTCCACCTCTAGGACGCGGCTTCTCTCGGGTGCCACCGACTCGAGCTCGTCCGAGTCGACCGTCACGACTCGTCCCGGCTCGATCTCGTAGCCCTTGATGATCTCCTCCCATTGGACCTCGTCGTCGCCGGCGGAGATCTCGGAGCTTTCCTCGGGCCTCTGGTCGCCGCTCTGGCTGGTGGGAGCGTCCTCTCGAGAGTCTTCGGGTTCCTCTCGGATTTCGGGTTCCCATTGTTCGAGTTGGAGAGCATCCTCGTCGTCGGGAGTCGGGTGTTGCTCGCCGGGAGCCGGGCCCTCGGCGACGCGGCGATACCGGACCCTCCTGCCGGTGCCGGCTTCGTATTGGTGGAAGCGCACGCGCTTGGGAGACGTCGCGGTGAATATCTTGACCGGGATGTTGACGAGTCCGAAGCTCAGCTCGCCTGTCCACACAGCTTGAGGCATGGAACCAACCTATCGCCCGTAGGCTGCACTCACAGTCAGATATCGAGAGCTTCGGTGACCGAAAATCCGCGCGCGTGTTGCTTCAGCGCGGTATCTGGTTGACGACCAGACGGGGCGCTTCGAGCAGTGAGGTCATAAGCGGACTCTCTCTGTGGGGATGGAGCCTCCACAGAACAATTAATCAGGCCGAGGAGGGCCGGACAACCAACTAAGAGGTTTGTGCTTCTAGCAGCGAACGAGCTCGATGAGGTAGTGCCCGGGCATGCCTTCAACGCGCCACGTCTGGCCCTCGCCGCACTCATTGAGGCCGGGACACTGCGACCACCACGTCGGAAGGCCGGCCTCATCCGGAAGTCGGCTTCCGATTATTCGCTCGATCTCGCCGATCGAAAGCAGGAGGCGCCTCTGGTCCTGCGAGGTCTCGCCGAGGTGTTTGCGAAACTTGCCCCATTCGTCTGCGGAGAGACAATGGTCGGCCCCCCAGGCGGGGGCCAGCGGGGGCTTCGAGGGATACTGCGATACTGCGATGCTGCCATCTTGATTCAAGTTTCTTCTCTCCCAACGCCTTTGTTGAGGTCGTATGAATAATCGCAGGAGCCTAGCCAACTCCCGTGGATTTGCTTACCCGTGTCTCATCGGTCCTATCACACCGGAGGTTGAGTCACCCACGTGCCGACGGCGTAGACACGCTACGCCCCGCCTACAGGGCGATCATCGGCGCCTCTATCGAGCCGGCGTGATACTCATCCAGCACGGCCCTCACGATTGCCAGATCCTGAATCGCGAGTCCCGTGGAATCGAAGAGCGTGACCACCTCCTCTGAGGTCCTGCCGGGGGACTGGCCGGTGAGAACGGCCCCCAACTCCGTGACCCGATCGTGCGTGATGCGCCCAGCACTCGCCGCCCCCGTGAGCTCGCCCCCATGGCTGGCCTGGCGCCACTCGTCGCAGTAGAGCTCGCACTGCTCCACTGCATCGATTGTCATCTCCGCCTTCCCCGGACCGTCGGCACCGAGCGCATTGATGTGCATGCCGGGGCGTAAGTGCGACGCATCAATGACGGTTTCGTATCCCGGCGTGACGAGCGTGATGACATCGCAGGTCAGCGCCTCGTTAAGTGATCCGACACTCCAGCCGAGCTCGTCGGCGGCTGCCTTGGCGGCGGCGGGATTGACGTCCGCGCACACACCTTCCTCGTATCCGGCGGTTTTCAGACAGGCGCCCGACCAACGCCCGTGCAGGCCCGACCCGATCAGTCCCACACGCTGAGCGTCGTCGCTCTCGAGCGCCTGCGAAGCGATGGCGGCCGCCGCACCCGTGCGCAGAGCGGTTACCGAACGCCCGTCGACGAGGGCAAGCGCGCGCCCAGTGTCCGCATCGCTGACGAGGATCGTTCCGGTCACCGTGGGCAGATCGCGAGTCGAGTTGCCGGGGAACGAGGTCACCCACTTGAGAATCGCGATGCCGTCACCGGCGGCCGGCATGGCTCGGAAGTCGCCGTGGGGTGCACTGTCCAGGTAGACCTTGGGCGGCATCGTCCACTCGTCTTTCGCGTACCGAATGAAACCGTCACGCACTTGCTCGATGGCTCGCTCGGGGGACACCGCCTGCACAACGGCGGCGTAATCGAGTACCGGGACCTCGTTCACAACCTGAGTTCTAGCTCATCTGGACCGACCGAGCCAGAGCGACGACTAAAGGGGGAGGATTGCGAAGATAGTCCTATGCCGGTGAACGACTCACATCTCAGGCTCGTCCGAGGAGCGGTCGTGCTCGCCGTCGCGCTGGGCCTGTTCGGATGCAGCGACGAAGAATCTACGAACCCCAACACCATTCCGGAGACGCAGCCGGAGAGTCCGGACCCCGCGCCGTCCGAGCAAAAGAGTGAGAACCCACGTCCCCAGCGCTTCGAGCCCCAGAACGTGAAGCTTGACCTGGAACCTGTGGCCGAGGGCTTCGAAGCTCCGCTCGGCGTTACTCATGCCGGCGACGGCAGCGGACGACTCTTCGTGGTCGAGCAGACCGGGGCGATCTTCATTCTCGACGACGGGCGGGTGCTCGACGAGCCCTTCCTCGACGTGGGCGAGTCCATCGTAGCGGGCGGCGAGCAGGGACTCTTGGGCCTGGCCTTTCACCCGGACTACAGAAGGAACGGACGGTTCTTCATCAACTACACGGACGTCAACGGCGACACAGTGGTAGCCGAGGTTCAAACCTCGAACGATCCGAATGTTGCCGAGGACGGGTCGGTGACACCCTTGTTGCAGATCGACCAGCCTTTCGCAAACCACAACGGGGGTCAGCTCGCCTTTGGCCCGGACAAGTATCTGTATATCGCGACCGGAGACGGAGGGAGTGCGGTTGATCCGGAGGGCAACGGCCAGAACACAGAAGCACTCCTTGGCAAGTTATTGCGGGTGGACGTCGATTCGGGCGACCCATACGGGATTCCCAACGACAACCCCTTCGCGAGCGGGAGCGGCGCCCCCGAAGTGTGGGCCTACGGCCTCCGGAATCCGTGGCGTTTCAGTTTCGACTCCGAAACCGATGGGCTGTGGATCGCCGACGTGGGGCAGGGCGATTTCGAAGAGGTCAACAAGGCCCGACCGGACCGAGGTGGACTCAACTATGGATGGAACGCCATGGAGGGCACGGAGTGCTTCGAGGGCGGCGACTGCGACCGAGGTGACAAGGTGCTCCCCATCAGCGGCTACACACATGATGCCGGGTGCTCCGTCACCGGCGGTTACGTATACCGAGGAACCGAGTCTCCTGCCTTGACCGGGGGTTACATCTTTGGCGATTACTGCTCGGGGGTCATCTGGGGAATCGACGCGCGTGCGACGGGCTTCACCGAGCCCGTCGAGCTGCTGCAGTCGGGATTGTCCATCAGCTCGTTCGGTCTGGACGAGGGCGGGGAGTTGTATCTCACGGATCTAAGCGGAGGACGCGTCCTTCAGGTGGTTGCTCGCTAGACCTGAGTCGTTATGGAGTCCTCGTCCCCCTCCTCGATCTCGTCACCCCGCCAGGGCTCGACGATCAAGAGGATCACCAGGCCCACCGCACAACCGAGGGCCGCTCCGCCCACGATGTCCAGTGGTAGATGGGCGCCCACGTACACGCGGGCGAATCCGACCACCCCGGCGAGACTCCAGGCCACCACTCTCCAGCCTCTCGGGAGATAGGGATGGAGAACGGTGGCAAGAGCGAACGCTATGGTCGCGTGACCGGAGACGTAACCGGCCCCACCCGCGGGGGCCTGGTGGAGGATCGTGTCGGAGATCAATGCGGCGGGG
>JBOGWS010000030.1:0-11009 GCA_050693895.1 Actinomycetota bacterium | reverse complement strand
GGACTGGTGCACTCCGACGGATGCCGGGATCTTAATTTTTGTGAATGGAAAGAGCTATCCTCGGTATCAGTTCTTGAATCACTCAGACGACATCAGGCACATCTTTTGTGACACGTGCGATCAGCTTGGGATCCACTGGACGCATCCGTACTGGAAGACGATCTCGATCGCTCGACGGGAGGATGTCGAGTTCATGGACGAATTCATTGGTCCCA
Source organism: Actinomycetota bacterium (assembly GCA_050693895.1). GTDB lineage: Bacteria > Actinomycetota > CADDZG01 > CADDZG01 > WHSQ01 > WHSV01. The sequence continues at coordinate 10,794 of JBOGWS010000030.1, read as the reverse complement.
AGAAGTGATAAGGGCTTAGAACTGGCGCGTAGACTTGAATCCAGGGCCGGGATGGAGGAATTGGTTTACTCGGCGTCCTCAAAAGGCGCTGCCCGCAAGGGCGTGCGGGTTCGAATCCCGCTCCCGGCACGATTTTCGCAGGAACGAGGCTCCTGACAGGGAGCTCGGGCTGCGCCCCTATACTTTTTCGTCCCATGCGCATCCATCAGAGTCTTCAGGAGCTCGGCGACCGGCTCGTCCGGGCGCGCGACGAGCTGCGAATCGTCGACGAGCAACTCCTCTTCCAAAACGATGTGGTCGATGAGACCAAGACCCGCATGCTGGTGTCGGAGACTCCGCTGGCCGACCGCGCCTTCCGGCAGGCCCGCGACGACCAAAAGAAGCTCCAGGCACAGCGCGAGCGGGCGAAAAAGGAGATAGAGGACCTCCAGCACGAACAAGATCGACTGCTGGACCGAATGCTGGGAGCCGAATCATGACGGACGCCCCGAGCGACGCCCCCGCCGATAAGGCCGGCGCTCCTCGACTGCTGATAGCCGAGGACGAGGCCATCATTCGTCTCGATCTGAAGGAGATGCTCGAGGAGGAGGGCTACGCGGTGGTGGGGGAGGCTGCCGATGGAGAGGCGGCGATACGTCTGGCCCGCGAGAGGTCACCCGACCTCGTCATCATGGATGTGAAGATGCCGGGAATGGACGGCCTCACGGCGGCCGGGGTGATCGTGGACGAGCAGCTCAGCGCGGTTCTGATCCTGACCGCGTTCTCTCAGCGCGACCTCGTCCAGAGGGCGGCGGAGGCCGGGGCGATGGGTTACCTGGTGAAGCCGTTCCAGAAGTCGGACCTGATGCCGGCGATCGATATCGCCCTCGCACGCCACGCTCAGCTGGCGGCGGTGCGCGGCGAATCGGCCGATCTGAGCGAGCAACTCGACACCCGCAAGGCCGTGGACAAGGCGAAGGGACGGCTGATGGACGGACGGGGAATGTCCGAAGCGGACGCATTTCGCCACATTCAGAAACGGGCGATGAACGAGCGCCGCTCGATGAGGGCGATCGCCGACGAGATCGTGGAGGGGGCCGGATCGGAGCCCAATTAGGGGATTTTGTCTGCCAGAAAGCTTGTCCGAGCGGACAAAAGGTGGAAATTCAGTTCCATGTTTCTTGGACTTCGCGAAAGCGATCTGTAGACTAACGCCGCCCCACCTGCCTCAGCCGGGCACGTTGGGAGCGGAGTTTCGGGCGGCTCAACGCCGTCCGATGGACAGAGCACGTGTTGGCTTAGCAAGGGGGAAGGATGAAGAAATCACGGTGGCTCGCGCTGCTTGCGCTGCTGTCGGCTTTGATGCTGCTCGCTGCAGCGTGTGGTGGTGACGACGACGAGGGGTCCGGCGATGGGACCGGCGCGGATGCAGACGTCGAATGCAACTGGGTCATCGGAACCATGGGGGCGCTGTCGGGTGACAACGCGACCATTGGCCAGCCCATTTTCCAGGGCATCGAGTACGCGGTAGAGGAGCTCAACACGGCGGGCGACCTGCCGTGCACGCTCGAGCTCGTCGACGAGGACAGCCAGGGCGACCCTGCCCAGGCCCCCCCGCTGGCTCAGAGCTTGGTCGAGAACGAGGAGCTCGTGGCGATAGTCGGCCCGTACTTCTCGGGTGAGACACTCGCAACGGGTGAGATCTTCAGCGAATCCGGCGTGGCGTTCATTTGCCCGTCGTGCACGGGTGCGACGATCGACGACCAGGGCTACGAGACGTTCTTCCGTGCGGTGGCCGACGACGACGTCCAAGGCGACGTTGCGGGTCAGTACCTCACCAGCCTCGGCGGGACGGTCGGGATCGCTCACGACAACCAGGACTACTCCAAGGGCCTGGCCGACGCGGTCGCAGCGTCGGTCGGAGACACCATGGGGCCGTTCATCATCGCCCCGGGAGAGGAAGACTCGATTCCCCCGGTCGTGACCGAAATCGCCAATGCGAACCCCGATCTGCTCTTCTACGGCGGGTACAGCGCCGAGGCCAAGCCGCTGGTTCAGCAGCTGCGCGAGGCCGGCTACGAGGGGACCATCGTCTCTGACGACGGCGCCAAAGACTCGACGTTCGGCGAGATCGGCGAGGCGGTCGAGGGCCTGCAGGTCACCTGTCCGTGCGTCGACCCGCTCGGCATCCCAGAGGCCGAGGCGTTTGTCTCCGGCATCGAGGAGACCTACGACCGGGCGCCCGGAACGTTCGCGGCCGACGCCTACGACGCGACCAACCTGGTGGCCGAGGCGCTCGCGGAGGCCGACCCCGAGGGGGCCATCGAAGATGTGCGTGCCTCCGTGGTCGAGTACATGCGCGGCGCGAACTACACCGGCATCACGAAGACATACCAGTTCACCGAAACCGGCAACCTCGACGCCGGACCGGAGGCCGTGTACGTCTACGAGTGGAGCACTCCGGACGAGGACTTCGTTTCACTCGGCCCGGCATCGGACCTGATCGAGTAGAAGGCAAGCAGTAGGAGTTAAGGTTCATCTGGCTGTGAAAGGGGGATCGATTCGGTCCCCCTTTCTGCCAGCGACGTGACGCAGTGGCAGAGCACGCAAATCTGACCAGCGCTCGCCGGGGGGATTGATTGGACTGTAATTTTGGCCTCTTTGGGCCTCAGGTCGTCACCGGTCTCATCCTGGGCTTCCTGTACGCCCTAATTGCACTGGGTTACACGATGGTCTACGGAGTGCTGAAGTTGATCAACTTCGCGCACGACGTGATCTTCGCTACCGGCGGCATCGCGGTCTTTTACGCCTTCGGCATGTGGTTCGGAATCACCGAGCCGGTATCCGGCATCGAGCTGGTTCTGGTCGTAGGCCTTTCCCTGCTGATCGGAGGGGTTGCCTCCTCGCTATCGGCGACGGTCCTCGAGCGGCTCGCCTACCGCCCTCTGCGGAGGCGCAATGCAGCCCGGCTCTCCTACCTGATCACGGCCATCGGCGCCTCGTTCTTCATGACGTACATGTACCAGCAGGACTTCCTCCTGGGCCCGGGCAGGCGCCCGTTCCCCAACTACATGAACCGTCAGAGCGCCATATTTGAGGACCTGTTCGGCACGCGCGTGACGGACATCATGTTCCTGCTCGTGGTCACGTCGATCGTGTGCCTCATCGTTCTCGACCGGATCATCAACCAGACCAGGACCGGACGCAGCATCCGGGCCCTCAGCGAGGACATAACCGCGTCGCAGCTCATGGGCGTCAACGTCGACCGGGTCATCGTGACGACCTTCGTTATCGGGGGCTTCTTCGCCGGAATCGCCGGTGTGCTCTATGGACTGCGCACCGGCAGCGTGGAGTTCAACATGGGGTTCTTCCCCGGATTGAAGGCTTTCACCGCCGCCGTGCTCGGGGGTATCGGGAACATCCGAGGCGCCATGCTCGGCGCGGTGATGCTCGGACTGATCGAGAGCGTCAGCTCGGTTTGCATCGGCTCCGAGTGGAGGAACGTGGTGGCCTTCTCGGTGCTCGTGCTCGTGCTCGTATTCAGGCCGACCGGACTCCTCGGAGAAAGGATGGGGGGCTGACGATGGCCAAGAGCGACAGAGACCTGCGAACCTATCTGCAGGATCGCTACCCGAAGGTAGCCGCGCGCACGCCGGACGGAGTGATGAAGGCCGCCCAGCCGGTGTTCGGAGGCTGGCGCGCGATCGGCTACGGCCGCTACCTGCTTGCGATCCTCCTGATGATCGCGGTCCCGATCTTGATGAAGCCGGAGATCATCCCCGGCCTCGAGGGCGTCGAAAGCCCCATCCCCCTGATCAACGGCAGCTTCGGGGTCAGCGTGCTCGTGGACACGGGCATCTACATTCTGCTCGCTCTGGGGCTCAGCATCGTGGTGGGAATGGCCGGCCTGCTGGACCTCGGCTATGTGGCGTTCTTCATGCTCGGCGCGTACACGACAGCACTCATGACCGAGTCCGGCGGTGCGGAGCAGTTCCACTTCGTGGTCTGGCCCAATCTGGCTGCTCTGCCGTTCGCGGTCCTGGTCTGCATCCTTGCCGGAGTGGCGCTGGGAACCCCGACCCTTCGATTGCGGGGCGACTACCTCGCTATCGTGACGCTCGGTTTCCACGAGATCGTGCGACAGACAGCCAACAACCTGCCGCAGACGAACGGCTCGCGCGGGATTCCCGGGATCGAGCGCCCCGACCTCGGTCTTCCCGAGAGCGTGGCCGGGATCGATACAGAGTTCGGACCTCTCACCACGGAGACCTACTGGTTCTTTCTCCTGATTCCGGCCATCATCCTCGCCGTCATCATGATTCGCCATCTCGAGGACTCTCGGATCGGCAGATACTGGACGGCGATTCGGGAGGACGAGGTCGCGGCGGCGGCCATGGGCGTACCCGTGGTGAGAATGAAGGTGCTCGCGTTTGCCATCGGAGCCTCCACCAGTGGTGTCGCGGGTTGGATCTATGCCGGCTACCTAACCTTCATCAGTCCGGCCAACTTCCCGCTGCTTGCATCGATCCTCATCCTCGCGGCCGTCGTGATCGGCGGTCTGGGCAGCATCTCGGGCGCGGTCCTTGGAGCGGTTCTCGTTCAGGGGCTTCCTCAGGTCGTGCGCGAGGCATCCGGTGGAGAGACGATTTTCGGCTTCGATCCGGAGACCGGCCGTATCGCGGTGTTCGGTTTCCTGCTGATCGTCGTGATGATCTTCAGACCGGGTGGGCTGCTCGCACCGAGACGCCGAAGAGTCGAACTCTCCGAGGCCAGTGCCGCGGAGGGCGTCATCGTCGACGAGTCCGCGCAACCGAGCAAGGACGAAGTCGAGTTCGCGACCTCGGTGCACGAACATGCTCAGCAGGAAGAGGGGAAATAAGCGGTGGCCTCCCTTTTGAAGGTCGACAACGTATCAATGCTGTTCGGAGGCCTGCGCGCCCTGGGCGACGTCAACTTCGAGATCGTCGAGGGTGAGATCTTCGGCCTCATCGGCCCCAACGGCGCCGGTAAGACCACGTTGTTCAACTGCGTAACCGGCGTCTATTCGCCCACCGAAGGCGTAGTTGAGTTCGCGGGCTCATCTATTACCGGCAAGCGCCCCGATCAGATCGTCGATATCGGAATCTGCCGCACTTTCCAGCAGATCCGGTTGTTCCCGAACATGACGGCCCTCGAGAACGTGATCGTCGGCGCGGATGCGCGCCACAGGACTAGTGTCTTCGGGGCAATTTTCCGCTCCCCACGAAGAAAGCGCGAGGAGAGAGAAGCCGAGGAGGAGGCGCTGCGCCTGCTGGACTTCTGCGGCGTCCGGCGTTTCGCCAACGACCTGGGGCGCAACCTGTCGTACGGGGACCAACGCCGGCTCGAGATTGCACGAGCTCTCGGAACGCAGCCGAAGCTCGTGCTGCTCGACGAGCCTGCAGCCGGAATGAACCCGGTCGAGAAAAACGGACTGCGCGATCTCGTGAGGAAGATTCGCGACGAAGGCACCACGGTGCTGCTCATCGAGCACGATATGAAGGTCGTGATGGGGCTGTCCGACAGAGTCGCGGTGCTAGACCACGGGGAGGTCATCGCCGAAGGCCAACCCGAGGAGGTCCAGAGCGACCCCAAGGTGATCGAGGCATACCTCGGCACCGGCGGAGCAGCGGCCACCACGGACGGACAGACGAGCAACAAAGACGTCGCTGCCAACGAACCCGGGACCGTGTCGGCGAAGGCTCAGGAGCGGGGGGGGGAGAAGTAGATGGCCGGGACAGCGGCGACATGCAAGAAACCTGAGGGGGGGAAGTAGTGGCCGGGACCCCCCTTCTAGAACTAAATGACGTGCACGTCCGGTATGGAGTCATCGAGGCGGTGCGTGGTATCCACCTCTCGGTCAACGAGGGCGAGGTCGTGTCCCTGATCGGCGGCAACGGAGCGGGCAAGACGACAACGCTGCGATCGATCTCGATGGTGCACCCACCCGCGCAGGGTCAGGTCCTCTTCAAGGGCGAGGACATCACTGGGATGAAGAGCCATGATGTCGTCGCAAAGGGAATCATTCAGGTTCCCGAGGGCCGGCACATCTTTCCGAACATGAGCGTTGCGGAGAATCTCGGGATGGGTGCGTTCCAGCGCAGGAAGGCAACGAAGCAGGAGCTGCAGTCCGATCTCGATCACGTCTTCGGGCTCTTTCCTCGTCTTCAGGAACGACGTAAGCAGCTTGGGGGCACCCTCTCGGGAGGCGAGCAGCAGATGCTCGCAATCGGGCGGGCCCTAATGGCACAACCCAAACTGCTGATGCTCGACGAGCCATCGATGGGACTCGCTCCTCAGGTGGTCGAGCGGGTCTTCGAGGTCATCGCCGAGGTCAACAAGGAGGGCATACCAGTCTTGCTGATCGAGCAGAACGCACAGATGGCACTCGGGGCCGCGCAGCGCGGATACGTCATCGAGACCGGCGAGATCGTCCTCGAGGACGACGCCAAGACGCTGCTCGGCAACGACCAGGTGCGCAAGGCTTACCTCGGCGAGGAGTAGGTTCCAGGTATTCTCACTGCTGCGGTGATGGAATAGGAACCTTCGGGAGGAAATCCAATGAGACTCGGTAAGCGCTTTTTTCTGCTGTTCGTGTCGTTACTCGCCCTCTTGCTGATCGCAGCCGCATGCGGCGAGGAGGAGCCCACGGGTACGGGCTCGGATGGCTCCGCCGACGAGGAGTCCTCCGAGGGCGAACCCGAATTCACTCTGGTCGAGGAGGGCGTGCTGACAGTTGGATCCGACATCCCCTACCCGCCCTTCGAGTTCGAGGAGGCCGGCGAGCTGACCGGCTTCGACGTCGAGATCGTTCGCGAGATCGCGGACCGGCTCGGTCTCGAGAACCCCGACGAAGCGTGGATCTCCACCGACTTCGGCACCATCTTCCAGCAACTCGCGTCCGGATCACAGTTCGACATAGTCGCCGCGGCGGTCACCGGATACGCTCCCGACGGCTCGCCGGCGGCCGAGACGGTCGCCGAACGTACGGCGGTCGTGGACTTCACCATCCCGTTCTACCCCTCGCTCCAATCGCTGACCGTCGACAGCGAGGCAAACCCCGACATCGACGGCGTCGACGCGCTGCCCGAAGGAGCCAGGGTCGGTGTCCAGCGGGCGACGACCGGCGCGTTCTACGCGGAGGAAGAGCTCACGGGAGCCGAGCTGGTCTCGTTCGAGAAGGCCCCCCAGATGTACCAGCAGCTCCAGGCCGGGCAGCTCGACGGGGTGTTCAACGACCTCCCCGTCACGATCGAGTCGATCTCCGACAAGCCGACCCTCGAGGTCGTCGAGCAGGTTCCGACAGGCGAGGAGTACGCGATCGCGGTCAGCAAGGACAACCCCGAGCTTACCGAGGCGATCAACGGCACCCTCGAGGAGATGTTCGCCGACGGGACCTTCGCCGAGATCTACAGCACGTACTTCCCCGAGCAGGAGCTCCCCGAGTACGCGTCCGAGTGACCACGATTGAGTCGACGCGCGACCCGAGTGGGCCGCGCCTTACGTCGGTGCGAGAGGAGGAACGGTGGCGGTTGAAGCCGCACAACGCCCTCCCTCGGGTCTGACCCTCGTCAGGAGCGAGAGCGTTCCCCTGTCTCTCACCGCGCTCGGACTCGGAGCGCTGGCGCTGCTGGTATTGCTGCTCGGCACCACGGTGGTGCTGGCATTACAGGGTTTCACTCCGGTCGACTCGCTCCTCAGGGGGTTGAAGTCCCACGAGCTCGATGCGGTGTTGATCGCCGCGATGGTGATCGGTGCAGCCGCGCTGGCCCTTGGAGCGAGCCGTTTTCGGGCAATGGAGACCAAGGTCAGTCGCGAGCAGTGCATCGCGGGCGCCGTCCTCGGAGCCCAGGCTCTGCTGATAGGAGCCGCCGCGTTCTGGTTCGTGAACGGCGACAGGGTCGAACTGTTCACGACCAGCTATCTCGACTTCGCCCGGCTCGGACCGATGATGGGCGACTTCCTGAACGGGGCCAAGAACACTCTCATCCTGGCGTTCTCGGCCGAGTTCTTCGGGATCATCCTCGGTCTCATCCTGGCGATCTTCGCGATCAGTAAGCGGGCAGTCGTGCGTGCGCCCGCGCGCGTCTACATCAACTTCTTCCGTGGAACGCCTCTGATCTGGCAACTCATCTTCATCGGAATCGGTATCCCGATCGGCCTGGGGATACGAATAGACACGTACAAAGCCGGGATCATCGCCCTCAGCCTCAACGCGGGTGCATACATGGCCGAGGTCTTCAGGGCCGGCATCCAATCGATCGAGCGGGGCCAGATCGAGGCGGCACGTGGTCTCGGGATGTCTTACATGCAGGCAATGAGGTACGCGATCATTCCGCAAGCGGTGAGGAGGGTGATCCCGCCGTTGATGAACGAGTTCGTCATCCTGATCAAGGACACCGCGCTCATCATCGTTCTGGGTATCTCATCGGCACAACGGGACCTGATGAACGTCGGAGACCAAGCAGTGGCGAACGATTTCAACCCGACGCCGTACATCATGGTGGCACTCGGCTACCTGGCCATCACGCTGCCCCTGATTCGACTCGTGAACGTGCTCGAGAAGCGACTGCGAAGCGGGTTGGTCGGAGTGGGTGCGTGAGCACCCATCTCGTCGAGCTCGACAAGCTGAACAAGTGGTTCGGAGACCTCCACGTACTGAAGGACATCGACCTTCAGGTTGACCAGGGCAGCGTCAACGTCGTTATCGGTCCCTCGGGATCCGGTAAGTCGACGATGCTCCGGTGTATCAACCTGCTCGAGGAGCCCACCTCCGGACGGGTCATCTTCGACGGCAGGGACATCACCGATGTGCGCGTCAACCTGAACAAGGTCCGCACCGACATCGGCATCGTCTTCCAGGCGTTCAACCTCTTTCCTCACATGAACGCGCTGGGGAACATCACCGTGGCTCTGCGAAAGGTCCTGAAGCTCAGCGACACTGAAGCGAAGGAGAGGGCCCTCAAGGAGCTCGAGCACGTCGGGCTGGAGGAGAGGGGGGAGTCCTATCCCTCGCAGCTCTCCGGGGGCCAGCAGCAGCGCGTCGCCATCGCGCGCGCCCTGGCAATGCGACCAAAGCTGATGCTCTTCGACGAGGTGACGTCCGCACTCGACCCTGAATTGGTGAAAGAGGTGCTGGACATCATGCAGCGGCTTGCAGATGAGGGCATGACGATGGTCGTCGTGACGCACGAGATGGGCTTCGCCCGGGAGGTCGGAACGCGACTCCTCGTCATGGACGACGGCCGCATTCTCGAGGACGGCGTACCGAAGCAGATCTTCGCCCGGCCCGGGCACGAGCGCACCAAGGCGTTTCTCTCCCACGTCCTCTAGAGGAACAGAGCCTCAACCGCCCCCGCGAGCGCCGGTCCGATGATCAAGGCCGGCATGAGGCTCACGATTCGAACCCTTGCGATGTCGAGAAGGCGCAGGCCTATTCCCAGCACGAGCAGGCTTCCGACAGCGCCCAATTGAGCGATTACCTCGGCCGTCATCAGAGGCTCGACCAACGAAGCTGCGAGCGTGAGCCCCCCTGATACACGAGGATCGTCACCAAGGACGCAAGGACGCCCGCTCCGTACACCGACGCAAAGCCGATGGCGGCGAAGAAGTCGAGAGCGCTCTTGATGGCGAGCGAGCGGATGCTGATCCCCAAGCCGTCTTCGATCGAACCGAGAACAGTCAGAGGGCCTGCGCAGAACACCGTGGATGCGACCACGAATCCCTCGACGAAACGATTCTCCTTCGTGGTCTCCAGCGCGTGCCCCGGGTTGCCGGGTTGGCCGACGTCCATCGACCAGCGTGCCTGGAGCCTGCTTCCCAAACCCTCGAGCCGGTCCTCGAGTCGCAGCGCCTCGCCTACCAGCCCGCCGAGGATGATCCCGGCGATGAGCACGATGAAACGCCTGAGTCCGGCGTCCGGGTCGTACAGTGGCTCGAGGCCCACGATACCGACCGCCAGCGTTACCAGACCAAGGCCCTGCATAATGGTGTGTCGAACGCGCTCGGGTAGACGGTCTCCCGCGAACATTCCCAAGCCGCCGCCGGCCGCGACGGCGCAGAGATTGATTAGTGTTCCGAGGCCGCTCATTGGCCGGTGAAACCGGGCGCTGGCATCGGTGCAGGTTAACCACTGGAGAGTGAGCATGTCCGCAGGACGACGGGACATTCGGGCAATCAACCAGGACATAGTCGAATGCCGGGCATGCCCCCGTCTGGTGGAGTGGCGTGAGCGAGTGGCCCACGAGAGGGTCGCTCGTTTCGCCCACGAGGACTACTGGGGCAGGCCCGTGCCGGGCTTTGGAGATCCCGAAGCGCGCCTGCTGATCGTGGGCCTCGCGCCGGCCGCTCACGGAGGGAATCGAACGGGCCGCATCTTCACGGGGGATCGCTCCGGCGACTGGCTGTTCGCGTCCATGTATCGAACGGGTTGGGCCAATCAGCCGACCTCGGTCGCGAGCGACGATGGACTGCGCCTGCTCGGTGCGTACATCGCGGCGATCGTGCGCTGCGCGCCACCGGCGAACAAGCCGACACCGGCCGAGCGCGACAACTGCCTGCCGTACCACCTGCGGGAGCTCGAGGCCCTGGCTCGGGTCAAGGTGATCGTCGCCCTCGGCAGCTTTGCGTGGGACAACTCGCTGCGCGCGAACGGTGCTCTAACGGGGAAGCGCAAAGTACCGCGCCCGAAGTTCGGGCACCTCACCGAGTGCGAACTGGGCGACCGCACACTCGTCGGTTCCTTTCATCCCAGCCAGCAAAACACCTTCACCGGCAAACTCACCGAGGACATGCTTG
>JBOGWS010000029.1:0-6341 GCA_050693895.1 Actinomycetota bacterium | reverse complement strand
CCGGGAACCTTGATCGCACCCTCGTTGATCGACTTGCTGTCGTCGAAGAGCTGCGACAGGTCGATGTCGGAGACCGATCCCATGCCCTCGCATCGCGGGCACATGCCGCCGTGGTAGACGGCGTCGCGCACCACGATCCGCTCCCCCTTGCCCTTGTCGACGGTCATCGACCCGCTCGCTTTCCGCGTCGGGACGTTGAACGAGTAGGCAGTCGGCGGCCCGATGTGCGGCTCCCCCAGCCGGCTGAAGAGGATGCGCAGCATCGCGTTCGCATCGGTCGCGGTGCCGACCGTCGAGCGGGGGTTGGAGCCCATCCGCTCCTGGTCGACGATGATCGCCGTCGTCAGCCCTTCGAGCAGGTCGACCTCCGGGCGCGCCAGCGCCGGCATGAAGCCCTGCACGAAGGCACTGTAGGTCTCGTTGATCAGCCGCTTCGAATCCGAGTCGATCGTGGCGAACACCAGTGAGCTCTTGCCCGAGCCGGAGACGCCGGTGAACACCGTCAGCCGGCGCTTCGGGAGCTCGACGCTCACGTCCTTGAGGTTGTTCACGCGCGCGCCCTGCACGCGGATCAGGTCGTGGCTGTCCGCATCGTGCAGCGCCGGCGATTTGGTGTCCGTCTTCCTGGTCTTGCTCTTGGTCTTGGCCGTGCTCATCGTGTCTCCATGTGTGCGGGGAGCGGGCTAAGGAGCTTGGCTCACCTCACCGCTTTCTTTACGAGCGCGGCGATCTTTTTCTCTTCGGCGGCTGTCAACTTTTTCAGCGCGAAGGTGGTCGGCCACATGGCGCCTTCGTCGAGGTTCGCCGCGTCGTTGAAGCCGAACGTCGCATACCTAGATTTGAACTTGTCCGCGCTTTGGAAGAAGCAGACGATCTCGTCGTCCTTGGCATACGCGGGCATCCCGTACCAGGTTTTCGGCGAGAGGGCCGGCGCGTTGGCTCTGATGATCGCATGGAGCCGCTTGCCCATGGAGCGATCCGGTTCCGGCATCTCAGCGATCTTCGCGAGCACGTCGCTTTCCCGCGCTTCCGCCTTCAGCTCTTTGGCGCGCTCCTTCATCGCGGCTCGTTCCTCGGCCGTGAATCCCTTGGACTTCTTGCCCCTCGTGGTGGTTCTCTTGGCGGACTTCTGCGTGGTCTTCTTCTGCGTGGCCTTTTTTGCGCTCATCGTTCCCTCCCGTGCAGGGTCTCCCATGTCCTACATCTCTTACCAGCTTTGCGCGACCAGCTCGAAGGACTCGACGCCGACGACCTTGCCTCCCATCGCATCCGCCACTTCATCGCGCATTGGACCAACCACTTCGACGCTTCCTTCGAACGCGGCCTCGTCGGCGTAGAAGGCCACGGCCACTAGCCTTCCTGCCGACCTGTCGACCAAGAAATTCACCGCTGTGAACCCTTCTAGGGCCTTCAGCGCGGGCAGGATCTTCTCGTTTATTACCTCGAGCGCGTCGTCGATCTTGCCTCCGTCACCTTCGATCGTGCTGATTCGTGCCTGCATAGCCATGGTCTTCTCCTTTCCTCTAGCTGCCATGCTAGCTGCGGCTCGGTAAAGGCGCTTCTCGATTCCTGATCGGTCTGGTGACCTGCTTCGCCACGCACGGGGGCATCCCCGCCATCGCGCTCGCCTCGTGGCGCCGGTAGGCGCTGGGTGGCATACCGAGCAGCTCGGGATGGGACCGCAGCAGCGCGAGCCCGCCACGGGGGCCGCCTCATCGACCGGGGAGACGTGCCCCGACTCCGGCAGCCGTGCTGCTCTGGCTCACCGACTTAGGAGACGCGTCCTAGGCCGGAGCCTCACCCAGGTAGTCGCGGAACGCCGGAAGGGACTCCCGGCCGATGCGTGCGACGAGATGCGTGCCGGACTCCGAATAGGACTCGTGCAGCACCTCGCCCTCGTCGTGGACACGAGCTACGAGTTCTCCCTTGTCGAAGGGAATGGACAACTCCACCTCGACCTTCAGTCTCGAGAGCTCGTCGGAGATTCGCTCCAGAAGATCGTCGATGCCCCGGCCCGTGACGGCAGAACCAAGGACGGCGTCGGGCCAGCGACCTTGAATCTTGTCTCGCTCGACATCGGACAGAAGGTCTGCCTTGTTCATAAAGATGAGTGCCGGCTTCTCGGCTACGCCGAGCTCACCAAGCACCGTGTTCACCGCATCGAGCTGGCGTTCCGGATCGCGACTCGCATCCACGACGTGCAAAAGGAGAGTCGACTCTCCAACCTCTTCGAGGGTCGACTGGAAGGCCTCCACCAGCTCGTGGGGCAGCTTTCGGACGAAACCCACCGTGTCGGTGAGCAAGGCATCTCGGCCGAACGGCAGCTCGAGTCGGCGCGTGATGGGATCGAGTGTCGAGAAGAGCTGGTTCTGCACCAGGACGTCGGCGTCGGTGAGGTTGCGGAGCAAGGTGGACTTCCCCGCATTCGTGTAGCCAACTAGCGCGACAACCGGAACTCCGGAGCGCTTGCGCTGCGCCCGCTTGATCCGGCGCGTTCGCTCCAAATCGGTCAGGTCCTTCTTGACTCGCTGAATTCGTCGAAGAATCGCTCGCCGTTCGGCTTCGAGCGCGGACTCGCCCGGTCCCCTCGTTCCGATACCGCCCCCGAGTCGGGAGAGCACGTCACCCCAACCTCGCAACCGCGGCAGACGATAGTTCAACTGTGCGAGCTCGACCTGCAGCTTGCCCTCCGCGCTGCGGGCGTGCTGGGCGAAGATGTCGAGAATCAAACCGGTGCGATCGATGATCTTGAGACCTCGCTCGGCGAGCGGGTTCACGCCCGCGATGTCCTCGAGGTTGCGTCCCTGAGCCGGCGTCAACTCATCGTCGAAGATGAGCATGTCCGCATCGAGCGCGTTCGCGACTCCGGCGATTTCCTTGGCCTTGCCCTTACCGAGGTAGGTGGCCGCATCCGGGGATTTGCGTCGCTGCATCGTGCGCTCGACCGTGTCCGCTCCGGCCGTGTTCGCCAGGGCCTCTAGTTCCTCGAGCGACCACTCCGCCTGGTCGATCGAAGTGGAACCGAAGATTGCTCCGACCAGAACGGCCTTCTCCCGCTCCGGGCGTGTCTGGTGCGTCGTTGCGGGACCGCTCAGAGAACCACCTTTTTCAGCCGCCAGACTCCTTCCATCTCGGCCCCCGGGCGGGACCTCTCGTTCAAGCTTGCCAGCTTATGGGCCCGTTCGCCATGGGGTATCGACAACCAGTCGCGAGAGGGTCACGGGTATCCTCACGGCACATGAGCACGCAGCGAATGCCATCCGCCCCCGACCTGGCGCGCCGCCTCGCGCAGACCACGCTCGCGCTCGTCGATACGCCATCAGAGAGCCGCAACGAGGCTGCGATCGTCGAGGTTGTGGCCGCCATGATCGACACGCGCCTGCCCTCGCTGATACAGGATGATTCTCTGATCTATACGCCCGAGCGGCGAGCCGGAACTCCACTGGTCGTGTTCGCGGGGCATCTGGATACCGTCCCGGTTCAGAACAACCTCCCGGGACGCGTAGCAGGCGGCGGGGTGCACGGGCTGGGCGCCAGCGACATGAAGGGTGCGCTGGCGGTCATGATCCAAGTGGCTCGCTGGCTCGACTCCGAGCAACCCACGACGGCCATCGACGCCGGTTTTCTGTTCTTCGCTCGTGAGGAACTACCGATCGACTCCAGCCCCATAACGGGCCTGCTCGAGGCATCGGCCGATCTGCGAGGCGCTGATCTCGTCGTCATCATGGAACCGACGTCGAACGCGATCCAGCTTGGTTGTCTGGGCAACCTCAACGCGAACGTGACCTATTCGGGAACCTCTTCGCACTCCGCCCGCCCGTGGCTCGGCGACAACGCAATTCACGGCGCCATCAAGGGTCTGCAGAAAGTCGCTTCGAGTTCGCCGAGCCGGTTCAGCGCGGAGGGCCTCGATTTCTACGAGGTCGTCAACGTAACGGGCATCGAGGGTGGAATAGCGCGCAACATCATCCCCGACGAGGTCGTCTGTCACCTGAATTTCCGCTACGCCCCGAACCGCTCACCCGAGGATGCGGAAGCCGAGCTCCGGTCACTCCTGGGTGACGATTCCTCGCTCGACATCATCGGCAACGCCCCGCCAGCTCGCATCGCGACCGACAACCAATTGGTCGCTCGGTTGCGAACGGCCAGTTCGGCCCCCATCGAGCCCAAGCAAGCGTGGACGAATGTCGCCGAGTTCAGCGCGGTTGGAATCGACGCGATCAACTTCGGTCCTGGATCCCCGGAACATGCGCATCGATCGGACGAGATGGTCGAGATCGACGCGCTCGTGCAGTCATTCGAATCACTGCAGCGGTTCGTCACATCGCAATGAAGTTCAACCAGGCGCTCGAGCGCATGTCGACTTACCCGTTCGTACAGTTGGAGGACGCCAAGAGGAAGGTAGCCGACCGCCTTGGAGACCTGATCGACTTCGGCGTGGGCGATCCGATGGAGCGGACTCCCGAGTTCATTCGCCGAGCACTCATCGAGTCCATCACCGAGAACTCGAGCTACCCCAAGGCGGCGGGACTCCCCGAGGCCCGAGAGGCGATAGCGGACTGGTGCAGGCGGCGCTTCGGAGTCGAGGTGGACGCGGCCGCCGAGGTCCTCCCTTCGTCGGGCAGCAAGGAGGCGATCTTCGGCCTCGCCCAGATAGCCGTGGACCGATCGGCGGACAAGAGCATCGTCGTCACGACCGAGCCGGGCTATCCCATCCCGCTGCGCAGCGCGAAGCTCAACGGCTGCCATGTTCTGACCCTCCCGCTGCGTGAGAACCTTGGATTCCTGCCCGACCTCGACTCGATCGACGACGCGACCTGGAGGAGAATCGCCCTCTTCTGGGTCAACTACCCGAACAACCCGACCGGCGCAACGGCGCCGGTGTCCTTCTACGAAGAGCTCGCGTCCAGGGCCCTCGAGCACGATTTCCTCGTGGCCTCGGACGAGGCCTACAGCGAGATCTACTTCGGCGATCCGCCTCATTCGGCCCTCGAGGTGACCGACCGAGGGCACGTCGTCGTCTTCAACACGCTCAGTAAGCGGTCGGCGATGACCGGGTACCGCTCGGGATCGATTGTGGCCGACGAGAACGTCATGACAATGTTCAAGCGCTACCGTCCCATCGCAGGGACCGCCTCGCCAGAGTTTATTCAGCGAGCCGCGGCCGCCGCGTGGCGTGACGAAACGCACGTCGAGGAGATGCGCTCCATCTACGGCGCCAAACGCGGCGTGATCGAGCCCTTCCTTCGCGACAAAGGTCTGCGCGTGGCGGGAGGCAGCGCGACCTTCTACCTTTGGGTCGCGACACCAGACGGTGAGACGGAAGACGCCTTCGCCCTGCGGCTTCTCCAGCGAGGGGTGGTCGTTGCGCCCGGCACGTTCTTCGGCGAGGCCGGGAGAGGCTACGTTCGTATGGCCCTTGTCCCTGCGCTGGAGCAGTGTCGCAAGGCAGTCGACCTGTTGGACGACATCATCTGAGGGGAAGACCGTGACACACGAAGGCCTCGAAAAACTGATCGAAGACCTGTTCGCGAATCCCGCCGAGACTCGCGACGTCGATGCGACACGCACCGTCAACGAGGTCATCGACCTGCTCGATCACGGGGAGATTCGAGTCGCCGAGAAAACGGGCGACACCTGGATCGTAAATCAGTGGGTCAAGAAAGCGATCCTGCTCTTGTTCCGGCACGGCGAGATGGCGACGACCGAACTCGGCCCGTTCGAGTACCACGACAAGATTCCGCTCAAGCGCAACTACGCCGACCTGAAGGTGCGCGTCGTCCCGCCGGGGGCCGCGCGCTATGGCTCGTATCTTGCGCCCGGCGTCGTTCTCATGCCGAGCTACGTCAACATCGGCGCTCACGTCGGCTCCGGGACCATGGTCGACACATGGGCCACCGTCGGCTCCTGCGCACAGATCGGCAGTGACGTCCACCTCTCGGGTGGAGTGGGAATCGGGGGCGTCCTCGAACCGCTCCAGGCCAATCCCGTGATCGTGGAAGACGGTGCCTTCATAGGATCTCGGTGCATCGTCGTCGAGGGAACCATCGTCGGCGAGCAGGCCGTGCTCGGGGCGAACGTGACCATCACGGGCTCGACGCGCATCATCGACGTGACCGGCACCGATACGGCCGAGTACAGAGGCTACGTGCCCCCGCGGTCGATCGTGATTCCGGGAACACGGACCAAGGATTTCCCCGCCGGAAGCTACGGAGTGCCGGTCGCTCTCATCATCGGGCAGCGCAAGCCCTCGACGGACCTAAAGGTGAGCCTCAACGAGGCGCTGCGCGACCACAACGTCGCAGTCTAGTTTTCGGCGGAGCTCCGCTGCGCCTCGCCGA
>JBOGWS010000028.1:0-12836 GCA_050693895.1 Actinomycetota bacterium | reverse complement strand
CTCGACCGGCTCGTCGACTCCGGCAAGTCGGTCATCGTCATCGCGCACCACCAGGCGGTCATGGCGCACGCCGACTGGATCATCGACCTCGGCCCCGGCGCCGGCCACGACGGCGGCCGGATCGTCTTCAAGGGCACACCCGCCGACCTCGTCGCCGCCCGCTCCACCCTCACCGGCGAGCACCTCGCGGCCTACGTCGGCACCTGACCGAGGCCCTCGCGGACACCGCGAGACGAGTTCTCATCCGTTTCGACTCGTCCCTCCGGTCAGCCGTCAAGTTCGGTTTCCGAATCATTCGATGGCATCCCCTGAACCGCGAGGCCGCCGCACTCACGTGGGCCGCCGAATAAGGAGACACGTCCTAGCCCCCCGCGGGTTGCGGTGGCACGACAATGCGTTCTCCGGGGGCGATATAGGCGCGCGCGACGAGCACCGTAATGAACATGCCCGCGATGGAGACCGCTCCCAAGAGCATGAAGAGCACCACGAGCTGAACGCCGGCCGCCTCGGCAGGGCTGGCTCCGGCGAGCATCATTCCCACGAACGCTCCGGGCAGGAAGATGAGTCCGACGTTCTTGGTCGAGTCGATGGTCGGGATCAATGAAGCCGCTGCCGCGCGACGCGCGTAGGGGCGGAGAGCGACGCGCGCCGGGACGCCGAGGGCGAGTCGGGCCTCGATCTCGAGGGTCTTGTCGCTGATCTCGTCGCGCAAGCGGGCACCGGCCAGAGACACGGCCGTCATCGAGTTTCCAATCAGCATTCCTCCAATGGGGATCAGGTACTGAGGCTCGAAGGGAAAGACCCTCGTTCCGAATAGGATCATCAGAGCCACGACTGCAGACACACCGATCGTCGCCGCTGCAAGCCAGCGAGCGCCCCTCACACCCGCGAGTCTCCGCCCGGAGGTGAGTGCAGCAGCGACGAGCATCATGACCAGGAAAACACCCGCGAGTCCGAGTTGGTCGAACACGACTTGGATCACGGCCGTTACGGCCCCTAGTTGGACGATCGCCCGAACCACGGACACGACGAGCTCGGATTCCAGGCCCAGCCGCTGCACCCGTGAGAGAGCTATGGCCAAAGCAACCAGGATGAGCGCGAGAAGGACGTCCGTCACGAGGTCCGCTCCCGTGGCCATGCTCCGGTCACATCTCGCGGTGCCCCGGCCGCGACGACGCGCCCGTCGACGACGAGGATCGCGTGATGCGCCAAGCGAAGGGCCTGGTCGAGGTTGTGGGTTACGAGGATGACGGTAAGACCGGTCTCGTTCAGGCTCGTCACCAATTGTTCGATACGAGCGGCGGCATCACGGTCCAGGGCCGAGGTGGGCTCGTCCATCAGCAGGATCTCCGGCCGGCGAACGAGAGCGCGAGCGATGCACACACGCTGGGCCTGTCCAACGGACAGGGCTCCGGAATCACGTTCGAGAAAGTCATCGCCGAGCCCCGCCGAGGTCAACGCCCTCCGCAGCTCATCGTCTGAGACGTCTGTCAACCCGTACGCAAGATTCCCCCGCACACCCCCTTCGAACACGGCCGGAGTCTGAAAGATCATCCCGACCCTCCTGCGAAGCTGAATGGGGTCGACGGCGGTGATATCGCGTGAATCGAGGAGAACGGACCCGCCGCTCGGCTCCTCGAGCCTGTTGAGGCACCTGAGCAATGACGTCTTGCCCGCGCCGGAGGGGCCCACGATGGCCGACACCGCATTCCTCTGAAACGACGCGCTGATTTCACTGAGGACCGCGCGGCCGCCGCGTTGGAGTGAGACCGTTCGGAGCTCCATTGCGGTTGATCCGGGGCGATCGGCTTGCACCCACCGAGCCTACGGTGTCACTGGCCCCGGATGGCTTCTCAGCTGGGCCGTATGCTTCGGCGATGCGAGTTCTGGTCGTAGGAGCCGGGGGAGTCGGGAGCGCGATTGCGGTTGTCGCGGAAGGACGCGACTTCGTCGAGAAACTCGTGCTTGCCGACATCAATGAGGATCAAGCTCGATCGACGGTCGACCGTCTGAACGATGAGCGTTTTGCGGCCGCGCGGATTGACGCGTCGGACAGCAACTCCATCGTTGCTCTGGCCAAGGAGGTGCGAGCCGACGCGATCGTCAACGCGTGCGACCCCCGCTTCAACGTCCCGATCTTTGACGCCGGCTTCGAGGCGAACTGCACGTACCTCGATATGGCGATGACACTCTCGGAACCGCACCCCGAGAGGCCCCATGAGGAGACCGGCGTCCTCCTCGGTCAGTACCAGTTCGATGCTGGACCCGCGTGGGAGGAGCGAGGACTTCTCTGTCTCGCCGGAATCGGAGTCGAGCCGGGTCTGTCGGATGTCTTCGCCCGATATGCGGGCGACCACCTCTTCGAATCGGTCGACGAGGTGGGCGTGCGCGACGGCGCCGATCTGACGATTGACGGCTACGCCTTCGCTCCGACGTTTTCGATCTGGACCACCATCGAGGAATGTTTGAACCCGCCGGTCATATACGAGCGAGAGCGCGGGTGGTTCACCACGCCACCGTTCTCCGAACCGGAGAGCTTCGTCTTCCCCGAGGGCATCGGTCCCATCGAGTGCGTCAACGTCGAGCACGAAGAGGTGCTGCTCATTCCGCGCTGGGTGGATTGCAACAGGGTGACCTTCAAATATGGATTGGGCGAAGAGTTCATAGATGTGCTGAAGACCATCAGCATGCTCGGACTTGACTCGACCCAGCCCGTCAACGTGCGCGGCGTTGAAGTTGCGCCGCGCGACGTCGTAGCTGCCACGCTGCCGGATCCGGCCAAGCTCGGAGATCGCATGCACGGACGGACCTGTGCGGGCACGTGGGTGCGGGGGACTGGCTCGGACGGACGGCCGCGCGACGTGTACCTCTATCACGTGGTCGACAACGAAGAATGCATGGCGGCGTACGGAAGCCAGGCAGTGGTTCTGCAAACCGCGCTCAACCCGGTCGTCGCACTGGAGCTTCTCGAATCGGGGGCCTGGTCCGGCGTCGGCGTGCTCGGGCCCGAGGCGTTCGATGCGAGCCCGTTCCTGGACCTGCTGGCCGACTACGGGCATCCCCACGGCATGGAGGAGCGGACCCCCTCCTAAGGGTTAGAGCTTGCGGAAGACGGCCACGACCTTGCCGAGGATCTCTGTCCCCTGAGGCGCCTGGAACGGCTCCATGTTGATGTTGGCGGGCTCGAGAATGATCTCTGACCCCCGGTGCCGGATCGTCTTGACGGTCGACTCGGGAGCGTCGCCGTACTCGCTAGGCATCATTGCGGCGACGATCTCGCCGGAGTGCGCAGTGGGTTGCTGGCGAATGATGACGAAGTCGCCGTCGAAGATGCCGGCATCGATCATCGAGTCTCCGTGAATCTCGAGCATGAAGACGTTGCCGTCCCCGACGAAGTCCGCGGGCATCGGGTAGATCTCGTCGACGTGCTCTTCGGCCATGATCGGTGAACCGGCCGCGATTCGACCGAGAAGGGGGACCGACCGAACCGGGGCGCGCTCGGCCGCCAGGCCCGTGTCGGCGTCGAAGAGGACCTCGATCGCTCTCGGCTTGGTCGGGTCGATGCGGAGATAGCCCTTCTTCTGTAACGCCTGAAGATGGGAGTGCACGGTGGAGCTGGAGGCGAGACCCATGGCCTCGCCGATCTCACGTACCGATGGCGGGTAGCCTCGCTCGGCGACGGCCTCGGCGATGTACTGAAGCGTCTGGCGCTGGCGGTCCGTCAGTCCCTCGACCATTGTTTCCTCCTACGTCTCTGGATCGCCCCCTCGGACGATCTGCTCGATTCGTCTGCAGAAAACTTGCGAACTCGGTCTGGCGCTCGGTTCGGCGGCTCGGGCCCTGCCCTATGGACCCAGCAACGATGGACCCAGGAACGATGCCGAACGCGTGTTCGCTACACGATAGTGCCTTTTTCAGCCCACTTCAAGAACATGTGTTCGCCTTTCACCCTTGCCACCGAACAGACGTTCGCATACACTGGCGAACAGGCGTTCGGTACAAGGCCAGGGACCGCCGAGCCAAGAACGCGAAGAAACGCGTAATTACATCCGTGTGTTTACGGGAAAGAAGAGTCAAGAAGAGTGGCTGGTGAGGCCGAGGGCTTGTCACACCACGCCGCTAGCGTCCCCCTTTGGAGCAGCGAGGCGGCGGCGAGAGGCGAGGAGGCCGACATGGCGGTTAGGCAGCAGGAACTCCAGGTTCATACCCCCGGAAGGGTCCTCAGATTTCCGACGGAGCGGGCGTCGGCTCGCCTGCGACATCAGCGTCTGATCGAGGGGCGCAGGCGCCTGGCGGCCCTGATTGCGGCCCTCGCGGTCGTCCTCGGTGTGATACTCGGCGGCGGTACCGGAGGAATCGCCGTGGCATCGAAGCCGGGGGCGCCGAGGACCGTCGTTCTGCAACGGGGCGACACCCTGTGGTCGGTCGCGACCGAGTTCGCGCCGGACGGAACCGACCCACGCGCCTACGTGCATGCTCTCGAAGAGATCAATGGCATCGAGGGAGCGGCGCGCGCGGGAGCGCAACTCAGCCTGCCTCGTTAGCCGGCCGACTCCCTTGGCTCATCTCCCGGCGGTAGTCTCGGACGGGACTGCTAGAAGGAGGAACGATGGGAGCAGGAGAGTTTTCGGCCGCCCGGCCCCCGCTGCCGGTCAACGAGCCGGTGCGCGACTATGCCCCCGGCTCGCCCGAGCGGGAGCGGCTGCTGGCGACCGTGAAGGCAATGGAAAGCGAGCGGCACGAGGCCCCGCTGGTCATCGGGGGCCGCGCGGTTCGCACGGGTGATCTGCATCAACAGGTCCTCCCGCACCGTAAGTCGCATGTGCTTGCAGACGTGCACCACGTTCGACCATCGGACGTCGACGACGCCATCGTTGCGGCGAAGCAAGCTCGAGTCGAGTGGGCCGGCACCCCGTGGCAGGATCGTGCCGCGATCTTCTCGCGCGCCGCCGATCTCCTGGCGGGCCCTTGGCGCGACCGCATCAACGCCGCCACGATGCTGGGGCAGTCGAAGACGGTCCATCAGGCCGAGATCGACGCGGCCTGCGAGCTCATCGACTTCTGGCGCTTCAACGTCACCTACATGCATCAGATCTACTCCGAGCAGCCGATGTCGGGGGCAGGGATGTGGAACCGGATGGACTACCGCCCGCTCGAGGGTTTCGTTCTCGCAATCAGTCCCTTCAACTTCACCTCCATAGCGGGAAACCTGACGAGCAGCTGTGCCCTGATGGGCAACGTCGTGCTGTGGAAGCCGGCCAGGACGGCGACGTACTCGGGTCACCTCCTCATGGAGCTTCTGATCGAGGCCGGACTGCCGCCCGGCGTCATCAACCTCCTCCACGGCGACGGCGAGGTCGTCGGCGACTCGGTCTTCAGGCATCCCGACTTCAGCGGGCTTCACTTCACCGGATCCACCGCGGTCTTCAAGCACCTGTGGGGCGAGATCTCCGCCAACCTCGACGGGTACAGGAACTACCCGCGCATCGCGGGCGAGACCGGTGGCAAGGACTTCATCGTGGCGCACCCGTCGGCAGACGTCGACCAGTTTGTCACCGCCGTGATCCGCGGTGGTTTCGAGTACCAGGGCCAGAAATGCTCCGCCGCATCCCGCATCTACGTCCCGGCGAGCAGGTGGGCCGAGACGTCTGAACGACTCGTCGCCGAAGTGAAGACGATCCGAATGGGTGACGTGTCCGACCTCAGAAACTTCATGGGCGCGGTCATCGACGGCCGGGCTCTCGCCAAGCACAGGGGGGCGATCGACTACGCGAAGCGCTCGCCGAACGCCGAGGTCATCGTGGGTGGAGGAATCGACGACTCCGAAGGCTACTTCGTTGAGCCGACGATCATCCGAACCGAGGATCCGCAGTCGAAGCTCCTGAGCGAGGAGTTCTTCGGACCGATCGTCACGGCCTACGTCTACGAGGACTCGAAGTTCACCGAGACGCTCGAGCTCGTGGACTCGACGAGTCCGTATGCGCTGACCGGAGCGATCTTCTCGAACGACCGTGCTGCGGTTGCCGAGGCGCGCGATGCGCTTCGTTACTCGGCCGGCAACTTCTACATCAACGACAAGCCAACAGGCGCGGTCGTGGGGCAGCAGCCGTTCGGGGGGGCCAGGGGGTCGGGGACCGACGACAAGGCGGGCTCGATGTGGAACCTGATCCGCTGGGTGGCGCCGAGGACGATCAAGGAAACCTTCAATCCGCCGGCCGACTACCGCTACCCCTATATGGACGAGGCCTAGCGCAGGGACCAAGACCCGGCACCAAGAGGAGCCGAATTCGGCCCTCGCTTGATGGGACGGCCCGATTGAGACACTAGAAGTCTGGATGGTAGGTAGGCGAGAACACCGTCGACGGGCGCGTTGGGGCCTGGTTTTCGTCCCCACGATGCCCCGAGCGTGGAGATCGCTCGGAGCCCTGGCCAATCACGCCTCCAAGAGGCCCGGTTTCGTCAAATTTGGGGGTTTGTGACTCGGTTCACGAACGCTTGCAAATTGAAGCGATTTTCTTGCCACTTACCCTTGACTCTCGCCCCCGACATGCGCGTAATTACATTTCCGTAGTTCCACCAGATGTTGTGCTGCCTCCTCAGCCATGCCCTACATCTGGTGGCTCTCGAGGTTTCAAAGCGGAACACGAACTGGGTCGGGATGGTTGAATAGAGAGGCCGGAGAGTCCGGTCTGAAGGGGGTTTTAGGCGTGTCGCAGGCGACCACATCGCAGCTCGGAACCGATGCCGAGCTTCGGATCAAGCGGTACTTCACTACCGATGGCGTTCACCCGTACGACGAGGTGGAGTGGGACACGCGCGACGCCGTGATCCAGAACTACCGCACCGGCGAGGTCGCCTTCGAGCAGCGCGATGTCGAGGTTCCCCGAGCCTGGTCGCAGAACGCCACGAACATCGCCGCCCAGAAGTACTTCCGTGGCTCGCCCGGGACTCCCAAGCGCGAGCGCTCCGTCAAGCAGATGATCGACCGGGTCGTCGATCGCTACCACGAGGAGGGGCTCGCCCGCGGTTACTTCGAGGACGACAACGAGGCCCAGGTCTTCGCCGACGAGCTGCGCCACCTTCTGGTGACCCAGAAGGCAGCCTTCAACTCACCGGTGTGGTTCAACGTGGGCTGGCGTCCCAAGGGCGAAGAGCAGTGCTCGGCATGTCAACCGTATAACGCACTCGTCAGCACACCAGCGGGTCTGGTGCCTATTGGCAAGCTCGTCGAGAAGAACGCGGTAGGAACCAAGGTCTATGACTCAGAAGGTGTAACCCGCGTCGTTGCAGTGAAGGCGAACGGCGTAAAGGACGTCCTTCGACTGCATCTGAAGTCCGGCTACACACTCGACGTGACTGCTGACCATCTCGTGTGGAAAAGAAACTCGGGTGGCCGCGGACGTTTCGTGCAGGCAGGCGAGCTGAAACAAGGAGACGCGCTCGAATGGCACAGGCGAGGCTCCTTTGGAGAAGCCGAGCTCACCAGCAATGATGTCGCCGAGGCCGCACTGGCGGGCTGGCTCCAGCCCGATGGATTCGTCGGCCAATACAACGGCACCAACAGGTCCCTCACAATCGAGGCGATGACCATCAACGATGAGGAGCTCAATTGGGTTCTGGGGGCGATTGACAAGGTGTTTCCAGGAGTTCACCGACACGAGCGGCCGGTCAAGTCCCAGGACAGCAAGCTTGATTGTCGCCGCACGCGCCTATACGGCAACGTCCTTTCTGACTTCGTAACTCAATGGAACCTCCTGGCGCGCGGTGTCGACATGGAAGTACCCGAGCATCTCTTTACGGCGCCGCTGCCCGTCGTGGCCGCCTATCTCAAAAGCATCTTCCAGGCCGAGGGGTACGTGGCGGTGCGCGAGCGGTCGTGCCGTATCGGTCTGGACATGATCTCCGAGAAGCTCATCCGAGGTATGCAGCAGTTGTTGCTGCGTTTCGGAATCTTCTCGCGCGTGTCTTTCAAGGCCGACCGTCGCCCCGACCGCAAAGGCTGTTGGTCGCTGGCGATTCAGAACCTGGGAGATCGTCGTCTTTTCGCCGACGAAATCGGATTCGTCGACGCCCGCAAGGCCGGGTTGCTTGAGCAGAGCTTCGATATTCCGGGCCAGCCAACCCGAGATACCAAGTATGCCGAGATTGCTCGTGTGGAGCAGCTTGGTCCCACGGAGGTTTACGACATTCAAACCGAGAGCGGTGAATACCTCTCGCACAACCTCCGCGTGCACAACTGCTTCATCCTCTCGGTCGACGACGAGATGAGCTCGATCCTCAACTGGTACGTCGAGGAAGGCCTCATCTTCAAGCACGGCTCCGGCTCGGGACTAAACCTCTCGAAGATCCGCTCGTCGAAGGAGCTCCTGCGCTCCGGCGGAACCGCATCCGGCCCCGTCAGCTTCATGCGCGGTGCCGACGCATCGGCTGGAACGATCAAGTCGGGAGGCGCGACGAGGCGGGCGGCCAAGATGGTTGTGCTCAACGTCGACCACCCCGACATCAAAGACTTCATCTGGTGCAAGGCACACGAGGAACAAAAAGCGCGCGCCCTTCGTGAGGCCGGCTTCGACATGGACCTCGACGGCAAGGACAGCCACTCGATCCAATACCAGAACGCCAACAACTCGGTGCGAGTGACCGACGAATTCATGAACTCGGTCATCGACGACAAGCAGTGGAACCTCGTCGGCGTGACGACCGGTCAAACGGTCGAGTCGATGCCGGCCCGAGAGCTGTTCCGCGAGATCGCTCAGGCAGCGTGGGAGTGCGCAGACCCCGGCATGCAGTACGACACGACGATCAACGACTGGCACACCTGCAGCAACACGTCGCGCATCAATGCCAGCAACCCTTGCAGTGAGTACATGCACGTGGACAACAGCAGTTGCAACCTGGCGTCGCTCAACCTGATGAAGTTCCTCGACGACCACGACAAGTTCGACGTCGAGGGCTACAAGCACGGTGTCGAGGTCATGTTCCTGGCCCAGGAGATCTCGGTCGGCTTCGCCAGCTACCCGACCGAGAAGATCGGCGAGAACTCGCGCAGCTTCCGTCAGCTCGGCCAGGGTTACGCCAACCTCGGTGCGATGTTGATGGCGCAAGGACTGCCCTACGACTCCGACGAGGGTCGTGCGTGGGCCGCAGCCATAACGTCGATCATGACCGGCCACTGCTACGTGACCTCGGCCAAGATCGCCAAGCGAGTGGGAGCGTTCGAGGCCTACGCCGCCAACCGCGAGCCGATGCTGAGAGTGATGAACAAGCATCGCGATGCGTCCTACGAGATCCCCGACGGACTCGTTCCGCAGTCGATCGTGGACGCCGCGCGCACGAGTTGGGACGACGCGGTGGCGTTGGGCGCCAAGCACGGCTACCGCAATGCCCAGGCAACGGTGCTCGCGCCAACCGGAACCATCGGGCTCTTGATGGATTGCGACACCACCGGGATCGAGCCCGACCTCGCGCTCAAGAAGATGAAGAAGCTCGTGGGCGGAGGGACGATGTCGATCGTGAACCAGACGGTGCCGCGCGGCCTCCGCAAGCTCGGTTACTCCGATGAGCAGGTCGCCGAAATCGTTGCCTACATCGATGAGAACGGCCACGTCGTCGAGGCGCCGGCCTTCCGCGAGGAGCACCTGCCGGTCTTCGACACGGCGATGGGCGAGCGGTCGATCAGCTACATGGGCCACATCAGGATGATGGCGGCGGCTCAGCCGTTCTTGAGCGGTGCCATCTCCAAGACCGTCAACCTCCCCGAGGACGTCACGGTGGAGGACGTCGAACAGGCGTACATCGAGGGCTGGCGTTCGGGACTCAAGGCGCTCGCCATCTACAGGGACAACTGCAAGGTTGCGCAGCCGCTCTCGGGCTCGAAGAAAGAGAAGGCCAAGGCGGCAGAGGTCGCAGGCGTCACCGCGCTGCCCGAGCCGGTCCGTCGCCGCCTCCCGAAGAAACGCACTTCGCGCACCATCAAGTTCCGGGTCGCCGACACGGAGGGCTACATCACGACCGGCGAGTTCCCCGACGGTTCGATGGGCGAGCTGTTCCTCAAGGTGGCCAAGCAGGGTTCGACGCTCGCGGGAATCATGGACGCCTTTGCGATCTCGATTTCGATGGGTCTGCAGTACGGCGTGCCTCTGTCGGCTTACGTCAAGCAGTTCGTCAACACTCGCTTCGAGCCCTCGGGTATGACCGACGACCCCGACTTCCGTATCGCGACGTCGATTCTCGACTACGTCTTCAGGGCGCTGGCGATTGACTACCTGACCGAAGCAGAGCGCCACGCGCTGGGCATCCGTACCTCCGGTGAACGTCAGAGCGAGATCGAGACCAAGCTCGACCCGAATGCAACAGG
Organism: Actinomycetota bacterium; assembly: GCA_050693895.1. Lineage (GTDB taxonomy): Bacteria > Actinomycetota > CADDZG01 > CADDZG01 > WHSQ01 > WHSV01. The sequence continues at coordinate 2,479 of JBOGWS010000028.1, read as the reverse complement.
GGACAAGACGAACGGGAACGGCAACGGCCACAGCCACGCCCCCAAGGTCGAGGAGAGCGAGGGTGTGATCGTGCTCGGCAACGTGGTATCGGCGAGCGTCGGATCGCACCCGTTCTGCGGCACCTGCGGAGTCCAGATGCAGCCGGCGGGATCGTGCTTCGCCTGCCCGTCCTGCGGATCGACGAGCGGCTGTAGCTAGGGCCGGATCTCCTCGTAACTACGGGGAACGAGGACGCTCTTATGAGCAAACAGAAATGTTGCAGCGAGTGCGGGGCCGAGCTTCAGGCCGGCCCCGCACTTTGTCCACTCTGCGGGACGCCGTCACACCTCGACAAGACGTGGAGCGACAGGAAGCCGAAACCGGAACCGAGCGGAGTGGATGACTACCAGAAGGATCTGCGTGCGCTCAGAGCGAAGCTCAAGAAGCTGCGCGACGACGCCGAGGCGGTTTGATCTAGCGATGGGGCTCTAGCACCCAGTCATGCGCTGTCCCTACTGTGAATCCGAAGAGGACAAGGTGGTCGACTCACGCCTCGCAGAAGGGGGCCGGGCCATCCGACGCCGTCGCGAGTGCATCGGATGCGGGCGTCGCTACACGACCTTCGAACGCGCAGAAGAGGTTCCGCTCCTCATCGCTAAACGAAGCGGCGAGGAGGAGCCGTTCGACCGCGACAAGGTCATAGAAGGCGTGCGACGGGCGTGCAAGAACAGGCCGGTGAGCGAGGCGGATATCCTCACGATTGCCGACGACGTCGAGGAAGCCATGCGCGCCGACAGCCGCCGGCCGGTTCCTTCGGCCGAAATTGGGCGAGAGGTGCTCGAGCGGTTACGGCTCATCGACGAGGTCGCCTACCTTCGCTTCGCTTCGGTCTACAAGGACTTCCAGGAACTCGACGACTTCGAGAAGGAGTTGGGTCTGCTACTCAAGAAATCGCCGCCTAAGGCCGCCGAAGGCGATGATAGAAGTGATGGCTCGTGAGACTCGAGATCAAACGCATCGACCCCGACCTACCGCTGCCCTCGTATGCGCGCGAGGGGGACGCCGGCCTCGACCTGTCGGCCGCCGAGAACGTGACACTCAAACCGGGTGAGCGCGCGGCCGTTCCGACGGGTTTTGCAGTCGCCATTCCTGCGGGTTTCGCGGGCTTGGTGCACGCCCGTTCGGGCCGCGCTCTCCGCGAGGGACTGGCGCTTCCGAACGCTCCCGGTCTCATCGACGCTGGCTATCGGGGGGAGATCAAGGTGATCCTCGTCAACCTCGATCCCGCCGAACCGATCTACATCGCCCGCGGCGAGAAGATCGCTCAGCTCGTCATCCAGCGAATCGAGAGCGCCGAGCTCGGCGAGGTGGAGGAGCTTCCTCCTTCGACCAGGGGCGAAAGAGGGTTCGGTAGCACCGGTCGCTAAGAGCTCTCCGTCGTTCATCGACGCTCTACGTTTCTAGCGGCGGCGGGCTGGAGGCCTCAATTAGAGGCCCCTCGTCGTTTGCGGAGAGCCGTTGCAAAAGCTGAGAGCATGACTCGATGCGAAAAGTGCTGATTTTTCTCGTCGTGGCGATTCTCATCCTTGCGATCGGCGCGGACTTCATCGTCAAGTCCCTCGCCGAGCGAGCGGTGGCGAACGAACTCACGTCGGAACTCGAACTCGAAGAGACTCCAGCCGTCTCGATCGACTCCTTCCCTTTCCTCGTGGCGTTCTTAAGAGGTCGACTCGACAGCATGACGATTACCAGCGACGACGCCGCGGCGGGGCGACTGAATCTGTCAGAGGTGGTGCTGACTCTCGACGACACGACCTTCGATACGGGCGACGTGATCTCCGGTGACATCGATCAGGTTTCGATCTCCGGAGGAGACGGCGAGGCGGCGCTCGAGGAGGTGGATCTCAACCAAGCTCTGAGGGACGAGGACGTTCCGGCCCGGGCTCGTTTGTCTCCTGGAACTGTCACCATCGAGACGGACGCGGGCTCGGTAGAGGGGCAACTCGATATCGATGAGAGAGGCCTCACCGTGACCGGCCCGGGCGGGATCTCTGTCCTCTTTCGGCTGCCCTCTCTCGGGGATCGGGTGACATTCGATGATCTCGAGATCAACGACGGCGAAGCCATCCTGATCATGGATGTCGCCCCGGGCCCCCTGCGCCGGCCCGACTGATCCCACCCGGGAGAGTCGCACGGCACTCGGCGAACATCTACAATGGGGCCCGAATATTGCGGGCGTGGCTCAGTGGTAGAGCATCACCTTGCCAAGGTGAGGGTCGCCGGTTCGAATCCGGTCGCCCGCTCCAGAGAATGCCCCTGGTCAGGGCCCTATGCGGGGCCCCTGACCAGAGCCCTGAGGAGGCTCCCTTGGGCATGTTGGTCCACATCTGGTCCACATCGCGCCCTGTGAAGTCTCGGCACCTCTGTCTCACATTGGCTTCGGCACCTGTGTCCCACTCTGCGGCCCGGCCTCGGCTCCTGGGCGACACTGGCCTCGGC
>JBOGWS010000027.1:0-30059 GCA_050693895.1 Actinomycetota bacterium | reverse complement strand
CCGCTGGTCGGGTTCGTCGCCCCGCGCGACCCGATGTGGCTGTCGACGCTCGACGCGATGGGCGACGAACTGGTTTCCGACAGCCTCGTGTACAGATACGACCCGAGTGCCTCCCCCGATGGACTGCAAGGCTCGGAGGGGACGTTCTCGATCTGCACGTTCTGGTACGTCGACGCGCTGACCAGGGCTGGCCGGCTGGAGGAAGCGAGGCTCACGTTCGAAAAGATGCTCACGTACTCGAACCACCTTGGCCTCTTCTCAGAGGAGATCGGCTTGACCGGTGAGCAGCTCGGCAACTTCCCGCAGGCGTTCACACACCTTTCGCTGATAAATGCCGCGATGAATCTGGACTCTCAACTCGACAAGCGGCACGGGTGGGTGGATCTGGTTGCCGGCAGCCTGGGTTCAGCCGTGACAGAGAGCAGGGATGCCGACTAAGGAGGCCACTGGTCCCGATGCGTGCCGGGACGATCATCGCGGCGGCATACGACTTGTCTCCGATGCTCGAGACAAGGATCGTGCCAGCGACGTCCGCGCCGAGGGACGAGCCCAGATTGGAGCGGAGCGCGACAAGCCGGAGATCTCGCCCTGGAGCTCCTCGGGGAAAGCGGATTGCACAACGTTGACGGAAGGGGTGAGCATCACTCCGACCCCAGGCCGATCAACAGGAGTCCGGGCGCGAGCGCCCAGGCGCTGGGCGAGCCTCCCACCATGAGTGTGCGCCCCAAGCCCCAGATTCCGCCGGGTGTTCCGTAGACGGCAACGGCAATCCCGCTCTCGGAGTCGACTATCTAGTCCTGCTACTGATCGGCGTGGTATGCGGAAGAGCCCGGTCCACGAGGGCTTTGCCGATCACCAATGCGACGATGTTGATTACAGCGTGCGTGAGAACGGCAGCCGCCACACTCCTCGAACGCAATCTCAGGTAAGAGAAGAAAAGCCCGGCACCTGCCGTGGTCCCGGTGATGCCGAGCGTGGCCATCAGACGGGCGCGACCCGGATCCTGGACGATGATGGAGGCGGGATTTCCTTCGAAGGTGTCGAGAGTGGGGAGGATGTGCCACAAGCCAAATAGGGAAGAGGTCCATGTCAGTGTCGTTCGAAGGGAATGTTCCTGCGCGAAGAGCGCGTGTAGGACCGAGCGGAACATGATCTCTTCTGCCAGCGCAGTAGCCACGGGTATGCGCAGACTTGCGTGATAGAGAGTCTCTTTGCGGGACATACCTGTAAGTCGCGCATCGAGGAAGAATTTTCGTGTCGATGGGAGAGCAGCCGCGATGCCAATGCCTGCGGCGCAACACGCGCCCGCAATCGATCCAGTCCTTAGACCCTTTTTGAGATCGGCCCGGTCCAGGCCAAGTTCTGCCGGTGTGCATCCGGTGCGCAACGCGAAAGCCGTCAGAGTGATCGCGGAAGCGAGATTGAGGGCGGCGTCGGCCGGCGGCTTCAGCGCCCGATGCACGAGGAGATTGTGGGCGAAGAGGACCGATGCGCCTATGATCTCGGGAGGTATCCGTTCGAGAGGTGGGGCCTGGTACCGCCGGCAAAGGGTCACGCCGGCTTGTGTGCTCCCTTCTTGTGCTTTTCTATCCACTCTGCACGGCGGGTCTCGAAAGCCCTGAGGGCCTCTTCGATTCTCTCCATCTGCTCCTCGGTTGCATCAAGCCGGTAGACTGCGCGAACGAAGCGCGCTAGGTCAGCTCTGTAATCGTGGCCTTTGGCCTCGAAGACACCGGGCACAACGGTCATCGAGTTCTTCATGTCTACGAGGGTCTGTAGGAAAGTGATGACTGGACCGTATCGAGCCGACTTTGGTACGCCCTCCGGTCTCGTCTCGGGAGGGCCCAACCATGGAGGACATGCGAGGAACAGGTCCAGGCCAAAGTATGCGACGGCATCGTTGTTGTGGGTGAGCATGACGTATCGCAGCTGACCGGCTCGTTCGTTCTCGAGTTGCTCGATGTCTGAGACTGCGTTGAACTGCCCAATGAGCGCGGTGTCGGTGTCGTGGCGTGGCCGGCCGAGGACCTCGCTCTTCCACTCGCTGGCGAATGGAGTCCCGATCCACAGGGCCGAATCGATGCCCCGATCCTGCAAACCACGTGTGCCTCGGTGTACGAAGGCGTCTTGACTCGTGTGCGCTCCGAGGCTCTCCCCGAAGACGACCAGTCTCGGCCTTTCCGATGACTCCATCCTTTCGAAACGCTCCCACAGCGACAAGAAGAGCATCTCGTTCTGTTTGCGGCCGACTTCGACGCGACCGAGAGAGAGTGGAGAAGGTCGTTTCGAGTACTGCAAGGTGACGGTTGCGCAATCGCCTCTCGTCAGGTACTCGAGCGACTCGACGGCCTGGTAGTTGACGTAGCCGGTGCCGGTGGGAGAGACGACCAGCAGCACTTCCCGGTTAAAGGCATTGGTCCTGTCCAATTCCTTCAGCGCGAGTGCAACGCGCTCTTCCTCCGAAGGCGCACAGTCGAGGCCGACGAAGATTCTTATCGGGTGCGACTTGGCGGGCTCGCCCATGGTCTGCTCGATCCACTCGGGGCGGATGAAAGTGTTCACGTGCCGCTGTCCTTGTCGGCTGAGAGCGTCGTACTGTACGTGGCTGCCCATCCCTCCGCTGACGTACTCGCTCGACGGCTGTTTTTCGAGCCCCGGTTCCGCCTTACTCGCGACCGATTCGACGCGCCGATGCACGTGATGCAATCCCGCCGATACGCCGGTCCCCATCAGGGCGAGCGAGAGCAAGTGGCCGGGCGTTCTCCATCCTCGTTCTTTCCCGGGGAAGAAGTGAGCGAGCGTCTCGGAGGTGCTTGCCGCGAGCTTTCGTTCGGCTGCCGATATCAGTGCAAGTCCAGTGCTAACCAACGCCCCGGTAACGAGCGCCTGCGCTGAGGACACTTGTCCCTGTTCTTCGAACAGCAAGCGGTCCTCGTTTCCGTAACGTCGCAGGAGCCCTCGTTGCTGGACCAGTGAGAATCCCGCACCGGCCACGATGGCGAAGGGCAGCGAACGGAACTTCCAGCGGTTGTCAGTTCGTTCGTCGAGGAGCTGCATCCCCTCCTGTATGGCGGCCGTGGCGGTTCCCGCAAACCCGGCGACGGAGAGAAAGTACCCGGTAGTGCGTAACCCTCCTCGCGAGAGCCGCTCACCCGACCGCTGTTGGAAAGCTGTCTGCAGCGCGAAGCCCGCCACCATCGCGGCGGCGTCGGCGGCCGCGGTTCTGCCGCGCCACCCGCGATCCTCAAATTCGCCACCTCCGGCGCGCCACTGCGTGAGCGCTTCGATGGAGTCGTGGACGAGCGTTGCCAAACCGTAGTTGATCGCCATGACCGCCCCGGTGATAACGGCTTGATCGGACGTACTGCGTTTCATCAACGTCCGCTGCAGTGACCGTGGTACCGAAGCCGCGGCCACGAACATCCCCACCTGCTCGGACCGACCTGCGATCCCACCGAGGGCATGTTGCACGCGTTTAGCCAATCCGATGCGCTCGTTCATGTCTCGTTGATGCTCCTTCGGGAGAGCCGGACCGCCACACTGCCGCATTGGCCATGAGGCCCAGCACCGTCAGCCGAGCCACAAGATAGAGGTAGGTCATGAAGACCGCCGCGAAGCCGAGCGCTCCGTACAGGTCGTCGAGGCGCTCCAGTTTGCCCGCGAAGTAAAGTGTCGTCGCCAGCTGCAGCGCTTCGATACCGACCGCGAACAGGATCGCTCCAGGGAAAAGGTCGAACCGTCCTACGTCATCCGGGCGGGGGAGGCTGGTTGCCGCCCAGGTAGCGATCGCGATGATCCCGGTGGTTGCGAGTAACGTCGCAACGATGTCACCGGCGAGCGACCCACCATAGAGAGGAGCTACGACAATCCCGTAGATAGGAATCGCGGCCAGGAAGCCGGCAGTCGCCAGAGTTGGTCGGATCGGCGATCGCAACGGGGATGGACTCATTCCCCAAGCGATAGCGGACACGAGCCGTAGGGCTTTCAGCACACCTCGGGAGGCCCACACCATGATCACGAGTCCCGCGACCAAGAGGAACGGCGCAGCACGACCAGCCTGAACAGCGGCTCGGTTCACGCTCGTCGCCACCGCGGCCCCCATGCCCAGCTCCTTCGCCGTCGTCGAAGCAGATTTGCCACCCACCTCGGCAACCAGGCGCATCAAAGAAGACGCCACCAGGGCCGCTGGAAGCAGCCAAATGAACATTCTGTAGGCGAGGCCACCCGCGAGGAGCCCTCCACCGCGACCCTTGTCCTCCTCGAAAAGGTGGAAGAGGGTACGAACGGATTCGTGCCTCTCACGCTCCCTAGCTGCCCTCTCCAGCAAGGTGCGCTTTCTCACGTCAATCGACGCCCGCGCATCCTTGACGCGGTTACCCAGTCCGCCTTTTCCTTTCTTCCCAGGTGGCGCGGACGGGCTGGAATGACCCGTCGGGAGGTGAGCCGAGTCGGTCGAGCCTGTCTTGTCGGACGGCGTGGGTCCCATCGTGAGCTAATCATCCGACAAGAGACCGCGGTTGTCTTCAGTTTGCGCATGATCGAAAAAATGGCGGAAAGGCTCCCCGCCAGAGGGTTCTTGCTTCATGCTAGCTAGACCTCTCAAGCTTTGGTGACGTTGTTCACACGCTCTAGGAGGGCTATTGGACGTCGGGGACGAAAGCTCGGAACCTGCCCGAACCTATGGGTCGATTGCGGGCGAGGGCCCTCGCGCGTCCCCACCGTCGCCCCCACGGACCGACTACCGGTGGATGATGTGGCTGATCGTGATCGCGCCTTTGGCTGCGGTCGCGATCGTGGCGACTCTCAATTTCTTGTCGGCGATCGCGGGCATCTTGCGAGTGATCCTCTTTTCCCAGTTCATTGCCCTAGCGCTCGAACCCGGCGTGAACTGGCTCGCCCGACGGGGATGGCGTCGAGGGGTCGCCACCGGAGCCTTGATGGGTGGTCTTGCGATCGTTGGCATCGTGGTACTGCTCTCCATCATTCCCCGGCTGATCTCCGAGCTTGCCGGTTTGCTCGCCGAGCTCCCGAAGGCCCTTGCGGATCTCGGGAGCCGGCTCGGATTGGACATCTCCGTGACCAGGATCGAGGAGGTTCTTCAGGACCAACGAGCGGATCTGGCCGCGCTCGCGGCGGACCTCGCCGGCAACGCGCTCGAACTAACCGCCGCGTTTCTTGGAACGCTCGGGAACATCAGCGTGATAGCGCTGCTCTCCTTCTATCTGACGGCTGAGGCGCCCAAGTTGAGACGGACATTGCTGGCGTTTCTTCCCCGCAAGCAGCAGTTAGAGGTGTTGCGTCTCTGGGAGATCTCCACCGACAAGGTCGGCGGCTACTTGTACAGCCGAGCACTCATGGGGCTGATTTCAGGGCTCGCCAGTTACGCGGTCCTTCGACTTCTAGGAGTGCCATTCGCCGCCCCGCTTTCGATCTTCGTCGGTTTCGTCTCGCAGTTCGTTCCGGTTGTCGGCACCTACATCGCGTATGCCCTGCCCGTCCTAATTGCGCTCGCCACGGGGGGATTGCGGCCCGCGGTAATACTCGTGGTGTTCGCGACCCTCTACCAGCAGCTCGAGAACCTCCTGATTAGCCCGAGGTTGTCGGCACGCACAATGCAGCTACACCCGGCCGTCGCGTTTGTCGCGGCGATGATGGGAGGCGCACTCGGGGGCGTATCGGCTGCCTTCCTCGCGTTGCCGGTTGCGGCCATCTTCCAGGCATTCGGGTCGACGTTCCTGACGCGCTATGAGGTGGTCGAGAGCGCACTAACTCAGGAGCAACCGATCTCGACGGCTGCAGATCCGAGCCGAGAAGAGAAAGAGCCCCTCCTGAAACGTGTGTGGCTCTCGATCTCGAAGTCGAGCTCCGAGTAAGGGCGCGTCAGGGTGTGGGCAACGGGACCGCGACGTCGGATCCGCCCTCCGGCGTGAGCCGACCCTCGATTCGGGCGATCGTTGGTGCGAACGTGAAGCCTCCCGCAAGTAGGGCCTCGCCCTTGGTGAAGGCAGGCGCCGATTGGAGCATCGAGGGCGGTGCGTACCCGAACACGCGCCCGAGGTCCTCGAGATCGGCCGGAGCGTTCATACGCATAAGCACGAGGTTGTCGCATTGGGATAGGACGTTCGGGTGGATTTTCGAGGGTCGCTGCGTAGAGACGAGCAGCCAGAGCCCGTACTTCCGCCCTTCACCGGCGATCTGAACCAGCCTCTCGGTCGCAAGCGCTTGGAGTTGGTCGGCGGGTTCGGTCGTGCAGACATTATGCGCCTCGTCGATCACGATCAGGGTTGGCTCTCTGCGCTCCCGGCGCTCCCAAAGATCGTCGAGGATGGCGAGAGCTGCGGCCGACCGCTCGGCCCCCGTGTCAAAGCTGCCGATGTCGAGGACCGTGGCCCGCGGGCGCTCCTCGATTGCTTCGAGCACGGAGCTCGCGCCCCGGGCCCAGAGAGCCCAGTCGAGGATCCCGAGGTTCTCCAACCGGGTGGTGATGGCGCGGCCGTCCTCGCCGAGAGCCCCGATCCCCTCCAGGAAGTCATCGCGCTTCAGATCTGGATTGGTGGGCGGCAGATTCAGGAGCACGTTGTACTCACCCCGATCGCGGATCGGGTCGAGCTGTAGCACCGCCGCCTGCGCACGGCGTGCGAGCTCGCTCCACAGGAGCCGAAGCGATTCGGCTCTATGTGATCCCGGACGGAAAACCCGCACGCTGCCCTGAGCGGCCAGGAGCGGACCGGCATCCCCATCGACAGCATCGGAGCGGAGCTCCCCGAGACGTACGAAATCCCCATTCGGATCGAGGATCACCATTCGCATATCGGTCACCGCCAGCAACCGCTCGAGGATCACGCCGAGCGCATATGTCTTTCCTGACCCGCTTTGTCCGCAGAGGAACGTGTGCCGGTTGAAGGAGTTTGCGAATAGAAGCGCAGGAAGTCCGCCGGTGCGCGTCGTTCCGACGCGAGCCACTGGGCCCCCGCGCGAGATGAGAGGATCCAGAATCCCGGGGTCGGCCCGGTCGATAGTGGCCGTGCTGAATGGCCGCGCGTCCGGGGGCAACAGAGCGCCGTTCTCGAGCCTTCCCAATACGACGCCGGTGCCTCGCACGAGGTTGCCCTCGGCGCGTTCTTTCGTTCTGATTTGAACGAGCAGCGAGGTCTCGTCTTCGGTCTGGAGCGTCAGCAGGTCACCGACCAGGACCGGGCTATCCGACTCGGCGTCATAGTCGAATGTGCGGCCGTCCAGCGAGCTAGAGGAGGCGATTCCCAGCGCATCGGCCATTGGACGGTGCGCTCCTTCCTTGTGCCTTCGACCCGAGGCCGCGTTCCATGGGCATGATCGACCTATGATCGGCGAACTGTACACCGAGTCAATTCATCACCTTCGTTTACCTCGGAGGTTGGCCACCAATACCGCGACCACAGTGACGAGATAGAGCTGTCCAATAAGAGTCTCTAGGACCGACGCCATCCGCCCGATGTCTTCCCTGGCGGTCAGGTCGCCGAAGCCTGCTGTGTGAGAGTCGAGTAACTAAAGTAGAGGTGATCCGGCGACAAACCATCGGTACCCGATGCAAAGAACAGCCCGGTATCGATTGCCGCCATCGTGCTGTAAGCGAAGGCAAAGAAGAGTCCGATGAGCGTAGTGCAAGGGGTGAATCGTCGATCCGCCCGATTGATTTTAGAGCGACAGGACCAAGAAGAGCAGGATTACGAACTCGCTGACGATCCAGGAGTTGGCGTTCATCCACGCGCGGAGCTTCGGCAGAATCACGTCGGCCCGTGGGCCGAGGAGGAGCAACACGAGGAGCGGGATGGCCACGAGCAGAACCGTGAGGAAGACGAACGGGAGAGCGTAGAACAACGGGGCGTCCTGCCGGACAAGAAACGTGGCGACGGTGGCGACGGTGATCACGTCCGTCGGCATCACGAGGAACAGCAGGAAGCCGAGCTTGAATGCAAACCCCGGAGTGGCCGTTGCAAGCTTACCCATCCACTTCGGTGGCTCGGTGTCGTGGCGTCGCAGGTACACGCGCACCATGAGGAACAGAAGAAGCGCGGTGATCGCGTAATCGACCCAGTTCTTATCGGATTCCCCGCCCGACGAGGCTTCAACATCCAGCACCGTGGCGAGCGTGTAGATGATCGTCAATCCGATTACGACGGCAAGCGCGACGCCGAGCACGTACGCAAGCGAGCTCCGGCGCGCTTCCTGGCTTGTCGCCAGCAAGATGGCCGACACGATCTGTGGACCCGCGACCATCACGATCGCCATCGGCAGGATCGCGAGCAGGTTGGTCATGGCCGATGTTTCCTCCGCTAGGCGTTAGGCCCGCCGACGGTGACGCGCGGTCCTCTGACGTTCGCAGAACCTAACACCTAGGTGTCCAGCAGACGCTGCGCGCGGGCGCGCGGCCCTGCGATATGACCGCTCTCCCTCGAATCGTCCTTTCCATCGGGACGGGCGAACAACGCAACGTGCACGACACCCTCGTCCCACGCGAGCGCATTGCCCACGATCCGATCTGAGGTGAGGACCACGTCGGTACCAAGTCCCAGGCCCTTGTGCGTCGTCGCAGTTGCGGCCGCGGCGGTCCTGAAGAAGGTGTCGACGGAGGAATCCTGCGGGGGAGCGGAGTCCTTACCGAGCGCGTCGAGCGCGTAGCCGGACAGAAGTCGGGTCCAGAGCTTGGTCAGGGTCTCGGGTCTGTCGAAGGAGTCGAGCGCGATCGGGCGACCGGCCACGCACACGAGCACACCGGTCTGGCCCACGTCGGGAGCGGGCCACGCCGAGACGATGTCGTCAAGATCTCCACGGCGCCGGTCGAAAGCGTCCCGCATAGCTTCGGTGGGGGAATCCTCGACGCCCATCTCGGAGTGAAGGGCCGAAATGTCGGCCCAAACCTCGCCCTGGTCGACAGACCGCTGACCCATGACGCGGGCGCTGACGGCTCGCGCCGATGCGTTCTTGGCGCGCAACCGGCCGTAGGCGAAGTCGTCGCTGGGGACAAAGTCCTCGCGCTCCTCATAGTGCCAGCGGCCGTGTTCGACGCAGGCCACCGGTAGTTGGGCTTCGGAGCCGGCCGCCACGAGCACCGAGGCGTTGACGATTCGATTCTGCATCGCTCCCTCGAGATGCTCGCCGTCGAGAAGCAGCACCGGGAGGTCGGCCTTGTTGCTGAGACCGAGCTGCGGCACGCTGCCCTCGTCGACCTCGATAATGGTTAGCAGACCGTCCGCAAACGCCTCCGCCGCAAGTACGTACTCCTTGGTCGGCGCGCCGCCGAACAGCGGAACGATGGTGAGCGGCCCATGAGACCTGGGTTCACCAGGCTTGACCCCCGAGCCAATAAGCTCTCGAACCCGTGCAATTTGTTCCATTTGCATCCCCTTTTCTTCGTCCAGATACCTGGTCCCCGGTTACTGAACTCAGGATGACGAAGGTCTGTGACACAAACGCTTGGGAGCCCCCGGGTGACCTAGCGGGCGCTCTCGTTCCGGCTTGGCCCCGCGATGGTTCGGAGGTAGGTCCACCCGGCACCGGCCAGCGGGAGAACTCCGTTGTTCCGGTTTCCCCCACCGCCGTTGTCCCCATTGCCGATCTTGATATTGAAGTCGACCCCGACGAGCAGGAGTGGCCAGAGGACGACCGCGAGCAGCAGGTTGACTGCGTCGCCGAGATTATTGATGTCGCCGAGATACCCCTGGGCGCTCGCGACGATGACGCCGATCACGAGATAGACGATCAGGATGATCCTGTTCACTTCAGTCCCCCTTGGCCGAGCCGATTCGAAAGTCTGCTCTGGCTCATTCCCACGGGACCGACATGTAATCCAGCAGATGGGTCGAGCAGGTTGGGTCAGATGAGAATCTCGAACGCCCCCCAGGCGAAGAGTCCCAACCCGAAGGCACCCGCCGTCCCGAGCACGGCGCGACCCAAGGTATCCACCGTGCCGCTGGCCCAAACGTCCCTCACCGCCTCAGAGCGAGCAAGGAGGAAAGCGGCCGCAACGAGAACCGCGACCACAACTGCGGTCGGCCCGCCGATCGCGAGAGGCAGCAGACCTGCGACCAGTACCAATGTGGTCGCGACCCGCGAGCGGGTCCTCGTGAAGAAGGGCTCGAGCCTCGATTGCAGGGAGACGACTAGGAGCCCGAAGAGGACCGGAAGTGAGGCGAACATGGCGACCCCCAGCCACGCGGGATCCAGGATGACGAAGTCCAGGTTCTCGGGATCGACGAGAAGTCGGCCGGACAGGGCCAGCATCAACAGACCGAAGACGAGGCCGCTTCCCCGGCTTGGTAACCACCGCCTGGAGGCCACATAGGCGAGTCCACCTCCGACGCCGAGCAGGGCACCGGCGGCGAGCAAGAAAAGCGTGCCTCCCAGGCTTATGTCGCCGACGATCTCCCCCGCCTCCGTCACGGCGCCCTGCGCGTCGGGGCTCGTGAGGGAGAGAATGCGCATCGCAAGTCGTGAACCCACTCCACCCACGATGAGTCCGGCCATGAATCCCGCCACGTTGCCAGAGGCGATCACTCCGAGAGTGTGCGTAACGCCGGGTCCCGCGGTGCTCAGAGGGGGGTGTTCGATGGCGGCCACTTCTAGATCATGCGCTGGCGACCGAGCTCAATCAACCGATCGCGCGACAACCCGAGCGTTTGCGTATTTTGCGACCTGACCCTCATCCGACTCAGGCACCTTCAGCTCCGACGGATCGAAGGCGCGCGGTGTGGACGTGCGTGCGGTGCCCGCGGGAGAGCACTCGATGCTCGACTCCTTCTTTCTCGAGGGTCACCAACCCGATGTTGTTCTCGCCAATCAGCACCGAGCGGTTGCGACCCGATGGCCTCACGTAGACGCGACGCTCCCTGAAGTCGGGCGGCGTCTCGATGCCGAGCACCTTGACGTGGCGGGGGGCGAGGAACACGGGCGAGTCGTCGGCCCACTCGTCGGTGTTGGGGGGACGATTGATCAACTTCTTCCCCGCACCGTCGGGCGCTTTGAAGTCGGGAGGCTTGTCCCAACCGAGACGCTCATGCGTCGCGCGAAGGAGGTGTCCGAGAAGATAGAGCCCGGACTTCGCAAGGAGATTGGCGTGCTTGAAGCCACTGCTCACCAGTTGAATTACGTCGAGCTTCTTGTCGTGAACGGTAAACGAGCTCTCCGCGTTGACGCCGTAGTGAACATCTCCGGACAGGATGATCAGGGGATCGGGTTGTAAGTCCTCGACGAGCAGGCGCATGAAGTCGACGAGGCCGTGCATGTTCGAATGCCATGCCTCGAAGTCGATCTCGTAGGGACCGAGCTTGCCGACGAGATACTTCTGGCGCCGTTCCTGGAACTCGAAGCCGAACACGGGAACCGGCGAGATGAGCATTAGTCGCTCTCCAGGCTCGTGCCCGTCAGCCGAGGCGAGCTTCGCCACCCGTTCGAGTTCGGATTCGTTGATGAGACGCGCTCCACCCTTGGGTGAGTCGTAGTGCCGTTGGGTTCTCGTATCGAGGACGATCGTCGTGGGATCCAGGGGGGCCGTGTAGCTCCATCGATCGAACGACCACATAGCCTCATCGAACTCGTCGCCGTCCAGCGACCCCGAGAAGAACGACGAGACCTGGTCGCGCAAGTCTCGATCCGAATCGTCCGGATGGTTGCCCCAACCTTGAAAGGCCCAGTAAGCGGCAAGAGCGTTCGAGATGACTCGCCGTCCCATGGCGCCGCGGCGCGCGTTCTCGCACCACTCTCCGGTGATGTTCCAGTCGTCGGTGACGTCGTGGTCGTCGAAGATCATGTAGGTCGGAATGTTTGCGAGCACTCGCCTGGCCGAAGGCACCGCGACGAGGGCGCGCTCGAGGGCCTTTCGATGACTCTCCGCCTTGCGACGTTTTTTCGTGACAACAGCCTTGTAGCCTTCGTCGTCCGGTATCAACTGTTCGGCCTCTGGAAGAGATGGGGGCCACATTTCTGGATTCCACGCGAGCGCGTACATCGCCGCCCACTCACCGAAACTCATCAGATGGTTGTCGGCCTTCTGGGAGGTGAAGCCGGCCTTCTCGGCGATGATCTCGGCTCGCCCGTTGACGCCCAGGTTGTCGAGCGAGTCCAGTTCGGGGATCGAGGTGTCATCGGCCTCACCCATCAGTTCTGTCACGAGCGAACGAATATGAGCGATCAGTGGCGCGGCCACGTCATCCGCGTAGATCTGGTCCCCGGTCAGGAACAGCGCGCTCGGCCGCGTATCGACGTCGTCCGACGACCGCGTCAGCGTCTCATCGGCCGACAGGAAGGCGTCCTCCCCTCCGCCGTGTAGTTGGCGACAGGACCCGTGCATGATGTTCCTGGCGATCTCATTCGAGTGCACGAAGAAGGTCGGAAGCTTCGCCCGGCCGAGGGTGATGCGACCCTTGCCCTGCAGCAAGTTGAGATCGCGCAGGCTGCTAGCTCCGTCGTCGCCGTCGAGCGCAAGGTCGTAGGATAGCAGGGTGTCGGTGGGGAAGATCTGTCCCGTCGGCTTCACCTCGATTAGATGCACGAAGAGCCGGGGGCCGAGTTTCACCATCTCGCCCTCGCCTCGACCGACGGTGTCGGATCCGCTCGCAAGCGTGACTTCGGCGCTTGCCTTGCAGTCCTCGCTCGTTGCTATCCAGATGAATGTGTGCTCGGGCGTGGTCCGGCGGAGAATGGGACCGGCGAGCAACAGTGGCAGTTCGATGATCCCCCCCAATGATGTCGATCTGATGCTCGGCAGACGAGCCTATCGAGCCCTCTCTTACCCAGACACCGGCAAGAAGAGTCACGGGTTCTGAATGCTTGTCTCCGGGTATGTCGGAACATGGGGCGGATCTCGTCCACCAATGACATCAATGACATCTGAGAAGGAGCAGTCGTGGAGTACACGCAGTTGGGTCGCAGCGGTCTCAAGGTTTCGCGCCTCGTTCTGGGAACGATGAACTTCGGCCCCCAGACGACCGAGAACGACTCGCACACGATCATGGATCACGCTCACGGCGTGGGCATCAACTTTTTCGACACCGCCAACGTCTACGGTTGGAAGAAGGGCGAAGGCGTCACCGAGCAGATCGTCGGGCGCTTCTTCGCCAAGGGCGGGGGACGCCGCGAGCGCACCGTCATTGCGACCAAGCTGTACGGGTCGATGGGAGACGGGCCGAACGAAACGTTCCTGTCGGCCCTCAACATTAGGCGCGCATGTGAGGCATCTCTCAAGCGGCTGCAGACCGATTACATCGACATCTACCAGATGCACCACGTCGATCGGAATACCCCCTTCGACGAGATTTGGGAGGCCATGGAGGTCCTGCGCGCACAGGGCAAGATCATCTATGCGGGCTCGAGCAACTTTGCGGGATGGCACATCGCTAAGGCACAGGAGTGCGCTCGCCGGCGCAACTCCATGGGTCTCGTTTCCGAGCAGTCCATCTACAACCTCGTGAAGCGCGAGATCGAGCTCGAAGTCCTGCCCGCGTGCGAGGACTACGGACTCGGCGTCATTCCCTGGAGTCCGCTTCAGGGAGGGTTGCTCGGCGGCGTGCTTCGCAAGGAGCGCGAGGGCAAGCGCCGGTTGACTGGACGAGCCAAGGACTCGCTCGACGAGGTACGCGAGCAGGTCGAGGCGTACGAGGAGTTCTGCGATGAGATCGGACGCGAGCCGGCGATCGTCGCGCTCGCCTGGCTACTTCATCAGCCCGCCGTGACTGGACCGATCGTCGGGCCGCGCACCCTGGAGCAACTCGATTCTGCGCTCGACGCTCTCGAGCTCGAGTTAAGCGACAAGGAGCTGCTCAGGCTCGACGAGATGTGGCCGGGGCACAAGACCGCGCCCGAGGATTATGCCTGGTAAGACAACGAGGGAGATTCTCAACCACGGAAACTGTAGTAGGTGAGAACCCGATCCGCCTCGAGAGACAACTTCAGCAGATCGTTCGGAGTCGCGAACTGCGCGGGGCGCCCCTCGAGCTCGGCTTCTCCAACCCCTCTTGCCTTGCTCGACATGCCCGAGACGGGTCCGTGGGTCACGCAACCAGGAAATGGGCCATCGTTAAGTCTGCTCGGCCATCGCCAGGATGTCGTCGCGCGTCCACTTGCCCTTCAGCTCGGGATGCGTGTCTGCGACATGCTGCTCGACCTGAAGCACGAGCGAGTCTTCGTTCTCGGCTCGAACCTGTGCTCCGCACTCGCAATTGATGAGGTAAGCCATGCCAACCCTCCTGTTTCCGGAACCCGACAACGCGATGATAGGAGAAGCCGTTTGGGCCAACCTTGGGGGAACCTTGGCGGAGACTCATCGCATCTACCTTTGTGGGCGACTCGTCGTGTCCCTGGAGGGGCGCCGGGTCGAGGATGCGTTTCCGGGCCGACAGGGACGACTGATCTTCGCCTATCTCGTAGTCAAGCGAGGCAAAGCGGTTGAGCGGGATGAGCTCATCGAGGCTCTTTGGGGTGACGCTCCACCATCCGATCCCGATACCGCGCTGTCGGCGATCCTGTCGAAGCTGCGGCGGACGATCGCGCCGGCTCGGCTCGAAGGGCGTTCACCCCTCACGCTCGAGCTTCCCAACGACACGTGGATCGACCTCGATGCCGCCTCGGGAGCCCTGCACCGAGCCGAGGCGGCCGCGGCACAGGGCCGATTCGTCGACGCCTGGTCCCCGGCGCGCGTGGCCCTGCACATCGCGGAGCGAGGCTTTCTCACGGACCACGACGCTCCCTGGATAGAGCCTTACAGGGCCAGGGTCGCCGAGCTCTACCTGAGAGGCCTCGAGTGCTACGGGCGTGCGTGCTTCGAGATCGGCGGGGGCGAGCTTGCGGGGGCCGAGCGCAGCGCGCGCTCGTTGATCCGAGCAGCCCCCTACCGTGAGAGCGGCTACCGAATGCTGATGGAAACTCTGACGATGGCCGGCAACTCGGCCGAGGCATTGCGCGTCTACGACGACCTACGATTGCTGTTGAGGGAGGAGCTCGGAGTTACGCCGGGGGAGAGAACGCAGGCGCTCCATCGTCACATTCTTGCGACCTGCAACGAGCCGGAGATGGAGGCGGCCCAACGGCCGGTGGATCGCGATTGACTCGGCTTTCAGACTCGGGCCGTGCCGGATACATGGAGCCGGTACGGTGAAGAGCCAGCAGCCGGGTAAGAGCCACGCGTGATCGAAGGGCGAGTCGAAGTAAGGAGCATTGAGTGAAGTACTCGAGAATTCGCAGGAACGCTCCCAAGATCGGAGCTTTCGCATACGCCGGTTACAAGTGGTTCGAGGACCACACCGACGAGATCGAACGTTGGTCGGCCCAAGCCGTCGATCGCTCGCGCGGAAAGCGCATCGAAAGATTCGTTGTTCCCGCCGCGGGCGCCGCGCAATCGGCCGTTCGCTGGATGCGGGAAAACAACGACAGCGTCAAGCGCAAGTCCGGGAAACCCGCGAAGCGCTAGCTCGATCGTGTGCTTGGGTCTTCTAGCGGTGTCCTTCGAAGAGGCGATCCGCAAGCCTAGTTAGGCTCTGGGTATCGGCGACGTTGTCGAGCCAGCGACTCGGGATGCTCGAGGCTCCGTGCCGGGCCCCCATGACCGCGCCGGCGAGAGCACCGTTTGTGTCGGAGTCGCCACCTTCGTTGACGACCGCAACGACTGTCTGTTCAAAGCCACCCGGCTGTGCCGTGCACCACAACGCGACCTGCATGGCCTTGAGCGTGTAACCCATGTCTACCGGATCATCTAGCTCCAGCGCCTCCAGAGTCGTCCCCTTCACGCTTTGGACCGCCTCCGCTACTTGCTCTATGGAGTCGGCCAGCCAGCCCTCGCCGCCGATTGCCTCGACTGCGACCGCAAGATCCTGTTCCGCCACGGGCCTCCCGCTCAAACAGGTCGCTAGAGCCACCGCGGTTACGACCGTGCTCCATTCACACCTGGCGTCATAGTGGGTCACGAGCGCGCTCACTCTGGCCGTCCGGACCAGGTCGACTCCCGACCGCATGTGGCGAAGAGCCACGGGCGGGCAGCGCATGACGGCGCCGTTGCCCGCGTTGCTCATCGCGTTTCCCTCCCAGGCGACGCGGGCCGCTTCTTGCGAAGGGAGACCCTTCGCAAATTCGTCGATGGCGGATTGAGTCAGCCCGCCGATGCCGCGCCCGTTCTCGCGCGCCCACACCACAAGCCGGCCGGCGAACGCCTCTGGATCTAGCTCCTCGGACTCGAGCAGAACCTCCGCGAGAATCGCAGCTTGAGCGAGATCGTCATCCCAGGGACGGTCGTGCTCCTCAACGCGCACTTCGGTTATCCCCCCCTGGAAGTGACGCCGAATCGCATGTGCGGATTCACCCTCGACGGGAAGGCCGAGTGCGTTGCCCACCGCTAATCCCAGCAACGCCCCTCGGAACCTATCCAGGAGCACCTCTCGGTTGTCATCGTCGAGCCGCATCGTGCTGACGATGTTCTCTAGCGCTGCTGTGTTCGTGGGGCTACTCAAGTTGAGCCTCCGCCTATTGATGAGAGCTGCTCGTGCGCCATCCAGTTTTGATTATCCATCCTCGGGCGGTGGCAAGGCGAAAGACGTGAGAGCAAGCTCAGCCGAGCAGCTCGATGAACCTTCTTGCAACCTCTCGTCCGCGTTTCTGTTGCAGTTCCAAATGGTCGTCGCCCTGACGGAGCAGTTCCTGCTTGGAGGTGCCCCACACGGTCTCGAGATCGGGGGTGGCGTCGCACCAGTTGCTGATCTCGGTTGGTGTGATCTCGAAGTGGAACTGAACGCTGAAGGCGCGGTCACCCGCCTTGAAGGCTTGGACCGGGATGTCCTCGCTCCTGAAGAGAAGCTCCGCGCCTTCGGGGAGAGAGCACGCGTCCTCATGGAACTGAAAGACCCTCGACCGTGGGGCAAAGGGATCGAGTACAGAATCCTTGCCGACTGCTTCGATCTCGAGGAAGCCGGTCTCCTTGATCGGCATCCTATAGACGTCCCCGCCGAGCGAGCGTGAGAGAAGCTGAATGCCGAGACAGATGCCGAGCAGTGGCTTGCCCGTCGCCACGGCCTCGCGCATGATCTCCTTCACCTGCACGAGTTGCGGGTATTCAGAGACCTCGTCGGCATTCATCGTCCCGCCGAGAACGATCATGCCCGATATCTCCGACAAGTCGGGGAGGTCTGAGCCGGTCCAGCAGTCCGCGTAGCGCCACTCGACGTTCTCCTCGTTCAGCACGCCTCCGATGATCCCGAGAGGGACGTTCGCCTGCTGTCGTACACACAGAAGCGGCTTCATCAATTCTGTTTCCCTCACACTACGCCGCCCCTACGGGCCGGCTTCGCTCCCGCCGCCGCGCCAACGGCGCCGTCGGGTAATGCCGCGATTGTCGAGACGATCGCTTGATCGGAAGTGTAGGACCCTGCAAGGAGAGACCACGCGCGCCACAATGGGTTTCGTCACGTCGATTAGGGAGGGTCCCATGCCCCAGTTCAGTGTCAATCCACACAGGTTCGATCCCTACAAGAGCTTCAAGTTCCGAGTGAAGTGGGACGGCAAGTACGTCGCCGGAGTCAGCCGGATCAGTGGTCTGCGGCGCTCCACTGACGTCGTCGAGCAGCGCGAAGGAGGAGATCCCAACTTGACGCACAAATCCCCCGGCGTGACGCGCTACGAACCGCTCGTCCTCGAGCGGGGGGTTACGCACGACACCGAGTTCGAGGACTGGGCGAGCAAGGTCTTGCGGCTCGGCGCCGGTTTCGGCAACGAGGTCGCGCTAAAGAACTTACGCAAGGACATCATCGTCGAGCTCTACAACGAGGCCGGTCAGCTCGTGCTCGCCTACAGGGTCTATCGCTGTTGGGTCTCGGAGTACCAGGCCCTGCCGGACCTCGATGCCAATGGGAGCACGGTAGCGATCGAGTCGATCAAGCTCGAGAACGAGGGCTGGGAGCGCGACATCGAGATCAAGGAACCGGTGGAGCCCTCGTAGCTAACTCGTCGTGACGACGAGCGTGCGATCCGATTCTGTCGTCGTCTTCACCTGCACCTCCCGGCCGCGCGTGGTATCGACCTCGTCATACAGGACGGGTGTGCCGTCCAACGTGACCGACTCGATCGCCTCGTCCTCGCGTACCGTATGTCCGATGGTCAGCGACCACCCGCCCTCCGTGGCGGAGACCTTGGTCACGTATTCGTTTCCGTCGCGGCTCGCCTCGGCTGCCACGGTCCCCGAGCCCACCGCAAGGTCGGTCACGGAGAGGCCCGGCCACTCGTCCGGGATCTGAGGTACGACGTAGAGATGCTCGTCCGGCGCGTCCGGGCGCACTCCGAGGAAGTGATTGATCACGGGCCACTGCACACCGTAGGACGACCACGCCTGCATGAACATGGCCCGATCGCGGAAATCGACGAAAGGATCGTATTCGGGGCTCGGGGCGATCTCCGGTAGAGCGCCCGGCATCTCGAGATCGATCTGGTCCGAGATCGTATGCATGTAGAACGGAGCCTGGTCGTCCCCGACGCGACCGTAGTTCGCCTCCGCAACTGCCATGACCGAGGACGGAAGTGTCCAGCACTTGAGTTCGCCCGCCCTGGTCGGCCCCCCGCCGATCCCGGTGTGATAGAGGCCGCAGTCGCCCGTGAACCTGTCCGACTCGAGATTGTCCAGAGCGGTGTGTGCGCGCTGGCGCGACGCCAGCTCGAGGTCGCCTGCGGCGGGATCGAGTCCTTGTTGATCGAGCACGACCTCCATCGGAGTCGCGTTGATCCAGTGGTACTGCTGAAGTTTCTGGTCCGGCGAGGTGCAGACGTTGCTGCCCTCTTCTCCTTCATCGCCGGCGTTGCAGCGAGAGTCCGCGAACAGACCCTCGTCGTCCATCCACCAAGCGTCATCGAAGGCGCTCTCCATCGCATCGGCTTCCGAGTCCGCCCATTCCGCCGTTGCGTTGTCGCCCTTGCTGAGCGCCATGTCCTGCAGCGCGCGCAGGGCCTGCCATTGGTAGGCCGTGACGTCGAGCTTCTCGGAACCCATGCCCGTACGCTCGACCATCCCGTTGCCCTCCGGCCAGTTGTCCTGGTCCTTGTCGCAGGTGACCACGCAGTCGTTGGACATTACGTATTGCAGTCCGTCCACGATGAAGTCGTACATCTCGTCTCGAAACGCGCTGTCACCGGACCAGCGCCAGACGAGGTGTACGGCCGTTGCGAACTGCGAGGTCTCGTTCGTATTGCCCTGATGTTGGTTGTTGCCCCAGTAGACCGAGCCGTCGGTCATGACCTCGTGCGCGACCTTCCCGGTGTCACCGTTGAGGATGCGCGAAACCTGCTTGATCGAGCGGAGGTGTTCGGTGGCCGTATCCCACTGACCCGAAACGACCAGAGGGTGTGCGGTGTAGGCGCCGTCCGTTCCGAAGTACCAGGGATAGTCGGGATAGCCGGCACCGATACCGGTGAGCTCGGGCACGGTAGCAACGGGGGCCGGATATGCGCGGCCCTCGTCGACATCACGGATCTCGGCGTCGGTCACGGTTCGCCTCAGTTCCTGCATGTTGAGCTTGCCCCAGTCGAACGCTGCCTCGAGCCCGTCATCGGGAAGCTCGACGTTCGTGCGCGCCAGGAGCTCACGGCGGTGAGCGATCTTTTCGTCGAGAAGCGTTTCCGGAGCTGCCAGCGCCGAGTTCAGAGCCGTCGTGGCCTCGGCCTTGGACGTGTGGGAACCCGCGACCGCGAGCCACACGGTCTTAGTGGCGTTGCCCTCGAGTTCGATGGTCCACTGAAAGCGTCCACCCATGCCGTGTCCGTGCTCCATGTAGTCGGCGCGCTCGTCCGGCGCAACGGGTCCCCAGATGTCGTCGTGCGCTCGGCCGTTCTTGGGACGCTCCGACGTCCTCACGAGCGCGTGCCAGGGCTTGCCGGGCTCATTGAACTCGAGCGTGCCGGTGGAACGGTCGTAGCGACCCGCGTCGTCGCCGTTGAACTCGGCCGCGCTCGGCTCGGTCCATCCCCATGGGTAGGCGGACAGAATGTCGCTGCGAGCGTCCATGCGAAGGGAGAACGCTTTTCGACTGTCTTTGGCGTTACGAAGTTCGACCCCCACCAGGACGACCGGAGAGCCATCCGGTGAGAAGGCCGTCTGGGTCATCTGAATACCCGTGTGCTGAGCGAAGACTTGCCGGGCGTAGCCGATGCCGGTCGTGTACTCGCCTGCGGTGGGGTAGCGACCGTTGATTGCGAACCAGTAGCCGTCGAGCAACTTGATCGGGTGGGCCCAGACGCCGCCCATCTCGCCTCGGATGTGCCAGCCCATCGGCGGGAAGGTCCCGTCCTGGGCGCCGATTGCGTAGGCCCGATCGCCGGCCGCGACCCAGCGCTTCTCGGCGAGGTCTTCTCGGGTCGAGCGTTCGGGGGTGCTCTCGGGGACGGCAGTCGCCGGCGACCCGGCGACGAGCAAAGCGATCGACAGAAGCACAACGCTCACAAGAGCAGGCGCTCGGCGACGGTTGACGGCGTTCATCGCTACCCCCATGGACTGAGTTTCGGATCTGCCCGACTTGCCCTATTCAGAGGTGTCTTTCCCTCCGTTGCGGCCCTCATGCGTGGCGACGCGGTAAGAAGTCGATTCCAGCCCTCTTGGCCTTTCAGGCCCTCAGAGAGACTCCAATGACCTTGGCGCACGCTCCCGGCTACTTCGCCCCGATACAAATCCCATGGATTGGTGCCGGCCGCTCGGTTTGGTTTGTCCAACCGAGGGGGAAGTCTGACCCAATCGTTGTTTGCGGCTATCCGGGGGAAAGCTCAATGATCGCTCATCATGCGTCGGTGCCGAGGTTCCGACCTCTGAAGGGAGTGCGGGAATTCGGGCTCAGGATTGCCTTTCTCTTGCTGGCGACATGGCCTTTCATCCTGGCCTTCATCCTCCTACGCGAGGCGATGCACGCGCTCTTCTAGGATCCAGGATCCGCTGGGCTCTCCCGACTCTGAGGTGGCGGCTTGGAGCAATGCCGGCGGGTGAATCCGTCCGGCCTGTGCGAACCAGGGGATAATGCGGACATGAACCCTACAGAAGGTGTCATCTCAGAGGCATTTGACCTGTACAAGAAGCACTTCGGTCATTTGTTCGTCACGGCGTTGGTCGTCTACCTGGCTATCGCTATCTTGAGCGTCCTCTTTATCCTGATCGGCGGCTGGGTGGGAGCGTTGCTCTCGGCCATCCTGTCGGTCATCGGTGTGTTTCTCGTCCAAGCCGCACTTGTCGAGGCGGTCGCGGACATTCGCGATGGACGAGCCGACCTCACGGTCGGGGAGACCCTCAGTCGCGGTGCGTCCCGAATTGGCTCCGTCGCAGGGGCCTCGATCCTTGCGGGTATCGCAATCGCGATCGGTCTGGTGCTGCTGATCGTCCCCGGACTTGTGCTCATCACCTGGTGGGCTGTACTCGTGCCTGTGATCGTGCTCGAACGAGTTGGTGTCTTCGACGCGTTCTCTCGGAGCCGCAACCTCGTACGCGGCTTCGACTTCCAGGTGTTCGGCGTGATCGTGCTGCAGTTCCTGATCCTCGTTGCGGTCAGCATCGTGATTTCCATCATCCTCGTAGCGCTGCCCGAGGAGCCACGGGCCTTCGTTTCGAACGTGGTGAGCGGTTCGCTGACGGGACCCTTCGCCGCGCTCGTGACCACCCTTTTGTTTTTCCGGCTCAAGGCGGCGAAGGAGGGTCCCGGGACCACACCGGCGCCGGGTACGCCACCACCGGCGGTTCCTTAACTCCCAACCTCCTCGCCCTGGCGTCGCGCACCTGGGTGCCAACAGTGGATACTGTTGAAACGATAGGAGCGGCGCAGAGGGCGGTCGTCATGCCGGTTGGAGGACAAGCGAGTTGAACAACCACAGGGCCGGCGCCTCCGGGAGTCCAAACGATGGCCTCCTCAAGCAAGCTATGTCCCGTCGCAGTTTCTTTCGTTGGCTGCTTGCGGGAGTCGGCGGACTACTCGTGGGGTCGGCGGCGATCGCGACGACCGTTCTTCGACGTCGTACCGAGGGCAAGTGGATCGCGGCGGCAGGCGACGTAGCCGCCAACCGCAACAGCGAGGCGGCAGTAGACACGTCGGAACTGATCCTCGACGATTCGTCGATTCAACATGTCCTCGTGATGGGCGACGTGCAGTACTCGGGCAGCTACGAGCTCTATGACTCCACTTGGGGACAATTCAGGGATAGGTCCTTTCCCTGTCCCGGAAACCACGACTACGGATCGTCTGGTCCGATCGACCTGTATGACGATTACTGGGGTTCGCTCGCTCCCAAGCAGAACGGCCGCAACTATGCGAAGGACCTCGAGTGCGGATGGACCCTGTTCTCTCTCGACTCCGACGCGGGTTACGAGCCGTCGCTGACTTGGCTTGATGAACAGCTTGCAGCCCTGCCGGATTCGCAAAAGATCGTCGCCTTCTGGCACCATCCGATCTATACCGAAGAGGGCACAACGGTCGATGCGCCGAACGTCGTGCCGATGTTCGAGATGCTGATGCAACATCGGTGCGATCTCGTCCTGTACGGCCACAAACACAACTACGCTCGCTATCCGCGGATGGGATCCTCGGGGAGACCCGAGCCCGACGGGCCTTTCTGCCTACTGGCTGGTACGGGAGGCATGTTTCTGAACACAGAGCTGGCGAACGGAGGCAATTTGGAAGCCACCTTCGCAGAATATGGAGTGCTGAAGTTGTTTCTCAGCCCCGACGGTTTCAGGGGAGCGTTTGTGGACATCACGGGCGCGACGCTCGATACCATCGATGACGGAGACGGAGGGCTGATCCAGTGCCTGAGAGGAGGGCCGGCGTGATTATCCACGTTTCCAAGAGGGCGGAGGACGGAACACCCAGAGCCTATGAGGTCGAGGTTATGAACGCCGAGACCGGAGATGAGTTCGACCTCTACTTCGATAACTGGGATGTGTGCCGCGCCAGAGTTACGGAGCTCAAGAGCGAGTATTCCGACGTCGTCATCCACTTGTTCGACGACAACGGAGTCCATAGAAACATCGAATCGTTGCCGGCGGGAGTCGATCTTCCGCGCTCCCGGCCCGGCGTAAGCGGACCGGCCGAAACGTAGACTCCCGGGCTGCAGCCGGCCGTCGAATGGAGGCGGGCGCCGAGTGCGTTTCTTGGCGCGTTTGCCTGATTCGGCCGTCGGAACGTCAATCTTTTCGAGGCGCGCTGTTCCAAGTCCATTGACGACCTTGGCTTCCACCCGCAGGATTTTGTTGGGGCGAAGAACCCGCCCGACCGATGACGAAGCGGAGAGAGCACCATCGCACCTAGCAACTGCATGATTGCCCCCGGCCCTTGCCTGCGGTGAGACGCGCGCTGACCAAGGAGTTCCTACTCGCCGCGGTAGCGATTATCTCGGTCGTCGCCGGATGCTCGGACCGAGACCCGGAGATTCCGATCGGTCTCAGGGGGAGCCCCAAGGACAACGTCATTACCATCGCGGTGGCGGGGGACGTATGCGAGGCGCCGCGCGGGGATACCGGTGGGTGCTTGGCGACCAGCGACCTGATTCTCTCCCAAGGTGCCGACTGGGTGCTCCTGGCGGGCGACGCTCAGTACGAGGATGGAGAGATCGAAAACTTCGAGACCGTGTACGAGTCAACGTGGGGTCGCTTCAAAGCCCGAACACTTCCGGTGCCCGGCAACCACGACGACTACGACAGCGGCTTCAGCTCGTACTTCGCCGATGCTGGTCTGGGGAATCCCATCCCACAGCATTGGACCAAGGATCTCGGTGACTGGAACGTCATCGGCGTCGACTCGAACAAGGTCGATGATGCTGCCGGCTTCGTGCAGGACAACCTCCCCACACCACGCTTCGACATAGTCATGTGGCACCACGCTCGTTACAGCAGCGGTTCGGACCACGGCTCGGATGATGAGATTGATCCCCTGTGGGATGCCGCAAGTGCTGGAGGTGCCTGCATCAATTTCGTGTCCCACGACCATACCTACGAGCGTCTGACCTATGAGGGCATGCACCAATTCCTTGTGGGAACCGGCGGAAGCGAACAGCATGACGACTTCATCGAATCCGATCTCGTCACCGGCAGCGAGGAGGCAATCGCCCAGGTGCACGCGGTTCTGTTCATGGATCTTTATCGCAACGGCAGATACGAGTTCGAGCTGATCGACGTGTCGGGAGAGGTTCTCGATTCCGGTTCCGGAGCCTGCGAGGCCTAGATCCACGCTCGGTTTCGACTTGTTGTGATGTGTGGTGGTTTCAGTTCCGGCCTCGAAAACCAATGCGCCACCGGATACGGTAATGCTCCCGGAGTACGCCCGAGGGGGGAGGGGGTGAAGGGGCCCGCAATACCGCCGGAATGTTGGCGCGCCCGTTCTTGCGCGAGCGCGATTCGATGGGAGGAACGGAATGAAGAAGTTGGCGATAGCGGTTTCTGTTTCGCTTTTGGCCTTGCTGCCTTTCGTGGGCCTGCAGGCCTCCAGCGGTGGCGGCAGCAAGGGTAGGAACACTTTCAACGCTCGGCTCGCTGGATACAACGAGGTGCCTTCGGTGTCCACCTCGGCCAGTGGACGATTCACGGCGAAGGTCAACCGAGCCGACGAAGAGATCTCGTACAAGCTGCGTTACGAGGACCTTGAGGGTCCTGTTCTGTTTGCCCACATTCACCTGGGCCAGAAGGGCGCAAACGGTGGAGTGTCGGCCTTCCTCTGCGGTGGTGGACACGCGGATCCATGCCCCCAGGAGGGTGAGGTCAGAGGAGTCATCGGACCGGACGACGTCGTCGGACCGGACGTCCAGGGAATCGACCCTGGGGAGTTTGATGAACTCGTCGATGCCATGAAGGCCGGAGTGACGTACGCCAATGTCCACTCTGAGCGTTTCCCGGGAGGCGAGATTCGAGGCCAGATCCATAAGCGTTAGTGCAGTGCCGTCTGTCGGTCCCGGTTTCGGACGTACCGGGACCGGCACGGCCCCATGCCTTGGTAGAGCGACCACGAACGACGAAATGAAGATTAGCCGCGAGACAATACGGGACTTATCGGATAGACCGCGGCATAAAAGTGGTCGCGCGCCGCGCTGAGCGGTGGTTCGCGCTGCCCTTCAATGGTTCAATGTGACGGCGGCGTGGGAGGTGTAGTTGAACGGCTTGAATAGTGTACGCACCAGTGCGAAGAGAACCGCTAAGTGATGTTGGTTCTTGGGGCCTGGGCTCTCGTTTCCGTTGCCTTCGTCTTGGGGTGGGCAATGCGTTCGGCGACGGTCGCCGAACGCCATCCATCTAAAGTTCGACGCGCGCCCCTTCGTGTCCGGAGGCTAGGTTTCGTAGGACTCTTCACGACGCTCGCCGGGAAGCTCATGCTCAGCGGTGTTGCCGTCGCGGCCGTCGGGACTCTCGCGGTCGATGGATCGCTGCCCGAGCCGGTTCAGGACGCGGTCTCTGCGGCCGGCCAAAGCATCGGTTTAGAGATTCCTTCGAGCGAGGACAAGCGCGAACTCCGGTTTGCTTCGCCACGTGCATCGGAGAACCCTGATGCTGTCCGGCAGCAGCTCTCTGTTGTCTTTGAAGAGTGGGAGGGAGAGAGCGACTGCGAATACGCCCGCGAGATTGCGCAAGCTGCCGGTACTAGCCCTCCCGAGCAGTGCCTTCGAGGGGATCGCGAAGAAGACAGGGCCGGTGGCCGAGGCTCTGCGTCATCGAACTTGGTGACCTCCCAGCCCCCGACCACGGAAGAGTCGACTCCGCCGACGGCCGAGCCGCCTGCGTCCGAGCCGCCTGCGTCCGAGCCGCCTCCGTCCGTGCCGCCTCCGTCCGAGCCGCCGATTCCGGTCGAGCCACCTCCGGTCGAGCCACCTCCGGCCGAGCCACCTCCGGCTGAACCACCTCCGGCCAACCCATCCCCCGGCGATCCGCCGGCGCCCGCGCCCGGACCGCCGCCTCTCGCCGAGACGCCGCCGGACGACCCACGCCCACCCGATCCGCCGCCTCTCGCCGAGACGCCCCCGGCAGACGCGCCGCAGGATGACTCAGGCGCGACCGCACCACCGCCTTAGCGAGGCCGGGGTTCCGAGACGAGCTAACGAGCTCAGTGCAGGTGGTGTCAAAGCGCGGGGAATAGACGTGTATGGTCATGCGCTGTAGCAATTGCATACGAGCGGCAGGTACGTCGCTCGTGAGATCTCTCGGTTCCTCCCATTCGGTAGGTCGTCGGGTTTCATGGTCTCCCGTCACCGGTAGCGGTTCCTACCGAACACAAGGAGTTGAATCACTTGTCATCTTTCGCCGAACTCGGCGTGTCCGCGCCCGTTCATCAGGCGCTGTCCCGCCGGGGCATTCACGCACCTTTCGAAATCCAGGCCCTCGTCATGCGCGACGCGCTGAAGGGTCGCGACGTGCTGGCCAAATCCCGAACGGGATCGGGCAAGACGCTCGCCTTCGCTATTCCGATCGCTGAACGACTCACCGCCGGTGCCCCACGCCTTTCGGCCCTCGTTCTGGTTCCCACCCGGGAGCTGGCGATGCAGGTCACCGAGGAGATGGAGGACGTCGCTCGAGCGCGCGGGCTGCGCGTCGCGCCGGTTTTCGGCGGCGTCTCGATCGACGCTCAGGCTCGCCGAGCGGCCAAGGCGCACATCATCGTCGCGACCCCGGGCCGCATGCAGGACCTCCTCAATCGCCGATCGCTGTCGGTCGCGAGGATCAGCATCCTGGTACTGGACGAGGCCGACCGTATGCTCGACATGGGCTTCCAGCCGCAGGTCGACGGCATCCTCGCGGGGCTCAAGAGCAAGCATCAGACGATGTTCTTCTCTGCGACCCTCGACGGACGGGTCGGCAAGCTTGCCCGCGCCTACACGAACGATCCCGCCCGTCACGAGGTCGTCGAAAAGACCCTCGCGATCGAGGACGCCACGCACCGCTTCTTCCCGGTCGACGACGCGAGCAAGCTCGATGAGCTCGTTCGTTTGCTGAACACCGACGAGCGCGACCTGGCTCTGGTGTTCGTTCGCACCAAGCGGGGAGTGGACCGACTTCGCAAGAAGCTGACGGCGCGTCGCGTTGCGGCGGACGCGATGCACGGAGGAATGACCCAGTCCGCGCGCAAGCGAGCATTGGACCGCTTCGCCAAGGGCCGAGTCGACGTGCTCATCGCGACCGACGTCGCGGCCCGAGGTCTCGATCTCGACGGCATCACGCACGTCATCAACTTCGATCCCCCGCACGACCACAAGGACTACGTCCATCGCATCGGTCGCACGGCACGTGCCGGCCGCACGGGTACCGGTGTGACCTTCGTCGGCACCACGCAGCGTCACGAGATGAGTGCCATGGCCCGCGAGCTGAAGCTGAGCCGCGAGTTCGAGGCGGATGGGCTGAGGCTGTCCGCACCGCGTGGGCATCGCTCGGCAACCGGCAAGCGTCCCGGCCGGAGGCCCCAGCGCAGACGTCGCCAGTTTCACTAGATTTTCTGCTCAATTGCCAACGCTTTTCTTGAAGCAGGTCCGGCATACTCCCTTGCGCCGTTCGTCCGGCCGTGGTGCGCTATTTGCGCAACCCCGCGGTCCAGAAGGAGGAGCATTATGGCCGACCACCCCAACGTAGACCTGCTGCGGAAGGGCTACGACGCGTTCGCAAAGGGCGACATGGATACGCTGCGCGGCCTGTTCGCCGAGAACATCGTGTGGCACGTGCCGGGCAACAACATCATCTCGGGGGACTACGAGGGCCATGACGCGGTCTTCGGTTTTTTCGGCAAACTCATAGAGGAAACCGGGGGCAACTTTCGGCAGGAGATCCACGACATCCTCGCCAACGACACTCACGGCGTGGCGCTCGTCGACGCACATGCCGAGCGCGCCGGCAAGACCTTCGAGACCCACAGCGTGCATGTCTTACACGTCGACAACGGTCAGGTCACGGAGTTCTGGAACTTCATCGAGGACACCTCGAAGTCAGACGAGTTCTGGAGCTGATTCGTCCGGGTATACACAACCCGGGCTACTGAACCTGTAATGATGCCGGCGTGAGCACGCTCTTCATGACCTCGCTCGTCGGCAGCTACCCGCAGCCGGATTGGCTGATCGATCGCGCGAAGCTTGCATCGCGCTTCCCTCCCCGGGTTCGTGCGCGCGAGTTGTGGAGGGTCGATCCCGAGCAGCTTGCGGAAGCGCAGGCAGATGCTACGGTTCAGGCGATTCGGGACCAGGAGGACGCGGGGCTCGACGTAATCACCGATGGGGAGATCCGGCGCGAGAGCTACTCGAACCATTTCGCGACCGCGCTCGAGGGTGTCGACATCGACAACCCCGGGACCGCGCTGGACCGGAGCGGTCACCCGAATCCCGTCCCTCGCGTCGTGGGACCGATTGGTCGTCCCGAGCCCGTCGGTGTCGGCGACCTCGAGTTTCTCCGCAGCCACACCGACCGGCTCGTGAAGATGACGGTTCCGGGTCCGTTCACGATGTCGCAGCAGGCGCAGAACGACTACTACCCGGACAACGAATCGGTGGCGATGGCATACGCGGAGGCGTGCAACGCCGAGATCAGCGACCTCTTCGCTGCGGGGGCCGACATCGTGCAGCTCGACGAGCCCTACATGCAGGCGAGACCGGACGCGGCGCGCCGATTCGGTCTGAAGGCATTGAACCGAGCGCTCGAGGGCGTCGAGGGTTCGACTGCGGTCCACATCTGCTTCGGCTACGCGGCAATCATTCACGACAAACCCTCGGGCTATTCGTTCCTGGCCGAGCTCGCCGACTGCAGCTGCGACCAGATCTCGATCGAGACGGCGCAGCCGAACCTCGATCCGGCGGTGCTCGCCGACCTGCCCGGCAAGACGATCATCCTCGGCGTCATCGACCTCTCGGACGCGACCGTGGAGACGCCGGAGGTAGTGGCCGAACGAGCGAGGCGTGCCCTGAAGGTCGTGGGACCGGAACGTCTCGTTCTCGCTCCGGACTGCGGGATGAAGTACCTGCCGAGGGAGTCGGCCCGGGGAAAGATGCGAGCCATGGTGAAGGCGGCGGGGATCCTGCGGGCCGAGCTGGCCTCCTAAGCAGGAGTTAGGGTCGTTCGTCGCCCAAGCTGTGGGCCCACCTTTAAGCAGTATGAGGCAACTGTGACCAAGTCCGTTGGCTCGTACTCGGTCGACGTCACGTCCCTTTGCTCTGTAGCTTGTTGTCCGTGGTGGACTCAGAGATCCGCACCGAAGATCGTCGACACTCCGGCGCCTCGTCCGTGCGCGAGCGCGTGGTGATCGTCGGAGGTGGCCCCGCCGGGCTGGCGGTGGCGGCGGTGCTGAAGTCGAAGGGTATCGACGCGCTCGTGCTGGACCGGGCCCAAGAGATCGGGGCGAGCTGGAAAGCTCACTACGACCGCCTTCACCTCCACACCGTGCGTTGGTTGTCCCACCTTCCCGGCAGGCGAATTCCGCGTAGTAATGGCAAGTGGGTCGCGCGCGATGACGTCGTGCGCTACCTGAAGAGCTACGCGGAGCTGCAGGGGCTGCGTGTTCGACTCTGCGTGACGGTCGAATCCGTCCGACGCGGCGACTCCGGTTGGCGAGTGGACACCTCCGACGGAGTTGTTCTTGCCGACTCGGTCGTGATCGCGACCGGTTTCAACAACGAACCAGTGATACCCGAGTGGCCGGGCGTTGCCGGCTTCACAGGCGAGTTCATGCACTCGAGCCTGTACCGCAACGGTCGGTCTTACGCCGATAAGGACGTGCTGGTGGTGGGCGCAGGGAACTCGGGGGCCGAGATCGTCGTCGACCTGGTCGAGAGCGGCGCTCGCAAGGTGTGGCTCTCCGTGCGCACCGGTCCGAACATCATGCGGCGCGACCTCGCCGGGTTCCCTACGCAGGCGTTGGGAGTCGTGCTCGGAAAGCTGCCGGTATCCGTGGTCGACAGGGCCGCCGGAGTGGCGCAAAGGCTGACGGTGGGGGATCTCTCGAAGTACGGGATGCCTCGTCCCGGCCGAGGTCTCTACTCGAGAGTCCGACAGGACGAACGGATCCCGGTACTCGACGTCGGGTTGATCGGTGCGCTCAAGAGGGGACGGGTCTCCGGTGTCCGGGCCGTCGCGG
>JBOGWS010000026.1:0-36160 GCA_050693895.1 Actinomycetota bacterium | reverse complement strand
GCCCGGCCGTGATCCTTGACGATGATCTCGACGACCGCGGAGTGAAGCGAGTCACTCGAGTAGACCGGCGCCGAACAACCCTCGACGTAGTGCACGTAGGAGTTCTCGTCGACGATGATCATGGTCCGCTCGAACTGGCCCATGTTCTCCTGGTTGATGCGGAAGTAAGCCTGCAGCGGAATCTCGACCTCGATCCCCGGGGGCACGTAGATGAACGAGCCACCCGACCACACCGCGGTGTTGAGTGCGGAGAACTTGTTGTCCGCTGCGGGAATGACCGTGGCGAAGTACTGCTTGACGATGTCGGGGTGCTCGCGCAGAGCCGTGTCCATGTCGCAGAAGATGATGCCGCGCTTCTCGAGCTCTTCCTGCGTCTTGTGGTAAACGACTTCAGATTCGTACTGCGCGGTGACGCCGCCGAGGTAATTCTTCTCGGCCTCGGGAATCCCGAGCTTGTCCCACGTCGCCTTGATGTCCTCGGGCATGTCGTCCCAGGACTTCACCTGGTTCATGGGCTTGATGTAGTAGTAGATGTCGTCGAAGTCGATGCCACTGAGATCGGCACCCCAGGTCGGCATAGGCTTGCGGTAGAAGACGTCGAGCGCCTTGTGGCGCAGCTTGCGCATCCAGTCGGGCTCGCCCTTGCGGTCCGACATCATGTCGATGACCTCGTGGGACAGGCCCTTTTGCGGCGCCTCGTCGTAGCTGGTCGCATCGTGCCAGCCGTATTTGTAGTCGCCTTTTATCTGGCGAACCTGATCGTTCTCCTGCTGAACCTTAATGACTTCAGCTTCTGTTGCCACTACGGGAGACCCCCTCTAGTGCACTGGTCGGGTCGTCGGACGCTGTCATGAGCGCCGTTGCTCTGTGAGCTCTGTGGCGAGTTCTGGCTCCCACCCTAACAGTTAGGTTCTCCTAACCCAACCCTTCGAGTGGGAGTATTTGCCCTGCTCACAATGGTGAATAAACAAAAACCGGCGGCGCTGTTCCCGGCCCCCCGGGCTCAGTCCTGCTTTCGGACCGGAGCAGCCGCAGGGTCCACCGGCGGGGCGGCCATATCGACATCCTCGTCGGTCTCGTCGGCGTGAAAACCGGGGCCCTGGCCGATGACCTGGAAGGTCTCGGCGGCTCCGTACCCGGCGGCCTTGCCGACATCGGCGAAGCGCTGTCTCATCCACGTCGCAATTCGCTCCGCGTCCTCGCCCACCTGACTCTGATGGCAGAGCAGGGCCTCGATCTTGCGGTCGATGGTCGTCGTGATGTCCTCAAGGTGCGGACGGTCGCCCGGACCCATGATCCAGAGCTCGTGCAACCCCCGCCAGGGCTCCAGGCCCTCCGCGATCAACTCGGGAAAGTGCCCCGGAGTTGTTCCCGCGGTCAGCGTTACGTCGAGCGACGCCTGCCCTATGGCGCGGTGGTCCGGATGGTTGACGAAGTCACCGATGACCGGAGTCGGGTCCATGAGGACGTAGCGGTGGGGCCGGTACTGCCTGAACACGCGCGCGATGTCCTTGCGAAGCTCGAGCGAGTATTCGACGTAGCCGTCCCGGTAGTCGAGCCACACGACCTCCTTGACCCCGAGGATGTCGGCCGCTCGCCGGCTCTCTTCCTTGCGAAGCTTCGACAGATTGGTGCCCATCAATTCCTGGTCCTGGGTGCCGGTCGAACCGTCGGTCACGATGCACATCGTTACCTCGGCCCCCTCGTCTGCCCACTTGGCGAGAGTGCCGGCGCACCCAAACTCGACGTCATCCGGATGAGCGGAGACGGACAGAACTCTCATTCCGCGCTCTCGAGCGCGATCGTCGAGACGATCGCTTGGTCATCCGGATGAGCGGAGACGGACAGAACCCTCATTCGCTACCCCTCTTAGTTGGTCCTCAGGATGAGGAGGTCGGTGGGCGCGTGATGGCTGATCCTGTGCGGAACGTTGCCGAGTTTGAACCGCTGCGCGCCCGTCATGCCGACACTTCCAACCACGATCAGCTCGAAATCTTCCTCCTCGGCGATCGAGGTGAGCACTTCTGGGGCCGGGCCCTTGACGGTGCGGACCTCTGCGTCGACGCCGTGCTTAGCCGCGTGTTCCTCGGAACGCTCGAGAACATCCTGCGCCTGAGCCGCCCCGGCGATGCGCCAGCGGAACTCGTCCGGCACATCACGCAGCGAACGATCGGCATCCCACTGCGCGCTGATGCTTCCCGAGCTCGCGGCCATGCGTTCGAGCTCGGCGTCGCTCGGGGGGTCGTATGCGCACACGATCAGGAGCGCGGCCCCCAGGGCCGCGGCAAGGTCGGCCGCCCTGTCCACCGCGGACATCGCCGTCGTCGAGCCATCAGTTCCGACCATGATCTTTGAATAGGGCCCAACCTCACCTCTCGGCGGATCGGTCTTGACGATCAGGAGGTCGGTGCGAGCGCTGTGGCTAACCTTGTTCGGGACGTTGCCGAGCTTGAAGCGGCGCGCTCCGCTCATCCCGACGCTGCCCACCAGGAGGAGTGTCGCGTTACCGCCGGATTCGGCTGCCTCGAGCAGGACATCCACGGGGTTCCCTTTGGCGACGAGCACCGCCGCGTCAAGGGATTTTGCAAGGTCCTCGAGTGGTGCTCCCGGATCGGAACCGGCGTGTACGAGCACGAGCTTCGCAGACAGGCTCCGCGCCAGTGCAGCGGCTCTCTGTGTCGCGACCTCGGCCGTCTTGCTGAGGTCCGTCCCCGCGACAATCCGCTCGTACATCGAGTCCCCTTTTCCTCTTGCCCAGTCCTCCGGTCAGGAGGCCTGATCGGCAATCTTGCGCACGGCCAGCGTGCACCGGGCCACGGCGACCTGCTTGCCGTCCTCCCCGCCAATGTCGATATTCCACACGTGAATGGTCCGTCCCTTCCGAATGGGCCGCGCCGTCGCGGTCACCGTGCCCGAGCGCTTGGCCCTGAGGTGAGTGATGTTGAGGTCCACACCGACAGCAAACTCGACCGCTGGGTCGCAGTTCATGAAGGTTCCCATCGATGCGGCGCTCTCGGCGATGACGGCCGACGCTCCTCCGTGCAGCAGTCCCAGGGGCTGGTGCACCGTCGGAGTGACGTCCATCTCGAGCACCACGCGGTCGGCGGTGACTTCGATGGCGCGGATGCCCAGGGATTCGTGGATCGTGTTCTCGTAAACGAGCTCGGAAGCGAGATTGTCCGGCAGGTGCTTGTCCATGCCGGGATGCTACTTCGCGGCCCGAACCGCCTACCCCACTACTGCCGGGAGGTGCGCTTCTTCGAGTACATCGCAGCGTCCGCCGCGTTGAGCAAATCCTCGGGAGTGAATCCGTCCACCCCGTAGAGGGCCATGCCTGCGCTGACGCTCAGGTTCGGCTCGATGTTTCGAGATTCCTCGACGAGAGCTTCACCGAATCGCTCGATCATCTTGATCGCTCCGGCTCGGTCCGCGTCGCGCAGCACCACCGCAAACTCGTCGCCACCGTAGCGGGACACGCAGTCGGTTGCGCGAACGGCCGACCGCAGCGCACGGGCAACGGCAACGATGGCCGCCGAACCCGTCGAGTGGCCGTAGGTGTCGTTGATGGTCTTGAGGTCGTCCATGTCGAAGATGAGCAGCGCAAACGGGGTTCTTTTCGACTCCAGCTCGAAGAGCTCGTCGTAGAGACGCCCGACGTTGGCGACCTGGGTGAGCGCGTCTATACCGGCGATCTCCTTGAGATGGGCATGTGCCGTGAAGTGAGTTTCGATGAGAATGCCGGCGAGAATGGCGAGGGGGCCGTAAAGGGCGAACCGGCTCCCGACATCGTTAAGGGGAACCGTTGCGGCCGCAAAAGCTGCGCCAACCAGCAGCAGACTCGCCAGCCGCCGAGCAATTGGTCGCTCGAGCTGCTTGTTGAGACGTTCGGCAAGCGACCGGTCGTCGCCCTGCCGGATCCTTGGAACTCCAGCCATCGCCCCCACCGAATGCTCCACTTTCGCCGCCATCCCTCCAGCTCCCATTTGAGCGCCCCGGGACTATCGGCCCCCGGTGCGCCTACTAGCTCCAAATGACTAGTTACCTCTGTTTCGGCAGAGGACGCCGGCGACTTGAGGCTTTTGTCGGGGGACTTCAGCGGGAGTTGTCCAGGGGGCTGACCGCTCGGATGTCGGTCTTTCGCACCTGCATGAAGTCGGACCGCTCACCGACCGGCTCCCCCAACAGCGTCGTTACCGTGGCTCCGGTCACCGGGATGAAGAGACGGTGATCGCGCATGACCGACTCCCAGGCCTCGGAGAAGCGGCCGAGCTCGGGGGCCAGGTAGATGGTGGCGTTTATCCGGCAGGCATCCAGGAGCAGGACGACGGGCGTCGAGTCGAGATCGACGCGCTCGTCGCCATCGTTCTCAGGCGTGGCTGATGGGTTCATCACGCTATGGTCATCGGCACAAGACATGTCCTGATTAATCGCGGCGGAGGTTCGATATGAAGAACATTCTCAACGAGTTCAAGGAGTTCGCGCTCAAGGGCAACCTCATCGAGCTTGCAGTCGCCTTCATCCTTGGCCTCGCCTTCAGCGCGGTGGTCACCTCGCTGGTTGACGACGTCGTCCTTCAGATCATCGCGGCGATCGTGGGGCAGCCGAACTTCAACGGGCTCACTATCGATCTAGGCGGTACCCCGATCCGCTACGGAGCCTTTCTCACGGCGCTTGCCCTCTTCCTACTCATTGCGTTCGTACTGTTTCTGATCGTCAGGGCGGTCAACAAGCTGCAGCGGCCGAGCCAGGAGGCTCCGGCCCCCGCGACGCGCAACTGTCCTTACTGCTTCACCGTGATTCCGGCGGCCGCGACCCGATGCAGCGCATGCACGAGCGAGGTCACTCCGACCGAACCCGCGCTCAGGGAACGAGCGTGATCGGGACCTCGATCATGTTCATGCGCCTGCCGGTCTCGGCCGACTCCTCGTAGACCTGAAGGGTCGCTTCGGTGGGTTCCTCGACGTCGAACTCGACGTCCTTGGAGAAGTCGCCCCGGCATCCCGTCCCGCATGTCGCGGTCGTAAACGTCTCGGCCAGAACCTCGCCGCCCTCACCGACGATGCGAATCAAGACGTTCGCCTCGAACACGTTGGCGGTGCCGGCCACCGTCACGGGGCTGTGGGCCTCGGTTTCGCCCAGCGGACGATTGACGATGATGGCCGGCGAGAAGTCCTCGAAGTCGGCTCGGGTAAAGGACCTCTGGAAGACCAGCCCCGCCTCCGAGAAGATCTCGGGCCGTTCCCCATCGAGTAGGAAGGCAACCCGCTTGACTGTCGGGAACTGAGTCAGTGTGAAGGTCACCTGCGCCAGCCTCGTGCCAGCCGACGTCACGCCACCGCCGGACTCGAACTCGGACGACAGGTCCACCGTGGCGGTCCCGCGCTCGATGCTCAGGCTGTTGACCTCGGTCGAGGGAGGGACGGCCGAGTTCAGATTTCCAACCCCCGCCGGCCCCTCTATCAATAACCTCAGGGCCGCCGAGCCCACGCGTGGGGTCGCATCGATCGTGGCGATCGCCGGAGCCAGCCGGCTGCCATCCGAGAACCACACCTGGAACGAGGTCGTGTTGCTCTCGTCCGATGGCGACGGTTCCTGTGTGGGCGTTGGATCGTCTGTGGGTTCCTCCGGCGGCGTCGGAGTCTCGGCGGTCGCGGTCTCATTGGTCTGATTCGGGGTTTCGGTGTCGTTGCTGCACGCGCCGAGAAGGGCCAGGGCGGCGGCGCACGCAATGGTCGCTCTTCGCATCCGCACAGTCATCATCGAATCACTCCGCTCTCGAGGATCTCGAGGAATCCATTGTGAACGTCTTTGCCCATCTGACGAGTAAAGGACGCCAAGGGTTGCAGAGGCGGGTTTTGCTCCGGGGCTCGACGTGGGAAAATAACCGTCGTGTCGGATGGAAATCGGGCCGTGAAGACTGACGCGGAACTCGCTCCCCCGCCGGCCAGCCCGGTCTGGGCGATGCCCCTGCGCCTTACCCCCTACAACCGCGCGATCGGATTCTTCAGGGCTCTGTTTCCCATTCTCGCGGCGCTCGGATTGATCGACATCATCGTCTCTCAGCTCGACGCGGACAGGAACCTGGTCGGGAACTTCGTCCTGCTCGCAGTCATGTGGCACGTGGGGGCGGCCCTGGCGTGTCTCGGTATCCTCATGATGAGGCCCGCCTTTACGCGCAAGGCGCGCCTCGACGTCGACCCCGAGGGCGTGACGATCGTTAATCCCGGCGTCTTCCGCCGTCCGCTGAGAATCCCCAAGTCGGATATCAGGCTGGCCGCGGTCGACTCCACAGTCCCACCCAGACAATTCCATGTCGGCCCTCGGGATCACCGGCGGTTCCCGATCACGGCCCCGCACGGCTACCGGGGGCCCCCGTTGCCCGAATACCTGTACTCGCGCGTGGGCGGCTCGCCCTTCCCTTTGATCAGTCACGTCGGGGATCCGCCCAACGTTCTGTTGCTGCTGAACCGGCCGGAGCAGCTGCACGGAGCCCGTCGCACGCACAAGGTGATGGCGGCCAAAGGACCCATCCATCTCGCCCGCCCGCATCAGAAGACCCACGGGCTGCTCCTTCGGGTCGCCGAGCCCGAACAGGCTCGCAGGGCCTTCCACCAGCACGAGCTTCTCCGCGAGGTGACGGGTCGCGATGTCCTGACGGTCGGTCCCGGTCCCGCTCAACAGGAGCGGGCCCGCACCTACAACACGCGCGCCAACCTGCTGGTGGGAGCGATCATCCTGCTGAACTTCGGCCCTCTGATGCTCATCGAGGGAGTGGGGCCAACCGAGAACTCGGTGCTCCCGATCTCGCTCGAAACAACCCCGGCTGGGACGCCCTGACGTGGTCGACTCCGCCGAAGACCTCTACGGGTTGCCGCTGGACGAGTTCACGGCCGCTCGAAACGCGCTGTCCGCCGAGCTCAAGAAGGCCGGCGACGAGGAGTCGGCCGCCGCGGTCAAGACCATGAAGAAACCACCGGTCGGTGCGTGGGCGATCAATCAGCTCGCGCGCTCAGACTCAGACGATGTGGCGACGCTGCTCGACGCGGGTGAGCGACTGCGGCGCGCTCAGGACTCGGTAATGGAGGGGTCGGATCCGGCGGCACTCCGATCGGCCATGGCGGATCGGCGAGAGCTGGTCACTGAGCTTGCGCGCCGAGCCGCCAAGAGGCTCGAGAAAGAGGGGGCCAAGCCCAGTCGAACCCACCTCGACCGCATCTCGGCGACACTCATGAACGCGGCCGTCGACGACGAGGCGAGGGAGGCTCTGCGATCGGGAACTCTGACGGGTGACGTCGATGCCGCCGAGGATCTCGGTGGAGCGTGGACCACCTCGGCGGCCCCGCATCTAGACGATCGGCCTGCCGGTGAGGTGCGCGCCGCGCGCAAGGAGGCCGAGCGCCTGAAGCGCGAGGCGGACGACGCCGAGGCGCTCGCCGGCGAGATGGCCCAGGAGGCCGAGAGAGCCCGCAGCATCGCGGACCAGGCGATGCAGGCTGCCTCCGATGCGCGCCGATCGGCACAAGAATCCCGGCGCCGAGCCAACGAGGCACGCCACAACCTTTGATCTCCATCCGCTTAACTCACCCACATTCGTCCCACCGAGTGAAGCGTGGCCACCGATCGATCTCTGGCCGGTATGAGGGCCTCGACCGCTTGCTGAGAGTTGGCTGCGTCGAATGCCCAACCGTCGGCCACCAAGGCAACCGTGTCGTCGTCACGAAGCAACTCCACACTTGTTATGCCGAGTTCTGCCAGAGTCGCAATTGCGTGTGAGTCGAGCGATACGTCGGTGGCATCACCGGCTACAAGGATCACAACCATGGCCACGACTGCTCCTTAGCGAGTTCATTGCGTCGGGTGGGCTGGGGGCCGGGTTCTCAGACCCGGCCCCGCTATGCCGGCTAACGACCCAGCTTGATCGTCATCAGACGACCGGCTCCCGTCTCCTCGCCCAGGGTCAGCTGTCCGCCGGCTCCCCGGTAGTCCTTGGTCCCGCCGACGACCGCGGCGACGATGACATCCGCGTCGGCGAAGTCGACCGTGGTCGCAACCTCGATGTCTCCGTCATCGAGTCCCACCGTCCCGCTGCAGCGAGCTACTCCCGGAGCGGCAGTCATCGTGCAGATACTGATCCAGGTTCCCAGCGACTTGGTGTCCGCGCGATTGCGAACGAGGTTGTTGAAGATGAACGAATCGCCCGGACCGGGACTGCCGGGTGATCCGGCGGCCCCGACGTCGACGAACCTGAACTTGTCGCTGACATCGAGAAGCCTGAGCGTCTGCGACCTCCCGCCACTCCCCGACGTATTGGTGGCCTGCGCCACTCCCCCGATGAGCAGGATCGCGGCGAGCATTAGTGCACCGTAACGGAGCTTCTTTCTCATTGCTTCCTCCTTGTTCCTCTCTACGAGCTAACAAGAAAGACGCTAGAGACGAACGTGTGGCGGTTCATCGGGGAGCTCCCCCATCCTCGGACGCTGCCAAAGCGGGGTCCCTGTCCAGGCGGCCGGCCAACTCCGTTCGGTTGCGCGCCCCCGACTTGGCGAGGATGTTCGAGACGTGACGTTCGACCGTCTTGCGTGCAATGAACAAAGCCTCGGCTATCTCGGGATTGCTCGCACCGGCCACCACGAGGCGCGCGACTTCCCGTTCGCGCGGGCTCAGCGATTCCGGTCCCTTCGCGGCTCGGCGCCAGGCGCGCACACCGAGATCTCGGAGCGCTCGCAGCGCAACCCGCTCCTCGTTCACCGCGCCGAGCCGACTCGCCCGTTCTGCTGCTGCCTTGAGCGTGGCCACGCCTCGAGCCGAATCCAGGATCGCCAAAGCCCTGCCGAGGTCCAATTCCACCCACAGACTCTCGAGAACGAACCCCAGCCCCTCGGCCTCGGCCACCAAGTCACCCAGATGCTCCACGGCAACGGTCTGGTCGTCTAAAGCAAGCGAGCGCAAGGACCGGGCCCAGGCTCTCAGGAAACGCTGCTGGCCGAGAGCTCGAGAATGCGTCTCGTCCCACTCCGCCAGAAGGCCGTCTGCCGCGTCGACTCCGCCGATTCGGAGCAGTGACTCGGCTAAGCGCAGGTTGAATTCACCGCGACAACGAGCACAACCCGCGATCTCGGCATCGCGCAACCCCGCCTCGAATTGCGTGAGAACCGGACCTACGGCGTCGTTCGGCCGAGCCAGTCGCGCCACTCCCGTGGCCAGGTTGTAGCGCAGCAGCAGCCGGTAGTGAGGATCGTTCTCCGCATCCAGCTGAGCCTCTATCCCGGCCACCGCGTCCCGCCAGTCGCCGAGTGACAGATCGACCAGGTGTCCCAGACTGCGAACCCACGTCATCGACATACGCGTGGGGGTGCCGACACGTTCGGCCAGTTCGGCGGCCGCGCGCGCGAGCTTGGATGCCTCTGCGAATCGACCGAGATAGCGCAGACAGCACGACGCGTAAAAGGCCGCTTCGACCTCCGCCATCGGAACCACCCGGCGACGAGCCTCCAGCCGGACACGATCGAAGCGTTCGGTCGCAGCGCGCACTCGTCCCGACTCGAGCATCAGCACCGCCACACTTATGCCCGCCCTCATTCTCTGCTCGTCGTCGCCCTGAGCCGCTGCCATCTCGTCTGCGAGCTTCACGCTTTCCTCGACGTCCTGTGACTGAAAAACTGCATCGAACTCGGCGCGCAGCGTCATCAGATAGGTCCTGGTACACCTTTCGGCGTCTTCCACCTCGTCGGCCTCGATCGCCCGGCGCGCCGCGCTCAGCGCCTTGCGCGACAGAGCGTGCGACCGATCGGGGTCGTGCCC
This sequence comes from Actinomycetota bacterium, assembly GCA_050693895.1. Taxonomy (GTDB): domain Bacteria; phylum Actinomycetota; class CADDZG01; order CADDZG01; family WHSQ01; genus WHSV01. The sequence continues at coordinate 26,359 of JBOGWS010000026.1, read as the reverse complement.
CGCCCACCGAAGCAGGAGAGCCTCCTGCACGTCGAGTTGAATCTGGAGCAACAAATCCTGGGTGACGGAGGCTCGTGCCACATCAAGCCATCGCCGACTTTCCTCCGCTCGACTCAGCTCGAACGCGACGCGCGACGTCTCCAACGCCGCTTCGGCTTTCAGTCGTCCCACCGGCAGTCGTTCGAACACCGATTCGAAGCGTCGAAGCGCTGACTCGTGTTGTCGCAACTCGGCAGCAAGTGACGCAACGGCAACATTGAGCGCAGCGCCGTCATCGGTTTCGGCTTCGTCGGCAATCGTCTCGAGTTGCCCTAGGACGTCGAGACCGAGGAGTCTCCGGCGTGGAGAACGAGCGAGGGCGAGGGCAAGACGGTCCGAGGGCAAACCCCCTGCTCGCCGGTGCGCCAGCGCCTCCGCCAGCACACCGGGGTCGTCGCTCCCTTGAAGCTCGAGATACCGGACGATTCGCGTGTGCATCGCGCGCGCCGAGGCGGCGGGCACCTCTTTAGCCACCGCACTGCGAACGAGGTCGTGCGTCACCACCAGGGTGTTGACCGATCTGACGATCACTCCCCGGCCCAGTAGCTCGTGGGCCGAAAGGTCCACTCGGTCGGCGGCCCATTTGAGTTCGGACTGGGCCTCTTCGACCGAGACCGGACGAGCCGCAACCACCAAGAGGGTCATGAGCCCGGCCGCGTCTGTACTGATCCCCTTCAGCCGACCGGAGATGAGTCTCCCTACGATTTCGCGCGAGCCCTCGCGGGCGAGGAGCTCCAACCAAAAAGGAGAGCCGCGCGCCCGCTCCCAGAGGGAATCAGCTTCCTCATTACCGATGCCGGGAGACAACTCTCTGGCGAGCTCGATTCCCTCCCGCCGGGACAGCGCCTTCAGAGCCAGGTACGCGTAGTCATCCGAGGCGACGAACACGCCTCGCAGGGCGCCCCCGAAGGAATCTGCCGCAGGAGACGACCGCGCTGCCGCGATCAAACCGAGCGGCCGGCCCGTCGAATGGGCGGCGCGGACGAGATAGTGACAAAGCACGGCGGTTGGTTGGTCGAGCCACTGGAGATCGTCGACGAACATGATCGCTCGGTCGAGGCCTGCAAGACATCGGTGGGCGCTCTCGTAGATTCTCAGCAACTCCGGCTCCGAGCCGAGATGCGACTCCTCGTAAAGCAGTGCGCCGAGCCGCTCGCCCTCAGCTCCGACCTTCGTTAGCGAACGCAGGAGATCGGATGCGGCGGCAAGAGGCAGCCCCTGTCCGCTTTCGTAGCCGGCTATGGCCGGCAGATCGGGGCCCGCGGCTTGCCTCCGGAACTCGTTCAGGAGCCTGGTCTTTCCCGAGCCTGGATCGCCGACGATCAACCCCGCAACCGAGTGGTTCTCCGCCAACCGACCTGCAAGCTCTCTCAGGACGGCAAGCTCATCCTTGCGGCCGATGAACGAACTGACCATGACTCACAGTAGGCACGGCTCCCGTTGGGAAACCAGTGACTTGCAAGCCCGATGTACTCAGTCAAAACCAACCCCGGGGCTGAAGCGTCTGTTTAACGATGACCCGAACAGACAGGTTATGAGGTGGAAGGTTCAGCGGAGCTCGCTTCCTTTTGCCGGCGTGAGTACCCGCGGCTCGTCGGCGCCCTCAGCCTCTATTGCGGCGACCGCCATGTCGCGGAGGAGCTCGCCCAAGAGGCGATCGCTCGAGTGTGCCGCGACTGGCATCGAGTGAAGGGGATGGACGCACCGGGCGCATGGACGCACCGGGTGGCGATCAACCTCGCCAACTCGCACCTCCGGCGTAGGGCGGCCGAGCGGAATGCGCGGCAGAGGCTGGCCGCACGAGGCACAGAGGTCTTCGATGAACCGGACACGGCCTCGGCGGTCGCACTCCGTCAGGCGGTCGCGAAGCTCCCCCGGCGTCAGCGGATTGCCCTGGTTTACCGCTACTACCTGGACCTCTCCGTACGCGAAGCGGCGGAACTCATGGAATGTCCGGACGGCACGGTGAAGACGCTTACGGCTAGAGCAATTTCCAACCTCAGAAGAGAAGACTTGATCGAGGCAGGAGGAGTTCCAGATGCCATCTGATGTGCGGTCAGCGCTCCACCAGGCGGCGGCTCGTCCGGATCGCCCCTTGGATCTAGGGCGAGCACTCAAGCGGGGGCACCTGCTTCGTCTGCGCCGCCGCGCTCTAATGGCCACCATTGCCCTGGGATTGGTGGTGGCCGCGGGCGTACTCGCGCCCGCGTCTCGGAGCTCGTTTCGCGGGACACACCGACTCGCCCCCCGGTTGCCCCAGAGGTGCCGGCCTACGACCTGGTGGTCGGGTCGATCGAGGCAAGCAACCGGGGAGGCGTGGTGGGAATCGGCCTGCGAGCGATCGACTTGGAGACCGGTGATTCGAGATTGCTGGAGATCTCGGACTTTCTCCCGGGAGACGCACAATTCTCCTTAGTCCGAACCGGCGCGGGATTCGTGTACAGATGCGAGTCCGGGGCCTGCGCCCTCCAGGGGGACCTTCAGGACGAAACCCACTCTCTGGGTGAGGCCTGGTGCCTCTCCCCCTCGGCGACCCAAGGGCGCGTGTGGCTCGCGCACCTTGATCCGAACAGCCCGTCGACCGTGAGATCGATGAGCGCCATCCAAGAGGTATCGCTCGACGGAGAGGTAGTCGTGGATTCCGAGCTGCCGCCGGACCGGTGGCACTGCCCGATGGGAGCCGTGAACCAGGGTGTTCTCTTTTCAGAGGACGACGACATTGTGGTCTGGGATGGGGAGGCCGGGGAAGTCGTATCCCGGCTTCCGGGCCCTTTCCCCGCGGATGCCCAAGGTGATCTCGTTGCCTGGTGTGATTTTGGCTGCAGAGGAGGGCTACACGTCACCGACATCGGCACCGGCGAGGACGTCACGATCGAGTCAAATGGAGACTTCCGGTTGGCGGAGACATTCGACGGAGCCTTCTCCCCCGACGGTTCGCTGCTGGCTCTACCTGTGTCGACCGGGAACTCCCAGCTTCCCCGTCAGGTCGCATTGGTAGACGTGGAACAAGGAACCGCGCATCTCGTCGACGGTCTGAGCTTGCGAGGCCCCATGGACTGGGCATCGTCGGGCGAACGACTGTTCGTTGTCACCGGGGTCGGAAGGATCGCCGTATACGACGCAGCCTCGGATGAGGTGCGTGAGGTCGTGGTCGATGCCGAGATCTTCGAAATGGCGACAAAGTGAAGAGGCCCCGGGAATCCCGGGGCCTCTCTGTGGACTCGGAAGCTAGTAGAGCGGGTCCGGGATCAGGCTCGCGGTCGAGACCGGGCCCGCAAGGGCCTCCATGCGGCTGATCGTCGTTCCTGCGATGAAGGCGGGGAGATAGTCGGTGCCGACGACCAGGTGGGTCAGGTTTCCTGCGGCATCCCCGGTTGCGTTGCGAACTGCGGAGCCGGAGTCTCCCGGCGATGCCGCGCCGTCCCACCCGTAGGCTGCGCTGTTGTTGTTGGTGTCGCCCGGGCCTGTGTACGTCACGAGGCCGGCGCGCGGCGTGCCACCGGTGCCGATCACGAGACCGTGACCCGAGTGAACGACGGCATCGCCGAACTGCGGATTGGCCGACCCTGTCGGTCCCGCCCAGTGAGCCATCGACGGGTTCACGTACTGCTGCATGGCCGGGTAGATGTCGATCAGTGCGAAGTCGTCCCCGATGCCGTTGTCGCGGCTCAACGAAACGGTTCCGATGTTCATGAGAAGGCCGGGCGCGGCGACGATGGTGACCTCGTCACCAACGTTCGCGCAGTGACCGGCGGTTCCGATCTCGGTGCCGTTACCGAAGACGAAGTTCGTGGTGCAACCGGCGGGCGACAGGATCCAGGATCCCGGACGGATCCCGGTGAACGCGAGCCCGCTCGCCGGAATCCCAAGGTCGACGCCTTCTGGAACCGCGACGGTCTTGCCCTTCTTGCCCGCGGCGACCGCCCTGCGATGCAGTTCGGCCGTGTACCAATCGGGGGTTTCTTCCTTGAGCTCGACCGCATTCGAGAAGTCGGCACGATCGAGCGCCCCTTTGAGGGGCTTGGGAGCCTCGGCCCCCGCCATCGTGACTGGCAGACAAAGCATCGCGGCAAGTGCGGTTACGAGTACGAACTTGAGTCGCATTGGCGCTCCTTGGTAGCAAGACGGCTCCCAACTGAGACCGCCGAATTTGGCTGCTAGAGGAGACTTCGCCCTAGAGGTCCGGGTTCCTGCTCATCCGGGTTACCCCCACGAGCCATTCGGAAGGCTCGACGCGCAATCCGGACGCGGCGAAGACCGGGGCCTCTACGAGGAGCCCAACACAGAACTGAGCCAGCCGCTCCGCTCGACGACCTCGATGGCGTGGCCCGGCCGGATGAGGCCCCCTTCTATAACGCGCGCGCAGATGCCGCCCCGGTTTCGCCCGAGTGCCTTGGTCATCCCGCGCTCGGAGACCGACTGGATGTAGCGGCACGGGGGCCTGGGACGGTCGAACTCGAGCACCGCCTCGCCGACCTGGAAGCGCGTCCCTCGAAGCTTCAAGAGATCGATACCGCGCGTAACGATGTTGCGGCGATGCTGCCCCTCCATCACCGACACCTCGGTCGTCGCGCTGATCTCCTCCAGCCCCTCGAGCGCGATGAGCGTGACCTGGCACTCGTCGACCCCGCTCCAGTAGCTCGTGCCCTCGACGAATCTGTCCCCCGCGAGGCCCCGGCCCTTGATCGCCTCGATCTCGTCGACCCGTTCAACCGGCTGCCCGCCGCTGCGGGCGATGAAGATCTCGACGACCTCGCCTCGGTTAGCCACCGTGCTTCATCGGAACCGTGTTGCCCTCGGGCGGAATCGGATGCTCCTTCAACATGCGGGCGAGGTGCACGACGTTGTGCGACATCCACGACGCGGTCTTCTGCGTGTACGCGCTCGACCAACCGTTCGCCTCGATGAACGATGGCCCCGGACCCGCGTCCCCCAGCCAGTAGGTGTCGGCATTGGGCGGAATCGTGCAGCCCAGGTGCGAGAGATTGAAGAGAGTAGTCGATGCCGCATCATGGGCACCGTCTTCGTTGCCCGTCACGACTACTCCGGCGACGGTGTTGTACAGCGGATACTGCCCCACCTCGTTCGTCGAGTTGTAGGTCCCGTCGAGTCGCTCGATGACGAGCTGGCAAACGCTCGCCCTTACTCCGAACCAGATCGGAGTGCCGATGATGAGGATGTCCGCGGCGATAATCTTCTCGAGGATCTGCGGCCACTCGTCACCCTCGCCCTCGTCGGACGAGACGCCGAAGGGGACGTTGTAGTCGACGACGCGAATGGATTCGCAACCGACATCGAGGTCTTCGAGATGGTCCACGACGTGGTCCATGAGAGCCTGGGTATTGGAGACCTCGGGTGACTTCTTGAGCGTGCAGTTCAGCAGCAGCGCGGAAAGATGCATTCCAACCTCCTACTTGGACGGCTCCCGGCGCAGACGTTCCCACCAATGATTCAAGGGTCTGTCCTCCTTCGCTTGCTTATTCGCCGCCCTGACCTCTTCTGGATCGCTCTCTGCGGTCAACTCCGACTCGAGCACGTCGTGGCGCCGAACGAAGGTACCGATCGACGCCTGAATGATCGCGGCCGCGGGCAACGAGAGAAACGCGCCGATGGGCCCTGCCAGGCTTCCGCCTGCGATAGCAGAACCGATGGCAACGGCCGGATGCAATTGCATCGTGTGCTTGGTAATGCGGGGGCTCAGCGCGTAGTTCTCGACCTGTTGGTAGATGAGGATGTAAACGAGTACGACCACGGCATCGAAGGGATCGTGCAGCAGCGCGACGAGTATCGGCAACACGGATGCTATGTAAGTTCCGACGACCGGAACGAACTGCGAGAAGAGTCCAGACCACAACGCCAGAGGAAGCGCGAAGGGAACACCCATGATGCGCAGCAAGCCGTAGAGGAGACCTCCGTTGACCAGCGCCAGCAGCATCCTCGAGTAGAAGTAGGCGCCCGATTTATTGATCGCGATCTCCCAGGTTTGCAGAACCTCGCGCTGACGACGTGGGGGCAGCAAGGAGCAGATGCTGCGCCGTACCTTGGGGCCGTCGGCGACGAGATAAAAGGTGAACAACAGGATGGTCAAGAGTTGGAACAATCCCGAGATAACCGCGGCACCAAAGCCGAGCAAGTTGCCTGCAACGTCGGCACCGTAGGTCCGAAGCGCGCCCTCGATGTCCTCGGCCTGGGTAACCGCATCGGCGACCGACAGATCGACGCCCAGCCAGTCGTTCGCTCGCTCTGAGATGGTGTCCAGCCAGCTCGGGATCTCCGCGACGAGATCTTGGATCTGGGAGATCAAAAGCGGCACCATCGAAACCAGCATGACGATGCCGATAAGAATCACTCCGATGAGGATGAATCCGGTGGCGGCGCCCCGGCGCCACCCCTGCTGAGCCAGGAAATTGACCGCGGGCTCGATCGCGAAGGACAAGAACAGCGAGACGACGACCATGAACAGGAGGCTCCGCACCTTGAGCACCGCTTGAAAGAGCAGATAGGCCCCCACGACGTAAACGATCACCGTGAGGAGCAGTCGGGGGATCCAGGGGGGCATGTGCGCGCCGGGACGCTCGCCCTCTGTCTCCAACTCGAGCGCCTCTGGTGGGGTGCTCATCGATCCCTCCCGGTCGACTCTCTCGCCCGCAGAAGCGTACTCCGGCCGATTTGGTTTCACCGTATTCGAACAGGTAGGTTCTCTGCGTGAACATCGGGTCGGTTGCAACCATGCAGGTGCTGACCGTGGGGCCGCGACACTCGCTATCCGAAGTGGCGCGCATGATGTACGAGAGACGCAGCGGCTCTGCCGTCGTCCAGGGTGGGGGAGAGAACCCCGGCATCATCACGGAGCGCGACCTACTGCGCGCAGTGGCCGAAGGCGCCGACCTGTCATCGGTACCCGTAGAGGACTACATGACCGCGAACGCGATCACCGCGTCGGCGTCCTGGGATGCGGAGAAGGCGGCCCGCTTGATGCTCGAACACGGTTTCCGCCACCTCGTCGTCATCGACGACTCGGGCCGGGTCGAAGGGATCCTGTCGATCCGCGACCTCGTCAAAGCCCTACTGGACTGAACCCGCTCGCTTACGAGGTGTAGAGACCTCGCGCGGGGACCTCATTCGACGTAAGAGATCGCCGATCGTGGCGAGGGGGTTGTAGCCGACCCGCCGGTAGGAGATGGTCTCGACCGGAACACCATAAACGGACAGGGCCTCGGCGGCCCTACTTTGGTCCCAGTCGGCCGTGCGTTGGATCACGAAGAGGCTGCGCGGATACGCGTATTGAGCGCGGTACCCCTTGGATCCGGGGATCAGCTTTCCCCACAGCGAGACCTCGCCGACGACGTTGATGGCAAGGCCGGTCAGAATCTGACGGCGTAGGTGCGTCAGGTCGCGCGCCGCGTAGATACCGCAGCGGCACCTCTCTCCTGGAGCGTCGTGCATTTCGATTCGCATTCCCGAGATAAACCGGTAACGAACGTCGATACCCGTGCGTTTGATGGCCGGACAACGAGCCTCGAAGCGGGAGTTCGGCTGCCAAAGAAAGCCCCTTGCTCCCGATAGGGAATGGAGCAGACCCGCTCTCTTGTCGACTCGCCAGTACCGCCACCCGACGACCGGTTCGATGGCGTCGGGAACTGCGAAGGTCGTCACGCGGGTGCGGGCTCCTTCGCCGGGGCCTTCTCGGGCTCGGGTGTGCGAACGGGCTCGGGAGTCCTGATCGGGTCCTCGGCCGGCTCCACCACGATGGCGGGCTTCTCCTTGCCTGTGTTCATCGGCTCCCCCTGAAATTGGGATCGACTGGCTGATTGCGGGGTTGCGCCAGTCCATTCTGCACCCTCCGCCGTTTTTCCTTACCCCGGTTTATTCAGGAGTTCTCGCGAGAGGCCAAAATTCCTTCCACCAATCGCTCAAGTGACACCGAGTGTCTACTCTGGCATGTAACTCGGCGCGTACTTCGGAAGCTTCAAGGTCGGCGATCCGTTGCACGATCGCGTCCTCGGTCGACTTGCCCGAGTTACGCGACATGACCGTGAACTCCGCCGTTCCTCCGTGTCGAAGTCGCACCCATCCCGCCAGGGCAGAGGACCCATTCCACAGAGTGCCTGTCTTCGCGCGCACGCCGAGGCCCTCGAATCGGGCTGCGAGCGTACCCCGTCCAGGGCTCGGTAACGACAGGCGGAGGGCGCGTCCCCATGGTCGCCGGCGAGCATGTTCGAGCAGAGTGACAACGCCGCCGGCGCTCACTCGGTCCGCGTAGGACAGGCCGGACGAATCGTGGGCGATGAGCTCGACGCCGTGACCTGCTGCGAACTCCTCTATCGAGCGAGCTCCTTTCGACATCGTGCCGGGTGGCCCAAAGGTGCGAGCGCCGAGCGACTTGCCGAGCATCTCCGCGTAGAAGTTGGACGACGTGAAGTTCATGTGGGTCACAAGCGTTCGGATCGGCGCAGATCTAACGCGCGCGACGACCCTCGAGCTTGTCGAGGCGCGGCCCGATCTCGGTCGTCGGTCCACTTCGATGCCTCGACTCTCGAGAGCGTCGGTAAGCGAAGCCCCCACCCCGAGCGGCGGGTTCGGGGTTCCGTTTCCATCGACCGCAAGAGCCGTCGCGCGGTTCACGAAATCACGGCTCCACGGTTGCCACCCGGGGGCATGCCAGTCATTGGCGAACAGTGATGAGTCGACGACGACGGCTCCGTCAACACGAGTGATGCCTGCCCGTTCGATGCGTTCCGCCAGGCGCTGCACACCGGTGTGGGTCGAGTCTCCCCATCCCGAGACCATGGACGGATCACCTCCACCGACGATCCAGAGGTTGCCTATGGCACGGCTGCTTTCCGTGGTCATCGCCCGGGTCGTGATGCGATGCGCGGGACCGAGCTCGTCGAACAAGGCCATGCTGAGGAGCACCTTCTGCACCGAAGCGGGGGTGCGCAGCTCGTCTCCAGAGCGTTCGTAGAGCGTCTTGCCGCGCGCTGAAACCACGACCGAGACGTCATGGCCTCCGGCGATTCGGTCGATCGTTTGGGTGGAGCCTGGTTGGACGGCGCCTGCCGGGCCGACGTTCAGCAGGGTGGCCGTCATCACGGCGGCCCACAGGGGCCCGTTCCGGGTGCCCATCACTTCATTAGACGAAGGCGGCGGGGGCCGGGTTCGGATCTACCAGCGGAGTCCCTCCGAGGCGCAGATATCGCTTGACTCGATCGCCAGTCCTCCGTCGTCGGCCTTGAGAAAGCCGAACACTCCGATGACCTTGCGGTCACGAAGGACACGAACCGTCGGCACCTCTGCCTCGGGATAGCCGGCGACCTCGACCACATCATCGGATCCCAGACCCTTGATTCCCTCGCGGACCAGCTCGACGGGGTCATTACTAAGTCCCTCATCGAGCGGGTAGGCAAAATCGCCGATCGTGCTCTCCCCCATCGAGCCCGGTTCGCACTCGGTCTCCGTGGATATCCAATGGCCCTCGGGATCCACCAGCTCGAGGTCGAATCTCACCGGCTTGGTGTCGCTCTCGTGTTGGCTATAGGGATAGCACGCGACTTTCATCTTGCCCGGCGGCACGGTGACGACTTCCTTGTGCCTCCCCTCACCCACGTCGACGGCGAAGCCGAAGAAGCTCGTGGTTTCGCCGGCTCGGTTCTCGATATCGAGGTGAACCCCGTCGGGCTGAACCTCGACGACCGGGGTCCACAGCCGCGTGTCACCGTCCTCCGTGCAGACAATCTCGACGAAGGGCGCGGCGACCGGCCGGCCCTCCCGAGATTCGGAGCTAGAGGTTTCCGCGCCGCACCCCGCGACTATCAGCAATGTGATCGCTAAGCCGAGTCTCATCCCGCCATACATGATGGCCCTTGGACGAGCGTAGTGAGTCCTGGGTTCCTCAGGACTCGATGTTGTGCATCACGTGCTTGATCCGCGTGTAGTCCTCGAGCCCGTACATCGAGAGGTCCTTGCCGTAGCCCGAGTGCTTGAACCCACCGTGAGGCATCTCGGAGAGGAACGGGATGTGTGTGTTGACCCAGACGCATCCGAAGTCGAGGCCCTTCGACATTCGCATAGCTCGGCCGTGGTCCCTGGTCCAGACGCTTGCCGACAGCCCGTACTCGACGTCGTTCGCCCAGGTCAGCGCCCTGTCCTCGTCGTCGAAGTGCTGCACGGTTATGACCGGTCCGAAGATCTCCTGCTGGATCATCTCGTCGGTCTGTTGCAACCCCGCGACAACGGTGGGCTGGATGAAGAATCCGTCGCGCTCGACGCGGCTGCCGCCGGTCACGACCTCGGCGTTGCTCGGAGCTCGTTCGAGGAAGCCCTGCACTCGCTCCATATGGTTGATGTTGTTGACCGGGCCGAAGTAGGTGTTCTCGTCCGAGGGGTCGCCGGTTGGGTGCGACTTGGCCTGCCGGCTGAGAGCCGACACGAGGTCGTCGTGGATCCTCGAGCCGGCGAGTACGCGCGTTGCCGCGGTGCAGTCCTGTCCTGCATTGTAGTAGCCGGCGTCGGCGATCAACTCGGCGGTGGTTTCGATGTCGGCGTCGTCGAACACGATCACGGGAGCCTTGCCGCCGAGTTCGAGGTGCACCTTCTTGAGGTCCTTCGCGGCCGCGGCCGCGACCTCTTTCCCGGCTCGCACACTGCCGGTGATCGATGCCATCTGTGGGATGTCGTGAGTAACGAGAGCCGCACCGGTGCTGCGGTCGCCGCAGATGACATTGAAGACACCGGGTGGGAGGAACTCGGACATGATCTCCGCCATCTTCACCGTGCTCATCGGCGTGGTGTCGGAGGGTTTGAGGACGACCGTGTTGCCCGCCGCGATCGCAGGCGCCCATTTCCACACCGCCATCATCAGCGGATAGTTCCACGGAGTCACCTGCGCGCAGACGCCGATGGCTTCTCTCCGGACATAGGAGGTGTGGCCGGCCATGTACTCCCCGGCGGAACGGCCCTCGAGCAGGCGCGCAGCACCGGCGAAGAATCGAATCGTGTCTACCGAGGGAGGCACCTCGTCGGTGACCGCAAGATGTGTCGGTTTGCCGGTGTTGGCAACCTCGACATCGACAAGCTCCTGTGCATGATCCTCGAACGCGGACGCGATCTTGAGCAGCGCGAGGCTGCGCTCGGAGGGAGTCGAGTCGCGCCATGACTCGAACGCTCGGGCGGCCGCCCTGCAGGCAGCGTCGACGTTGGCGTCCGTGGATATCGGGGCGCGGGCGTACTCCTCGCCGGTGGCGGGATTGACGATTGGTGAGGTCTCGTTCCCGCTGGCTGCGACGAACTTGCCGTCGATGAAGTTCTTCAGTGTCTCGGTCACGGTTGGTCCTCCCCGTTCGTCGATGGGCTCGCGCCGGCGAGCCCGACTCCTCGTTTGTAAAGCTGGTCGGCGATGATCACTCGCTGAATCTCCGACGTGCCCTCCCAGATGCGGTCGACCCGCAGCTCGCGGAAGAAGCGCTCGGCGACGTTCTCACGCATGTAGCCGCGGCCACCGAAGATCTGCACCGCCCGGTCGGCGACGCGGTTGGCCATCTCGGACGCATAGAGCTTGACCATCGAACAATGCGTGTGCTGCAGCTTGACGTCGGCTCCTGCGTCCACCTCGCGCGCGGTTGCGTAGGTCATCAGGCGAGCGGCCCACAATTCGGTAAGTGAGTCGGCGAGCATGAACTGGATCGACTGGTAGTCGGAGATCGGAGACCCGAACGCCATACGTTCCTGCGCGAACGCGCTGGCCTCGTCGATGAGTCTTTCGGCCGCGCCGCAGCAACGGGCCGCGATCATGATCCGCTCGTAGCGAAACCATTCGTGCGTGTAACGCATCCCGTCGCCCTCGTCGCCGATGAGGTTAACGGTGGGAACGCGCACGTCGGTGAACGCCAGAATCGGGTGGTGGTGCGCGAAGGTGTGCGAGTAAGTCGGCGTCCGGACGGTCGTTATCCCGGGGGTGTCGAGATCGACGAAGAACATGACGTGCGCGCCGCTGGGGGCCTTGGCCTGAAAGAAGCAGTAGTCGGTCAGATTCGCCGAGGTGACGTGCCACTTCTCGCCGTTGAGGACGTACTCGTCTCCGTCCGGCGTGGCCGTGGCCTCGATCGCATCGACGTCCGAGCCGGCGTTCTCCTCGGTAATGGCGTAGCACTCGTGGCGCTCGCCCCTGATCGTCGGGAGTACCCAGGTGTCGAGCTGGTGCTGGGTGGCCACCTCGGCGACCCAGGCGGCGGGCGTCGCCACCACCCAGGCGAGGGCGTTGGTCACCCGGCCGATCTGCTCGGACACGAGGACCTGCTGGAGCATGTTCATTTCCCCGCCGCCGAGTTTCTTTGGCATGTTCATCGACGAGAGTCCGAGGTCGATTGCCTTCTGCGCGTGCTCTTTGGTGAGCGATTCTGGGAGGAAGCCGTCGTTCATCTCGGCCGCTACTTCGTGCGGGATCAACTCGTCCGCGAACGCGCGCGCCTTTGCTTGGATCGATAGGTCTTCTGCACTCAGCGAGAACGCGTCGGTCATGTTCGCTTCGTAAACGAACGTACGCGCTCGACCGCTCGCGACACCTTGGCGTCCCTCAGAACGACTTGTGCTGCGTTGCGTCCGGGAACGGCCATGACACCTCCGCCGGGATGGGTGCCCGCTCCGCACAGATACAGGTCCTTGATCGGTGTGTGGTAGTCGGCGTAACCGGGGATCGGTCGGAAGCAGAACATCTGGTCGGGGGTCATCTCACCCTGCATGATGTTGCCGCCGAGCAAACCGAAGCGACGTTCTATCTCCGGCGGGGGTAGCACTTCGATGTGTTCGACCGACTCAGCGAAACCGGGACAGTGTTCGTCGAGCACGCGCACGACATTGCGTCCGTACTCGTCCGCGCCGCCGCTGTCCCATGAACCGTCTTTGAGCTCGAACGGACCGAACTGCGTGAAGCAAAGAGCGACATGTTTGTTTTCCGGAGCGACGCCGGGTTCGAACACGGTGGGAAAGACGACCTCGACGTACGGATCGGCCGACATGCGTCCGTACTTGGCGTCGTCCCAGGCCTTCTCGAGGTACTCGATCGAGGGCGAGATCGACATGATTCCGGTGTGGGGGTCGCCTGGCAGGCCGCCCTCCCACGCCCCCGGACGGGGCAGAGCCCTCAAGGCGAGGTTTACCTTTACCGATCCGGAACGGGTGCGGAAGCGCTTGATATCTCTGGTGGTCTCGTCGGGAAGGTCGGCCTCGCCGATGAGGTCCAGATAGGTCGTCGTGGGGTGCGCGCTCGAGATGATCCTGCGGGCTCCAAGCGTGACTCCGTCGGTCAACTCGACTCCAACTGCGCGGCCGTCCCGAATCGTGACCCGGTGAACCGGCGCGTCCGTGCGTACCTCTGCCCCGGCAGCGCGCGCCGCGTTTGCGAGCGACTTGCTGACCGCGCCCATTCCGCCGTGCACCCAACCCCACGCGCCGGAATGTCCGTCGATTTCGCCGATCCAGTGATGCATCAACACGTAAGCAGAGCCGGGACTCATCGGTCCGCACCACGCACCGATGATCGTCTGCGTTGCGAGCGCACCTTTGACGCGTTCGTCTTCGAACCACTCGTCGAGAAAGTCCTGGCCCGAGAGTGTGAAGAGTCTGACCGCCTCCGCGACATCGCGACCGGTCCACTTACGAAGCTTGCCGGCCACCGCGAGCCAGTTTGGGATTTCGCGCAACGTGAGATTCGGTGGAATGACATACATCATGTCGTGAAGCAACTTACCGACACGTTGGAAGTACTTATCGAACTCGAGGTAAGCGTCGGCGTCCTTCTTTGAGTAGCGCGCGATCTCTTCCGCGCTGCGGTTCAAGTCTCCCCACAACGTCATCGAGGTTCCGTCCTTGTAGGGAAGGTAGTAGTCCGGATCGAGGAGCGATGTCTTGTACCCAAAGCGTTTGAGTTGGAGCTCGTCGATAACGCGCGGCGGCATCAGGCTCACGACGTAGGACGCGGACGAGATCTGGTAGCCGGGCCAGGGAGACTCGGTGACCGCCGCTCCGCCGAGGACGTCGCGGCGCTCGAGCACCAGCACGTTTAGGCCGGCCCGTGCGAGATAGGCGGCGCAGGCGAGTCCGTTGTGACCTCCACCGACGATGATGACGTCTCGGGATTGCACGTTTCGCTTCCCCCCGCTTTCGCTCCGTTGACCTGAGGCTTGCCAAGCGAGCCTCGTCAGGCGACGATACTGTTTCACCGTTCAACTAACAAGACCGCCTCGAAATGGGAGCGTCCGTGGACCTGCGACTCACCGAGAAGGAAACGGAATTACGCCGTAGGGCCTGGGATTTCGCCGAGAGCCACCTGATCCCTCACGAGCTCGATTGCGAGGCCAACGACGGTCTGTCCGAGGATGTTCTCGGGGGAATCCGATCGGCCGTCGTTGAATGGCGGTTCAACGCCATCAACCAGGCCGTGGAGGACGGGGGGCAGGGCTACGACGTCTTCGAGCAGATGCTCATCGAGGAGCAGTGGGGCCGGACCACAAACGCGCTCTGGGACGTCCCCTGGCGGCCCTCCATTCCGCTTCGCCACGGGACCGAGGCGCAAAAGGAGCGCTATCTCAGGCCGGCGTGCCGAGGCGAACGACGGGACGCATACGCGATCACGGAAGAAGGGGCCGGCTCGGATCCTTCGATGGTTGTCACCACTGCCGTGCGAAAGGGTGACGGTTACGTGCTCAATGGAGAGAAGTGGCACGTGACGACCGGCGATGTGGCCGACTTCTTTCTGGTGCATGCGCATGTCGATGGCGATCCGGCCAAGGCGACTGTGTTCTTCGTCGACAAGGACGCGGCCGGTGTGCGGCTGGTGCGGACTCCCAAGTACATGCACACGTTCGTTTACGAGCACCCGATCTTTGCTTTCTCGGACGTGTTGCTGGGCCCGCATGCCGTGTTGGGTTCGGTTGGAGGCGGCAACGACCTGACGCGTGAGTGGTTCGTCGAAGAGCGGTTGATGATCGGCGCGCGCACGGTGGGGGCCGCGACGCGTGCCCTCGAGCTTAGCGTCGACTTCGCGAAGGAGCGCCGTCAGTTCGGCAAGGTGTTGATGGACTTTCAGGGTGTCG
Organism: Actinomycetota bacterium; assembly: GCA_050693895.1. GTDB lineage: Bacteria > Actinomycetota > CADDZG01 > CADDZG01 > WHSQ01 > WHSV01. The sequence continues at coordinate 11,231 of JBOGWS010000026.1, read as the reverse complement.
AGTTCATGCTCGCCGACATGGCTGCAGAGCTAACGGCGGCGCAGGCGCTGTTGTACCGAGGCTGCTGGCAAGCCGCGCGCTCGGAGATGGACCCGAAGGACCTGCACGCGCTGGCGAGCACCGTCAAGCTCGTCTGTTCCGAGATGGCCGGACGAGTGATAGATCAAGCGGTACAGATTTTCGGGGGCCGGGGCTACATGCGAGAGAACCCGGTGGAACGCCTGTGGAGAGAACTACGGGTGGACAGAATCTGGGAAGGCACCTCCGAGATCCAAAGAGCAGTAATAGGCAATCACCTACGCAAACGGGGGCCGGGCACCTTCCTTGCATGACTTGGGCCGCGCAAGCCTGTCGTTCGCGCGCCATGGTCGCTATTCGATCATTTCGGCGAGAAGAACGGTGCAATCAGTCAGCGCGTCGTTCGGCTTCCTTTTTCAGACTTGCTAGGCCCCCATCGATTCCCTTCTGCAGGGTCTTGCGTGTCGAGCCCTTGAAGAGGCGGGCTATGAGCCCGTCGAAGGACTCTTCGGTGTGCACCTTAGTGCCCTCGGCGTGCGGCTCCAGTTTGTAGACGTGCACCGCGTTGATCCCCATGGTCTTGCCTCGCCAGCCGATCTCGCGTGGGCGGTCGACCTTCTCCAGGGTCGATGTGATCGTGCCGGGGCCAGCCTTCCAACGGAACACCGAGCTCTCCCTCAGACCTCCCATGAGCTTTGCTTCCTTGACATCCGGGTTCCAACTCGGCCAGTTGTCGATGTCGGCGAGCACATCCCATACGACCTCGGGTTTGGCACGGATCTCGACCTCGCCGGACGCACTCGCAGGTGCATCCTTGTTGACCTCCACAGCAACTCCTTTCGTGCGCCCCGGATTAGCGTTTCACGAAGCGGGCGGGAACGTCCCGGTAGGCACCGTCCTGAATCGACTTAGACGAGAACCTTCCAAGCGATCAATAGCGCTCCTCCCACACCTACTGCCAGTGCGAGCAAGAAATACGCGGAGCGAGCTCGACCTCGCCGAAACGCATCCGGCGGAGTTGATCGTGGTGCTGGTACTACTGCCGGATCAGGTTCAAGGGGCTCGACTGGAGCACTTGCGGTTTCCTCCTGAGACTCCTCCCATGTAGGCCCCTCCGCTGGTCTCCGCAGGGGAGGGAATTGCGCGCCGTGTCGTAACTCTTCTTGAACGTCGTCGGTGGCGTCTCCTCGATGTCCTATCCTCAAGGGGTCGGCGGGATCCGATTCAGTTCGCTTGCCGGTCAGGATCCCAAAGCCCACGGGCACGCCTTCCTCCTCCGACCCAGCGGGGATCGCCTTTGCATCGAAGCGCTCCTCAGCGACGGTCCAGGACTCCGACCTCTTGGACTCGAGGGTGCCAATACGCGTCGAAAGTGAAGCCGAGCCGACGACGACCGTTTGATCATGCTGTTGTTGCGAAACAGACACCAGCACTCTGCTCATCCGCGCTGGCGTGTGCGGGGTAAGAGCAAAGACAATGAGCCCGGAATCATGCGAAGGAGAGAGAATCACCCTCTGCTCTTTCTCCTCGACCAGAAAATCCGGGGCCGAAATCGAAACCTGCAGCGCGGTGGACTCAAGCCTCTCGTTGTCCACGGGAAAGTGCACCGTCGCAGGATGGGACCTGGCGTCCACCTTGCGAATCTCTTCGCCCGATGCCGTGTACCGGGGCAGCGTCTCAACGAATCCCGACGAAGTTGCGCGACAGATCTGCACCCAGACCTCAGTGCCTCTGTCAACGACAGTTTCGCTGGGCATGGCGGTCACCAGCTTCTTCGTTCTCGCCTTTTGAACTGGTGCTTCGTCCTCAATTCCTACTGACGCAGGGGGGAGTTCCTTTCGCTCGCCGGGAATGAGGAAGCTGAGGGCGGTCACGACGATTCCGAAGAGACCCAACACAAGCTGGCGAGGAACAGAGGAGACAAGGGGTATCTCAAAACCCGCAACCTCGAGACCGCCTCCGATCGCCGCGGCAACGATTAGACCGGCGCCCAATGTAAAGAGCCATTTCTCCGGGGTTCTGAAGTGAATCGCCTTCATGACACCCATTTCATGCTGACCGAATCGCGCCAAGTCCAAGACCTCTACGGATTGTCCGGCACGAAGAGTCGCTTGAAAAGAGGTGTGCCTCCTCTAAGGTCAGGAGAATAAGGGCATTTGGGACTCAATCAAGCTGGATCAGTCGAGCGAGCAGTCATACGGGCCTTCAGCAGGCGGATGCGGGTCGCTGCCCTCGAGGGCCCAGGCGAACACGAATGCGAGCGCGTCGATGTCGCAGTCGGATAGAACCGGATCTCCAAGGTCGGGCCACCCGTAGCCCATGAGGTCCGTGCTCTCCAATAGGTTCGTCGCGTGCCCAAGTCCGAGCGCGTGTCCGATCTCGTGGAGCGTCACCCAGCCGAGGTACTCGGGATCGTAGGGTTCGACGCCCTGGCTTGGCGGGAGATCGGAGCGAACGATGATGTTCGGACACTTGTGCGCTCCGCAGATCGCGTAACCACCAAAGACGACACCCCCGGCCGTCGGGACGTAGTGAACGACGATGTCTGCAGCCTTCCGCTTCTGACCCGTTACGTCCGTGAGGCTAATAAGTCCGTCGAAGCAGTCGCGAAGGACCTCGTCCCAGGTCTCGATAGCATCGCTGATCGCTGCGAGTTGATCTTGTTCTGCGCTCGGATGAGCCTGGACCCCGATGGTCAGGTTCGTGTGGTCCCACCAGTAGCCGGGATAGTAGTTACTGAGGATCTCGAGCGCTTCGGCGTTGGATTCGGGCAGGGAACAGCCGCTGCCCCCGCCTTTTGCTCCTCCACGCGGATCGTTTCTCGGGCCCGCTTGAGCGGACAGCGGCAGCACAAGAGCAATCATCAGCGCCGCGATTATCGATCTCCGGATCAACATGAGGCCCCCTCTCCTTGGCGATGTCGTGAGAACATTACCCGTCGATCGAGGCGACCCCACGACAGACGAACGGATGTGGCCCTCACATCGTCAGCGATCTGGGCGGGTCATCCATGGTCAGGACGTCCCGACCGATGCTCCAGGCGCTCACGTCAGAGGTGGATTCCCCATCGAAGACCAGTTCGACGAGTGACTTCCCGAAGACGCTCGCGAACTTGAATGCGTGCGCCGCGCCCTGGCCGACGGCCGCCCGGCGGTGGCCGGGAATGAGGTCGAGAACGAAGTTGCGATCGGGCGTCATCGTGTAGAGGCAGGTCTTCTGCCGCAGGTGGGGACCGAACCCTGTTGGAAGGTGCTGGCGCATGAACTCATCGAGTATCCGCGAGTACTCGGCGCGCGGTTCGAAGGACCGTTCGTCACCCGTGACCTCGGGGCCGCCGACGTCGCGGCCGATCTTCGGCCCTCGCTCGCCGAAGGCCGGAGTTCCGTAAAAAGACGGCTCGCCCATCCAGATCCAGATCGGGAAGCGTTCCGGAGTGAAGGTCCCGATTTCTTCCGATGCGTAGTAGGCGACCTGCTCCTGTGTCACGACGAGGTTGATTGGACGCCAGAGTTGCCCAAGAAGCTGATTCGTCCACGCGTCCGTTGCGATGATCAGACGCTCGGCACGGAACGTGGCCCCCTCGGTCGCAAGCTCGTACAGGCCACCCGCCTCGCGCACCTCGGTCACCCGAGTATTCGGGACGAGCGTTGCGCCCATCGACTCGGCCAGTCGCCGGTGTGCAGCATTGGCCTTGGAGGCAGCCACGATCCCAGAATCCTCCTGGTACATGACTCGGATGTCGTCGGCGAGCCGCCACGGCGACCACCGCCTCATCGTCTCGCCCGCATCGAGCCACTCGAATGTGATTCCACCCACTTCCTCGAGCGACCGGATGTAGTCGTCGATCCAGCCGCTCGCGCTTTCGGGATAGAGGTCGAGGCCCCCCGTACGGACCACAAGCTCCTCTCCGGAGCCGGCCTCGATCTCGGACCAAGCGGCGTACGCGTCGCGCGCAAAGCGAACGTATTCGGGTTGGTGGTAACTGAGTCGGATGATGCGCGAATGGTCCTGCGATGCACCCCGCTCGTGTCCGAACTCGAACCGCTCAAGTCCAACAACGCCGCCGCCTGCTCGTTTCGCGGCCCAGTAGACGGCACCCGAACCGATTCCACCCAGCCCCACGACGGCGACCTCGAAATCGCTGTTTTCAGCTATCTCAGACCTCGGTTTCGGTGTGCGCGTGGTATTCGTAGGCGCTCATCGCTCGATCGGTCTGACTCTTCCACACGCGCTCCTCACCGGGGAGCTTGTCGAGCGCCTTTGCCATCGCGCGAACGTGCGCATGCACCGCCCCGCAACACGAGCCGATGTAGTTGATTCCGCCGTCGCGTGCCTTGCGTGCGAAATCCGCCATCTCGTGGCGTGAAACCTGCAGCGGATCCAGCTCGTATGGGAAAGCGGACAGCGCGGTGAAGTCCGGCTGCTCGCCTGTCGTCCTGTAGGCGACGGGTTGTGCGGCGACAAAGCCCTCAACTGCCTCGCGCATCTCGATCGCAATCAGCAGCGCCTGCTCGGGTCCGTTCAGGCAGTTCACCCCGACGACGTCGGCTCCTGAAGCGCTGAGCCGGAGGGCGCATTCTGCGGGCGTATCACCCTCGTACGAGAGCGGCACCGGCTGTTCGAACGACATCGTCACCATCACCGGCAGACCCGTGGCTTTGGCGCGCTCGACAAACAGGAGCGCCTCGCCGAGATAGCTAAATGTCTCCCCGATCCAAAAGTCGGGCGGTCCCGCCTCGAGCTGATGCTGGAGTTGTCGATCGAACAATTCTCGAACGTGATGGGCGCTCGAAGAGTCCTCCGGATGGTAGGCCCACGTCAGCGAGATATTCCCGGCGACGAGCGCATCGTCTCCGGCCGCAACATGCCGCGCGATCTGTACCGCTTTCCGATTGATCTCGTCGACCTTGCCGGCGAGACCCACGGTTGCGAGCTTGTCGTCGCTGGCATAGAAGGTCATCGATTGGAGCACCTCGGCACCGGCGCGCAAGAACTCGGAGTGAAGCTGGGCGAGGGCGTCCGGGTGTTCGATCACGACCTCGGGCGTGAAGGGACCGGCCTGCACGTACCCACGCTTCTCGAGCTCCAGCAGATATCCGCCGTCGCCGAGTACTGGTCCGTCGGCGAGACGCTCCAGAATGCCTCTGGTCAACTTGCTTCCAGTAGGACGTCGACCGCGACACAGCCCTCGTGCGTCACGACAAGTGGGTTGATATCCAGGGCCCTCAGGCCCTCGCCCAGTTCGGTCGCCAAGGTGCTCAGTTTCAGAATTGCTTCTACCAGCGCGTCGATGTCGAACGGCTCGGAACCTCGCACTCCATCCAAGAGCGGGCGTATGTTCAGTCGGTCGATCAACCGGCGGGCACGGGGCCCGTCTATCGGGGGCAGAGCGGTTACTCGGTCGTGCAGGGCTTCGATCAGGATGCCGCCTGCCGAGACGACCAGGATCGGTCCGAACTGCGCGTCGTTCACAATCCCAAGTCCCATTTCGATTCCGACCGGAGCCATTGCTTGGACGACTACCTCGGGGCCGAGCCGGCCACACAGGTCTCGATACGCGTCGGCCACCGCACGCGCCGATGAGAGGCCCAGCTTCACTCCCCCGGCCTCCGTCTTGTGCGCCAGTCCCATCTTGTCCGACTTGACGGCCACCGGGTATCCGATCTCGAGCGCGCCTCGCAGGGCTTGCGCGACGCTCGACACACGACGGGTCTGGATGCTCGGAATTCCGAAGTCGTCCAGCAACTCGAACGACTCGGCGGTCGACATCGGACCGGAATCGGCGAGTCTGGGCCGCCACCGCTTTGCAACCTCGGGATCCGGTGGCGGAGGCGGCTGGAATTGGGGCAGAGCACGGTGACCCCGGTACCGAAACAGGTGGTTGAAGGCGGCGAGACCAGTTGCCGTGTCCTCGAGCACGGGCACGCCGGCCGCGCGCGCCTCGGCGGCCGTCGGTGGATCGATCCCCGAGGCCAGGTTGCTCATTACCGCGACCGGCTTGTTGGTGGATCGAGAGACTCGCTTGATCAGTGGCGCGTAACTGGCGTCGGGCTCGTCGTGCTTGAGGTCGACGACGAGCGCGAGCGCCGCCGTGTCGTCGTCGGCGAGCAGCGCGGTCATGCACTCGCCGAAGATCCGGTCTGCATCGTTGCCGGTCCCCCATGCGTCAAGTGGGTTGACGGCGGGCAGTCCAGGTTCCAGCGAACCCGAGATGGTCGACCGGGTCGTCTCAGAGATGTCGGCGAAGCGGACGCCGACCTCGGCCGCGACGTCGATTAGATGCGCTCGCTCGCCACCCGAGTCGTGAATGGTGGCCAGGCCCCCGGGCCCCGCTCGGCGGCCCGAGGACATCAACTCCAGAACGTCCGCCATCTCGTTCATGGTCTTCACTCGCATAACTCCGTGCGCGTCGAAGAGCGCTTCGTACGCTCCGTCCTCGCCGGCGACCGCTCCCGAGTGCGCGGCGACCAATTGCCGGGACATCTCCTGGTTGCCGACCTTCAGCGCGACGACGGGAACGTCTCGCCTCTCGGCCAGAGTGAGTGCTTTGCGAAAGCGCTCGGGATCGCGCACGCTCTCGATGAACAGAGCGAGGACCCGAGTCGACTGCCGCTCGAGCGCATGCAGCATGTAGTCGGCGACCGTTGTGTTGAGCTCCTGCCCACTCGAGACTGCGAAGTTGAACCGCAGCCCACGGTCGTTATGAAGCAGAGCCGTGAAAGCCGAGCCCGACTGCGCGAGCCACGTAATCCCTCCTGCATCGAGTTTCTCCTCCGGATAAGCGAGAGCGCGCAACCCACGTTCGACGTCGACGAAACCCATGCAGTTCGCTCCGCATACCGTGATGCAGGCGTCGTTTGCGATCCGAGCGATCGGCTCCAACAGGGTCGGTTCGCCCCGATCGTCATGACCGCTTGCGAAGATGACAGCGGCGGGCACGTCGGCGTCGGCGAGCGCCTTGACCTGATCTTCGAGAACCCGGTTCGGCACCAGCACCATCGCAAGATCGACCGGCGGAGCATCTGCGATGGACGGATAGCAGACGAGTCCACCGAGCTCCTCGTAGTTGGGGTTCACGGGATGAACTCGGCCGTCGAACCCTCCACCAATCAATTCATCGAGCGCATGCCAGCCAGACGATCCCGGTCGCGCGCTCGCGCCGATCACCGCCACCGATCGCGCGCCGAACATCGAGTCGAGCGCGGCTGCTCGAGTCATAGGGCTCGCCCTTCTAACCCTTTCTCTTGAAACGACGAAGCTTGTTGTCTCGTTGAATCTGCTTGACGCAGTTGTACGCGGGGATCCCACACACACCACCGCCCGCGTGCGTTGCCGATGATGCTTGGTAGAGGCCCTTGATCGGGGTGCGGTAGTCGGCGTAACCGGGGGCCGGCCGCATGTGGAACAACTGGTCGACCGACAGCTCGCCGTGAAAGATGTTGCCCCCGATGAGCCCGATCTCCTGCTCCATGTCGTACGGGCCGACGACCTGGCGATGGACGATCGAGCTCTTGAAGTTGGGAGCGAGTTCGTTGTAGCCGTCGATGACCCGGTCGGCGTAGGCCTCGAGCTCGTCGCGGTGCGGTTCCTCGGAGAACTCGTGCGGTACCCACTGGGTGAACAACGACATGATGTGGTACCCCTCGGGACACAGAGATTTGTCGAACACGGTCGGGATGACGCCATCGGAGAACGGCTGCACCGCGGGCCGGCCCTCGCGCGCGTCCTGGAACGCGCGCTCGATGTAGTCGACGGAATGAGCGAGCTCGATCGCGCCGCCGTGGTGCTCGCCCGGTTCGGTCCCCGGCGTCGCAATGAAGTCGGGAAGCTCGCTGAGCGCGAGGTTGACCTTCACGGTTCCGCTGCGCGACCGGAACTTCTCGATCTCGCGCACGAAATCCTCCGGCAGCTCCCTCCGTTCGAGTTGCTGCAGAAACGTGATCGCCGGATGAATGGCCGTAATGACGGTCGGCGCGTTGAGCTCCTCGCCCGACTCGAGTGCAACTCCCACGGCTCGGCCGTTGTGAGTGCGAATCCTGTTGACGCGCGCATCGCAGCGCACCTCGGCCCCGAAGGACTCGGCCGAGCGGCGGCACGCATCCGCGACGGCCCCCATTCCGCCCTCCGGGTAACCCCAACTGCCCATTCCGATCCCCGCGTCACCGATCTCGTGGTGAGCCATGACGTACGCGGTTCCCGGCTCGGCCGGTCCGGCCCAGGTTCCGATGATCCCGTCGACCGCGAGAGCGGCCTTTATCTGCGGGGACTCGAACCAATCGTCGAGCAGGTCCGAGATGCTCATCGTCATGAGGCGAGTGATGTCTCCAACCCGTCTCGTGTCGAGTCCCTTGAAGCGCCACGCGAGCTTCACCAACTCCATCAGGTCACCGGGCCTCTTCGAGCCGACGTTCGGCGGAACGCTGAGAAGCAGGGGAGCGAGCACCTCGGCGATGCCTCCCATCCACGCGCGCCATTCGGGCAATGTGTCTGCGTCATGCTTCGAGTAGTAGCGGACCGAGTCACGCTCCTCCTCGTCGCCCGACATCGTGAGCGCCGTTCCGTCCGGAAAAGCGACGTAGTAGGGACCCATCGGCCAGACCTTGTAGCCGTGCTGGGGCAGGCGCAGATCGTTGATGATGTGCTCGGGCATCAGGCTCATGACATACGAGTAGGTGGTGACCTTGAACTCCGGAGCATCGGGCCAGGGCGAGTCGGTCGAGGTCGCGCCTCCCACCTTGTGCCGGGCCTCGAGAACCACCACTCGGGCCCCCGAACGAGCGAGGTATGCGGCCGCGACCAGTCCGTTGTGGCCACCCCCGATGACGATTGCGTCGTAGTCGTTGCTGCGCACAGTTCCCCCGAACCTTGAACCGCTGTTCAGGTCACTCTAGTCGCCGAAACCCGCTCGTCAAGCCCTGTTCAGCCCCTGCGCCTGGTGCTACGCTTCCTCAACACGTCACGTGCTTGAATACCCGTTCACCAGTACATCGGAGCGGATTGGGGTCCATGGCCAAGAAAGCCAGCTACTCGAAGGAACGCAGGCAGGAGATCCTGCAGGCGGCCGCCAAGGTGATCGCCGAGCGAGGGCTGTGCGAGACGCGCATCGTCGACGTGGCGAAACAGGCGGGGGCCAGCGCTGCGCTCGTTATGTACTACTTCGAGTCGAAAGACCGGTTGCTGACCGAAGCCCTTACCTTCTCCGAGGACCGCTTCTATCTCGAAGCGTTCAACCAGCTCACCGCACTCCCCTCGGCGCGCAAGCAGCTCACCCACCTGATCGAGTCGTCCATTCCGCCCGAGGCCGACGACTGGCCACTGTGGATCGAGCTCTGGTCGCGCGGTTTGCGCGACCAAGAGGCGGCCAAGAAACGCTCCGCGCTCGATCGGCGGTGGCGTTGGACCATCGCAGACATCGTGCGTACCGGACAACGCAACGGTGAGTTCGGAGGAGTCGATGCCGACGACTTCGCACTTCGGCTTGCGTCGCTGATCGACGGGCTCGCGCTTCAGGTGGTGCTCGAGGACGAAGACGTCAGCGCCGACAAGATGCGCTCGGTGTGTACCGATTTCACCAGAAGAGAACTCGATGTTGAGGAAGTGGACAAGGCCGGGACGGGATGAAGTCCCGGCCAGGGTAAAAGGACGGCTCCAGATGGGCCGGCCGGGGGGAGGTAATCGGAGATGACGTTTCACCCGAGAGAAGTATGGAACGCGGGCCGCAGGTTAGCTCCGTGGGAGCAACCGATGTCACGACGTCGCATGATCCGGTTGTCGGCGAGCGCGGTGATCACCGCTCAGCTTCTCGCCGCATGCGGTGACTCTTCCGAGGGCTCCTCAGGATCCGGCGCGGGCGTGAAGATCGGAACTCCGGAGAACCCAGTCGAGCAGCCTCTGTTCGACGACAACGAGGGGATCGAGTCCGATCTCGAGCCAGAAGACGGGCCGCTGAAGCTGTACAACTGGGCCGACTACCTGTGGCCACGCGTCATCAAGGACTTTTCAGAGGAGACCGGGGTCGAAGTCGAGCTCACGACCTTCTACAACCTAGAGGAGGCGACTCGGAAGCTGCGGACCGGCGACCTTCAGTTCGACGTCTTCTTCCCGACCGCCGAGATCGTGCCGAAGTTCGTCGCCGGAAAGATCCTGCAGCCGCTCAACCACGACTACCTCCCCAACCTGTCCGCCAACGTATGGCCGGAACTGCAAGCTCCCCACTTTGACGTGGGGTCTCGCTACACCGTGCCCTACACGGTGTACCAAACCGGAATCGCATGGCGAGCCGACATGGTGGATGCCGACATCGAGTCCATGGAGAACCCGTGGGACGTCTTCTGGGATCCGCAGCACTCAGGCATCACCGGGCTCTACGATGACTACCGCGAGACCATCGCTGCGGGGCTCTATCGCACGGGCAACGACCCCAACACGGGAGATCAAGACGCCCTAAACGACGCGCGCGATGCGCTCAAAGAACTCGTCGATCTCGTCAACGTTCGCTACACGATCGATGGAGCCTACGCGGGGATGCCGGAAGGCAAGTTCGGCCTGCATCTCTCCTGGTCCGGCGACTGTGTGGGAGCCCAGTACTACTTCCCCAGGGGCGGGGACCCGGGCGTCCTCAGGTACCTGTGGCCACCGAAGAGCGAGGCCTCGACCGCGGGCGGTTACATCTCGAACGATTGTTTGTCGATACCTGCGAACGCAGAGAATCCCGTGCTCGCCCACATGTTCCTGAATTACCTGATGGACGAAGGGGTGGCGCTGAAGAATTTCGGCTGGCTGGGATACCAACCCCCCCTCAACGGCATTCTGCCCGACAAGCTGGTGGGCGACGGGTACGTCCCCGAGAACCTGGCCTCGGCGATCATTGCCAAGGAAGATTTCTCGATGGGTCAGATCCCGTTGCAACTCTCCCCAGAGGTCGAGTCGTTGTGGTTGGAGGCATGGTCGCAGGTCCAGTCGGGCTGAGCCCGGAACTGAGCATGGCCCGAGAGGAGACGAGTGTCCGGAACAGGTGAGGCATACTCGCGCCGGCGCTGGACCTGGCCTGCCTTCGCAGTGCCGGGTCTCCTGTGGCTGATCCTGCTGTTCCTGGTTCCCTTCTACGCCATCCTCGCCATAGCGATGGGGCGCAGGGATCCCATCTTCAACACGGGCCAGCCGGTCTGGAACCCGCTGGAATGGGACCCCGGGATATTCGGCGAGGTCTTTAG
>JBOGWS010000025.1:0-5074 GCA_050693895.1 Actinomycetota bacterium | reverse complement strand
GCCGTGGCCGCCCTCGCTTCTCCCTTCCGAGTTGGTGTTGACTAGTCCATCGTCTGCGGGTTCAGGTGGTCCACCCGCGCCGGTACGCCCGGCTTCTCGACGAGCGTCCGGTACACCACCATGCCCTCCGCGATCGGGGGATTCTCGACGCCGTCCGACGCGTAGACGGGGATCCCCGGCCCCGTCCTGAACATCGGGCCGGTATACGGGTACGCGGACCACGTAGCCGAGTCCCGCTGCGGGTCGTAGTACGCGATCTCCTTCAGCCTCGTCGGCTGGCTGAAGTCGATCACGTCGACCCCGCCCGTATACCAGGCGTTGACGAGCAGGTCGCGCTCGATGCCCATGACGGCCATCCCCATGTGCGCCGAGCAGTACTCGGTCGGCCCCGGATCAGGCCGGACGTCGCCCACGTGGAACTCGCTCAGGAAGTTGCCTTCCATGTCGGTGAAGAACATCCGGCCAGTCTTGTGGGTTCCGCCTGCGGGGTTCCAGGGCCGCGGCTGGTAGGTCGTCATCGTCGGGCAACCCGAGCCGAACGACTCGTCCACCCAGTTAACGACGGTTCCGGCGTTGTTGAACATCACTGAGTGGAAGAAGTCGACCGCTCCGGGGAACTGGCCGGTACCGCCGGAGCTGACCTCGTCGTCACCGACCATGATGGGGTTCTGCGTGTCGGGAATGCCGTTCGCGTCGATCTCCCACACCTGGCCCTGCTCAGCGCAGGCTGCGCCGGCGAGGTTGTGCTCCATGTGGACGACGATGTCGTGGCAGGCCACCGCGGCGGCCTCGAAGGCGGGTGGGCAGAGACCCTTTTCGCACCACTCCATCCTGCCGTCCGGGTCGCCTGGATAGCTGAGCGCCGGCTGGGCGATCTCCCTGGCCGCCGCGAGGTTGTTGAGCGGCACCTCGATGACCTGGATGACGCCGTGCAGCGGACTCGCGGGACTCCCCGGGTCCCCGTCGTACGGGTTGGCCGTGTTCAGGTACTCGGGGTCTCCGCACGTCGGCCCGGGCCGCAGCGGGTACGACGACACGTAGACGATCAGCTTGCCCTGGTCAGCCATCCCCGGCCAGAGCGTGATGGTGTGCGCGCCGCAGTCGGTGTAGACGGCCGCAACCTGCTCCACTGTGGCGAACGGGTTCGCTGGGTCGTCGCTCATCTCGAAGACGCGCACCCCTTCCCAGCCGTCGGGATCGTCGTGCGCGGTCCGCGGGGCACCGCACTCAGGGCTCGCCATCGTGCGGTCGACCGCCAGCATCAGCAGGTCGGCGACGCCATTACCGTTGCGGTCCCAGACGATCGGGTCGGCCTGGAGACCGTCGCACTGGACGTCCTTGACCAACCGAGGCGCTGCCGGATTCGAGATGTCGAAGATCCGGACACCGCCGCTCGGCGTGGCGTCCGAGCCGCTGTAGTAGCCGACGAACGCGTGTTTCCCCCAGAACGCCAGGTCGGAGTTCGTCCGGCCATTCGGCGATGTGAATAGTTCGCTCATCTTGAAACTCTGGTCCGGGACATGCGTAGCTCCCGCGGGCAGCATTGAGCCCAAAAGCGCGAGGGCCGCTATCACGGGGAATAAGAAACGCCATCGTTTCATCGATAAAAACCTCCGGGGCGTAAGGAATGGGTTAGAGACGTTCGCGCGGTTACGACGTTGAACTTGTCTCGGCAACCACCCCCCCGGGGTCGCTTGCGGCCGCGATTAGGAGACACCGGGCCCGCAGCCCCAGACTCCAGATTCGTGGACGATGCTAGCACCCTCAGTGCTAGCGATACGAGCGTAAGCCAGTGTCGAGCGCGAGGTCAAATCCGGACCGCCGCCCCGCCTCCCGACACGCCCAGCAGCCAGAAGGGGCGCCGAGTGAACGGCGCCCCTTGGTCTGCGAAACGATGAGCCTGTTAGTTCCCTTTGCCCCCGCGGGGACGAAGAACGAACAAGCCTCGATCCAAACTGCTTACGGTGACGATCTTCTTCTGACGAAGTATGGATAGTTGCTCCAGGTTCCACCCTCGAACGTTGCGTTGTCGTTCTCGGGGTACACGTCGAGGCGTTGGGCCCTTCGTTCACCACACATTGGGTGTCGTGGATGTAGCCATGCTCGGCGAAGCAGCCCGCGAAACCGGGACTAGTTGGGTTCGTGATGTTGACCATGTGAAGACCACCTGCACATGAAAATTTACCTATCTTGCTCGCCATTAGAACCCGACGAACGGGCGCGACCGCCTTGGTCGCGCCCTGGAACGGTTATCCGTTCGCGTAGTTGCCCGTCGCCGCACAGGGATCGGCCGCCGAACCCATTACGGCGATGTCTCCGTCAGCACCCGGAACGCCCAGGTGAACCAGTACATGAAGCGGGTGCCTTCGGTTTGGTACCAGGTTGCCGAGTCCGCCGACATCGTCGTCGGCGTCCACGTTCGGGTTGTTGCTGAAGAGGACGTCCGGCAGAATCTGGTACTTCTCGCTGCCGTTGGCGGCCAGGATTGCGCACTTTCCGTTGGGCAGAATCAAGACGTGCGTGTGATCCGCCCTCGCGACGCCGGCCCCCGCGAGCAGGCACGTCGCCACCAAAGCAATAGTAAGGCCCTGTCTCATGTGTGCTCGTGTCTGCACAAGACGCGCTCCTTTGTCGATGGACGACGCACGTTCGAGGAAACGGTTAACCAAGGGAAAAGAGACGAGAGCTCCTCTTTCTGTTGGAGCTCTCGTCTCCATCTCTCCGATCCTTACTGTGAGAACTCCTGAGTCTGTGGATTCAGGTGGGGAAGCCTGATAGCTCCGCCCGTGACCTTGTCACTGAGCCGGAAGATATTCAGGCCCTTGGTGATTTCCGATTCGTAGATGAAGTTGTTGTACCAGTACGTGGACCACGCTCCACCGAGCTGGCAACCCGGCGGATTCGTCTGGCTGCAGAAGGGGCCGGGTCCGAGCGACGGCGGGTCCGACCATGCCACTGTGACCGGGTTTGCCGGGTCGGTGAAGTCGGTCACCCACGTGCCGGCCTGGTAGTTGCCGCTCACAAGGACATAGCGACCATTGCGGGTCGGCACCACATTGTAGTTATGGATGGTGCAGTTTTCGTCGGGCCCCTGCGCACGCGGCAGCGTCCACTGCCCGAGCTTCGCGCCGGTGTCCGCGTCGTAGAAGAATGCGCTCTTCTTGACGTCGGGGTCCGTGGCCTCGCACTCAGCCTGAACACCTCCACCCGGCTCCCAGCCCATGACGATGACCTCGCCATCCCATGTGAGCGCGGCCGAGTGCCAGTTGCCGCCGATGCCAACCCCCGGCTCCGTGATGTGGAAAAGGAACTCGGGATCCTCGAGGCTTCCGCCGGGGAACTGGTTATCCCCGATGTCGAACACGTTGGCGTGGCTGTGGGCGGCCGAAACCAGCAGGTTCGCATCGCCCAGGATGACGCCGTTGTCGTGAGCGGCATCCGCTTCGATCAGCGGCTCGTTCCGCAGGAACGATGCGTTCGCCGGATCGTCCAATGGAACCTCGATGATCGATACGAAGGGACAGGGGCCCCCGGAGGTCGCGTTGTAGACCAGCAGGCGGTTGTTCTCCAGGTCCGGCACGGCTGTGGCGGTGTGCGAACCGCAGCCGAAGGCGTCGGCCTGGGGCCTAGCGCTGAGCTCCACATCGCCGATCAACTCAGGATTCGACAAGTCACTGATGTCGAAGATGTGGAAGCCCTCGAAGCCCACCGGCACGGGCTCGCCACCGCACAGCCTGCCTGCGGGAGCCGGCGAATTCCATGACCGGAGCAAGATGTCGTCCCACACCACGATGTCACCCTGGTCACCGTTGCAACTCGGGTGAGAGATCTCTTCGGGATTGCCCGGCGCCGAGATGTCGATGACCCGGAAGCCGTCGTAGTTTCCGTTGAACGCGGTTTTCCCCCAGAAAGCTATGTCTGAGTTGATGGGGCCGGGGAACGTGGCCGGTTGTGGGCTGTGGCCCAAGGCCTTGATGTTCCGCGTGTGTGGACGCGTTTTGTGATCCGCTTGTGCCGGCAGCCCGGCAACCGTGAGAGCGAGGACGCTGGCCAGCACGAGTAACCATCGAAGTCTTGACCTCATTGTCTCTCCTTTGCGAGAAGTGATGGACAGTCACTGAGCAGAAGAGTCAAGGGGGGTCCCGGCCGTGTTCTGCGAGGAAGGAGGGAATCGGCCTGAGCCGGCTCCGTAGCCGAGAAAGCCCGGTATCTTGAATTCTCTTTTGGGTCACCTCGCCACACCCCCCGGCGTGGAACGTCAGGGACCCCGCCAAAGTTCGGATGTAGCCCCGGACGGGCACCAAGCTAGCATCGTCACTCAATCCACGCCAATCGGGCATTCCATTCAGTGAATCATTCGCCCCATTCGTCGGACCGGCTGCGTTCGGCCGACCAAAATGGTCAGCGCTTTCGCAACGTTCGCCCAAGGACGCCGCCGCGCAGCGTTCCCCAATCTCTTGAGGAGGCCCCCAAGGTCGACACCCTCGCCGTTTCATTTGAGGAGTACGTCCATGAAGAAGAGGAATGCGAGCGATAGCTGGAAACTTTGACCGTGTCCGACAAGAGCACGCGCTGGAGCTCCGGATCGTGGCCCAGGGAATAAAATGACAATGCGATGCTGGCGAAACTTGGTCCTGACGGTTGCCAACGGCCAGCCGACGCGGAGTGTCCGATGGCAGACGAACCCGAGATCCTCAATCCTCAGAAGTCGGCGGAGTTTCTGCGCGTGCCGCTCTTAACTGTGCAGCGGCAAGCCAAGGCGGGGGCAGCGTCCACCCCACAGAAAACCCGCGAGCCAACCAGAAAAGACCGTGGACGGTCGGTAGCAGTCGGAACAAGAATACGCAGCTCAGAGACAGTTCTCAGCTGAAACCGCAGGTCGGGGATGTGCGGCAGTTTAGACTCTTGATCCGTAGGTTCAGGGTTCGATTCCCTGGCGACCCACGTTTGTCATGTCGCGGGGCATCGTGGACAGATGTCGCGGAGCATAGTGGACACCTTCACGATCTGCCTCGGGCTTGATAGTCCTTGCTCGGGTCGAGCGTCAGCTGCCTGAGCAGCTCCCCCCCTTCGG
>JBOGWS010000024.1:0-44318 GCA_050693895.1 Actinomycetota bacterium | reverse complement strand
GTTCCGGCTCGCCCGGCTATGGCTGATCGATGACCAAGAAGCCGGAGGTCAGGATGCGCCGGATCTACGACGAGCCAACGCGCAAGGACGGCACCCGCGTTCTCGTCGACCGCGTGTGGCCGCGTGGACTGAGCAAGGACGAGGCTCATATCGACGAGTGGTGCAAGCAGGTTGCGCCCTCCACCAAGTTACGCAAGTGGTACGACCACGATCCAGAGCGGTTCGCGGAGTTCACGCGCCGTTACCTGGCCGAACTCGAAGATCCCGAGGGAGCGAAGGCGCTTGCCTCGCTCCGGAAGCGGGCCCGGGACCGAACGTTGACACTGCTGACCGCGACCAAGGACATCGAGATCAGCCAAGCTGCGGTGCTCGCGGATGTACTCCCGAACTGACCGGAAGTCGATTTCGATTCGAACAGTGGATGGAACTGTTCCGGGCAGGCGGCCCGTGCGATCGCCAGGGATGGTTTTGGCAGAGCTCGCAGAAACTTCGATCGTGGGTACTGGACGACATTGAACATCAGGCTACTGGGCCTCGCGACGGATATATTGCGCCTGCAGTCGCCAAGACGAAACCGGCGGTTTCCAAGTCGTTCACGGGGCGAGCATTCGGGTCGCCGTGAGTGGAGTCGCGTTCCAAGAGAAACGGAGAGGCGAGAGGGAACAGAGGAGTGAGCTGATGGCAACTGCAACGGCTCAGGGAGGCCTGTACCGGAGACCCACCGCCTCCACCGGGTGGTGGAGTTGGGTCACGACGGTCGATCACAAGAAGATCGGCATCATGTACTGCGCCACAGCACTGGCGTTCTTCGTGATCGGCGGCATCGAGGCTCTTGCGATTCGAACTCAGCTCGCCGTCCCTAACGGAACGACGCTCACGGCCGAGACGTACAACCAGTTCTTCACCATGCATGGGCTGACGATGATCTTCCTCGTCGTCATGCCTCTGGGTGTCGGCATCATGAACTACATGGCGCCTCTGATGATCGGCGCCCGCGACGTCGCCTTCCCGCGCATCAACGCGTTCAGTTATTGGGTCTTCCTCCTGGGTGGGCTGTTTCTGTACTCGAGTTTCTTCTTGGGCGGGGCCCCCGACGGTGGATGGTTCGGATACGCACCGCTGAGCACGCAACTTCCCGGCAACGGCATGACGTTCTACTCGCTCGGCCTTCAGATCCTTGGTGTTGCCTCTCTGCTCGGCGCGGTCAATTTCATTGTCACGATCCTCAACATGAGGGCTCCCGGCATGACGCTCATGCGGATGCCGCCGTTCATCTGGATGACCCTCGTGACATCGTTCCTGCTGCTATTCGCGATGCCGGTTATCGCTGTCGCGCTATTCGAGCTGATGTTCGACAGGGTCTACAACGCCAATTTCTTCAACCCGGCAGCGGGAGGAGACCCGGTGCTATGGCAGCATCTCTTCTGGCTGTTCGGTCACCCCGAGGTCTACATCATGATCCTCCCCGCGATGGGCATCGTGTCCGAAGTACTGCCGACGTTCTCGCGCAAGCCGATATTCGGATACGCGGCCATCGTGTTCTCCGGCATAGCCATCGGGTTCATGGGTTGGGGAGTGTGGGCCCACCACATGTTTGCGGTCGGCCTCGGACCTGTCGCCAACTCGGCGTTCGCGCTATCGACGATGTTCATTGCCGTGCCGACGGGAGTGAAGATCTTCAACTGGCTCGGCACGATGTGGAAGGGCGACCTTCATTTCAACACGCCGATGCTTTTCGCTATCGGCTTCGTGTCGATGTTCATCATCGGAGGTCTGTCGGGCGTGACTCACGGAATCGTGCCACACGATGCTCAACAGACAGACACCTACTACATAGTGGCGCACTTCCACTATGTGTTGTTCGGTGGCGCTATCTTTGGTCTCTTCGCGGCCCTCTACTACTGGTGGCCCAAGGCGTTCGGAAAGTTGCTGAGCGAGGCGCTTGGCAAGCTCCACTTCTGGCTCATGTTCATCGGTTTCAACCTCGCGTTTGCGCCGATGCACATCCTCGGACTAGAGGGCATGCCGCGCCGCACGTACACATATCCTGACGGTATGGGCTGGAACCTCTGGAACATCGTTTCGACGATCGGAGCTTTCACCATCGCCGTTTCCATCGCCGTCTTCTTAATGAATGCGGTCCTCACGAAACGCAAAGGGCGAGAGGCCGGCGCCGATCCGTGGGACGGACGAACGCTCGAATGGTCGATCCCATCGCCCGCCCCGGAATACAACTTCGCGGAGGTCCCCATCGTCAAGGCGCGCGATGATTTCTGGCACCGCAAATACGTCGTCAAACCCGACGAGCAGGTGACGCCCGTGGTCGCGGGAGGAGCCGTGGCCACCCACGACGACGAGGAGGTCGATCCGGGGCACGGCATTCACTTGCCCGCTCCCTCGCTCTTCCCCGTGGTGGCGGCACTGGGCTTTCCCGTGATGGCCTACGGCGTCATCTATAGCTGGCCGCTCATCATCATGGGAGGGCTCGTCGTGCTCCTGGGATTGTTCGGATGGGTCCTCGAGCCGGCGGAGGTCGAGCACTAGTGGCAACCGAAGAGCTGACTCCTGCAGTGCACGAACACCACACATCGACGGGACTTGACAACTCAAAGATGGCGATGTGGGGCTTCCTCGGCTCCGAGTGCCTCTTCTTCGGGTCGTTGATCTCGACTTACCTGCTGTATCGCAACCAGACGGCGGACGGACCCACTTCCGCCGAGCTCTACGACATCCCCTACACCTCCGTGAGCTCGTTCGTGTTGCTGATGTCCTCGCTCACGATGGTTCTCGCCTTAGCCGCATGTCACCGCAAGGATCAACGCGGAATGCGTGCCTGGCTGCTTGCCACCGGGCTGCTGGGAATGGTGTTCATCGGGGGCCAGATCTACGAGTTCACCGAGTTCGCCCACGAGGGTCTAGGCCTCGATGCCAGCCCCTTTGGGTCGAGCTTCTTCGTTCTCACCGGGTTCCACGGCGCCCACGTCACGGTGGGCATCCTGATGTTGTTGCTGCTCGTTGGTATGTCGATGTTCAACAGGCTGGGCCCCGACGACTCTCGCAAGGTTGAGTTGATCGGTCTTTACTGGCACTTCGTCGACATCGTCTGGATCATCATTTTCACGGTCGTCTATCTGATCCCAAGTTAGGTGAATCAATGAGTCAGTACGCGGAGAGCCAAGAGGAACTAGAGCTCGAGCACCATCCGAGGCCGGGACAGTACGTCAAGATCGCCGTCATTCTTGCGATCCTCACTGCAATCGAGGTGGCCATCGCGTACATCGACGCGCTGTCGGACGTGCTGATCCCAATGCTTGGGGCGCTGGCGATCGCGAAGTTCGCAATGGTGGTCGGCTATTTCATGCATCTGAAATTCGACAGCAAGCTGTTCAGGTACTTGTTCGTGACGGGCCTAAGCTTCGCTCTCGTGGTGTTCAGCGTCGTTCTCATCATCTTCTTCGGGGCAGAGGGTGGTCCGTCTCCCGGCGGACCCGGCGGCTAGTGTGATCTTGCTGGCCCAGGCGACAGCGGAGACCGCGGTCAATCCGTGGGCCTGGAATCCGCATCCAGAGATCTGGCTCGCACTCATCCTTCTGGCAGCTGGGTACGCGTGGGCGATCAACGTTCTCGGGCCCCGGAGGGTTGGCGAGGGGACCAAGGCGGCAACCCCCGGACAGGTCTTCGCCTTTTACTCGGGCATCATCCTGTTGTGGTTCGCGTCAGACTGGCCCATCCACGATATCGCCGAGCGTTACCTCTTCAGCTTCCACATGATCCAGCACCTCGCGTTCCTGTTGGTGGTCCCACCACTATTGTTGCTGGGAACCCCAAGTTGGCTACTGCGAATGCTCATCGGAACAGGGCTCCGATTCAAGATCATGCGCGTCGTCACCAAGCCCGTCGTTGCCCTCCTGATCTACAACCTGATGGTCGCCTTCATTCACTGGCCCGTGATCGTCGACCTTCAGACATCTTCCAACGCGGGACACGGTGCGATTCACGGATTGATCCTGGCCTCTTCGATCATTGGATGGTGGCCCGTCGTGGCGCCTTTGCCGGAACTGGGACGGCTGAGCGAAATCGCCAAGATGTTCTATCTCTTCCTCACATCGATCATTCCAACGGTTCCCGCATCCTTTCTGACCTTCGCCGAGGGTGTGCTCTACAAGCACTACGAAGGTGTGCCGCGGCTCTGGGGATTGACTCCCGCGACCGATCAGATGATCGCCGGACTCATCATGAAAATAGGGGGTGGTCTGCTACTGTGGACCGTCATTGCCGTGCTCTTCTTCCGCTGGAACGCGCGCGAGGAACGAGAGGAAACCGAAGACGTCGGTTGGGATGACTTCGAGCGCGAGCTTGAAGCGTGGGATTTGAGGAAGTAGTCAGTCACCCCGTGGACAAGATCAAGAGGTAGCGCGACAGATGGCCGAGAACACACCACCGCAAACGGGGATGTCGGGAGAGGTTCGCCTCAAGGTACCTCTCATCGTCGTCCTCCCACTGGTTGCTCTACTCGTAATCGGTGGGATTGCCGTGGGCTTCGCGCTCATTCTGCTGTCGCTCGAGCCGGCCGCCGCAACGACACTGGCGCTCATCATGGCCGTCAACGTCTTGGGCGCCTGTGCGTTCTACGCGCTGAGACCGGACACAGCCCGTAGGCGATGGCCCGAGCTCGCTGCGGTGGTTCTGTATCCGCTGCTGATAGGCATCGCGGTCGCACAGACCGGCTTCCTGAGTGAAGAGGAAGCCGAAGGCGGTGGGGGAGGAGCAGCCGAGGCTCCGGCGGAAGGTGGCGGCACGAGGGTGGTTGCTCAAAACACGTCGTTCGACACCGAGGAGATCTCCGTCGCGGCGGGCGAGGACTACACCGGCACGTTGGAAAACGCGGACTCCGTCGTGCACAACATCGCGTTCTACGAATCCGAGGAGGACACCTCCGACCCCGCGGCAGCCTTCTACACGAGTGACGACGCCGCTGGGGGCGAGAGCATCGAGTTCAGCTTCGCCGCTCCCGATGAGCCCGGCGACTATCCCTTCCTGTGCGACTACCACCCCACCACCATGACCGGAACCCTTGTGGTGGAAGAGGGCGGGGGCGCAGAAGGTGGTGGTGGAGGTTCGGAGGAGGGCGGCGACGAATGACGGCGCCGCGCCAAGCACACATCCATTGAACATTCGCAGCTAGTTACTCAAGCGAGTAGCATCCGGCGGATATGGGAAACGCTCCGACCTCTGCAATAGAGGCAGGGGTCGAAGCTATTGCGGTTGCGTTGCTCGCCCTGGCCGTTGGCTACCTGCTGGTCGATGCGGCCGGTAGGTTGCGCCGAATCCGACTCGATCCGATCCTGTGCGCCGGCCTCGCCCCCATCGCGGTCCTGGGTTTGACGCTCGTCATCATGCTCGCCCACATGGCCACAGGTGGTGCGGTGCTGTCGAGCACTTTGGTTACCGCTCTCATGGTTGGTGCAGCCATCGTTGCCGCAGTTGTTGTGGTTCGGGTCGCGCGTCCAGGATCGGTGGGCGGTTCGCCCCGACAACTAGGGCTGCTGGCCGGCCTCGTCGTCCTGGCGCTTGCCGTGTGGAGCGGCCCCATATTCGTGCGCCTGCCCCTGTTCACCTCGGGCGACGACGCGTGGCAGCTCGCTTCCGCAGCCCAGTTGATGAACGGCGCAACCACGCCAAGCTCATGGTTCGCGGGCCCATTCCCGAACGACTACCCATGGCTGTTCAATTCGGTGCTGGCCCTCTTTGCTCACTTCACTCCCGGCGGGCGCCCGGTACATGCAGCGGCCGCGGTTCACGTGTTCATCGTTGCCGGATCGGTCATGGTGACGTTCGCCTTGGGGCGTGAACTGGCGGGCCGAGTCGCTGGGGGTGTGGGCACGGCGCTTTTCGCGGTAGTGAGCGGAGGATGGGGATTTCTGATAGCAGGATTTGCGCCGACCTTGATTCTCCCGCGCTCCTCGGAGGACGTGCAGAGCTTTCTGGGAGACTTCGTCGCGAAGCGCTCGTACAACATCGCGTTCCACAATTTGGCGCCCGCCTTTCCTCGCGATCTGTCTTTTCTCTTGCTCGGGGGTTTCCTGCTTCTGCTCCTAGTGGGCGTGAGGCGACGAGGCCTCGTCGCTCTAGTGGGAGCGGGGACGGTCCTCGGGATGGTGGGCCTGACGGCTGCGGAGAGCACCTTTGCGGGTTTCACGGTCGCGCTGATCACGATCGTTCTGTACGGTGGTCGGCGCCGTTTGCGAATGGCCGCGGCGATCTTCGGTCCCGCGCTCGCGATCTACGCTCTGTGGCTCGCGCCGTTACTCTGGAACCAGTTCCAACATCCAGGATTCAATGACCTGTCGGCCGAGCCCGTTGTGAATTCACCTTTGACGATCGCCGGAGCTTGGGGACTTAGCCTGTTGTTCGGCGTGTTCGGGGCCGTGATCGCGCTCTCGCGGATGCGAAGGGACCCCGGCGTCCGCGTTGCGATTGCGTTCGTTCTGACAACCGTCGCGCTGCTGATCGCGGCGAGCTTTGCTTCACGCGTTCTGGGTCCCGGTGTCGAGACACTTGGACGCAGCCACCGATACTGGCCTCTCGTCCATCTCGCCGTGGTGCTGTTCGCAGGTCTCGGCTTCGCCGAGATCCTGGAGCGGGTCGGGCGCCTCCCACGCGCAGGTCGCAGTCTGGTCCTGGCGACCGGGCTGATGGTGATCGCGGCGAGCTCAATTTCGCCGGTGCTGTCGAGCATTGCCTTCGCTCAGAAGTCGTCTTCCTCGAATCTGATGGCCCGCGCCGCGCGCGAGGAAAACTCGGTGCTTAAGGTGCTGTCACCGGAGCCGGGGGGTCCCTGTGTCGTCGCGGCGGAGGGGCGCCTTGCGGGGCAGATCGCCTCCTTCGCCGGCTACCGGTTTGTCTACGGACGCAGGCCACCTCGCTGGGAGTCGCTCTTTGGTCCCGGCGCAGGTGAGAACCGACGGATGGCTAACGACCTGCTGATCACGGGTGGAACCGACCCCGATCGGTGGATGACTGTAGCTCGGACAAGCGAGGTCGATGTGGTCGTGACCACCGCCGCGCTGCAGGGAGTGTCGCCTGTCCTGAAGGAGTTCGGTGACCAGGAGAGGAGCGGCAGGCACATCATCCTGTGGCTCGATCGGGACTGCCGTTTGTCCTGAGACCCACGCGCTGGTTCTTCCATTGGTCGAACGGCCCCCACACCGCGACGGTTATGCCGGGGTCGTAGATGTTGACGAAGAAGGTCCGACCGTCCGGAGAGAAGCAGGGTCCCGACAACTCCGACTGGTTGAGACGGTTGCGCCCGAACTCGTACGCGATCCCCTCCGGGGTGATTCCCATGATCCGGTCGATCCCCGGGCCATCCTCGACGAACCACAGGTCGCCCCAGGGAGCCATTGTGAGGTTGTCCGGCCGCTTCATCTCGGATTCGTCGCCTGCCTCGAAGAACAACTCGAGAGTCTCAGTCTCGGGTGAGTAGCGAAGGATCTGCCCCAGCTCTTTCGCTCCGCCGTTCGTGTCGGGGAACCAGAACATTCCGCCGTGGAAGAGCCCACCCTCCAGCTTGCGAAACGCCACCGCTCCCTGTTCGGCGGCTGATTCGGGGGCCTCGTCGGGATCGAGGTCCACCCACCCCACCGGCACGGGATCGCCGATCTGATCAGGAGCATCGCCGACCAGATCGGTCTCCAGTCGCATCGCTTGGAGGCGCCCCCCCTCGTGCAGCGCGCCTGGGCGCGCCGACCTCTCGTTCGGGATAAAGCGATAGACATGGCTTCGTGGAGGTGCGTCCTCCGAGAGGTAGACGATCCCGGTGAGCGGATCTATTCCGACCGCTTCGTGTCGAAACTGACCCATCGAGCGGATCGGCGTCTTCGAGAGATCGCTCTCTCCTTCCTGCGGCAGAACCTCGAAGACGAAGCCGTGGTCGTCTTCGCGGATCTCCTCGCATGTTAGCCAGGTGCCCCACGGAGTCGGTCCTCCGGCGCAGTTCCGCCGGGTACCGGACAGCAGCGTGAACTCGCGGATGGGTTCGTGCCTTGCCGAGACCACTACCGCCGTCACCCCGCCGGCGTCCTCCGAATCAAAGGGGTTGGAGCCCTGGACGGGGAATTGGTGCTCCGGTAGCTGTTCGTGATTCCGAATTAGGAGCGTGTTGCCCTTGTAGGGCAAGGTCATCATTCCGTCGTGCTTGGCGGCAACAAGCCCGGCACCTTTTCCGGCTCCCAAAACGGGTTCGCCCGATCGGCTGATGACTGTGTGGCGAAAACCCTCTGGTAGACCGAGTACGTCATCCAGCCGGGGGGGTCGCCCGCGGGGAAGTGATTCTCGAGCCGACGGCTGACAGGATGAGGCGATGCCGGCCGTTGCTACGGCTGCCGCCCCTTTCAATAATGTCCGCCTTGAAAACTCGAAACTCAAGCAATCCTCCTGGACTGTTCGCACCCCGGTCGATACAAGGTTAGGTGATTCTTAATTTCACAAAACGGCACCCGGCGCACGACCCTGAGCCCCTGGTACGAAACGGTTGCGCGGTAGGGTCTCCCCCCGTGGGAGAGGGAGCATTTTTCGGTCGACTATCCGTCGCGCGCGGGCTCTGCTTGTTCTTCTGCCTCAACCTGTTGACTGTGGCTGCGTGTACGGGGGCCGAAAACGGGGACGAACCGGAGCTCAGAGCCGGGGACCCGCTGGGCGAGTCTTCTCCCGTCGATTCGCCCCCCAACGTTCTCTTCATCGTCACCGATGACCAGTTCAAGGGAACGATGGCGGCGATGCCAAGAACGCGGTTCTGGTTTGAGGATCAAGGAACTCGTTTTAGGAAGGCAATCGTGTCGTCGCCTCTCTGCTGTCCCTCGAGAGCATCCATCCTGTCGGGGCGATACGTCCACAACCACGGTGTGCTGCGCAACGAACTGGGTTCCGAACTCGATCAAGGCTCGACTATCGAGAAGTATCTTGCGGACGCCGGATATCAGACCGCCATCGCCGGGAAGTTCCTGCAAGGCATCGATGGGAGGGTCAACCCGCCGTACTGGGAGGAGTGGGCGACATCTCTTTGGGGGTACTACAACGCCAACTTCAACGTTGACGGCGAGTTCGGTCCGGTGGATCCCTACTCGGTCGACTTCCTGCGACAGCGCGGAAAGCAGTTTCTCCGCCACACCGAGAAGGACGACGATCGCCCGTGGTTCCTGTATCTGGCTCCCGTCTCCCCCCATCTCCCTTACCGCCCCGCCGATCGACACGTCGGCGCGCCGGTTCCCAAACTCCGTGTCACGCCGCCGTTCAAGGAAGTGGATCGAAGCGACAAGCCGGATTTCGTTCGCAGCCAGAACTACACACTCAAGGAGGGAAAGCGTCAGCGAGCAAAGATGGTGCGAACGCTCTTGAGTGTCGACGAAATGGTGGACGGGATCATGAAGCGGCTCGGAAAGCTCGAGGAACGGCAGACTACGCTCGCGTTCTTCCTGTCGGACAACGGTCATAGCCTCGGTCAGCATGGCCTGTTCGCAAAGCGGCTGCCTTATCGTTCGGCGGTTGAGGTGCCACTTCTCATGCGCTGGCCGGGTTTGGTTGCTGAGGCTGGGACGAGCGACCGGCTTGTCAGCACTATCGACCTCCTGCCCACGGTTCTGGATGCCGCCGGTATCGACCCGCTCGAACGCTACCCTCTGGACGGGCGGTCGCTCCTGCGCTCGTGGGACCGTTCCCACGTTCTGATCGAGCAATTCGGTAACGACATCAAAGATCTCCCTGACTGGGCGTCGCTCAGATCACACTCCTACCAGTACACCGAGTACCGCAGAGACGGCGAGGTCGTGCTGCGCGAGTACTACGACATGGAACGCGACCCCTGGCAGTTAGACAACCTTTTTGGCGATGCTTCCGAGGAAAACGATCCAGACATAGAGGAACTAGAGACTGCGCTCGAAGAGGCGAGGTCGTGCGAAGGCGAATCCTGTCCATAGAAGGTATCCGGTGGCCGCTGGTAGCCTTCGACAGTCCCGACGGCACGACCGATGGGGAGCGGCCGAGAGAACCACGCGTTCCTAAGTTGCTCCACTTCGTTCGTCGCGCTCTCTCGCAAGGAGGACGGTGAGCTCTCAGGCGGTGACAAGAGTGTTTCGCGCGCGCTCTCTCGAACGCGCTGTTGCGGTCGCGCGCGAACACTGGCTCTTCCTGGTGATGCTCGTTGCCGGTGTGGTGATGAGAGTGATCGTCTCTCTCGCCTACCAGCCGGCGCTCCTTCTGGTGAGGGACGCTCATGCGTACCTGCGAAGAGCCGTCGAGCTCGATCTCTCTCCGACGGTCTTCCGGCCGATGGTGTACCCGATACTCATCAAACCGCTGCTGGCGATCGGGGGTCTGGATCTGGTCCCCTTGATGCAGCACCTCGCAGGCCTCGCGATTGCCGTCTTGGTCTACCTGTTACTCATTCGACTGGGTTGCGCGCGCGTTCTGGCGGCGGTGGGAACAATTCCCGTCCTGTTCGAAGGTTTTCAGCTCAACGCGGAACACTTCGTGCTGTCCGAGGCCTTCTTCGAGCTAATGATCGTGGGAGCCCTCGTTCTATTAGCGTGGTCCCAAAGGCCGTCGTTCGTCGCCGTCGGCGCCGCCGGAGCGCTGATCGCGCTTGCCGGCCTCACGCGCTACGTCGGTGTGCTGGTGATCGTTCCCGTGCTCGTCTACGTTCTCGTCCGCAGGATGGGCTGGGCTCGGTTGGCAGTTCTTCTCGCGGCCTTCGCGATTCCCATCGGTGCCTACAGTTATTGGGCGGGCCAGGCCTCGGGTGACTACGGGGTGACGAGCAAGAACGGATTTTTCCTCTATGGGCGCGTCGCCTCGTTCGCCGATTGTGCCGAGTTCGATGTGCCGCGCGAGTTGGAGAGGTTCTGCTTCGAGATACCACCTTCGGAGCGTCCTATCAGTCGCGGCGTTTGGGGGCTGGAGCCGGAGCTGACCGGCTTCAACATCCGCAACTTGTTCAGAGCGCCCGAGGCCAACGGCAAGCTCCTGCGTTTCTCGCTTATGGCGATCCGCAATCAACCGCTGGGGTACGCGGGAGCGGTTGCTAAGGACGTCTGGCGTTTCTACGAGCCCATCCCTCCACAGGCCAAGGAGCACAACGTTCGCACCTGGCGCTTTCCTCGCTCGCTCGAAGAGGTCGATGCACATCCGTTCGTCGTCGCGCACCAGGGGGCCCCTCCGCCCGAGCTGGGCTTCGATGAGACCTTCCGCATCGATTCCAGGCTGTCCGGATTTATGCGTTCGTACCAGAACGTGGTCTACGCCCAGGGCCTGGTCCTCTTGTTGCTCACGGTTCTCGGGCTCTTGGGCGTTGTTGTGGGTCGCAGGACACAGGAAAAAGACGAGCGTTCGCTGCGGGCCGAGTGCTTCTTGTTCGTCGGAGCGGCCCTCGTCCTTCTGGTCGGAGCCGTCACCAACACCGTGTATCACTTCCGCTACGTGATTCCGGCGATACCGCTACTCGGACCCGCCGCCGCACTCGGCGCGAGCGCGATCTGGTCCCGGGTTCGAGATCTTCGCGAACGCACCGGCAGCCCTGCGTGATCCTTTTTCGAGTATCCGCCGTCCTGGTGGCGTGCGCGCTGGTTGTGGCCTGTACCGGAAACGATGAGGTATCCAACGAAAAGTTGCGGCGAGCGAGCGGCGAGACGGAGCCCTGCGCGCAGGCGAGTGAGCTAATCGAGTTGACTCGACGGGGCTATTTTCCCGGACGTTCTCCCGAAATCGGCCTGATTCCCCGCGCGCCCAACTTCATCGGTTCCGCGACGAATCCACCGCATACGGGCCCCTGGCCTTTCCTGACCAACGTCCCTCTCGTTCTCTACGGACCCGGTTTCGTGCGAGACCGAGGCCGGATCGAGACGCCTGCGGAGATGGCCGATCTGGCCCCCACCGCTGCGCGCCTGATCGGTTTCGACGGGTGGCCTCGGCGAGATGGAAGAGTACTGACAGAGAGCCTGTCGGGGACGTCTCAACGGCCCCGCCTGGTGGTTTCGATCGTGTGGGACGGCGTCGGGTGGAACACGCTCCGCGCGCACCCCGACAGGTGGCCCTTTCTCGGCACTCTGATGGAGAGCGGGACGACCTACACGAACTTCAACGTCGGATCCAATCCCTCGGTGACACCACCCGTACACGCATCTCTCGGAAGCGGAGCGTACCCAGACAGCCACGGGATCACCGGAGTATCACAGCGGGCGGGGGGAACGACCCTCGTCGACCCGTGGGCGCAGTTCGATTCCAAGCGGTTGCGCACCGATACCCTCGCCGACCTCTACGACAGATCTCTGGCCAATCAACCACTCACGGGAATGGTCGCGCGCGTGAACTGGCACCTGGGAATGATCGGTCACGGCGCCGCCACATCGGGAGGTGATCGCGACGAGGTACTCCTGCTGAGAAACACCGGTGAGGCCCAGGGGAACGAAGCCGACTACGCTTCTCCACCAGTCACCGAGCCGGACCTTCTCGAGAGACTTGCCGCCGAGCTCGATGCCGAGGACGGAGAGATCGACGGACAGTGGAGAGGCAGACCCCTCGACGAGCCCGGAATCCGAGGTGACAGTCCTGCATTCACGCGCTATCAGGGCGACATGTTGCGTCGCGTGATCGATCGGATGGGTTTCGGTTCCGACGAGATCCCCGATCTTCTCTACGTGAACATGAAGGAGACGGATCTCTCTTATCACGCATGGGGAATGGACTCACCCGAGCTTGGCGATGTGATGGAGGCCCAGGATGAGGAGCTTCGCAAGTTGACGGTCCACCTTGATGAACAGGTAGGAGCCGGCCGGTGGGTCGTTATGTTGACCGCGGATCACGGGTTGATGCCGGACCCGGAGCGCTCGGGCGGCTTCGCGATCAAAGGGCAGGAGGTGCTTGCCGATATCAACGCCGAGTTCGACCGGGTGGACAACGACGAGGACCTCGCGTTTCACCTGACCGCTTACGGTGCCTACATCGATGAGGACGAGCTCGCTCGTAACGATGTCTCGCTCGAGGAAGTAGGCCGATGGGTCGCCGGGTACACGCTGGGTGAGAACCTCTCGGGCGATGGTGCAGAGTCTGAAACATTCGAGGAGCGAGAGTCCGAGAGGCTGTTCAGCGCGGTACTGTCCGGCACCGAGCGAGTCGACCCCTGCAGGCGCGAGGAGTAGAAGGTGCCGCTACTCAGATTAGCCGTGGTCTTGCTCGCTGCAGGAGTGTTGTCTCTCTCCTGTACCTCCGAGCAGAGTGAACCGCCCGAGCGCTCCGCACCCCCCGCGAGCGAAGAGGGGCGAGACGCCCAGCGAGCCGGAGAGGGATGGCGCGCCGCGGCCTGCGCGCTCCCGACCCGGTACGTCCGGCTGATCGACAGAGGGAATCACCCGACCCGTTCACCCGATCTCATTGTCGTCCCGCGCGCTCCGAACTTCTTCGGGACTTTCCGCGTGACGACTCACAGCGGTCCCTGGCGTTATCTACAAGAGGTTCCGCTCGTGCTCTACGGACCGGGTTTCGTTCGCGCTCAGGGTGCGCTCGATCTCGACCGCGAGGTCACGGTGGCGGACGTGGCTCCGACCCTGGCGGAACTCCTCGAGGTCGACTGGGCGGAGGGCGGCGGAGGGCGTGCGCTCCATGAAGCCCTCGTGCCTCCTGCCGAGCGGCCGGAGCCTCCGCGCATGATTCTCGTGATCGTCTGGGACGGCGGGGGATGGAACGTCCTGAAGCAGTGGCCCGAAGCCTGGCCGAACCTCGAGACGGCGATCGATGGTGGCACTTCCGTCATGGGAGCCGACGTGGGCTCCTCGCCCTCCGTTACCCCCGCGATCCATACGACGCTCGGAACGGGGACGTGGCCGCGCGAACACGGCATCGTGGACCTGCAGCACCGAAAGGAGGGCGAGCTCACCCCCGCTTTCAGAGAGAACCAGGCCGACGATCTCGAGGCTCCCACCCTCGCCGATATCTACGACCCGACGACCGACAACCGGGCCCAGGTCGGAATGCTCGGCGCGTACGCGTGGCATATCGGGATGATCGGGCACGGCGCAGCCCTGCCCGGCGGTGACAAGGACATCGCGGTGATGGGCAACGGGTCCGCCGGTGACATCTACACGAACGACGCGTTCTATTCCCTGCCCCCCTACCTCGCAGACGTGCCCGGAGTCGATGAGGACGTGCGGACGACCGACGGCGAGGACGGACGCCTCGACGAAGAGTGGTTCGGGAACCCGGTGCTGTCGAGCCCCGACAAATGGGTGGACACTCCGGTGCAGATCCGCTACCAAACGCGACAGCTCACCACCCTGTTTGAACGTGAGGCCTTCGGGCGCGACGAAATCGCGGACCTCTTCTACGTGAACTACAAGCAACTCGATAGAGCGGGTCACATCTACAACATGGTCAACGAGGAAGTGCATTCGGCTCTGAGTGCCACCGACGACCAGCTCGGCGACCTGATGGAGTTCATGGACGAGCGAGTCGGAGAGCGACGTTGGGTTGTCGCGGTCACGGCCGACCATGGCCAGACTCCCGACGCCGAAGGTGTCGGCGCATGGCCGATCAATATCGACGAGGTAAAAGAAGATGCAGCAGAACAGTTCGATATGGCAGTCGGCGATCTCTTCCAGGCCGCTCGAGTTACGGGCTTCTGGCTCGATCGTGCAGGGCTGGAGGAAGCGGGGGTCGAGGTCGACGATGTGGCCTCGTGGCTGATCCGCTACCGCATCCGCGACAACGTGACTCCGGAGCTCGAGGTGCCGGCGCAGTACGAGGACCGGACGGACGAGCGGCTCTTCGAAGCGGCCTTTCCCAAGAGCGCGATGAGCAAAGTCATGGCCTGCACTCGCAACGACTGAGGCAACGTTTGATCGAGGAGTCCTATTCTTCGCCGCTCCTGGTCGCGCAGTTCAACGCCTCGTCGATGTCGTCCGTTGGGAACACGGCCTCGAAGATGTTCTCGTCGCCTCGTTCCTCGAACCCCTCCGGCAGTTCCTCGCCCCAGTTGTCCGCGATCGTGTAGGCGTTCAGAAAGCGTGCGATGTCGTTATCGGTGACGCCTCTTTCCTCCATCACGTCCCGGTCCAAGAAGGGACCCACCGCGGTGGTCTGCGTGATCAGGCTTTCTTTCTCCGCACCGAAATGGGCGTCGACGTCCTCCCGCAGGCGGCCTTGGTAGATCGGCCAGGCCGAGGAGCGCTCCGGGGAGGGAGTGTGTCCGTGATCCGCGCTGAGGATGATGACGTAGTCGCCGACTTCGTCGTCGAGATAGTCGACGATGCGTCCCAGGGCCTCGTCTTGCGCTTCGAGCGCCTCGCGTTCCTCGGGGGAGTCCATCGTGAACTGGTGCCCCGCGATGTCGGTCGGTTTGAAGTTCGTGAAGAACAAATCGGGAACCTCGTCCGCCCCGTACTCGCCGCGTTCGAGCATGGTCAGCAGCGCGTCGGCCTCATAGTTCACCCACCCCGGATTGGCGTGGAGCTCCAGCGGATTGCCGCGCCAGAGACCGTCGGCCTCCCCGTCCGATCGGTCCGCTTCCTCGAGACGTTCGTCGAGCCCCGGCAGCGGGTTGACGTAGGACGGGGTGGAATAGAACTCGTCGTTGCCGGTGATGAGTTCATCCGTCCCGATCAGTGCGAGCTCGTCCGCGTCTCCATCCGGGGTCATCGTGCCGTGCCCCATCATTCCGAGGTGCCAGCCCTTCCACGCCAGCATGCCGACCTTCGGCTCGTTGTTCAGAGCGAGGTCTATCTCGTCGGCCATCGTGGTCAGTTGTAAGTCGGAGGGATTGCGCTTCGCGAACGCATCCCGAAGGGAACCATCGTCGGTCCGGTACTCGATCGCCGTAACGCCGTGATTGCGCGGATAGCTGCCGGTGCCGAGCGTCGAGTGGGTGGCCGGTGTGATCGACGGCGAGGATCCAACCACCGCGTCGAACAGGGAAGTGCCGTCCCGCTCGAGCCGTGCGAGATTGGGCCAAGCATCCGGCCACCGCTCCAATACGTTCCGCCCGACGCCGTCCCAAACGATGGTGAGAATCAGCTTCGGCGGAGCAGGCCTGCCCGGCTCGAGAACCTCGGTCAGCGCGCGGCCGTCGCGACGAGGGAGATCCACACCGGTCAACTCGCCCACCATCGGGTAGACGTCGACCGTCTCCGCCGGCCCTCTAACCGGCTCGCCCGATGCCTTGATGAACCCGGGCCCGTAGAAGACCAGCGGCACGTTTTGAAGGTAGTCCCAGGGGCCCGAGTGGCTCGTCACCCTGAAGGTTCCGGAGGAGTTCGGCTCCAAGGGGACCGCGGTGATGTCCTCCGAATGCACCGGATCGTGGCCGCGCCAGATCCGCCTCAGATACCTGATCGGAAGGTCGCAGGCGCGTTCGAGCGGGTCGTTGGCGGCAAAGACCCGTTGCCCTGGGGGGGCCTGGCTGTCCTCGGTGGTCTCGTCGGTCCACAGGAGGGCAAAAGCCGTACCCACAACCAGAACCACTACGGCGATGAGGACCACGGCAGACCGAGAGGGCATCAGCGTTCGCAGTCGCCGCCGGGCAGCGCACTGGGGCTACGACAGATGTCGATGCCCGGCCCCCCCGAGTTCGAGTTCGCCCCCTCTCCTCCGTCGAGCACGTCACGGCCCCCTCCCCCGAGGAGCTCGTCGTCGTCCTCCTCCCCGCGCAGCACGTCGGATCCGGGCCCGCCGTCGAGAAGATCGTTTCCGGCCTGCCCCAGCAGCAGGTCGTAGCCGGGCCCTCCGATCATGCGGTCCTCGCCGTATGTGCAGGACTGATAGGGGCAGTCCTCGGGAGCGAAGCGAAGGATTCCGTCCCCCGTGATGATGTCGTTGCCCTGCCCCCCGACGAGCAGGTCGTCCTCGGGCCCTCCAGACACCATGTCGTCGCCGGGCCCCCCGTAGACATCGTCCAGCCCCGGTCGACCGCGCACGATGTCGTGACCCGTCCCGCCGTAGATCACGTCTTCATCCTGCACCCCGGATATCTGGTCGTTGCCCGGGCCTCCGTAGATGGTGTCGTCGTTGCGTTCGCCGCTCGCCACGTCGTTGCCTTCTCCGAGATAGATCGTGTCCTCGCCACCGGCCCCGAAGACCTGGTCGTCGCCCTCGCCTCCGTAGAAGGTGTCGTTCCCGAGGACCCTGCTGGGATAGAGGATCTCGATCATCCCGGCCAACGTGTCGTTGCCCGCTCCGCCGTCGGCCACATCGTCGCCGTCGCCCGTCAGGATCGTGTCCTTTCCGGCGCCACCGCAGATCACGTCGTCACCATCTGCGCCGCGGATCGTGTCGTTACCGTCGAGCCCCACGATGACGTCGTCGCCAGGTGTGCCCTTGATGGTGTCAGGTCCCTCGTTGCCGACGATTGTCGCCACCTCACCTCGGCACATTTGGTTTTCCTCGGTCTCCTGCGCGCCGGCACCACCTATCACCAGGGTCACTCCGGCAAAGAGCATAAGGAGGGCCGCACTTTTCGTCGGGCGCATCACAGCTCACACTCCACAAGCGTGTCCTCGACATCGTGCATGCAGACATCTCCGGCTTCGTGGGGGCCTCCGATGAGCTCTTCGGCCTCGCCGTCATCCCCGTCGACGATGTCGTCTCCCTCGCCGGCATCGAAGGTGTCGATTCCGGGCCCTCCGATGATGAGGTCGATCCCCTCTCCTCCCGAGAGTTCGTCGTTGCCCTCGCCGCCGTCCAGGTTGTCGTGTCCGGACCCACCACTGAGAGTGTCGTCACCATCGCCACCCTTGAGAATGTCGTCGCCTCCCTCGCCCCTTAAGACGTCGTCGAAACCTGGGCCTTCCTCATTCTCGGTATCGCCCATGATCACGTCCGAGCCGCCGCCGCCGATGAGGAGGTCTTCACCCTCGCCCCCCATCAGCACGTCGTCGTCGTTGTACCCGATGAGCGTGTCGTTTCCCCTGCCCCCGCGCAGGTTGTCGTCCTGCTCGCCCCCGTGAAGGTAGTCGTCGCCCGACCCTCCGGCGAGGATGTCGTCGTTCTCGTTGCCGAAGAGTGTGTCGTCTCCCGGCCCCCCGCTCAGTGTGTCGTGGTGCAGTCCTCCGACCAACTTGTCGTCGCCGGGACCACCCTCGAGCGTGTCCATGCCGTCGTTCCCAAAGAAGCCGGGCAGCGGGTCTTCGGGGCCTCCCACCCTTGGGAACACTTCAGGGTCGTCGGGGCGGAACACCGATCCATAGATCTCGTCGTCTCCCTCTCCACCGTCCACCGAGTCGTTTCCGCCTCCGGCACAGATGAGGTCGTCGCCTCCGTGTCCGAGGATCACGTCGTGGCCTCCCAACCCCACGATCACGTCGGGTCCATCGGTGCCCTCGATCACGTCGTCGCCGTAGGTTCCGACAATCGTTGCGACGCGGCCCGCGCACTTGCGATCATCCCCAGAACCGTTCGCGCTCTCGGTCGGCGGCGAGGGAGATTGCTCGGTCGACCCCGAGCCATCAGTTGTGTCGCGCTCGCACGCGGACAGAACAAGAAAGAGTGTGGACGCAACCAGCAACGCGACCATCTTTGGGTCGCGGACCAGTTGGGACGAGATTTCGGGAAGCATCGCCCGAGGTTACAGCAGGGCCACGCCGCCTCACCTAGGTGCGGTCGACGTGATGATTCCATTGTTCCGCCCGATTTAGAAGCGCTCCGTCAGTCTTTTTTTGAGACATGCCAAAGGTAGAATCCGCTACTCGGCGTCGCGTTCGTTCTCGGTGCGAGCCTTCCGGGCGCCGCCGCCCCCCATGGTGAAAGGACTAGGTGAAACGCTTGCAGGCAACGTGGCTCGTGCCTCTGCTTCCTCTCGTCATGCTGCCCGGATGTTCGGGAGGGGACGTCGCGCCACCCTCTGACGGCGGTGGCGAGAACTCCTCCGCGGAGGAGGTCGTGGTGGTGACCGTCAACGCACACCAGTTCAAGCAGGACACGGCGCGTTTGCGAATGCTCTCGGTTGCTCTGAGTGATGCATCCATCGACCGTGCCCCGGATGTGGTCCTTGTCCAGGAGATCGAAGCCGACGGCGTTGAGGTCCTTTCGGGGCTGTTGGAGGACGAGTTCCCGGGTGCCTCCTTCGAGCCCGCAGGACCACTCAATCGATCCGTGAAATCCAAGGCCATTGTCAATGTCGCGACGAACGAGCTTCGGGACACCGCTGTCTGGACTGATGTCTGCGACGAGCGCAATCGCTATCTTGCGTTGCGTCTGATGGGACGAGAGGAGGTCTACACCGTCGCAGGAGTTCACATCCCATGGGACGCGCCCACAGAGTGTAGGAAGCGGAACGCGGCCCTCCTAAGAAGCACCGTTGAGATGTGGGACGGTCCGTCGATCGCCGCCGGAGACTTCAACCAGAGAGCGGTCGTCGAACAAAGAGAGTGCGATCTCGAAGAGACTTCAGAGCCCCAGCCATGGTTCAACGAGATGACATCCGGCGAGAGTTCTGAAGGCTTCGCCGACGCAGTCAAGGTGCAAGCGCAACGCACCGGGGATCCCGTGGGTGAACAGTGGACCTACGAAGGAATAGGGCCCACGATGTTGTGCGATGGGACGACGAAGTTCAGGCGCAATCGCATCGACTACATCTTCGTGCGCGGGATGCCGGTAGTGGATGCAGGAGCGGACGACCCCGGTTGGGCCGGAGAGGAGCCGGGCAGCTACAACTGTGCGGACGAGGCAGATTGCCGTTACTCGGATCACCGGTTCGTGTGGGCACGTCTCGGCCTGGGTGGTTGAGGAGCAAGGGGTGATCTCATCGCACGCTCATGTAGTGATCCTCGCTCACGGTGACGCCGCACCCGAACCGAGCATCGAGTCGGTGATCGGCGCGTGGCCGATCGAACCGTTGATTTGGCTGGGGGCCGGCTTTGCGGCCTGGTGGTACATACGCACGTACACACGGGTTCCCGCGTATCCGTCGGTACGGCGTCTTCACTGGCTGCTCGGACTCGCCGTGGTGGTGCTCGCGCTTGCGAGTCCGGTTGCCGTTTACGAGGGCTCGTTGTTCTGGGTTCACATGCTGCAGCATCTGTTGCTCACGATGGTCGCGGCGCCTTTGTTGGTACTCGGCGCGCCCGTGACGCTCGCTCTCCGAGCCGCGTCGGCGCCGGGGCGCAGGAGGATGTTGCGCGTGCTGCACTCCGGGCCGGTGCGGTTCATCAC
Source organism: Actinomycetota bacterium (assembly GCA_050693895.1). Classification (GTDB taxonomy): domain Bacteria; phylum Actinomycetota; class CADDZG01; order CADDZG01; family WHSQ01; genus WHSV01. Next base: position 24,131 of record JBOGWS010000024.1, on the reverse strand, counting down.
TCATCCCGTTGTGACCTGGAGCGTCTTCGCCCTCGTCATGTGGCTTACGCATTTCAGTTCGCTGTACGACCTCGCCCTCGAGAACGAGTTGGTCCACGTGGCTGAACACGTCCTCTACCTCACGGCGGCCGGCCTCTTCTGGTGGCCGGTCATCGGCCTGGACCCCGGAGCAAACCGAATCGGGTGGGCGGGCCGCATCGCCTACCTATTTCTCGCGATGCCCCAGCAGTCGTTTCTCGGCGTCGCCATTCACCAGGCGAACGAACCGCTCTACGAGCACTACGTGACGCTGGCGCGAACGTGGGGGCCAACGCCACTCGGCGATCAGCAGCAGGCGGGGATGATCATGTGGGTCGGGGGCGACTTTCTCTTCATCGCCGCGCTCGTGTTGGCCGTGCTCGCCTGGATGCGGCACGAGCAGCGCGCGACCCATCATCTCGATCGCCGTCTGGACGAAGCAGCTCTGTGAGATGACGCGTCTTCACCTCGAAAGCCAGGTTAGGCTGCCGCCCATATGACCGAGTTGGTGCTCTTCCATCATGCACAGGGACTGACGGCCGGGTGCCTTTCCTTCGCCGATGAACTCCGCGCTGCCGGACACCTCGTTCACGCTCCAGATCTCTACGACGGCAAGACGTTTACCGAACTCGCCGACGGCATGGCCTACGCCAAGCAGGTCGGTTTCGAGACAGTCATCGAGCGCGGTCGACTCGCCACCGACAGCTTGCCGAACAAAATCGTCTATGCGGGATTGTCCCTCGGGGTGTTGCCGGCGCAGATGCTGGCCCAGACGCGTCCCGGCGCAAAAGGAGCCCTGCTGCTTCACGCCAGTGTTCCGACCTCCGAGTTCGGCGGGCCGTGGCCGGACGGCGTCCCGCTCCAGATGCACACGATGGAGGACGACGAGTTGGGCGACGTCGACGTCGCCCGTGACCTCGCCGAGACGATCGAGGGCGCCGAGCTATTCGTATACCCCGGCGATCGGCACCTGTTCTCCGACAGCAGCCTGCCCGACTACGACGAAGGCGCCGCGACGCTGCTCAAGCAACGCGTGCTCAGCTTGCTCGACGACATCGAGTAGCTCCCCGGCAGCTCATCGCCGAATGATTTACGTCATCCCTGGGTTCTAAGAGACGAGGACGTCGATCGCGATCGCGGTGAAGAGCAGCGCCAGGTAGAGGATCGAGAAGCGGAAGAGCCCCCAGGCCCTCTTCGTGTCCGGGTTCCGGTAAAGCCTGACCGCCATCGCGATGAACAAACCATTGAGCACGACCGCCGCGCCGAGGTAGATCAAGCCCAGTCGAGCGACCGAGAACAGTGCGAGACCCATCGCGAACAGCAGGAAGCTGTACAGCAGGATGTGACGGGTTGTCTCCCTGATCCCATAGACCACCGGCATCATCGGCACTTTCGCAGCGGCGTAGTCGTCCGAGTACTTCATCGCGAGAGCCCAGAAGTGAGGTGGAGTCCAGTAGAAGACGATGCCGAACATCGCCAGTGCAGAGAGTTCGACGGTCCCCGTAACCGCAGACCATCCGACGAGAACCGGCACCGCTCCAGCAGCGCCGCCGATGACGATGTTCTGAGGCGTGGAGCGTTTCATCCCGAGCGTGTAGACGAAGACGTAGAACAGAAGCGCGCAGGTCGCGAGGATGGCCGAGATCGTGTTCACAGTCACCGCGAGGAAGGTGAACGCCGCAACACCTAGAAGGATGCCGAACAGAAGAGCGTTGCGCGGGGGAACCTTGTGCATCGGCAGCGGCCTCTTCCGAGTGCGTCCCATCACCTGATCGATGTCGCGGTCGACGTAGCAGTTGATCGCGTTGGCCCCTCCGGCGGCCAGAGTTCCGCCGATCAACGTGTACAGCACCAGAAGGGTCGACGGCCAGCCTCCTGCGGCCAGGACCATCGCGGGCACGGTCGTGACGAGCAGCAGCTCGATGATGCGCGGCTTGGTGAGCGCGACGTAGGCGAGAACGACATCCCTCGAGCTGGGCTCGACCAGCGGGCCGGGGGGCTCGGGGGCCGGTGGGCGACGCACCCCGATGTCCACGGGAAGAGACTCGGCGCGGCTCATCTAGTCTCCAGAGCAGGGCTCGTCCGAATCGTTCGTCGCTCGGCCACGGTTTCCAAAGCCGGCCTGGTGACGACGGCGAGGGCGATCAGGCTCGACCAGATCAGGCCCCCGAAGACCAGGTGCATGGTCACGATTACCGGGTTCAGGTTGGTCCACACGTTCGCCGCTCCGACGAGAGTCTCGAGGACAAAGAGACCCAGAGCCGCGTGAGCGAACCGGGCCGCCAGCGGATGGTTGTCCTTCTGCTTGATAACGCGGAGACAGAAAACGAATAGCAGGACGGCGACCACCACGGCGAGGACGCGGTGAACGAAGTGGACGAGGAAAACGACGTTCGAGAGGTCGGGGACGAGCTGTCCGTCGATGAGCGGCCATGCGGGAGGGCGGTCCGGATACGAACTGACGTACGAGCCGACCATGAGGAGGGCGAGGACGCCGAGCGCCACGACGATCGACTGCTTGCTGAGAGTGGCGTCCGCCTCGACGCGCAGCCTCCCCTGGTCGGCGCCGACGCTACCGATGATGTAGATGAGCAGCGCGAGCACGCTCATCGATCCGACCAGGTGAACGACGACGGTCTCCGCCTTTAGCTCCTGGATAACCACAAGGGCGCCGAGCAGAGCCTGAAAGATGACCAGGGCGAGCGCACCCAGGGTCGGGCGGAGGATCCGGGGGTTGTTCCGATAGTGGCGCCAGGCCAAGATCGCCAGCCCCAGCACCATGAAGCCAACGATCATGGCCACGAATCGGTGCGAGAACTCGATGATCTCGGCGCGCGTCTCGAGGGCCGGGGCGAGTCGGCCGTTGCAGTGAGGCCAATCGTCCCCACACCCGAGCCCGGATTGTGTCGCGCGCACCAAACCACCGATTGCAACGAGGATGAGGGTTGCGAACAGCGAAATTATCGAAAGTCGTCTGAACCCAGTCATGCGACCGCAATGTTAGCCGCTTTCATAGAAGACAACGCAGGCTAATCTGGCCCCACATGAGAACTCACATGCGCATTCCCGCCCTCCTTGCCGCGGCGCTGCTGCTCTTGGCCGCTTGTGGCGGAGAGACAAATGAACCCGGCGACCAGGCGTCCGACTCAGGAGACAAAGACTTCAGTCAATCTTTCGGCGACGCCGAGGTCTACCCCGTTTTCGTGAGCTCCGAGCTGACGGTGGGAAGCAACCGTTTCATCATCGGGCTTCTCGACTCCAATGACGCCCCAGTCAACAAGCCCGACATCGAGGTGAGCGTGGACTTCTTCGACCTTGCCGAGTCCGAGACCGAACCGGCCGCCAGTTCGACCTTCGAGTATGTGGAGTCGGTCCCCGGAAAACGTGGGGTCTATGTCAGCAACGTCGAGTTCTCTGCGTCGGGCGAGTGGGGGGCCGAGGTCGATCTCTCCGGCGGAGGCGTGGACGAGAACCTGCTCGCCCGTTTCGAGGTTCGAGAGGACTCATCCACTCCGTCGCTGGGTGAGGCCGTGCCACCCTCGGACACGCTCACCGCGGACGACGCCAAGAACCTGTCCGCCATCTCGACCGACACCAAGCCCGACCCCAAGTTCTACGAGCTGTCCGTCGCGGAGGCATTGGATGAGGGTGAGCCGTTCGTGCTCGCCTTCGCCACGCCCAAGTTCTGCGCCAGTGCGACCTGCGGACCGACGCTCGACATCGTCAAGGAGGCCTCGGCCGACTACCCGCAGGTGAACTACCTGCATGTCGAGCCCTACACCAATCTCGACGATCCGAACAAGCTCAAACCGATCAAGGCCGTTCGGGAGTGGGGCCTCCCCAGCGAGCCCTGGGTCTTCGTGGTCGGCGCCGATGGCAAGCTGGTGGCGAAATACGAGGGAGTGCTGAGCGCGGACGAACTCCGAGAGACACTCAGCGAGCTGGTCTAACTCAAGACACGGCATCGAGCAGGGGAATCTGGGTGCATGTTCGGTTTGTCGAGGCCGCCCGGCGTGGATCTCGACACGTTTTGGGGTTCAGTCCCGCCTGGCGGTTGCCACCCCAAGATCGTGCGCAGATCTTGCCAAGCTTGTCGATCTAGTGCCGCCCACCGGTTGCCGATCCCCAAACTTGATTTCGTCGGACCCAACAGGGCTCGAAGCGGCCCCGAGAACCAGAGCCCTCACCCGATTCCGCCCTTCGATGCAAGGTTTTGGTTCCCACCCGCGCGTCAGGCGTCCACTATCTCCGTCGCGTAGAGCTTTCCGTCTTGTTCGTCCAGGCCGACCCTCACCGGGTCGCCGGACGCCAGGTGCTCGCTGATGTGACTCAGGGCGAATCCGTAGTTGACCTCGGGATCGATGAAGATGACGTAGACCTCTCCTTGCTGAGTGACTTCGAAGCTCGTCACGTCGCCGAGCGATTCGGAGTCCACCTTGGTCACCGGCCCGGTGATCTCCTCGGGAGCCGGCTGCTCGGCTTCCCCGGGGGAGTCCTCACCACAAGCCGCGAGGACGACCAGCGCAAGGAGTGCGCCGACAACCAGTCTGAGTGTCATCCGTCTAGGGTAGCGGCGCAATGCCGACAACCTCGTCCTCCTTCTCTCCGACTCTCGAAGAACTCAGGCGCGCGGTCGATGAGGATCTTCAATCATTCCTGTCGCGCCGCGCCGAAGAGTTGCCCGAGAACCGTGTATTGATCGAGGAACTGTGTCGCATGATCTCGGCCGGGGGCAAGCGACTCCGCCCCGCTTTTTGCTACTGGGGTTATCGGGCGGGAGGCGGCGAACACGGCGAGAGCATTCTGCGAGCCGCGGCGAGTCTCGAGCTCCTGCACACCTTTGCTCTGGTGCACGACGACATCATGGATGCCTCGAACGAACGTCGGGGCGAGCGCACGGTACACGCGCTGCACGGAGTGCCTGTTGCGGTTCTCGCCGGCGACCTCGCGTTGGTGCTCGCCGACACGCGCCTGATGGAATCCGGTTTCTCGGCCGAGCCCATGGCCCGAGCGATGGACGCCTACCAGATGATGCGCCTGGAGGTCATCGCCGGGCAGTATCTGGACGTTGCCGCCGAATCGAACGTCGCGATCACGGACGCCGAGGCTCGTCGCATAGCGGTGCTAAAGAGCGGCCGCTACTCGATCGAGAAACCGTTGATCATCGGAGCCTGTCTCGCAGGCGCCCCCGGAGAGGTCGTCGTGGGCCTCGCCGCCGCTGGTGAGCCTCTCGGTGAAGCCTTCCAGTTTCGTGATGACCTGCTCGGCACCTTTGGTGAAAGGACGTCGACTGGAAAACCCGTCGACTCCGACATCCGCGAGGGCAAGCGCAACTTGCTGTTTGCGCGAACCGCGTCGGCGCTCTCTGGAGCCGACCGGGACTTCTTCGTCGAGCGCTGGGGCGGCGGAGAGCTCCTTTCTGGCGACGAGGTGGATCGACTCCGCTCGCTGGTCGAACATTCGGGGGCCAGGGCCTCGGTCGAGCGGCTGACGTTCGAGCTCGCCGACGAGGCACGTTCGCACGTGAAGGCCGCGCCCATCTCGGCCGAGTCGCGTGCGGCACTGCTGGCTCTGGCCGATCTCTCGGTCAACCGGCTCACCTAGAACTCGTCCGCCCGGAGGGCGGTGCCGGGCTTTTGGCTCGGCGAGGCGCAGCGAAGCTCCGCCGAAGCCCAGAGTTCTCGTCCGCCCGGAGGGCGGTGCCGGGCTTTTCGCTCGGCGAGGCGCAGCGAAGCTCCGCCGAAGCCCAGAGTCTCGGGCTTTTCGGGGTGGAGTAGACCTCCAGCATGTAGATTTGTGCCGAGTAAGCAAGCCTCGTCTGCCTTGACAAGGAGACCCATCAGCCAAGTGGATCCAGAACAGATCTATCAGGAAGTGCTGGCCGAAGAGCAACAGAAGGGCAGCGCTGCGCCGGTCGCCGAGGGACGCGCCAAGGCCGCGCGCTCCCGGGCCGAGAATGGGTCGCCTCATCCCAAGGAGCCAAAGTGGTGGCCGGGATCGCAGCCTCATCTCGAGGGCGGTGAGGGCGGAGGCGACGAAGAGGCTCCGGCCGAGGAAGCAGCAGAGGAAGAGCCGGTTGAAGAGCCCGCGGCAGAGGAGGAAACGGCGGCGGAGCCCGCCGCCGAGGCCGCTCCCGAACCAGAGCCCGCCGAGCAACCGGCGCCTGCAGCCCCCGTGCCGGCCGAGCCGGTTCCCGCCGAGCAGCCTGCCGCAGCGGCCGCGGCCCCCGCGGCGGCGGCGACCGCGACGCGGACCATCCCGACCACCGGCGTCAGCCACGGGACCGCATCCGGTAACCGCATGCGCCCGGAGGACGGGGTTGCAACCGCCGCGCAGCTCGACGGGCAACAGGCAATGTACGAACGCCGCAGGCTCATCGACGAGGTCGTCAAGACCGGAGTGCCGGCGGCGGCCGCATCTCAGCGCGACAACTCGAGTTCGGGTGCTCTCGCGATTCTCTACCTCCTTATCCCACTGCTGGTCATCGGCTTCCTCGCATTCGCCGGCGACGACACAGAGCCCTCGTCCGCCGAGGAGGGATCCGGCGCGCCGACAGAGGAGGCCGCCCCCGGCGGGTCGGAGGGGTCCGACACGATCGTCGCGGTCAACACCACCTTTGAGACCGAGGAGATCAGCGCGGAGGCCGGCGGTACCGTCAGCGGAACGCTCGAGAACCAGGACTCGGTGGTCCACAACATCGCCTTCTACGAAAGCGAGGACGACATCTCCGACCCCGCGTCCGCGCGCTACACGAGCGACGACGCCGACGCCGGCGCGTCGGTCGACTTCGAGTTCACCGCTCCAGAGGAGCCCGGCGACTACCCCTTCGTCTGTGACTACCACCCCACAACGATGAGCGGAACACTCGCCGTCGGCGAAGGTGGTGGAGGAGGTTCCGGAGGCGGCGGTGCGGACCAGGGCGGCGGGGGCTAGTCCTTCCCGCTTCGGTCGCCTCGGAATCTGGTTCGAGAGTCCCTCCGACGTACTAGGATTGGGGAGCTTCGTGAAAGTTTTCACAAGCTCCACAACGTCCACCGTCCGAGCACAGAAAGAGGAGAGGTAGCCTCCCGTGCCCACCGAGGTCGACGTCGCCATCGTCGGCGGCGGGCCGTCCGGAGCGGCGGCCGCTCACTATCTGTCGTCTCGCGGCCATTCCGTGCTCGTGTGTGAGAAGAAGACCTTTCCGCGCGAGAAAACCTGCGGTGACGGCCTGACGCCGCGCGCCGTCAAGGTGCTACAGGAGATGGGTCTTCAGGAGGAACTGGACACGTGGGAGCGCGTGCGCGGTCTTCGCGCGCACGCGGCGGGAAAGACCATGGAGCTCGATTTTCCGGTGCTCGACGATTGGGGTAACTACGGACTGGTGAAGCCGCGCAAGGATCTCGACAGCGTCGTGCTCCGTCATGCCGAGGCACAAGGAGCGAAGGTTCTTTTCGGGACGCAGGTTACCGAGCCGGTGTTCGACAAGGGCGTTCTCAGAGGCTTCAAGGCGAAGCGCGAAGGTGACATCGAAGAGGTCAGCGCCCACTTCGTCATCTCGGCCGAGGGTTCCGCGACGAAGTTCACTCGTACGCTGGCGCGCGATCGCGACCCGGGCTATCCGATGGGTCTCGCGATCCGTCAGTACTTCATCTCTCCGATGCAGTCCTCGGGCTGGTTCGAGGCCTATCTCGACGTGCGCGTCGGCGAGGACTCCCTGCCGGCCTACGGATGGGTCTTTCCGGTGGGCGACGGGACGGTCAACGCCGGGGTCGGGCTGTTGTCGACCTACGGTCAGTGGAAGTCCGTGAACCTCAACCAGTTGCAGAGAGACTTCGTTGCACAGCTCCCACCCGAATGGGACATCAACCAGCGGACGGTCTGCAGCAGACCGCGCGCCGGCCGCCTCTTCATGGGTGGCAGCGTGCGGCCCCCTCACGGACCGGGATTCCTGCTGACCGGGGACGCCGCCGGCTTTATCAACCCCTGCAACGGCGAGGGCATTGCGTACGCGTACGAGACGGGTCGCATCGCCGCACACCACATCGACGACGCTCTGAGCCACGGAGGTTCGCCGACTCTGGCCGGTTACACAAACGAGCTGAAGGAAATCTACGGGCCTTACTATCGTCTGGGTCGGCGCTTCGTGAAGCTAATCGGGTACCCGTGGCTCATGGAGAAGCTGGTATCCATTGGAATGAACAGCAAGAGCGTCATGAGTTTCGCATTCACTATGCTCGCAAACCTCGAAGATTCGAAGGCGACGACGTACGAGCAAAGGGGCCTGAGAGCCCTCAAGCTGCTCGCGGAGCTGAAACCTCAGAGGGAAAGCAAGTGAGCTTGCCCGCGTACCTTCCGATCCTGTTCCTGCTCGTGCTTTCGACGATCTTCGCGGTTGCGTCGATCTGGGTTAGCTCGAAGCTCGGCCCCCGAAAGTGGACGGTGGCCAAGCTGCAGCCCTACGAGAGCGGAATCGTCCCGGAGGAGGGCGTCGCGGAGAACGAACGGTTCCCGGTCAAGTTCTATCTCGTTGCGATGCTGTTCATCATCTTCGACATCGAAACGGTCTTTCTCTATCCGTGGGCGGTTGCCTACGACGAACTTGCTCTCTTCGGACTGGTCGAGATGGGTGTCTTCGTCGGTCTTCTCGTCGCCGTTTACGTCTACGTGTGGAAAAGAGGTGGTCTCGAGTGGGCGGAATGAGCGACTACTACGGTGCCAACTTTGTCACCACCAAGCTCGACAAGCTCGTCAACTGGGCGCGCAAATCGTCGTTGTGGCCGGCAACCTTTGGGCTTGCTTGTTGCGCTATCGAGATGATGGCGACGACGATGCCGCGTCACGACCTCGCTCGCTTCGGGATGGAGCGTTTCAGTGCCTCTCCGCGCCAGGCCGATCTCATGATCGTCGCGGGACGCGTGTCGCAGAAGATGGCTCCCGTTCTGCGACAGGTCTACGACCAGATGTCGGAACCGAAGTGGGTCATCTCGATGGGCGCGTGCGCGTCGACAGGCGGGGTCTTCAACAACTATGGACTCGTACAGGGTGTCGACCAGATCGTGCCCGTCGATGTCTACGTGCCGGGATGTCCTCCTCGCCCCGAGATGTTGATCGACGGGATCATGTTGCTGCACGATCGCATAAGCAAGGGCGAGTACACCACCACCAGGGCCGCCGTCTCGTGACGACGGTCACCCACGAGTTGTTGTCCTCCGCGGACTGGGCCAAGCGCGCTCCGGTGCTCCGCGCCGAAGGCTGGGTCCTCCTCGATCTCCACGGTGTGGATCGCCTCGGGCTCACCGGCGACGAAGAGCGAGGTCGCTTCGAGATTGTTTGTCAACTACTCAACCGAGCCGGTAAGAGCCGCATGACCGTTCGCGTCGCAGCGGAGGGCAGTCCACCAATGGTCTCGAGCGTCACCAAGGTCTGGGGCACCGCCGCCTTCGCGGAGCGGGAGACGTACGACATGTACGGAATCACCTTTGAGGGCCACGATGATCTCTCGCGCATCCTCATGCCGGACGACTGGGAGGGCTTTCCCCTTCGCAAGGACTACGACGTCGGCAAAATCGCCATCGACTTCAAGCCGCAGCCCTTCCTTCAGGTCGAGTCCCCGGGACAGGCGCCGAACTTTGGTGAGTCCGAGGCCGAGACCGACGCGCTCGGCCAGATGAAGCGAGGTTACTCCGGTGAGTAAGACCGAGAGGACCCTCCAGGAGCACGAGCTCGTCCAACGCATCGAGGGCCAGGGCCAGGGCGCTTTCGTCGAGTCCTACGACGCCCAAGACGAGGTCATGACGATCAACATGGGCCCGGTGCATCCCGCGACCCACGGAGTGCTCCGGCTTCTTCTCGAGCTCGACGGCGAGACCGTCATGGAGTGCAAGCCCATCATCGGTTATCTCCACACAGGGATGGAGAAGGAGTGCGAGGACCAGAACTGGCGAGGCGCCGTGACCATCGTCACGCGCATGGATTATCTGGCGCCGTTTCACAACGAGCACGCGTACTCGCGCGCGGTCGAGAAGCTGCTGGGCATCGATGTTCCGCCGCGCGGCCAGTACATCCGAATGCTCATGTCCGAGCTCAACCGGCTTACCTCCCACCTGGTGCAGTTCGGTACCCAGGGACTCGACATGGGGGCCATGTCGGCGATGTTCTACGGCTTCCGCGAGCGCGAGATCATCAGCGACTTTTTCGAGATGGTCACCGGGCTCCGAATGAACCACGGCTACATCATTCCGGGAGGCGTGTGGGAGGACCTCCCCGATGGGTGGCGGGAACAGATGGCGAACATCCTCGAAGTTATGCCGGGCCGCCTGAACGAGTACCAGGATCTCTTGAGCGAGAACCCCATTTTCATCGAGCGAACGCGTGGAGTCGGCACGATCACGGCAGAGGAATGCGATTCCTTGGGCGTGACGGGTCCGATCGCTCGGGCCTCCGGGATCGACTGGGACCTTCGCCGAGACATGCCGTACGAGGCCTACGACGAGCTCAGCTTCGAGGTTCCGACTCAGGAGCAGGGCGACGTGTACGCGCGTTACCAGGTCCGCATGGCCGAGATGGTGCAGTGCGTCGCTCTACTCGAGCAGATCGTCGACCAGATGCCCTCGGGCGACTACAAGAACATGGACCCGAAGCTGACCCCGCCTCCCCGCAGCGAGCTCAATCGCTCGATGGAGGCCGTCATTCACCACTTCAAGCTTGTCACTCAGGGTTACGCGGTCCCCGAAGGCGAGACGTACTACGCGGTCGAATCGCCGCGCGGTGAGCTCGGGGCGTTCGTCGTATCCGATGGAGGGACCTCCCCGTACCGCTGTCACGTTCGCGACCCGAGCTTCTACAACCTCCAGTCTCTCCCCGTGATGGCGCGCGGCGGTCTGGTCGCGGACCTGATTGCATGCATCGCATCGCTGGACCCCATCATGGGAGGAGTTGACCGCTGATGGCCGACACCTCCCCGAACGGAACCACCAAGGTCCTCGTGGGCGGCCATTACCAGGCCGCGAAGTCCATCGTGTCGAAGTACCCGAACTCCCGCTCGGCGGTGCTCCCGCTTCTCTTTCTCGTTCAGGGAATCGAGGGTCACGTGACCGACCAGGGGATGCGAGACGTCGCGGCAATGCTCGGGCTCACACCGGCGGAGGTGCTCGCATCCGGAAGCTTCTACACGATGCTCAAGAAGAAGCCCACAGGCGAGTACCTGATATCGGTTTGCCGCAACGTGTCCTGCACTCACCGCGGGGCCTACAAGGTCATCGACGCGCTCAGCGAGCGGCTCGGCGTCGATCCGGGAGCAATGACTCCCGATGGAAGATTCGAGCTCGAGACCGCCGAGTGCCTCGCCACCTGCGACGGCGCCCCGAGCATGCAGATCAATTACGAGGACTTCTACAACCTCACGCCAGAGAGCGCGGTCGACCTTGTCGATAGAATCGAGCGCGGGGAGCCGGTGGCGAGCGAGCGCGGTGAAACCGTGAAGACTCAGCGCGAGGTGAGCTACGAGACCGCGGTGGCGGGAGCCCGGCTGCCGGGCACGGCGGGCGACATCGAGGCTCGGACCGTGGGCGGCGAGTCGCCGCGTGAGGACATGAAGGCGGGCGACCGCCCCAGGCTCCGAGACGACGAGGGCTCCCATGGCGGTTAGCCAAGCGCTGGTCGTGCGAAAGCGACTCGTCGAGATTGATGAGCCCTGGAGGCTGGACATCTACGAGAACAGCGCGGGGTACGCGGCCGCTCGGGAAGTTGTGACCACGTCGAGCCCCGAGGACACGCTCGAGCTGGTCAAGGCCTCCGGTCTGCGCGGGCGGGGCGGCGCAGGGTTCCCGACGGGTATGAAGTGGTCGTTCGTTCCAAAGGACATCTTTCCGAAATACCTCGTCATCAACCACGACGAGGGCGAGCCGGGTACGTTCAAGGACCGCGAGCTATTCGAACTCGATCCGCACCAATTGCTCGAGGGGATGATCATCGCTGCATTCGCCGTCGGCGCCACGAAGGCATTCATCTACTGTCGGGGCGAGTTCGCTCTGGGGTCCCGGCGCATGGACCAGGCGATCCGGTCCGCATACGAGAAGGGCTATCTCGGTAGTGGCGTCTTCGGTTCCTCGTTCGACTTCGACGTCGTTCTTCACCGGGGGGCCGGCGCCTACATTTGTGGCGAGGAGTCGGCGCTGCTCGACTCGCTCGAGGGGCACCGCGGCCAACCGCGACTCAAGCCACCGTTTCCCGCGGTGAAGGGCCTCTACGGACAGCCCACCGTTGTGAACAACACGGAGACGTTGTCGACGCTCCCACACATCTTCAACCACGGAGTCGACTGGTTTCGCAAGTGGGGCACCGAGAAGTCTCCGGGTGTGAAGGTCCTGTCGGTTTCGGGCCACGTAAACAGACCCGGAAACTACGAGGTTCCGCTTGGCACGAAGTTGAGCGACGTGTTGGAGCTGGCCGGCGGGATGCTGGACGACAACGACTTCAAGGCCGTCATTCCCGGCGGAATCAGCGCACCGCTTCTCACGTCCCTCGATGTCGCGGTGGACTTCGAGTCGCTGCAAGCGGAGGGCACGATGCTCGGCTCGGGCGGGATCGTCTTCATGGATCAGACGACTTGCATGGTTCGCAACGCTCTGATCGCGGCGGAATTCTACGAACACGAATCGTGCGGTAAGTGCACTCCATGCCGCGAGGGCACCTGGTGGCAGGTGAAGGTGCTCGAACGCATCGAGCAAGGCGAGGGACGCCAGGAGGATCTCGACCTACTACTCGACATGTGCGAGCGAATGGACGGACGCTGCTTCTGTCCATTGGGCGACACCTCGGCATGGGCCGTCAGAAGCAACCTGCAACTCTTCCGCGAGGACTTCCAGGCGCACATCGATGAAGGTCATTGCACGTACGAGAGCGATCACCGCACGCTCGTCGGAGCGCGCTCCGGAGGCGTCGGCCCCGGCCAGGCGGGAGTCACTCCACAGCCGTCCGAGGGAATCGGCTCCGACTCGGAGACAGGTTCTTGAGCGACAACAACTCCGTCACGCTGACCGTCAACGGTCAGGAGGTCGCCGCCGAGCCTGGCCGCCTGCTGATCGACGTTGCCGAGGAGCTCGGTGTCTACGTCCCGCGCTTCTGCTACCACCCGGGGATGAAGTCGGTGGCGGTGTGCCGGATGTGTTTGGTGCACGTCGAGGGCCAGCGCAAACTCCAGCCGGCGTGCTCGACTCCGGTCGCCGACGGCATGGTCGTCAACACGCAGGAAGCCGGTGCGGTCGATGCGCAAGAGGGGATGCTCGAGTTCCTCCTGATCAATCACCCGCTCGACTGTCCCATCTGCGATCGCGGCGGCGAGTGCCCCCTTCAGGATCAGACCTACAAGCACGGTCCCGGCTCCTCGCGCTACATCGAGCCCAAGCGAACGTACGAGAAGGCGCTCGAGATCTCGGACCTCGTCGTGCTCGACCGCGAGCGGTGTGTGCTGTGCTGGCGCTGCGTTCGGTTCTCCGACGAGATCGCGGGTGACGCGTTCATCCAGCTCGTCGACCGGGGGCCGGGCACGCAGATCCTCACTTTCAACGACGAACCGTTCGACAGCTACTTCTCGGGCAACACCATTCAGATCTGCCCCGTCGGAGCACTGACGAGCAAGCCGTATCGCTTCGTGGCGCGACCCTGGGACCTCAAGAGCGCCCCGAGTGTGTGCTCCTACTGTTCGGTCGGTTGTCCCATCACTAACGAATCGCGCTACGAGAAATTGGTTCGTTGCCAGGCGCTTCCGAACGAGAACGTCAACGATTTCTGGATCTGTGACAAGGGGCGGTTCGGCTACCACTACGTCGACTCCGACGAGCGGTTGACGACACCCCTCGAACGCGGCGCGAACGACGAGTTCCAGGACGCGTCGTGGGACCACGCACTTGAAAGGGTCGCGGCGAAGCTCAAGGACGGAGCACGCGTCGGTGTCATTGCGGGAGGACACCTCACCACAGAGGACGCTTGGGCGATCGGCAAGCTGGCGAAGGACGTGATCGGGACGCGCGACGTCGACTCGCGGGTGACGGACGCAGGAGCGCCCTACGCGGACGTGATGGGCACCGGGCTGTCGCCGGCGGCGGGCTCGAGCGCGACAATCAACCACCTTGCCAATGCACGGACGATCGTGTGGGTGGGACCGGATCCAAAGGAGGCCCTGCCCGTTCTCTACCTGAAGCTGCGCGGTGCCGTGCTCGATCACAGCGCCAAGCTGATCGTGGTTTCGCCCCGCCGGCTGTCGCTCGACGGCTTCGCCACCCACGTGGTCAGAAGCGAGGCGGGCGCTGAGGCTCGGGCAGTGGACGAGCTCATGTCATCTCCCACCGGTGACGACATCGGCGAACCGATGGTGATCTGCTGGGGACCATCGTCGCCGGGCAGGGACGACGCCGAAGTATTGGCGGCGTTGGGCAGGCTTGGAGCCGATCGCGACGCGAAGCTGTTGATGTGCCCGCCCCACTCCGGTTCTCAGGGACTGCTGGACATGGGCGTTCACCCGATCCTCGATGCGGGGCACGAGACCGCGACCGAACCGGGCCGGGACACGCGCGAGATTCTCCAAGCGACGGCCGACGGCCGGCTCGACGTGCTCCTGTTGTTCGGCGCCGATTTGATTGCCGACTTCCCCGACGCGGACCTCGCGCAGAGGGCTCTCGGGAGCGGGGCTCACGTCGTGACGGTCGAACTCTTCGCCACCGAGACTGCAACTCGGTCCGATGTCCTGCTGCCGAGTGCCGCATACGCCGAACGAGAGGGAACGTTCACGAACCTCGAGCGACGCCTCCAGAAGCTCGAGCCACTCTTGGAGGCCCCAGGAGTCGCGCGCGAGCCGTGGCGGATCTGCGTTGCCCTCGCGCGACTGCTCGGTGACGACTGGGGATGGCACAGCTTCGGCGACGTCTGGAACGACATCAGAGGCAGCGTCCGCACTCACGCCGATGTCGAAATCGACGCGCTGGCGGCCAGGGGTCCCACCCCCGCGCCCCAGTACGAGAGCGGGTACGAGAGGGATCCGTCGCATTCGGGTGGCGTCGTTGCCGGACCGGGCGGTCAGTACCCCAAGGGGTACCGGTCGGGGACTCCCTTCCAGACCGGGCAGAACTGGCCCCTGTCCTGGGAGCTGCGCGGCTTCGAGGCGAGACAGCGTCCGGGAATCGTCGCCGGCACGCCCAACGGCGCCCGCCCTTCGCCGACCCGTTCGTCGACCTCAACCCGTTCGGCTGTCCCAGACGCCGGGGGCTCGGATGGCTTCGTCCTCTACGCCGGACGAATGATCTACGACGAGGGGACGATGATCAGCAAGTCGGCGGCCCTGCACCACCTTGCTCGCCGCCCCTTCCTCGAGATGAATGAAGAGGACGCCAAGAAACTGGATCTCTCCGAGGGCGACGAGGCGGTCGTGCGGGCGAACGGAACCGAGGCTCGCCTCGAGGTGCGTCTTGCCGACATAGTTAGCGGCGCGGTGTTCATTCCCTACGACCAGCAAGGGTTCCGGGCGAACACCCTGACATCGGCACGCCGTGTAACCGTTTCTAGGGGCGCAATCTGATGGGCGCTATCGCGGACTTCCTCGGGGGTCCGGACGTCGTCATCGCGATCGTCAAGGTCGTGGTTGCGTTCGCTGCTCTTCTCGTCGCGACGTTGATGACCGTGTGGTTCGAGCGGAAGGTCATCGCGGACATGCAGTCGCGCATCGGGCCGAACCGCTGGGGTCCGTTCGGACTGCTTCAGGCTCTGGCGGACGGGATCAAACTGTTCTTCAAGGAGGATGTGCGGCCGCGTTACGCGGATCGGTGGACGTACGGACTGGCCCCCGTGATGGCCGCCGTTCCCTCATTCCTTGCCTTTGCCGTGATCCCCTTCGGTGATCGCGTCACCATCGGGGGCGAGCGTATCGATTTCATCGTCAGCGACCTGAACATCGGACTGCTCTTTTTTCTCGCGGCCGGATCGATCGGGGTATACGGAGTGGTTCTTGCGGGTTGGGCTTCGGGTTCGAAGTATCCGCTCCTGGGTGGTATCCGGTCGAGCGCGCAGCTCATCTCCTACGAGATCGCGCTCGGCCTGTCACTGGTTCCCATCGTCCTCGTGACGAACAGCCTCTCGACCGTGGAAATCGTCGCGGCGCAGGCCGGTTCCGTGGGAAACGTGGACCTCTTCGATGGGACGTTTCTACAGGGTGTGAGCGAGCTTTTCGAAGTCATACCCAACTGGTACATCTGGTCGCAGTGGCCTGCGTTTCTGCTCTTCATGATCGCGGGCATTGCCGAGACCAACCGGGCGCCGTTCGATCTACCGGAGGCCGAGACCGAGCTCATCGCCGGATTCCATACGGAGTACTCGGGCATTCGCTTCGCTTTGTTCTTCCTCGGCGAGTACATCCACATCGTCGTCATCTCTGCGATGGCGGTGACCCTGTTCTTCGGCGGCTGGAACGGACCGATCGTCGACGGGTTCCTGCCCTGGCTCTGGCCCGTCGTTTGGTTCCTGGTGAAGACGATCGCCTTCGTGTACCTGTTCGTCTGGCTGCGCGCGACGCTGCCCCGGTTGCGCTATGACCGCCTGATGTGGCTCGGGTGGAAGCGGCTGATTCCCGCCGCGCTTCTGTGGATCATGGTCACGGCCGTGGTCAACGTGAATCCCGAGGGGGTCGACCAGCAGATGCTGCGGAACATTCGTCTGGGTGTCTTCGGCGCGTTGTTCCTACTGGTGCTGTTCGTAGTCGCGAAGGGCGACCCCAGACTGAAGCAGGTCGTCACACCGGAACGTCCCCGCTCGCGCCGGGCCCAGAAGCGGGGGGTGAAGAGTGGCTCTGCCTGAGATCTTGACCGGCATGAGGGTCGTCATCCGCAACGTCTTCAAGGGTAAAGAGACTCTGTCTTACCCGGAGGTGCGGCGCCAGCCGTGGCCGCGCTTCAAGGGGCGGCACATTCTCGACAGGCATCCCGATGGGCTCGAGAAGTGCATCGGTTGCGAATTGTGCGCGGGGGCCTGCCCCGCGGATGCCATCTACGTCGTGGGGGCCGAGAACAAACCGGGTGCGCGCTTCTCGCCTGGTGAGCGCTACGCGCAGATCTATCAAATCAACTACCTGCGCTGCATCTTCTGCGGTCTGTGCGTCGAGGCCTGCCCGACGGAAGCCCTGTTGATGACGACCGAGTACGAGATATCGGGGACATCGCGCGACGACCTCGTTTACACGAAGGAACAGCTGATCGTCGACGCGCCCATCGAACGTCACTGGGACACCAAGATCGAGTACAGCCCCGACCGTAAGACGAAGCAGAGGGCCGAACGGGACGGAGCCACTTCGTGAGCTTCGATGTCATCGTCTTCGGTGTGATGTTCGTGATGACGCTGGGCGCCGGGCTTGCAATGCTCTTTGCGCGCAACGCGGTGCACGTCGCGCTCCTGTTGGTGCTGAGCCAAGTCGGGCTCGCGGTTGCCTTTTTGCTGCAGGGGGCGTTTTTCGTTGCTGCGATCCAGATCATCATCTACGCGGGCGCGATCATGGTCCTCTTTTTGTTCGTCATCATGCTCTTGGGAGTCGATCGCCGCGAGGTGCTAGACGAACCTCTGCGGGGCCAACGCCCGCTGGCGCTTGGATTGGGCGTGTTGTTGACCGCCCAGGTGCTCTACCTCGCCTGGCAGGGAGTGGACCTCGCGTTCGCAGGTGGGGGAGAGGCTGCGATTCAAGAGGTCAACTCCGACCCCGGCAACGTGCTCGGCATCGCTCGCGTGCTGTTTGGTCGCTACCTGCTGCCGTTCGAGGTCACGTCGGTGCTGCTCATCGTGGCGGTGGTCGGCGTGATGGTGCTCGCTCGGCGTATGACTCCGGGCCCCCCGAAAGCCGAAGCCGAGGTCCAACGTGCCGAGGCCGAGGAGGAGGTGACCGTATGACGGAGGTACCTCCGGGCTACTTCCTCGCACTCGCGGGACTTCTCTTCACTATCGGAGTTGTCGGCGTCCTGGTTCGACGCAACGCAATTGTCATCTTCATGTTCATCGAACTGATGCTCAACGCCGTGAACCTGTTCTTCGTCACGTTCGCGCGCATGCAGGGGAACCTCGAGGGTCAGGTGCTGGTGTTCTTCGTACTGGTTGTCGCCGCGGCCGAGGTAGTCGTCGGACTCGCTCTCATCCTGATCATCGCTCGCCGAAGGGGTTCCCTGGACGTCGACAAGGTCAGGCTTCTTAAGTGGTGATCCGATGAACACGCCCTCCGGGTTCTCGTTCTTGGCCGCGTCCGTCATCGCGCTGCCGCTTGCGGGGGCCGCGCTCTTGCTCTTCTTCGGCAAGAAGGTTGGCAGGGTGTCCGCCTACATCGCCTCGGGAACGATTGGCCTGTCGTTCCTGAGCGGGCTCATCCTGTTCTTCCGCATGCTCGGCGAGCCCGGCGACGAGCGCTCTTTCGTGCTGAAGCTCTATGACTGGGTGAACGTCGGCGACTTCCATGCGAACGCTGAGCTGCTTCTCGATCCACTGAGCATCGTGATGGTGCTCGTGGTGACCGGGGTTGGCACGCTCATCCACGTCTACTCCATCGGCTACATGGAGGGTGATCCGAGGTACTCGCTCTTCTTCGCCCACCTGAATCTGTTCTGCGCTGCCATGCTCATACTGGTCCTGGCCGACAACCTCCTCCTGTTGTTCGTTGGATGGGAGGGCGTGGGACTCTGCTCGTATCTGTTGATCGGATTCTGGTTCGAGCGCGAGGTGGCCGCCGGCGCAGCGAAGAAAGCGTTCATCGTCAACCGGATCGGTGACTTTTCGTTCCTGCTCGGCATCTTTCTGATCGCCGACGAGGTCGGCAGCCTCAGCGTCAGCCAGATCAACGCAGGCACCGCCACGATGGGGGCTGCGCTCGCAACCGTCGGGGCTCTACTGTTGTTCGGAGGCGCCACCGGAAAGAGCGCTCAGATTCCTCTCTACGTGTGGTTGCCAGATGCCATGGAGGGTCCTACTCCCGTCTCCGCTCTGATTCACGCAGCTACGATGGTCACGGCCGGTGTCTATGTCGTAGTCCGCTTCAGCCCTCTCTTCGAGGCCGGGGGCGCGACCGCGCTCACCGTGGTGGCATGGATCGGAGCGCTGACCGCGCTGTGGGCGGCGCTCATGGCCGCCTTCGAGTACGACATCAAACGGGTTCTCGCATACTCGACCATCAGTCAGCTCGGCTACATGTTCATAGCAAGCGGAGTCGCGGGCTATTCGATCGGCATCTTCCACCTCGTCACACACGCGTTCTTCAAGGCATTGATGTTCCTGGGGGCCGGAGCGGTGATGCACGCTTTAGCCGGCGAGACGGATATGCGGAGGATGGGCGGTCTTAGAAAGGCAATGCCCGTCGTTGGTCTGACTTTCGCCGCGGGCTGGCTGGCGATCTCGGGAATCTTCCCCTTCGCCGGCTTCTGGTCGAAGGACGCCATTCTGGCCGTGGCCTGGGAGCAGGGCGAGTATGCGCTGTGGGCGCTCGGGCTGCTGACCGCCGGCCTCACCGCGTTCTACATGTCGCGTATGTACTTCCGGGTGTTCGAGGGCGCCCTCGAGGTCCCCGAGGGAGTCCAAGTGCACGACGCGCCCAGGACCATGGCCGCGGCGCTCATTCCTCTCGGTGCATTGTCGGTCATCGGAGGTTTCTTCAACCTTCCCGGCCTGCTGACCCTCGAGCACTTCCTCGACCCGGTGCTCGGCGAGCCCGAGGTGCCGCACGGACTCATCGCCTGGGTTCTGGCGGGAGCGGCTCTGGTCGTCGCCGTTTCCGGCATCCTCATTGCGCGAGCCCTCTATCTGCAGCCCGAGGCGGCCTCGCGACGCGAACGACTTGCGGCCACCGCTCCCTGGTTCGTCAATGCAGCGCGCAACAAGTTTTACGTCGATCAGTTCTACGGCCGAACCATCGTTGCTCCCGGCAAGGTCTTCGCTCGTTTCTGTGCCGACATCTTCGACAAGCGCGTCCTCGACGGGCTCGTAAATGGAGTCGCGTGGGTTGTGAACGGCGTGTCGAGTAAGGGCCGTCACGTGCAGACGGGATACGTGCGCAACTACGCGGTCATCTTCTTGCTCGGAGTCGTCGTCATCGCGTCCTTCATGTTCCTGAGGGTGGGTGTCTGATGTCGGACTTCCCGTTCCTCGACGTCGTCATCTTTCTGCCGCTGGTGGGCGCTCTCTTGATCGGCTTCCTCCCTAAAGGAAATGTCGCCCTTCTTCGCTACGCGGCGCTGGCGGTAACCGCGGCGACGTTCGTCGTATCCCTCGGCGTTCTCGCGAACTTCGACTCCGACGACTCGGGCTTTCAGCTCGGTAGCAGCGCGGAGTGGATCCCGGAGTGGGGCGTTGGTTACATCACGGGCGTCGACGGCATCAGCTTGTGGCTCGTCCTGTTGACGAGCTTCCTTACCCCTCTTGCGGTCCTTGCATCCTGGTCGGTGACGGAACGAGTAAAACCTTTCTTCATCTTTCTTCTCGCTCTCGAGTCGGGGATGCTCGGCGTCTTCTCGTCCCTCGACATGTTCCTGTTCTATTTGTTCTGGGAGGTCACGCTCGTCCCGATGTACCTGCTCATCGGAATGTGGGGCTACGGCAACCGCATCTACGCTGCGATGAAGTTCTTCCTGTTCACCCTTGCTGGATCGTTGCTGATGCTCGTGGCGATTCTCTATATGTATTTCGCGGTCGGCGGCGACCCGACGTTCAACTACCAGGAGCTCCTCGGTACGCCCCTGGCGCTTGATGTCCAGCGTTTTCTGTTCCTCGGATTCTTCGCATCCTTCGCCGTGAAGGTACCTCTCGTCCCGCTGCATACCTGGCTGCCCGACGCGCATACGGAGGCTCCGACCGCCGGTTCGGTTCTGCTGGCAGCCGTGCTGCTGAAGATGGGTACCTACGGGCTTCTTAGGTTCGCGATTCCTCTGTTTCCGGACGCGGCGCGCGAGATGGTCCCGATCGTCATGGCGCTTGCAATCATCGGGATCGTGTACGGCGCTCTGGTCGCGATCATGCAGAAGGACCTGAAACGACTCGTCGCTTATTCATCGATTGCCCATCTCGGCTTCGTCGTGCTCGGAATGTTCGTCGGCACGATTCAGGGGATGAGCGGCGGAATCCTCCAGATGATCAACCACGGTCTCTCGACGGGAGCGCTCTTCATGCTCGTCGGCGCGCTCTACGACCGGCGCCATACTCGTTTGATCGCGGATTACGGGGGCCTGGCCAAGACGGTGCCCGTGCTGGCTGGGGTGTTCCTGTTCGTGACGATGTCCTCGATCGGACTGCCGGGCCTCAACGGCTTCATCGGCGAGTTTCTGATTCTGCTCGGCACGTTCTTCGGCTACCAGTGGTGGGCCGTGCCGGCAACCTTCGGTGTCGTGCTGGCCGCGATCTATCTGTTGTGGGCCTACCGCCGTGTCTTTCATGGTCCCGTGACGAACGAGGCCAACGCCGCCCTGCCCGACATGGGGGTGCGCGAGTGGCTGATGCTGGCCCCCGTGATGGCGCTGATCCTGTTGATCGGTGTCTACCCGAAACCCTTCCTCGATCGCATCGAGCCGTCGGCCGAGAAGGTCGTGTCGCAGCTTCAGGATTCTTCGATGATCCCCGGACAGGTGGAGGAAGCCGGTGGGCCTTAACACCCCGGATATCGAACTCCTCGGAATAGCGCCCGAGATCGCACTCGTTATTGGTGCGCTCTTCATTCTGATCGTCGATGCCATCATCGGAGACGGCAAGAACAAGTGGCACCTCTGGATGCTGTCGACGATCGCGCTCGGGGTATCGATTTTCCTGGCCGTGCAGGCATGGGGGACCAACGAGCTACAGATCGGCGACATGATCGCAGTCGACGGCTTCGCCACCTTCGTCAAGATCACGCTCGCCGTCTTTGCTCTCCTTACGGTCTGGTTGTCGCGCGGCTACCTTCACCGCGACGGCATCGAGGAATCGGAGTTCTACGGCCTTCTTCTGTTCTCGGTGGCCGGAATGATGCTGATGGCATCTGCGGCCGACCTCATCATGGTCTTCCTCGCGCTCGAGACGTTCTCGCTGGCGCTCTACGTGCTGGTGGGATTCCGCCGCACCTCGCTCACGGGACAGGAATCGGCGATGAAGTACTTCCTGCTCGGTGCGTTCTCGTCGACGTTCTTCCTGCTCGGAATCGCCCTCGTTTACGGAGCCATCGGTTCGACGCAGTTGTACGGAAGCTCGGCCCCGGGGGCCAGCGCCCAGGGCATCGCTACCACGCTCGTCAGTCTTCCCGCCGGAGACTTCACGCTGCTCGTCATCGCCACGGGTCTCCTCGTCGTCGGCCTGGGCTTCAAGGTGGCTGCGGTGCCCTTCCACATGTGGACGCCGGACGCGTATCAGGGAGCTCCGTCCCCGGTCACCGGGTTCATGGCGGCGGCGACGAAGCTCGCCGGGTTCGCCGCCCTCATCCGTCTGCTCGACGCCATCCTGTTTCCTCTGCGGGGTGACTGGCGGCCACTGGTGATCGGAATCGCGGTTCTCACCATGGTCGTCGGTTCGATACTTGCGATCGTGCAGGAGGACCTCAAGCGTCTGCTTGCGTACTCGTCTATCGCACATGCGGGATTCGTCTTCACCGGCATCATCGCCAGCAACGACCGGGGGGTGTCGGGATCGCTGTTCTACCTAGCGACCTACGGCATCACCGTTCTCGGAGCGTTTGCGATTATCGCCCTCATTGGGGGCCGCGACGAGAGGCGCACCAAGGTCGACGATTTTCGCGGGCTGTTTTACGAGAGCCCGTTACTCGCCGGCGCCCTGACCCTGTTCCTGTTGTCACTTGCCGGAGTACCCGCGACGGTGGGCTTCGTCGGCAAGCTCGTCGTCTTCGGAGCAGCCGTCGAGGCCGGCTACACGTGGCTCGTCGTCGTCGGTGTGCTCGCAAGCGCGGTCGCAGCGTTCTTCTACCTGAAGGTCCTTGTCGTCATGTACATGCAGGAGAGGGACGAGGCGGCCGAGCCCACCACGTTCGAGTCCAGCGGTCTGGCCACCGGGGTGATTGGAATTGCGGCGGTGGCGACCGTCGCGCTCGGCCTTTACTGGAGTCCCCTCATAGACTTTGCCGAGCGAGCGACGTTCTTCTTCTCAGCAGGAGGCTAGCGAAGGGGCTGGATCTCGTTTGATCAGCTTCTTGCAGCTAGCCGTCTCGAGCCCAGAACTTCGGGCTTGAACAAGCGCACAGGCCTGACGCACGCTTCGACGGGTGCGTCGACCCTCTCCCAGAGGGCGCCAAGCTGGCCGGCCGATTGCATGTGGAACTTCGCCGACGTGGAGCGCATGATTTGCTGTACGAGTACTGCGACGAGGAGCTCGTAACACCAGCTCTCTTCCACGGCCTTTCGGAACCGGCCAAGAGCAGTCCGGCACGTGTTCGCCGAATGACGGGCCTCGCAGGCGACGGTGCTGTCCTCTACGACCAGGTGCTCGGGACAAACCAACAGCGTCCCCTGCTCTTCATCAATGGCTACGGCATACCGGCGGGCGGCGTCGCGGACTGCATCGCCGCCTACCGAGCGGGGGCCGTCACGCGGTGATGCCGATGCTCGGAGTGTCGTTCAGCGGAGCTCCTCGACCAGCCCGATGATGATGGGGCCGCGGACGTAGCAGTACCGGTAGATGTCCCCGTACTGCGCCACCTCGCCCACGAGTTCGGCGCCGTGGGCGCGCAGGCGGTCGAGGACGTCGTCGACGGCGTCGACGAAGAACGTGAGGCGAGGGATCCCCGGGGTGTTCATCGGCGCCCTCGGCGCAATGCTGGTGGCCACCGGCGTGTGGAACGTCGACAGCTCGACCCGGCCGTGGCCGTCCGGGGTCCGCACGACGGCGATGTCCGCTCGGACGCCGTCCAGCCCGACGAGCTGGTCGACCCATTCACCCTCGACTGATGCCTCGCCCTCCAGTTCCAGGCCCAGTTCGACGAAGAACGCGATAGCAGCCGCGAGATCCTCGACCACAACGCCGGCGTGATCCATCCGGTAGATCGTCATGCCACGGAGTCTAGGTTGGCGCCACTGCCGGATCTGCTGATTGAATCGGAGCGACTGGATGTGAACCAGCGACCTTTCGGCCCCCAGCCGAGCGGATTCAGG
>JBOGWS010000023.1:0-6036 GCA_050693895.1 Actinomycetota bacterium | reverse complement strand
ACGACCGTTCGAAGGAGTTCGGCGCTCTGGCTCAGCCCAAGGGCAAGCCCAGGAGGGCCATGTTGTGAGACATACCTACCGAAGCCAAAATGGGACACGGGTGGTGAGACTTCACATGGTCAAGGATGGGGGACGAATTGGCGTGGACAATCGTGGAGGGCCCGCGTAACGCGCGTGATGAGATCCCTGATCGTGGGGGTGTAGGGGATTTTGACGGCGTCGTCTTTTACTTCTGTGTCCGCCGGGGGGAGGAAGAGGAGACTGTGTATGTGCGCTTCCGAGGAACCTTGCTGGCGGAGGACCGCTCGGGATACCCGCAGTTGTTCGAGATGCCGTTGACTCCGACGGTGATGCCGAAGTCCGTCGGCGCCTGGACGATGATGAGATGCCGCGCTCTATCACCTTCTCGTCGGGATCTTCGTCGCCCTTCGATAGTCACACCCCTAACCCCCTGATGGAGCCTTGATTCCCTTCTGAACGTAGGTGTCCAGAACATCAAGCAGCTCGGTGTCGTGGCCGTCGAAGAGGTGGCCGTAGCGGTCGAGCGTGTGCGGATCGAGGCATGGCCAAGACGGTCCTGGATCTGCTTGGGGTTCCATCCGAGCTGGATGAGGATCGCCGCACACGAATGACGGAGGTCATGGAATCTGATGCCAGTGAGGTCTGCTTCTGTCGCGGCTGGCTTGAAGTGACGGCGCCTGAAATTGCGCTGCCGTACTGGGCCACCATCGCGGCTGGTGAACACGTAGCCGGTCGACGGGTAGTGACCGAGGTGCTCGCCGAGCATGTCGGCTAGGAACACTGGCAAGCTGATCGTGCGCTTTTCGCCGGTCTTGGTAGGCCCGGTCGCCAGTCGGCCACGTACCTCGGACAGCGCCTCCACGGCGTCCAAGCGGCGTCGGAGGAGGTAGCGGTGGTTCACCTTCAAGGCCCAAAGCTCGCCGGCTCGAAGGCCCGTGTAAGCAGCCGTGTAGATCGCCGCTCGGTAGCGGGGATCAATGGGCCTTTCCTCGCTCTGTCCAATCCGATGACCGACACCTATCTGGGTGCGCGCGACGAGCCAAGCTGCTTGGACTCCACATAGCGATCTACTAGGTCTTTTCGGAATCTGAGCCCGCGACCTACCTTGGACGCCCCGAGATCGACGGCCATACGTCGGACAGTTTTCTGGCTGACCTTGAGGTAGGCCGCGACGTCCTTGACCGTCATGAGGGCTTCGTGGGCTCTCTTGTCCATGTACTTCTGTACAGCTGAGGAGCACGATCACCGGCATGTAGTAATGACGCGCGTTGTACTACGAACGAGTTCTAGGAATGTGATGGAAAAGAAAGCTGAATTGACGCGTGAAATGAGATTGCTGCGCGCCGATTCTTTGATGTAGAAGAAGAAAGCGGCCCGCCCGTAGTTTTCGCACCGAAGGCGAGCCGCTTTGAAAATAAGCGCCGTCACCATAGCGCAGAGGTGGCCGGGATTCGCCCGAGATAGCGACAAACACCGGAAGGTCGCTTGGACCTGTAGGTGTCTTGCGGGCCGAAGTTCACCAAGCTCATGGTGAAATTCCCACCACTTGACGGGACTCGGCCTCGCCCTTCAGTTACTCGATCGAGATAGGTAGGCACAAAGAAAGCAATGATAGATATCAGACCAACGACTTGACTGGCTACTCTCCGAACCCTCGAAGTCTAGACTTCTATTCGGACCGATCGCCCAGTGGAGCCCCCCTTTCGCCCCGAATCGCCGAGACTCGCTCTGGAGTCTGGAGGTGTTTCACAGTTCTGTACGAGGTCGAACCGGGGCGCCCTTCCTATGACGCCTGTAATGTTCTTGAAACTGACTTGATCTTGAAACTGAGTATGACCACGGCATCATGAGAGCGGACACCGCCAGAGAGAGCATTCGAGAAGAGCTCGGGAGCGCTCTCCGCGACAAGAGTCGTTCAGAGGCGACCACGTCGACGGATCGGGTCCTAACCTTGCCCAGGCGACATCTTCCTCAATGGAATAGCCTCGGTCGTTGCTTGTTATGTTCATTTCACGAGACCAAGCCACGGGGCCAAAAGATGGACGAGAGTGTCGAAGTAGCAGGATTCAAGATCGATCAAGAGGGCGGCGAAAGGGTACGGTTCAGCGACGCCGAGTTCATCATTCGAGCCTCGGCCAACACGACCGGCGGCGCATTCACCCTTATTGAAGAGGTTGAGCCCCTCGACACGCCACTTCACGTCCACCGCAACGAAGACGAGATTTGGTACATCCTCGAAGGGGATCACGTGATTCGGATCGGCGACGAGGAGTTCACCGCCGGTCCCGGAGCAGTGGTGTTCGGTCCGCGCGGCGTTCCCCACGCGCAGCGCCGAGTGGTGCCGCGCAGCGGTCGCATCCTGGAACTCCTTCATCCGGCGGGATTCGAGGGATTCTTTCGGGAGCTTGCTGAGGCCGAGGCTGCTGGTGCGGCGATGGCGGAGGTATATGCTCGAGTCTCCGAAAGCTACGGGGTGACCTGGCTCAATCAATAGCCCGCGACGCTCAGTAGCCATGGCCACCTCGCCCCTCCAGGCCTGTCGCTCGATGGGCGCAGATGCGCGCCCACAGGCGACCACCTCGACCAGGTTGCGTCCAAAGCTAACGGCAGGGCATCTCCTAAACGGGTCGGATCCGCTCGTCCAGGGGCGCCCACAGCGGCGAAAGTGGGCTTGACATCCACGCCAGGTAATGGCCGCCTGCCCCCGAAATCACAATATCTGTGACATCGCAGGTGAAAGGGGGTCTCGGTGAAGGTAGCTGCTTACCTGCGTGTGAGCACCGATCGTCAGGCGGAGCAAGGCCAAGGCTTGGGGGTTCAGCGCCAAGCGGTGAAGTCGTGGGCGAAGGCCAACGGGCACACCGTCAGAACCTGGCACGCTGACGAGGGTGCCTCCGGATCTAATGGGCTCGAGGCAAGGGTGGCCCTCGCTGACGCCCTACAGGAAGCTGAAGGTCGGCCGCGTCCAGGGAATGGTCGTATGTCGGCTGGATCGACTGGCTCGTGACCTGATTATTCAGGAACGCTTCTGAGCGAGGTCCGCTTCGTAGTGGCGGATGGCGCCCTCAAGGCGGACATTAGGGATCAAGCCACTGTCGCTCGTATCAAAGAGCTCCAGCAACAGGGCGCAAGCCTGCGAGACATCGCCATTGCGTTGAAGGAGGAGGGTCATCGCCCGAAGCGCGGGGGGGAGAGATGGCATCCGGAGACGATTCGACGCTTGATCGCACGCAGCAGCTGAGATGAGCCGTGGGACGGGCGTGGATGATGGTCTACCCTCCCAGCGATGCGGGTGGGAACTGTTTGACATCCTGTGTCGTGACCCTCGAAGAGGTGCCCGTAGCGATCGAGCGTAGTGCGGATCGACGCGTGACCCCAGTCGGTCCTGGATCTGGTTCGGGTTCCATCCCTGGTCGATGAGGATCGCCGCGCAGGCCGTGTCGAAGGTCGTGGAACCTGAGGCCCCCGATCGTGGGCTTCTGCTCTACTGGCATAGCGCGGGGTGGGGAGGGATTACCCGGCGGCCGCCGCAGGCCGCTGGTAGCGCAGGTACACGACACGCGAGCCGAACGTTCGCGTCTCGATGAGATCGAGGTCGATCGTCTCGGCCCTTGGAGGGAAATACGGAGTCCCGCCACCGAGGATCACCGGACTGATGAAGAGCCTGAACTCGTCGACCAGACCTATGAATGTCGATGCAAGACCGGCACCTCCCACCCCGACGATCTTTCCCGGTCCCTCCTTCAACTCGATGATCTCTTGGGCAACGACGTCTCTCTTCAACGTCGCGTTGCCCTCGACCCGATCGAGCGTCGTCGAGTAAACGATCTTCGGTATTGGTCTCCAGATGCTTGCGAACTCGAGTGCGACGTCCCCGGCACCCGGATCCTCGTGAGCCGTCTCCCAATAAAGCATCGTTTCGTAGAGGCGCCGTCCGCACAGGAAGACGTCGACATCGCGCGTCTGCTCGTTATGGAACCGGTGCAGCTCATCGTCGGGAGCAGACCAACCGATGTCGCCGTCGGGCCCCGCGATGAACCCATCCAAAGAAACGGTCATCGAATAGATCAGCTTTCTCACGATTCGTCCCCAGCCCTCTTTTGGAAACCGACTTCGAAATTCTCTTACGCGAGAACGCCTCCGGCTACCACCGGAGGCTTTCTGAGCGGAGGGGGTTACGCGCTCTGCTTTTCGTCGGCCGAGGACGCAGCCGAAGGACCGTCCGAGGACGAACCCAAACCCTCTGCGGTGGACATGGCCACCTCGGCGGTAGCGAACTGAAGATCCGGTCCTACGTGGGTGACCTGGATCTCGACGGTCTGACGCTTGTTGCCGGAGTCGTCCTGCCATGTGCGCTGGACGAGCTTGCCGGCGACGAAGACCCGCATGCCCTTCTTGAGGGTGCGGCCCGCGTTCTCTGCAACGCTGCGCCATGCCGTGCAGCGGAAGAAGCCGTCGGTGACGTCCTGCCACTTGCCGTTGTGCTTGGAGCGGTGGCTGACCGCCAACGAGAACCCTGCGAGGGCGCTTGGCCGTCCCGCAAGAATCCCGCAGACGGCTGAGGCCACTCATCGCTTGGGCAAGAAAGAGCGACAAACTTCGCAAGTCCTCGGTTACAAGAAGACGACTTTTCCTGAAGGGCCTACCCAAGTCCGGATACACCGCGTACGTTGGCCTTGTCAGCCAGTGACTGAGCGTCTTTCTGGGTTCTTTGAGTCCCACGTTCCTCTGAACCTGGGCTGGACCTCGCCAGAGACTCGCTCCCTCGCTGGGGGTATCGGATTTGGGAGGCCATGGGGTGGATCCTCAGAAAACTGCAAGAATTTTTGGCTGGTTGTTCATAGCCACATTTGTTACCTCGATTCCAGCGCGACTGCTCTTCGTGAATGGACTGGGGGCCACGTGGGAGGACTTGCGCTTCATTCCCGGCGAAGTCTCCGAGACGAGCATGTACCTCGGCGCGATCCTCGAGTTCGGGGTCATCGCCGCCAACGTCGCCACCGCGGTCGTGCTTTTCCCGATCGTCAAGCGGCAGAGCGAGGGTGTCGCGCTCGGATACGTCACCGCCCGGATCATGGAGAGCGCGTTCATCTTGGTCGGCCTCATGAGCATCATTTCGGTCGTGTCCGTGAGTGACGCCTTGGCCGGGGCAACCGGAGCCGAGGCTACCGCGCTCGCTGCACAGGGTAGTTCCCTGGTGTCGACCTACGATTGGGCGTTCCTGTTCGGCCCGGGACTCGTCGTCGGTTTCGGGAACGGATTGATGCTGGGCTACTTGTTCTACCGCTCTGGTCTCGTGCCTCGTCGTATGGCGATGCTGGGACTGATCGGCGGCCCGCTGTTGATCCTCTCGTTCGTGTTCCAGCTCTTCGGGGCCTACGAGAACGGGTCCGGGCCTTCGTTCCTTTTGGCGCTGCCGGAGATCGCCTGGGAGGCGTCCCTCGGTATCTACTGCGTCGTCAAGGGGTTCAGGCCCTCTCCGATCATTTCTGAGGTCCCCGCACGGGGAAAGACGGAGCCAGCCTTGGCCTGAGGGGCATTTTCCGTAGGGAAGCTGTGGGGGCGTCAGAGGAGGGTGCGCTCCCACAGTTCCCTGGATCCCTTTCGTCGGGATCGGCGTCGCCCGCCCGACACGCCGGCTTATCCGGTTTCTTGGTCCTCAGCGTCGCGCGCTCTCCTGGCTGCGTCCACGCTCGCCTGCAGGATCTCCATCAGGTCGGTCGCGGGCGTGACGGGGGCTTCCTCTTCCACCTCCGGTATCACGGTCGCCTCGCCGGCTTTGCTTTGTAGGAGGTCGAGCAGTCGCTCGCGGTGCGCGTCTCGGAGGCGGGCGGGGTCCCAATCTCCGGCGAGAGCTTCGATGAACGTACGGGCAAGCTCGAGCTCCCGTTCCGATGGCTCCTCAACCGACGGAACCCAGGCTTCCTTTGGGTCGCGGACCTCGTCGGCATAGAACATGGTCCCGAGAACGAGGACATGCTCCGCCGCTCGCACCGCGACGAGGTACTCCTTGGT
>JBOGWS010000022.1:0-25598 GCA_050693895.1 Actinomycetota bacterium | reverse complement strand
ACAAGCGCTACCCGGATTACGGATTTGACACAAATGTCGGTTATGCGACCGCCGATCACTGGGCCGCTCTCAAGCGCCACGGACCGTCTGAGATCCACCGCCGTTCGTTCTTCGGAGTGGTCGGATTTCCAGACGAGCATGGTGTTATCCGCCCTCACAAAGCGCGAAACTTGGATGAGCCGGCGGCCGCTCCGGCCGCCTCATCGGCCCCAGAACAGGAGATGGCATGAGCGTCGAGGACCTCGAGAAATACGAGGCCGAGATGGAGCTCCAGCTCTACAAGGAGTACCGGGACGTCCTCCCGATGTTCAAGTTCGTCGTCGAGACCGAGAGGCGCTTCTATCTCGCCAACGAGGTCAAAGTGGACACCCGCCACGTTGGAGCCAAAGTGTGGTTCGAGGTCGAGCTCAACGACGCATGGGTGTGGGACATGCACAGGCCCGCGCGTTTCGTCTCTCACGTGAAGGTCGTGACCTTCAGGGATCTCAACGTCGAAGAGCTGGCGCAACTAGCCGAGCGCGACCTCCTCCCGGAGCCTCCCACACTCGAGACCTAGCCTCTCCGCCTCCCGGCCTTTTCGTCACAGCGCGTCTTTAGGCTTGGCCCATGGACGCGCGCAGAACGCTGGGGGCGACGGGTGAGGCTCTCGCCGCAGACCTCTATCGCAAGCTTGGATTCACCATCGTGGATCGC
Organism: Actinomycetota bacterium; assembly: GCA_050693895.1. Lineage (GTDB taxonomy): Bacteria > Actinomycetota > CADDZG01 > CADDZG01 > WHSQ01 > WHSV01. The sequence continues at coordinate 24,905 of JBOGWS010000022.1, read as the reverse complement.
AACTGGCGCTGTGCGTCCGGCGAACTCGATCTGGTCGTCGCATCCGGCGAACTTCTCGTTTTCTGCGAGGTCAAGACCCGGCGCAGCGATTTCTTCGGAAGCCCGGCGGAGGCCGTCGGGTACCAGAAGCAGGCTCGCCTGAGGCGACTCGCCGCTGCATGGATGGGTGAGCACAGCTCCGGACACGCGAACGTACGTTTCGACGTCGTCTCCATCCTCGTCGGCGAGAGAGAACCTCAGGTCACGCACCTGCCCGACGCGTTCTGAGTTCGTTTTTCGTCACATCCCGTAGATAGCGTTGTAGACGGCCGCGACTCGCGAGACCGGATTGGACGGTCTCATGCTTGCAAAAACCGAATCGGTCGCCCTCATCGGGACCGAGGCTCACCTAGTCGAGGTGGAAGTCGACGTTGGCACGGGTGTCCCTCGGTTCACGATCGTCGGGCTGCCGTCGTCGACGGTGCGCGAGGCGGATCAACGGGTTCGCTCGGCAATTCTCTCGAGCTCCGAGAACTGGCCGCAGCAGCGCATCACGGCGAACCTGGCCCCCGGAGCGCTACGCAAGGAGGGAACGCACTTCGATCTGCCGCTGGCGTTCGGCGTTCTGGCGGCGAGCGGCCGGATTCCGGCCGAGCGCCTCGAGGGGTGGATCGTGGTGGGAGAGCTCGCACTGGACGGATCGGTGCGGCCGGTGCGAGGAACCCTGGCCGCGGCGATCGCCTGCCGCGAGAGTGGAAGCAGAGGAATCATCTGTCCGGCATCGAACGCGGTCGAGGCCTCGCTGGTCGGGGGCATCGAAGTGGTGCCGGTGCGATCGCTGCGAGAATGCATTGACTGGGCCAAGGGCACCTGGGCCCCCGATCCGCTCGAGGAACCACCTCAGACCGTCGAACCTCACTGTGCCGATATGTCGGAGGTCCGTGGCCAACGCATGGCCAAGGAGGCCCTCGAAATCGCAGCCGCAGGTGGGCACAACCTCTTGATGTGCGGCCCGCCCGGGTCCGGCAAGACGATGCTCGCGAGCCGCCTGCCCGGCATCCTTCCGGCTATGACTTTGGAGGAATCCCTCGAGGTAACAAGGGTCCACTCGGTTGCAGGTCTGCTCGGGGAACGAGCCGGACTGGTTACGAACCGATCCTTCCGTGCACCCCACCATCACATCTCGCTGGCGGGGCTCATCGGCGGAGGTTCGGGCTTGCCACGGCCGGGAGAGGTCAGCCTCGCCCACCTTGGCGTGCTGTTCCTGGACGAACTTCCTCTCTATCGCGGCGAGGTGCTCGAGAGCCTGCGAGTCCCGCTCGAGGCGGGACGAGTGCGCATCGCCAGGAGCGGGGGTGCCGTCAGCTATCCATCGCGTTTTTCGTTGGTCGCTGCGATGAACCCGTGTCCGTGCGGTTTCACCGGTGACAATCGCCGTTCCTGCAACTGCAAGGAGCAGCGGCTCGAGGGGTACCGGTCGAAGCTCTCCGGACCTTTCGTAGATCGTATGGATCTCGGAGTCACTCTTTCGAGGCTGACGCGCACCGAGTTGATGGGCCCCCCTCATGGGGACTCCTCCGAAGTCATTCGATTCCGAGTTGAAGCGGCGCGCAAGCTTCAGAGCCAACGTTGGGGAGCGAGTCTCACCAACTCTTCGGTGGGGAACGGGCGTTTCAGAAGAGGGGTCGCTCTGACCTCCGACGCGAGGACCAAGCTAGGAGACGCCATCGACGCGCTGGCTCTCACTGGGAGGGGCGTCGACCGCTTGCTTCGAGTGGCGCGAACCCTTGCCGATCTCAGCGGGGACGACAAAGTCACCCGGGACCACCTTGGTCATGCCCTCAGCTTTCGCCTGCAGTCGGGCAACCTGGTGGCGGCATGAAAACTCCGCCCAAGCTCCAGGATCTCCGTCAGGTCAACCCGCGCATCCTTGCTCCGGGGTGCGATGAGTGGCCCCATCGACTCGGCGAACTTGGCCCCCACAAGCCGCCGAGCAAGCTTTATGCGTCCGGTCGAGACGTCGACCCGGAGGCGCGAGCCGTTGCGATCGTGGGCACCAGGCGGCCGACCGCCGCGGGCATCGAAGCTGCCGGGATGCTCGCAAAGGGGCTTGCCGAAGCAGGTTTCGTGGTCGTCTCGGGACTGGCCCTGGGGATCGACGCGGCGGCACATCGCGCAGCAATCGAAGCGGGCGGCCACACGATTGCGGTGATCGGGTGCGGCAGCGATCTGAACTATCCGCAGAAGAACGAGCGTCTACGGAGGCAGGTCGAATCGGTGGGGACCGTCATCACGGAGTACACCAACGGCATACCTCCGCTCCCTCACCACTTTCCTCTTCGGAACCGCATCATCGTCGGTCTCACCGAGGGGGTGGTCGTGGTCGAGGGGTCGGTAAAAAGCGGGGCACTGATCACGGGCCGGCTCGCACTGGACGCGAACCGAGCGGTGTTCGCCGTGCCCGGAAGCATCCGAAATCCCTACGCTGCCGGACCTAACGAGTTGATTCGATGCATGGAGGCGACAGCCATCACCGAAGTCCAGCACGTGTTCGACGAATTGGCCCCCGGCATGGTGTGGGTCGAGCGAGGGTCTCCCGGAGGCGCAGCCACCATCGACGAGGCCGAGGGCCGCGTGCTCGCCCTTCTGGACGACGTCGCCGTCACCCCTGATTTTCTTGTCGCCGAGAGCCACCTCGAGCACGGCCAGGTTCTGCTTACCCTTTCCAAACTCGAGATTCGGGGCCTCGCGAGGCGTTGGAACGGGGCCTACGAGCTGACCGGTCCCGGAGCCAAAATGCGCTCCGCCCTGAGGAGCGGCGGCGGCTGATGGTGTCCTTTTCGGAAAACTGCAAAATCCCCTGGTGCCTGCGGTGCTCGCGGCACCAGTGGCACCGCGGGCACCCCGAGATTCGCCGATTTCAGGAGGGGACCCAGCGCATGACGTCTTCCCCCCAATATCTGTCGTATCCTTAGCTTGCCTGAGTTGGACCCCGTTATCCCCCGTCCTATCAACAGTTGTTGACAGAGCCGACACCGAGCCTCATGCTCGCCACCTGAGCTAGAGGAGGCGCGGATCGTGGCCGAGAAGGGGCAGCGGGTGAGTAAGAGGGGATTGGTGCGGACGGCCGAGGGATTCCTCCAGGCCGTGAGGGCCGAGCGCGACCTGTCCACCAACACCCAGGCCGCCTACGCCACGGACCTCGACCAGTTCGTCGCCTGGGCGAGTCGGCACGATATCGCCGACCTCGATCAAATCGACAGGCGCACCCTGCGTCGCTACGTCGCCCACATGAGCGATCGGGGCCTCGCTCGGCGCTCGATCGCCCGGAAGACGAGTGCGCTTCGGTCGATGCTCCGGTGGGCCCAGCTGCACGGCCTGATCGAAACAAACCCGGCCGAAGACCTCGCCGCACCGAAACTCGACAAGCCGCTTCCCCGGGTCCTAAAGGCGAGCGAGGCCGCCTGGCTCTGCGAGCTGCCTCCCGATGACGACCCCCTGGGGATCAGGGACAGGGCCGTGCTCGAGGTTCTCTACGGGTCGGGCCTGAGAGTGTCCGAGCTGTGCGGACTCGACCTCGACGACATGGACCTTGCCGAGAACCACGTGACGGTCATCGGGAAGGGTCGCAAGGAGCGAAGGGTGCCGCTGAGTGACCCAGCAGCCAAGGCCCTCGGGACCTACCTCGAAGTCAGAGCGTCTCTGAGCAAGCGAGCGGGGGAAACACCGGCTGAGAACAGAGGAATGAGCGATCGACACGCGCTGTTTCTAAACGTGCGAGGGACCAGGCTCGGCCCCAGAAGCGTGAGGCGGATCTTGGATAGATACGTCGATGCGGAGGGGGCCCGGCACGTCAACCCACATGCCCTTCGACACTCGTTCGCGACTCATCTGCTGGACAATGGGGCCGACCTGCGTACTGTTCAGGAGTTGCTCGGGCATGAGAGTCTTGCGACCACGCAGATCTATACACATGTATCGACGGAGCGTTTGAGGACCGTTTATGAGCAGAGCCACCCGAGGGCATGAGAGTCCTGAGGCCGAGAGCGGGGCCGACCCGGTACTCCAGGCCTGGAACGAATACAAAGACAGCGGCGCCACGAGCGCCCGAGATGCTCTGATTCTCCATTACTCGCCCCTGGTCAAGTACGTCGCGGGGCGGGTTGCCGTAGGCCTTCCTGCGAATGTCGAACAGGCCGATCTCATCTCCTACGGGATCTTCGGGTTGATCGACGCCATCGAGAAATACGAACCCGCCCGGGGCATCAAGTTCGAGACCTATGCCATCAGCCGCATTCGCGGGGCGATCATCGACGAGCTGAGGGCCATCGACTGGGTCCCTCGGTCCGTTCGCTTCAAGGCCCGCGAGGTCGAGAAGGCCTACGTCGCCCTCGAGAACACCTTGAAGCGCCCACCGTCCGATGCCGAGATCGCCGCGGAAATGGGCATCACGATGGACGATCTGACGAACATTTACACCCAGCTCTCGACCGTATCTCTGGTGGCGCTCGACGAAATGATGTCGGTCGACAGCGAGCGTGGTGACAAGCTCTCGCTTGTGGAGACCCTCGAGGACACCCGGGCCACCTCTCCGCTGGAGAGCGTCGAATCGGAAGAGATGAAGAAGATCCTCGCCGAGTCCATCAACAAGCTCCCGGAGCGAGAAAAAATCGTAATTACCCTCTACTACTACGAGGGCCTAACGCTGGCGCAGATCGGCCAGGTACTGGGAGTAACTGAGTCCCGCATCTGCCAGATGCACACCAAGGCCGTGCTCGCCATGCGGGGCAAGATCAACGAGGCCACGAGCGGCGACTGAGCCTTCCCCTAGGCGGTTCAACGAGCTCGTCGTGGTAGCCTTCGTCCGTCCCAAAATTCACACGCTCGCTTGCCGCGCACGACTTGGTTCGGGGCGCGGACTTCGGTCCCTTCGGTTTCTAAGGGTTCTGCGAGCGGAGGAGTCCGGCCGACCTCTTAGGAGGCGCACCGGCGTAACCGAAGAAGGAGGAGTAACCATGCCCGTCGTCACGATGAGGCAGCTGCTGGAGGCTGGTGTCCACTTCGGACATCAGACTCGCCGTTGGAACCCGAAGATGAAGCGCTTCATCTTCACGGAGCGAAACGGCATCTACATTCTCGATCTTCATCAGACGATGTCGGGGATCGAAAAGGCCTACACGTTCACGCGCGACGCTGTGGCTAAGGGTGGAACCGTTCTCTTCGTCGCCACCAAACGCCAGGTTCAAGACATAGTCCAGGAACAAGCCGTTCGCGCCGGCATGCCGTTCGTCAACTTCCGCTGGCTCGGAGGCATGCTTACGAACTTCCAGACCATCGCCAAGCGAATTCAGCGCATGAATGAACTCGGCGAGATGATCGAAACGGGTTCGCTCGACGCGATGACGAAGAAGGAGGCCCTTGGCCTCCGCCGAGAGTACGAGAAACTCGAGCGCAACCTCGGGGGCCTGAAGGACCTCAAGAAGCTTCCGGAGGCGATCTACATCCTCGACACGAAAAAGGAAGAGATCGCGGTGCGCGAGGCTCGCAAGCTCGGAATCCCGATCGTTGCCGTTCTCGACACGAACTGCGATCCGGACGACGTGGACTTCGGCATTCCCGGCAACGACGACGCGATTCGGTCGGGCTCGCTGCTTACGCGCATCGTCGCCGATGCCGTGATCGAGGGTAAGTCGATGCGGCCGAGCGACGGCGAAAAGCCGCAGGTGGCGACGGCGCCGGCCGACGCGAGGGTCGAGACGCTCCCGACGGCCGAGGCTCAACCGAAGGCGGAATGGGAGATCGAGCTCGAGAAGGCCGAGGCGGCCTCGGAAGACGAGCCCCCCGCCGACACGGCCGCGCAGGCAACCAAGGAGGAATCAACAAGTGGCTGACATCTCGGCTAAGGACGTAAAGGCCCTGCGCGATGCAACAGGCGCAGGGATGATGGACGCGAAGAAGGCCCTCCAGGAGACCGGTGGCGACCTCGATGCCGCCAAGCGAGTGCTTCGCGAGAAGGGCCTGGCCGACGCCGCCAAGCGCAGTGGACGCGCCGCCAGCGAGGGCATCGTCTACGCCTATATGCACAAGCCCGATCCCAACTACCCGCCCAAGCTGGGCGTGTTGCTCGAGCTCAATTGCGAGACCGATTTCGTCGGCAAGACCGAGGCTTTCGAGCGTCTCGCGAAGGACATCGCGATGCACATCTCGTTCGCCGATCCTGCCTTCACCGTGCGCGACGAGGTTCCTCAGTCGGTCATCGACGAGGAGTCGGCCATCTACGCGAAGCAGGCAAAAGACTCTGGTAAGCCCGAGCAAGTTATCGAGAAAATCGTCGCCGGCAAGCTCGAGTCGTTCTACAAGGAGAGAGTCCTGCTCGACCAGGCGTGGATCCAGGACAAGAGCAAGACCATCGCTCAACTGCTCGACGAGGCAAAGGCCTCGATGGGCGAGAACGTCTCCGTCGGCCGCTTCGCCCGCATCCGTGTGGGCGAGGGCGCGGCAGGCTAGGACAACGCCGATGGCCGACGATCTCAGGGCCGCTCCGAAGTTCAAGAGGGCGCTTCTCAAACTGTCCGGCGAGGCCTTCGCCGGGCAGGGGGACTTCGGCATCGATCCCCGAACGGTGGCGTCGATCGCCCGTCAGGTCGCCGACGTCAAGGAACTCGGGACGGCTCTTGGGATCGTGGTAGGCGGTGGAAACATCATCCGGGGCCTGTCGGCGTCCGCTCAGGGAACCGACCGGACGACGGCCGACTACATGGGCATGCTCGCCACCGTCATCAACGCGCTCGCGCTTCAGGACGCGCTCGAGAAGGAGGGTGTTCAGACGCGCGTGCAGACCGCGATATGGATGCAGGAGCTCGCCGAGCCATACATTCGCAGACGCGCGATCAGACATCTCGAGAAGGACCGGGTCGTGATCTTTGCCGGTGGTACGGGCAACCCGTATTTCTCGACCGACACATCCGCGGCATTGCGCGCTCTGGAGATCGGAGCGGAATGCATTCTCAAGGGAACCAAGGTCGACGGCGTTTACGACTCGGATCCCCTGGTGAACTCGGACGCGAAGATGTTCCACTCGCTCAGTTACATCGATGTTCTGAACCGCGGACTCAAGGTGATGGACTCGACCGCCATCTCTTTGTGCATGGACAACAGGCTTCCGATCGTGGTCTTCAACCTGAAGGCTCCGAACATCGTCCGGGTACTGGCAGGCGAGGATGTCGGTACGCTCGTGCACGCAGAAGAGACCGCTTAGGAGAGGAGCGATGGCCGAAACCAAAGGTGAGGTATTCAGCCAAGCCGAAGAAAAGATGCGCAAAGCCGTTTCGGTCAACCTGGAAGAGCTGTCCACGATCCGCTCCGGACGAGCGACGCCGCAGTTGCTCAACAAGGTGATGGTGGATTACTACGGCACGAAGACCCCGGTGAACCAGGTGGCGAACATGGCGGTACCGGAGCCACGCGTGCTCATGATCACTCCGTACGATCCCAACTCCTTGTCCGACATCGAAAAGGCAATCCAGGCTTCGGACATCGGCATCAACCCGAACAACGACGGCAAGGTCATCCGCTTGGTTTTTCCGCAGTTGACGGAAGAGCGTCGCAAGGAACTCGTCAAGCTCGCCCACAGCCGCGCCGAGGAGGGACGCGTCGCCGTGCGCGCAATCAGGCGTCACTCCAAGCAGGACCTCGAGCGCATGAAGAAGGACGGCAAGCTGTCCGAGGACGAGGAGCGCGGCGCGGAGACCCAGCTCCAGAAGCTCACCGACAAGTACACGTCCCAGGTCGACGAGAATCTGAAGCGCAAAGAGGCCGAACTCTCGGAAATCTAGGACTGCCCGGTCTTGGAGAAGCAACCAACCGACAAGCCATCGAGCAGGTCCCTGCGTGCGGCGGTCATCACGTCAGTCGCGCTGCTCGTCATCGTCATCGTTTGTGCGTTGATCGGACCGGTTGCGTTCTTCATCTTCATCGTGGCACTGTGCACGAGCGCCCTCTACGAGCTGTTTACCGGATTGAAGCAGGCGGGGCGGAGACCGTTCGTGCCGTTCGCTCTACCGGCAGCCGTCGCGATGATGACGGTTGCGTTCTTCGAGAGCTTTCGTCTGCTAGGAGTTGTCGTGGCGGTAACGGTGTTCGGCAGCTTCCTCGCTGCGCTTCGCCCAAAGCGGGGCGCAACGCCGATGACCGACACAGCTTGGACCGTGCTCAGCGTTCTGTGGATAGGCGGGGGAGCGGCGGGGGCCATCGCGATCATGGTGCTCGATGACGGGGTGTTTCTTCTTATCGGTTTCGCTCTGTCGGTCGCGGCCGACGATATCGCCTCTTACTTCATAGGGACGAGGTTCGGGAAGCACAAGATGGCCCCTTCGATCTCGCCGGCCAAGTCCTGGGAGGGCTTCGCCGGGGGAATCGCGGGGGCCTTGTTCGGGGCCTTTCTGTTCTTCGTACTCATTCATGGACTCGATCCCTTGCACGGACTGGCGCTCGCGGTTCTCATCGGCCTACTCGCTCCTGTCGGAGACCTGATCGAGTCCATGGCCAAGCGAGAGATCGGAATCAAGGACTCGGGCACACTGCTGCCCGGCCACGGCGGCGTACTCGACCGTCTGGATGCGATCGTGTTCTGCGCCCCCTTCGTTTTCCTCTACCTGCGAGCCATCAATCTCTAGCGATCGTCGAGACGATCGCTGGGTCTATAGCTGCCCCTCCGGGTCTCTAGGCGGGAGAGCGTGTGACAATCTCGGGTGTGAGCGAGAACACTCGCCGGCGGGTCGTGATTCTTGGGTCCACGGGATCGATCGGCCGCCAGGCGCTGGACGTCATTCGAGACAACCCCGGCGATTTCGAGGTCGTGGGTCTGGTCGCGGGCGGCAAGGCCGAGCAACTGCAGCAGCAGACGGAGGAGTTCGGCGTCGGCCGCAGCGGCTTGGGGTCTGAGGCCGCCCTTGACCTGGCCACGCTCGACGCCGCGGACATCGTTCTCAACGCGGTCGTGGGAGCCGCAGGACTACGGGCATCGGTCGCCGCTCTGGCCGCAGGCAAGATTCTGGCCCTGGCCAATAAGGAAAGCCTCGTCGCCGGGGGCGAGGTCTGCCTCCGGACCGCCCACGAGAGCGGGGGCACCATCGTGGCGGTCGACTCGGAGCACGCCGCGCTGGCCCAGTGCCTGGCGGGCGTGGACGTCGACACGATCAGCAGGCTCGTGCTAACGGCCTCGGGGGGGCCGTTTCGGACTCGAACCGACCTGACCACCGTCACACCGGAGGATGCACTCGCGCATCCGACCTGGGCCATGGGACCGAAGATCACCATCGACTCGGCCACGCTGATGAACAAGGGCCTCGAGATCATCGAGGCCCACCACCTGTTTGGGCTCGACTACGACCGTATCGAGGCGGTCTGTCATCCTCAGAGCCTGGTGCACGGGATGGTGGAATTCGTAGACTCCACGACGATCCTTCAGGCGGCCCCCACCGACATGCGAGTCCCCATCCAGGCGGCGCTGACCTGGCCGGAGAGGTGGCCTAGGGTTGGGAAGGCGATCGACTGGGCGGACGTTGGACACATTGAGTTCGTGGCGGTCGACCACGAGCGGTTCCCCTGTGTGGGACTCGCCTGCGCAGCGGGCAGGATCGGGGGGACTCATCCGGCGGCGCTGAACGCTGCGAACGAGGAGGCTGTTGAAGCCTTTCTCAATCATCGGATCTCGTTCGTCGATATCCCTGTGGTGATCGAGAAGGTCCTGGGCGAGCACGAGTCGGTGGACGCCAAGGACCTCGATGCGGTTCTCGACGCCGACGCCTGGGCCCGGGGCAGGGCGTCGGACTACATAGAAACCATGAGGATGAAGACTTGATGAAGGACATCACGCAGATGAAAGGAACCCCGTCTTGAACCTGGGGATTTGGTTGTTCGTTCTTGCGATCCTCGTGGTCGTCATGGTCCACGAGGCGGGCCACTTCTTCGCCGCGAAGCGCTTCGACTTCAAGGCAACGCAGTTTTTCGTCGGCTTCGGCCCGACGCTGTTCTCGCGCAAGAAGGGTGAGACCGAGTACGGGGTGAAGGCCCTTCCACTCGGTGGGTTCGTGAAGATCGTCGGTATGAACCCCTACGAAGAGATCCCCCCCGAGGAACAGCACCGGTCCTATCCGAACAAGCCGCGCTGGCAGCGGGCCATCGTCCTGCTCGCGGGTTCGGCAACTCACTGGCCGGTGGCGTTCATCATCCTGCTGATCGCGGCCATGGCGTTCGGGTATCCGACGGGGGAGCCCAGCAACCAGCTCTCCGCCGTCGAACCGCGCGTCTTCGGCCAGGAGACGCCCGCGGAGGCAGCCGGATTCGAGCTGGACGACACCATCGTCGCAATCGAGGGTGAAGAGGTCACGAGCTGGGACGAGATCCGCTCGTTCATTCGCGCGAACCCGGGTGAAGCCGCGACGTTCACCGTAGAACGCGATGGCGGGCGAGAGACCATCGAGGCAGAGCTTGGCACCGGCATCGTGTCCACTCAGACGAACGAGCTCCTCGCACTAGCCCCGCCGGGTGAGGACGTCGGCGAAGCCGGTGAGGGCGAGAAGAAGGTCGGCTACCTCGGAGTCGGCCCACAACCCGAGATCGAGTCGTTTGGCTTCGGGGAAGCGATTGTGCACTCCGGCGAGCGGGTGTGGGACATGACCGTGAGATCGATCATCGGAGTTCCTCAGGTGTTCGCGCAGGTGTTCAACGGCGACATCTTCGAGGCGCTCGGTGGCGAGGGTGAGCGTTCTGCGGAGGACAGCCCCATCGGCATCGTGGGGGCCAGCCGCATCGTCGGCGAGAGCGCCAACCGGGGTGAGTACACCAACATCCTCGAGATGATCGCCGCGTTCACCATCTTCGTGGGTCTGATGAACCTTCTGCCGCTGCCGCCGCTCGACGGGGGCCACCTCGCGGTGGTCGCGTGGGAATCCGTGACCAAGCGAAGGGTAGACATCCGCAAGTTGATCCCCGTGTCGGCGGCCGTGATCGGGTTCTTCATCGTCCTGTTCGTGGCCATCCTCTACCTGGACCTGGCCAGACCCGTCGACCTCCCGTTTTGATGATCACTCCGTACAAGCGTCGCAAGTCGAGGCAACTCTCGGTGGGCAACGTCGCGGTCGGAGGCGACGCGCCGGTCTCGATTCAATCGATGACGACGACCAAGACCGAGAACGCGCAGGAGACGATCATCCAGGTTCACGAGCTCGCGACCCAGGGTGCGGACATCGTGCGCGTCGCCGTTCCTCACCAGGAAGACGCGCTCGCCCTTCCCCAGATCGTCGAGCAGGGCGGAGTGCCGATCATCGCCGACATTCACTTCTCGGTGCGCCTCGCGATGCTGGCTCTGGAGGCCGGGGTGCACGGCCTGCGCGTCAACCCGGGAAACATGCGCAACCCGAAGCACATCAAGGAGGTTGCGGATGGCGCGCGCGAGCGGGGCATCCCGATCCGAATCGGCGTCAACGCGGGTTCGCTCGACAAGAAGCTGATTGCCAAGTACGGACGACCCACGGCCGAAGCCCTGGTCGAAAGCGCGCTCTACGAGATCGGGTTGCTCGAAGAGCATGGCTTTCGCGACATCAAGGTCTCGGTCAAGCATCAGAACGTTACCGAGATGATCGCCGCCTACCGGCTCCTGGCCGAGAAGACCGACGTTCCGCTACACCTGGGCGTCACCGAGGCTGGCACACCGAAGCAAGGCATTCCCAAATCGGCCATTGGCATCGGAACGCTGCTGGCCGAGGGCATCGGCGACACGATTCGGGTGTCGCTGACGACGAATCCGGTCGAGGAGGTCAAGCTCGGGAAGCAGATCCTCCAGATTCTGGGCCTGCGGGAGTCCGGGTTCGACCTCGTCGCCTGTCCGTCGTGTGGTCGTGCCGAACTGGACGTCTTCGAACTCGCGAACGAGGTCGAGAAGCGAATCGAGAAGATGGACCTCCCCCCGATGCAGATCGCGGTCATGGGTTGCGAGGTGAATGGTCCCGGCGAGGCGCGCGACGCCGACATCGGCATTGCCGCGGGTCCGGGGCGTGGGTTGCTGTTCGCGAAGGGCAAGCAGATTGGTTGGGTACCGCACGATGGCCTGGTCGACGCTCTGCTCGAAGCGGCGGAGCGAGTCGCCGAGGAGATTCGAGCCACGGGCGATGTGGGCGATGGAGCGGCGACGGTGCTGAAGGGCGCGGCGCGCAGGGGAGCAGACGGCGGCAAGACCGTGATTCCAATCGGCATGGGTCCTCCGAGCAACCCCCCGAACGCCCCGTAAGCAGGAGCGCTTCCGATGCTTGGTATCGTCCGCGAAGGGGTACAAGCTCTGCAAAGTACCCTGAATTGATCACCGCGGGGAATCCCTGACCGCAGCGTTGCGGCGTGGATGCACCGGAAGAGTTCGAGTAGCCCAAGGGCAAAGGGGGACGTCATGAGTCGCCGCAGCCAGCCGCTGCCTATCACCCGTCGAACTTTCCTGCAGGGGGTGTCAGCAGCCGCCTTGCTGGCGGCGTGCTCCGGCGGGGAGTCCACTCCACAGAGCGCGGCCCCCACCGAGGATGCCCCGGAGGAGAAGTTCACCGAGCCCTCGACCCAGCTATCCGGAGATCTCCGTCTCCTCATGTGGAGCCATTTCGTGCCACAGCACGATGAGTGGTTCGATACCTTCGCCCAGGAGTGGGGTGAGCGGGTCGGCGTCAACGTCACCGTCGACCACATCGACGTCACCACCATCCCCGCACGCATTTCGTCGGAGATCGGCTCCGGTGAGGGGCACGACCTCATTCAGTTCATCGCGACTCTGTCGCAGTTCGAGCCCAGTGTTCACCCGATGAGCGACCTCATGGACGAGGCCAACAAACGATTCGGCGAGCAACTTGAGCTTTGCCAGAAGTCAAGTTTCAACCCGACGACCGAGAACTACTACGCGTACGCACCGTCGTGGTCGCCCGACCCGGGTGACTACCGCAAGTCCCTGTGGGAGGAGGCCGGCTTTCCCGACGGGCCCTCGACCTGGGACGAGCTCCTCGAGGGGGGCGGCAAGATCTTCAGCGAGCAGAACATCCAGATGGGCCTGGGGATGTCCCAGGAGATCGACTCGAACATGTACGCCCGCGCCCTCATATGGTCGTTCGGAGGCGCCGAGCAGGACACCAACGAGAAGGTGACCCTGCTGTCCGACCAGACCATCGCCGCGGTGGAGTACTCGAAGGAACTCTTCGACGCGGCGATGACCGAAGAGGTGTTCGCGTGGAACCCGGCGTCGAACAACGAGGGGCTCATCGCCGGGCAGTTGAGCTACATCCTCAACTCCCTCTCGGCGTGGCGCACGGCCCAGGAGAGCATCCCGGATATCGCAAAGGACGTCTTCTTCGTCCCGGCCCTCGAGGGACCGGAGCGCCAGCTTGCCGCGCAGCACGTCATGTACAACTGGATCGCTCCAAAGTTCTCGACCAACTTCGATGCCGCGCAGGCGTTCCTGCTCCACTACACGGAGAACCTGCCGAGGGCCGCCTACGAGTCCAAGTTGTACGATTTCCCCGGCTACCCCGACCAGGTGCCGGAGTTGGACGGCTGGCTCGACGAGGACCCGTTCACCATCGAGGGGGACGACCCGACCAAGCTCCAACCTCTGAAGACCGCCATCGACTGGTCGACGAACCTTGGCTATCCGGGACCGGCCAGCCCGGCCGTCGGCGAGATCAACGGCACCTTCATCCTGCCCAACATGCTCGCCCGCGTCGCGCGCGGTGGCCAAGACGCCCAGCAGTCGGTCGAGCAGGCGCACCAGGAGTGCGAGCAGATCTTCGAGAAGTGGCGGGGTGAGGGCCTTGTCGGTGGGGTCTGATACCGGGACCGATCGGCAACGCCGACACGGGAGAGTTTAGAAATGGCCCATGTAGTCGAGGTTCGGGGCCTCAAGAAGCACTTCGATAGAGGCGATGTCCAGGCCGTCGACGGAGTGGACATAGCGACCGATGAGGGCGAGTACCTGGTCTTGCTCGGCCCCTCCGGTTGCGGCAAGACGACCCTGCTACGCATGATCGCCGGCCTCGAGGAACCGACCGAGGGTGAGATCCTCATCAGTGGGAACGTAGTGAACGGCCTCCCCCCGCGGGCGCGCGGCATCGCGATGGTTTTCCAGAGTTATGCGCTGTACCCGCACAAGACCGTGCTGGACAACATCACCTTTCCGCTGAAGGCGACGAAGATCGATCGCGACGCCCGCCGCGAGAAGGCGGACTGGGCCGCCGGCCTCCTCGGCATCGCTGAGTTGCTCGACCGCAAACCCCGTCACCTGTCTGGTGGCGAGCGCCAGCGAGTGGCGCTCGCCCGAGCGCTTGTCCGAGACCCCAGTGTGTTCCTGCTCGACGAACCGCTCAGCAACCTCGACGCGAAGCTGCGCACGTCGGCCCGCGACGAGCTGAAGCAGTTCCAAGAGCGGCTGGGCACGACAACGATCTACGTGACCCACGACCAGGTCGAGGCGATGGGCCTCGGCGACCGGATAGCCGTAATTCTCAAAGGTAAGGTTCGCCAGATCGGTCCTCCGGAGGAGGTGTACTCCCATCCGGCAGACACTTTCGTTGCGACCTTCATTGGGTCACCGCCTATGAATCTCGTCGACCGTGACGACCATCTCCTCGGCTTCCGGCCGGAGAACTTCCTGCCGGTCGAGGCGATCGGCAGCAACGGTGGCAACCTGCTCGAGGTTGATGTGCAGGTGCACCGCATGGAGTATCTGTCGGGCGACCGGCACGTCTACGCGACCGCCTCAGGTCTTGGGAGCGACGACGCCCACATCATCGCTCGGATACCCGCGACCGTTAACGTCGCCGTGGCCGAGGACCGCGTCCAGCGCTTCGCCGTGCACGAGAAGGACCTGCGGTTTTTCGACGCTGCCACGGGGTTGCGAACCGAGCCGCGCCCGGTCCGCTCGTGACGCAAACCGACCGCGCCGAAGGTGTTGGGACGGCGCCCACCGGTACCTTGGCTCGGGACCCGGACCCAACCCCCCGGACGGCACCGCCGAGGAGGACGCTCGCCGACCGTGAGGGTGTCCTGGCGAAGCTCTTTTTGCTGCCGACCGTCGTATACATCATCGGCTTGGTTGCGTTTCCTTTCGTCCTAGCGATCTTGTTCAGCTTCAGTGACGTAACGACCGGGAACCCGAGCCTCGACTTCGTCGGACTGCGTCAGTGGCGCACGATCCTGGGTTCGCGGGTGTTCTGGACTTCCTTCAGGAACACGATCACGTTCACCCTGATCTCGATGGCGCTTATCGTTGTGATATCGCACATCCTCGCGACGGTGCTCACCAAGGACTTCAAGGGGAAGTGGCTGGTTCGGTTTTGCGTGCTGCTTCCATGGACGACGCCGGTGTCGCTTGCGGCGGTATCGTGGCTGTGGTTGCTCAACTCGATCTTCAGCCCCATCGACTGGGTGCTGCGCTGGTTCGGCCTCATCGAAGCCAACATGTATTACCTGGGGCGACCGGTTCTCGCGATGGGATCGATCATCGCAGTCCATGTGTGGCGCATCGTCCCGCTCGCGACCGTCATCATCATGGCAGGGCACATGGCGATCCCCGACGAGATCGACGACGCCGCGGAGATAGACGGGGCCGGGTTCTGGCGGAAGCTGAGGGAGATCACGATCCCCCTCACGCTGCCTATCACCGCGGTGGCGGTGCTGTTCGGTGCCATCCTCACCTTCGCCGACATGACCGTCGTCTTCATCCTGACAAGGGGTGGTCCGACCCAGGCCACCCAGGTGCTGTCGAGCTGGGCCTTCTTCAAGGGTATCGAGGGCGGTGACCTCGCCCAGGGCGCGGCGGTGGCCCTCTTCCTCTTCCCCCTGTTGCTCGCCGCCGCGATCGCGATACTGCGGGCGGTCCGACGCACGGAGGTGATGTAGCCGGTGACTGCTCCCGAGCGCAACCCCGTCGAAAAGTTTGCCGGTGGACGCATCGACGTCACGAACCAGGATGAGGTCGAGCGAATACGTAAGCAGCGCCGCCGCCGCGCCATCAGCGGGCGCACGGTCCTCTACACCATCGCGATCCTCGCGGCACTGTTTGCGGCGGGGCCATTCATTTGGAGCGCGATCACCTCGTTCAAGGTGGATCCCGACCTTTATACGAAGGCGAACAATCCGTTCATCTACAACCTTCCTCCGACTCTCGAGCATTGGAGGTTCCTGCTCTCCGATACGCAGTTCCTGACTTTTGCGTGGAACACGCTGTGGGTCGGAGTGCTCGTGGTAACGATCACGCTCTTCGTCGGGCTTCCCGCCGCCTACGCTCTTGCGCGACTCGAGATGAAATGGAGTGGACCGCTCGGTATCGCCATCTTCTTCGTGTACCTCATCCCGCCGACGCTGCTGTTCATTCCGATGACCCGAGTAGTTGGGAACCTGGGGCTACTTAACAACACCTGGTCCCTGGTGTTGATATACCCGACGATCACGATCCCGGTCTCAGTCTGGCTGCTCATCGGGTTCCTGAAGGGCATCCCCAAGGACGTCGAGGAGCAGGCTCTGGTCGACGGTTACAGCCGGCTCAGCGCTTTCTTCCGCATCGTCATCCCTCTTGCTTTCCCCGGGATCGTCGCCGTCATCGTCTTCGCGTTCACTCTGACGGCCCACGAGTTCATCTACGCGCTCGCGTTCCTCTCCTCGACCGCGGAGAAGAGCATCAGTATCGGGGTTCCGACCGAGCTGATCCGCGGCGACGTGTTCTTCTGGCAGTCGCTACAGGCGGCCGTCGTGTTCGTCGCACTGCCGATCGCGTTGGTCTTCAACCTCCTCCTCGGGCGCTTCATCTCCGGCTTCACGATGGGTGCCGTAAAGGGCTAGCCCGAGCTTGTCTGCTACAGGTTTCCCGCGGTCGCCGAGGCGACCGCTTCATCTCTGACGGAGAGCGGCCCTCATTGGTGGAGGGCTATTTGCGGCCGGCGTTGGGACGCTTGCCGTGATTCGCCTTGTTCTTGCGGCGGCTGCGCCGCTTGCGGCCCTTCTTTGCCATGTGAGCTCCCTCTGAATCGCGGCGCGACTCAGCCCTACGGAGCCGCTCCGTGTTAGTCTCGGAAACCTGCCGTGAGCAGGAGTTTTTCCTGGTTCGGGACAGTGTAGCAAGGGCCCGGACAGGCGGGAGCAGGAGCGGGGTGGCCTCGGCCAGACCGCAGGAGCAGGATCGTTTTTCGGCCAGCCCCTCGCAGAGGGGCTTGTTTTGTGGTCACGGTAGGGCGGCGACGAGCAGTCACAGGAGGTGGCATGGACGTTCTCGAGGAGGTCTCAGACCTCGCCGAGGCGGTCGTCCGTCGCCGCTCCCTGAGCTTGTGGGACGTCGAAATGGGCGGTTCGAAGGGCAGCCGGATAGTTCGCGTTTACGTGGACGGCGACGACGGCGTCGATCTGGACACGGTCGCCGAGGTTTCGGAGGAGATCTCGCGCGGCCTCGATCTCAGGGACCCCATCGAGGGTCGCTACACCCTCGAGGTCAGCTCTCCCGGGCTCGAACGTTCGTTGAAGCGCCCCGAACACTACGCGCGTTCCGTGGGCAAGCAGGTGATGGTGAAGACGAAGAGCAAATTGGCTGGGGACAGCCATCGACTTGACGGAACGATCCTCGAAGTGAGGGACGACTCCGTCACGCTGAAGACAGATCAACACGAAGAGGTCGACGTGCCCTACGAGGAGGTCAAGTCGGCCCGGACGGTTTTCGAATGGAGGTAGCCAATGCAGATCCCTCTTGAATCTCTGCGCGAAGTCGAGCGCGAGCGTGGGATCGCGTTCGACACGCTGCTCGAGGCTATCGAGAAGGCGCTTGCGTCGGCGTACCTTCGCATGGTCGGAGCCGACGAGACGCGCGGTGCCCGAGCCGTGATCGATCGCGACGACGGCAACGTGACCGTCTATGCCCAAGAGGTCGAGATCGACCCCGACACCGAGGAGATCGAGATCATCAAGGAGTGGGAGGACACTCCGGCCGACTTCGGCAGGATCGCGGCCCAGACGGCAAAGCAAGTCATCCTGCAGCGTCTGCGCGAGGCCGAGCGCGACATCACCTTCGGTGAGTACTCGGGCCGCGAGGGCGACATCGTCACGGGCATCGTGCAGCAGCAGGACAACCGTTACACCATTCTCGACCTCGGCAAGGCCGAGGCTCTGATGCCTCCGCAGGAACAGATTCCTCACGAGCGCTACGAGCACGGCGCGCGCCTCAAGGCGTACATCGTCGAGGTGCGGAAGAGCGCGCGCGGCCCCCAGATCATCGTGAGCCGGACGCACCCCAATCTCATTCGTCGCCTGTTCGAACTCGAGGTTCCCGAGATCCTGGAGGGCGTCGTCGAGATCAAGGCGGTGGCGCGCGAGCCGGGGCACAGGAGCAAGATCGCCGTCGCATCGAACGACCGCAACGTCGATCCGGTGGGTGCCTGCGTGGGGTCGAAGGGCTCGCGAGTACGGATGGTCATGAACGAGTTGCGAGGCGAGAAGATCGACATCATCAAGTGGACGGACAACATCGAGGACTTCGTTGCCAACGCACTGTCGCCTGCCAAAGTCACCGAGGTCCGCATCCAGGACGACAGCCAGACGGCCCTCGTCATAGTGCCGGACTACCAACTCAGCCTGGCCATCGGCAAGGAGGGCCAGAACGCTCGGCTCTCGGCCCGGCTGACCGGTTTGAGAGTCGATATCAAATCCGAGACCCAGATACGCGAGGAGGAACAGCGCCTTGCCGCAGCGGCCGCCGAGGAGGAGTCCGCGAAGGCCGAGAGCGAGAAGGAATCCACCGAGGAGACGGCCGGTGGGGTGGCCGAGGCAACAGAGGTGGTCGAGACCGAGAAGGGTGAGGCCACCGCAGGCGACTAGAATCTCTCCCGTCAGGTCCTGCGTTGCCTGTCGGACCCGGGCGCCGCAAGGCGAGCTGATCCGAGTCGCGGTGACTCCTGACGGTGCCGTTGTCGCCGAGGGGTCGCGCGCTCGGGCACCCGGCCGTGGCGCGTATGTTTGCAACGTCTCGGAGTGTGTGCAAGAGGCGGTTGAGACCGGAGCTCTGAGCAGGGCTTTGAGCACCCAGCTCGATCGCCCGAAGCTGCGGGCCGAGCTTGAAAGGCTCATCGATGTAGACGAAGAAAACGATTGAACACGAAGGAAGGAAGCAGTATGGCGAAGCCCAGAGTTCACGAGCTGGCCAAGGAACTTGGGCTGACCAGCAAGGAGGTGCTAGCGCATCTCGAGAAGATCGGTCAGCCGGTGAAGAGCCACTCCTCGTCCATCGAGGAGTCCTTGGCCGAGCGCGTCCGTTCCGAGCTGAGCAACGGCTCGAAGACCGAATCGAAGAAGGCGGCTCCCAAGAAGGCGGAGACGAAGCCGCCGAAAAAGGCTCCGGCCAAGAAGTCCGAGCCCAAGGCCGCGGGGGAAAAGCCGGCACCCAAGGCGCAGGAGCCCAAGTCACCTGCGCCCAAGACCGAGAAGACTCCCAAGTCTCCGGCGGCGGAGACCAAAGCGCCGCCCAAGCGGGCTTCGGAGGCACCCGCGACCAAGCCTCCCGCGAAGCCGGAACCGGAGAAGGCGGCTGCGCCGGCCCCCGAGGCGGCCGCCATCCCTGAGGAGACGCCCGCCCTCGACGACGCGATCAGCGTCCACCGCGGCATCACCGTGCAGGATTTTGCAGCGAAGGTCGACAGGGCCCCGAACGAGATCGTGAAGGTCCTGTTGGGACTCGGCGAGATGATGACCGTTACGCAATCGATGAGCGACGAGGCCGTCGAGCTGGTCTCGGACGACCTCGGCCTCTCCGTGCGCGTCGTCGACCCGGCCGAGGAAGAGGTCGAGGATGACGAGGGGGCCGAGGACGAGGACGAAGGCGTCGAGCTCGTCGACCGGCCTCCGGTCGTCACCGTCATGGGGCACGTCGACCATGGAAAGACGACCATTCTCGACGCCATCCGCAAGACGGATGTCGTCTCCGGTGAGGCCGGCGGAATCACGCAGCACATCGGCGCCTACCAGGTTCACTTCGCCGACAGAGAGATCACCTTCATCGACACTCCCGGCCACGCGGCGTTCACCGCGATGCGAGCGCGCGGAGCGCAGGCGACCGACATCGCCATCCTCGTGGTCGCGGCCGACGACGGCGTTATGCCTCAGACGGTCGAGGCCATCGACCACGCGAAGGCCGCGGGCGTGCCGATCATCGTTGCCGTCAACAAGATCGACCGGCCCGAGGCCGACCCGCAGCGGGTTCGGCAGCAGCTCTCCGACCAGGGGCTCGTCCCGGAGGAATGGGGTGGCGACACGGCCTTCGTCGACGTCTCGGCGAAGACACGCCAGAACCTCGACGGACTGCTCGAGATGATTCTTCTGACGGCCGACGTCACCCTCGATCTCAAGGCGAATGCTGAGACCATGGCGCGCGGCGTCGTCATCGAGGCACATCTTGACAAGGGCCGGGGGCCTGTGGCGACCGTGCTCGTCAAGAAGGGCACGTTGCTCAAGGGCGACGCGGTGGTTGGTGGCATCGCATGGGGTCGTGTGCGAGCGATGCTCGACGAACGCGGCAACGAAGTAGAGGAAGCAACTCCCGGCCAGCCGGTTCTCGGACTCGGCTGGAACTCGGTACCCGAGGCGGGAGACGAGTTCAGGGCCTTGGTCGACGAGCGTGAGGCGCGCGCAGTAGCGGGCGAGCGCGAACAGCACCGTCGCGCCGCCGAGCAGGTCGCGCGCAAGCCGGCTTCGCTGTCCGCCCTGTTGTCCCGCACGCTTGAGGGAGAGACGCCCGAGCTGAACCTGCTGATCAAAGCAGACGCGCAGGGCTCGGTAGAAGCTCTGGCGGACCAACTTGCGAAACTAGACCAGAGCACAGTCGAGCTGACCGTCCTTCGCAAGGGCGTCGGTGCGATCACCGAGAACGACATCACGCTGGCCCAGGCATCCAACGCCATCGTTATCGGCTTCAATGTCATCGAGTCCGGCGCCGCCCGTCAACTGGCCGAGGAAGAGGGCGTCGACGTCCGTACCTACCGGGTCATCTACCAGGCGATCGAGGACATCGAAAGCGCCGCCAAAGGGCTGCTCGGGCCAGAACTACGCGAGAGGCCCATGGGTCAGGCGGAGGTGCGGGCCATCTTCCGGGTCCCGAGGGCCGGGACGATCGCCGGTTGCATGGTTCTCGACGGCGTCATCCGCCGCAACGCCCGGGCCCGTCTTGCGCGCGACGGATCCGTCATCTACGAGTCGACCATCTCCTCGTTGAAGAGGTTCAAAGACGACGCTCGTGAGGTCGCGGCGGGATACGAATGCGGCATCGGTATCGAGGGCTACAACGACATCAAAGAGGGCGACCTCATCCAGGCCTTCGAGATCGAAGAGATCGCGCGCTAGGGAAGAGCGCCACCATGTTCATCGGGGTCGCTCGTTTCGAGATCTTTATTCCCGAGTCGACCTCTCTGAAGGACAAACGAGGAGTGCTGCGCAGCATCACCTCGGTCGTAACGAAGAAGTACAACGTGTCCATCGCGGAAGTCGATCACCAGGATCTGTGGCAGAGATCGGCTCTCGGGATCAGCTGCGTTTCGGGGACGATGGGTCAGTGTCGGAAGGTGTTGCAGGAGGTCGAGAAGGCGGTGGGACGCAGCGCACTGGACGGTGCCGAGATAGTGGACCGTTCGATAGAGGTGTTTGCTCTGGAGGATCTGACTTGAGATCGTCTCGACGATCGCGAGGAACTAGATGAGCCAGAGGACTGAGAAGGTGCAGCGTCTGGCGCGCGAGGTTCTCGGCGTGGAGATTCAGAACCTCAAAGATCCGCGCATGGGCTTCGCAACCGTGACGGCCGTGAGGGTCACCCCCGACCTGCGACACGCACGCGTGTACGTGAGTGTATTGGGCTCCGACGAGGAGAAGGAGTCCACGATGGTTGCGCTCAAGAGCGCGACGCCGGTCCTTCGCACCGCCGTCGGTCAGCAGGTTCGGATGAAGTACACCCCCGAGCTGGTCTTCGAGCTCGACACGGGGGCCGACGAGGCTGAACGGCTGGAGGAGATCCTCCACCGCATCGAAGCCGAGCCGGAGGCCGACGGCGAGGACCGGCCATGAGCCGCTACGACGTCGCTCACTGGGACGCAGCCGTCGACACCATCAAGAACGCGCAGAGAATCGCCATCGCGTGCCACGTCAATCCCGACGGGGACGCGCTCGGCTCTCTGCTCGGGACGTCCCTGGCACTGCGGTCCCTCGACAAGACAACCTTTCCGACTTGGGGCTCCGATCCTGTCGTACCTCCGCCTTCGTTGATGTTCATGCCGGGCGCGGATTCGCTCGTCCAGTCCGCCGAGATTCCCGACGACATCGACCTTTTCGTCGCTCTCGATTGCGGGGCCGCTCACCGACTGGGCTCCGTGGAGAAGCTCGCACTGACGTCCGACCCCCTGATCAACATCGATCATCATCCAGGCAACGACGAATTCGGGACGCTCAACGTCGTCGTCGACTTCGCTTCCTCCACCGCCGAGATCGTCGCGTTTCTATTGAAGGACGTTGGTGTTGAACTCGACCACGACATCGCAACCTGCCTGTACACCGGGGTCGTCACCGACACCGGACGTTTTCAGTACGGCAACTCGAGCCCCGAAACCCTGAGGCTTGCGGCGGATCTGTTGTCCTACGGGGTACAGGCTCCGCAGATCGCACTCGAGGTGTTCGAATCCGCGCCCTTTACCTATCTGAAGCTGCTCGGACGAGTGCTCGACCGAGCGACCTTGTTCGACGAGCAACGATTCGTTTTCTCGTGGATCACCCGCAATGATCTGAAGGAAACTGGCGTGGGCGCGGACGAGACGGATCTCTTGATCGATGCGGTTCGTGCCACGCGCGATGCGGATGTCGCTGCGATCTTCAAGGAGCAGAAGGACGGCAACTTCCGGGTGAGCCTTCGATCGAAGTCCGGCCCCGATCACCCCCCGGTGAGCGTCGCCGAGATCGCCCGGGCCCACGGCGGCGGGGGACACGAGTTGGCGGCCGGCTATACGGCGCCCGACGTCGAGAGCGCCGTCAAGGGAATCCTGAAGTATCTGGTCGACAGACCCGAGTCGTGAGCCGCAGGCGCGACGCGGGGATCGATGGCGTCCTCGTCATCGATAAACCGGCCGGCATGACGAGTCACGACGTGGTCGACAGTATCCGGAAGCGCTTTGGGACCAGGCGAGTGGGCCACGCGGGAACGCTCGATCCCGATGCGACGGGGGTGCTGATCCTCGGACTCGGCAGAGCCACGCGCTTTTTGTCCTACGCCCAGGCTTCGATCAAGCGCTATCGAACCACTGCCGTGTTCGGAGTCACGACGACGACCCAGGATGCCGCGGGAGAGGTTGTCGAACGGCGCACGGTAGACATCACGGAGGTGCAAGTGCGCGCCGCCGCCGCCGAGCACACCGGTGAACTGGACCAGATTCCCCCCATGGTCTCGGCGGTACGGGTCGGAGGCGAACGGCTTTACAAGAAGGCTCAACGTGGCGAGGAGGTTGAACGAGCAACGCGACCCGTGACGATCTACCAACTCGAGGTCCTGTCGTTCACCGAGGACCCGCCGGAGGCCGTCCTCGACGTACGCTGCTCCGCGGGGACCTACGTGCGTACGCTCGTGCACGACATGGGCGCTTCGCTCGGTTGTGGCGCGCACCTGCGTTTTCTCAGGCGAACCGAGGCAGGTGGCTTCACCGAGGCCGACGCGGTCGAACTCGACGTCGTGGAGAAAGGGCATCTTCTCCCGCTGGCCGACGCGGTGCGCGACCTCAAACGAGTCGAAATAGAAGACGATGAGGCGCGGTTGGTCACGAACGGACGCCGGCTGGAGCTGCCCTCGGCGGATCTGATCGAGGGCGATCATCTTGCACTGGTCAACCACGGCGATCTGATCGCGGTCTATGCACGAAAAGGTGACGAGCTGGTTCCGGAGAGGGTGGTGGCGCCGAAGTGAGAAAGGTCGTGGGTCTCGACACGCTCGGCCCTCAGCCTGGCGGCGCGGCCATCACGGTCGGTACCTTCGACGGGGTACACCTCGGCCACCGCGCGCTCATTGCGCGCACCATTGACGATGCGGCGACCTTCGGCGGTACCTCGGTCCTCGTCACGTGGGATCGCCACCCCCTCGAGACTCTCCGCCCGGGATCGGAGCCCAAGGTCCTGACTACCCCCGAGCGAAGGGCCGAGCTCATCGAGGACACCGGTATCGACACACTCGTGGTCCTTCCGTTCGACGAGGCCTTCTCGAAGTGGAGCCCGGAGCGTTTCGTCACCGACGTGCTGGTGAGGTTGGGCGCGCGCGCCGTGATCGTCGGCGAGGGATGGCGGTTCGGGCACAAGGCCTCTGGGACGACGGACCTGTTGCAGAAGATGGGGGCCGAGCACAGCTTCCAAGCGGAGGTGCTCACCCTTGCGGGAGTCGAGGGAGAATCCGTCAGTTCCACGCGGGTCCGGTCGGCCATCGCGCAGGGCGACATGATCTCCGCGCACACGCTCTTGGCTCGCCCGTTCGACGTCGACGGAATCGTGTTGCGAGGCGACAGGCGGGGCACGGAGCTCGGTTTTCCGACCGCGAACCTGAAACTCGATCGGAGCATCGCTCACCCTCCGCGGGGGATCTATGCCGGACGCGCAATGGTCGAGGCCGGCATCGCGTACACGGCCGCCATCAACCTGGGCGTCAATCCCCAGTTCGGTGGGGACCCGGCAACGACACCGTGGGGGGTTGAGGCCTACCTTCTCGATTTCAACGGAGACCTCTACGACCAGCGCCTGCGGGTCGAGCTGCACGAGCGTCTGCGGGACGAGCTCAAGTTCGAATCCGTCGACGCGCTCGTCGAGCAGATCGCGAAGGACGTGGACCACACGCGCGCCGTGATGGCCTGACA
>JBOGWS010000021.1:0-103402 GCA_050693895.1 Actinomycetota bacterium | reverse complement strand
CCCATTAAAGCGGTACGCGAGCTGGGTTTAGAACGTCGCGAGACAGTTCGGTCCCTATCCGCTGCAGCCGGAGGGAACTTGAGGAAGGCTGTCCCTAGTACGAGAGGACCGGGACGGACGCAGCTCTCGTGTGCCAGTTGTCCTGCCAAGGGCACTGCTGGTTAGCGACCTGCGGAAGGGATAAGTGCTGAAGGCATCTAAGTACGAAGCCCGTTCCAAGATGAGGTTTCCCACTGGGTCAACCAGGTAAGGCCCGTGACAGACCATCACGTTGATAGGCCGGAGGTGTACGCACAGCAATGTGTTCAGCCGACCGGTACTAATAGGCCGTAGGCTTGGTTTCGCTCGCGCTCGCTCTGGAGCGTTCAAGGTTCTTGGACGACAGAGTCACCCGGATCGAAAGATCCCAAAGAACAACTGGTCAACACGACCTGTAAAGGCAAACTGGGTCGGAAGACCACAGAAGACTGACAGCTGAATAGGTTTCCGGTGGCCATAGCGGAGGGGTCACACCTGGTTCCATTCCGAACCCAGAAGTTAAGCCCTCCAGCGCCGATGGTACTGCCCCGGAGACGGGGTGGGAGAGTAGGTCGCCGCCGGAATTTTCTCTGGGGGTCGTCCATTTGGGCGACCCCCTTTTCCATGCGCCTAGAATGGCTTTCAATAGGCCCGGTTATCGCACATAGTAGGGCCACCGTCCCGCAGGGCCGCGGGACTACTTTGAAACGGGGGAGAACATGAAGAAGTTGCGTCTGCTGGCCGTGCTTTCGTTCGTCCTGCTGCTAGTTGCAGCGTGCGGAACAGCCGGAGACGAGCCCGAAGAGGCCTCTTCGGGTGACGAGGGGGAGTCCGCCGAGGCGACCGGCATGTTGGCCGCAGTGCAGGACGCCGGCGTGCTCAGGGTGTCGACCGATCCCGCCTACCCACCCCAGTCGTCGATCACCAAGAGCGGCGAATACGAGGGCTTCGACATCGACGTCGCCACCGAGATCGCCGAGCGCCTTGGCGTCGAGATCGAGTGGGAAACTCCGTCGTGGGACGTCATTACGGCGGGTAACTGGGCGGGACGTTGGGACATCAGCGTCGGCTCGATGACCGTGACCCCGGAGCGTGCAGAGGTTCTCGAGTTCACTCCGGCCTACTACTTCACGCCGGCGGCCGTGGCCGTGCACGAGGACAACACCTCGATCACCGACACTGAGAGCGACCTCGATGGCACCACGATCGGCGTGTGCGGCGGTTGCACCTACGAGGCCTACCTCGAGAAGTCTCTCGACATCCCGGGTTACGAGATCGATTTCGTGATCGACGATGCGAGCGTGAAGGCCTACGACACCGACTCGTCGGCAATCGCCGACCTCGAGCTCGGTGATGGGACGCGCCTCGACGCGGCGATCTCGGCGCTACCCACGCTCGAGGGTGCAATCGAGAAGGACAAGCCGATCAAGATCGTCGGTGACCCCATCTACTACGAGCCACTGGCCGTCGCAATCGACAAGAACGCTCCGGACGATCCGACGCCCCTCACCGAGGAGATCGGTCGAATCATCGAGGAGATGCATTCCGACGGAACTCTCAGCGAGCTCTCGATGAAGTGGTACGACACCGACCTCACCAAGGAGACTTAGTCCAGGGACTCGAAGGCTTCATAGGTCGGCGACGAGTTGACGGCAAGCATTCCTGCGACCGTTAGGCGCGCGCGCGATGCGGTCGAAGCGCGATCGGCACGCGTGCCCTACCGAGTCAAGCTGGGGCTCGTTTGGATCGTCATCTTCGTCGTACTGGCCGGCCTGTTCCTCTCCTACGGTTTCGACACCCAGTTCATGCTGGAATGGGCGCCGTACATCCTCAGGGGGACGGGAATCACACTGATCGTGTGCGTCGCTTCGATCGTGCTGGCAACGACGCTCGCATTGTTCGGAGCCCTGTGCCGCCTCTCGAAGAATCCGTTGCTCAACGGGCCGGCGTCCTTCTATGTTTCCTTCATCAGAGGTACACCGCTGATCGTCCAGATCTTCTTCGTCTACCTGGCCTTTCCGCAACTAGCGCGGTTTGCACCCTCATACATGAGTGGGTTCTTCCTGCTCGATGCGATACCCGCCGCGACCCTCGCGCTCGGCGTCAATTACGGCGCGTATATGACCGAAATCTTTCGGGCGGGCATCCAATCGGTCGGCCATGGTCAGATCGAGGCCGCCCACGCGTTGGCGATGAGCCCGGGGCAGACGACCCGCCGCATCGTCTTGCCACAAGCCGTTCGTACGGTGATCCCACCGGTAGGAAACGAGTTCATCGCGATGCTCAAGGACTCCGCGTTGGTGAGTTTCATTGGGGCGACCGACCTCTTCTTTCGCGCCTCCAAGGTTGGTCAACAGAACTTCCGTGCCTTGGAAACGCTAGTCATCGCTGCAGCGGTCTATTGGCTCCTAACGAGCATCTTTTCTTTCTTCCAGTCTCGCCTGGAGAGGAAGATGGCCGTCGGATACGTCAGAGAGACGACCCATGGCCACTGACGTCATCACCATCGAGCGGCTCGACAAACACTTCGGCCAGTTGCAGGTTCTCAAAGACGTGTCCCTCACCATCAAAAGCGGCGAGGTCGTCGTGCTCTTCGGGCGCTCGGGTTCCGGCAAGTCGACCCTCCTTCGCTGCATCAATTTCCTCGAGGAACCCACGAGCGGCATGATCCAGGTCGGGGACATCCGGATGGAGGTGGGCCCGGCTCTGCGCGTTCGCCGGGAGAAGATTCGGAAGATCCGCGAGCGCTGCGGGATGGTGTTTCAGGAGTTCAACCTGTTTCCACATCTGTCGGTGCTCGAGAACGTCATGGAGGCCCCCTGTACGGTGAAGGGCGAATCGAGGGAAAGCGCTTCGAAGCGGGCAATGAAATTGCTCGAAGGGGTCGGTCTGGCGGAGAAGGCGGAGGAATATCCGATCCGGCTCTCGGGTGGACAGAAGCAGCGCGTTGCGATCGCACGAGCCCTCGCGATGGAGCCCGACATCATGATGTTCGACGAACCGACATCCGCCCTCGACCCCGAGTTGATCGGTGAGGTCCTCGCCGCGATGCGCGATCTCGCACGAAACGGGATGACCATGATCGTCGTGACTCACGAGATGGGCTTTGCGCGCGAGGTAGCGAACCGGATGGTGTTCATGCACGAGGGCCAGATCGTCGAGGAGGGCCCGCCGTCGAAGATCATCGGATCTCCGGCGGACGAGCGGACAAAGCGCTTCCTCGAGGCGGTTCTGTAAGAAGAAAGGCCCCCTGTAAACGGGGGCCTTTCAAAAGGAAGCTCGTTTAGGCCTCGACGTTGACCGTGACGATTCGGGTCTTCTGGCCGAGGAAGTCCTCGGCGATCTCCGACTCGGTCCCGACCACCTTGAAGCCCTTCTCGCTGATGGACTTCCTGGTCACCTCGACCGCCTGGTTCTCCGGTAGATCGACGGCGAACACACGCTTGAACGTTCTCATCAAAACCTCCTGGCTGGCATTTGAGCCTCTCTTCACCCAGGACGAAACATCGACTGGATGGGGCGTGAACATAAGAATTACCCGATCGGGCGCTCGCCTAACCACCTGATGACACGCTCGCCGCTCAAGAGGAGGATCGATTGGTCCGATATCCAGGTCATGGAAGAACCCGTGACGAGGGACGGGACCTGGTGGCAGCATCACGGCGACCATTGGTACCGGTGGAATCCCGAAAGCCAGCAGTGGGACCTCGGGAGCGCGCCCCCTCCTCCTCCGCCCCCTCCGGCCCCCGCGCCTCGCCCTGATCCCTCCCCGAACTCCCCGGTGGTGCAGCAGCCCGTGCGCGCCTACACCGGTTCCGGCAAGCCGGTCGAAGACATCAGCGGGGGGAGCACCTGGTCCTCCGTCACGATAGGCACCGGTTCCGGCGAAGCGGCCGGGTGGTCCGATTCGCAGCGGCCCGTCGCGGGAGCCAGGAGGGTGTCGCAGACAAAAAGGGCAGCCTTCGGCTTCGTGGTTCTCGCGGTCGCAGTTCTCTTTGGCGCTTACACGCACTTCTTCTCGGGCGACGGCGCACCAAGTGACGAGGACATCGACGCAGCGTTCGCGTCTCTCAGCGGCGGCTACGAGTACCAGGAGCCTCCTGAGGGTTTACAAGAGCAGGTCGACGACGTCTTGGAGAAGAACTCGGAGCTCACCGAGTATGTCAGCAGCGTCGACTTTCGGATGGTGCAGCATCGTGATCGACTCATAGGAGCCGTGGGGGTCATCGGCTACGAGCCGGGCGAGTTCGGTGGCGAGACCTTCGACCCGCGCGAGAGCCAAGCCTTCATGGCGGGCTTCAATCAGACAAGCGGGATGAACCTTCCACGAGCGAGCCTGAAGACCGTGACCCGCGGGAGCACGACCATGTACGAGATAAGAGGTGGCGGTGCCGCGCTGGTTACCTTCATTGACGACGACGAGGGAATGATCTTTTCGATTGCCACCTCGGACTCACGCTCGGCCAGGCAGATCTCCGAGCAACTCGCACTGGCCAATCTCTAAGAGGCTTAGCTAAGAGGACCGCCACCCTCCTTTAGTGTGGGTTGCATGAGTCCCCCTGAAGGATCTCGAGGACAGCGCGTCCCCCGAGCCCGGCAGCAGAAGCCGCGCCGAGACGACAGGGATCGTCAAGGCCGAGGCGAGCGAAAGAGCACCCGAGACTCGAGACAGCACACTCGCAAACCAAGCCGCTCCCTCGTTCACCTTCCAGACGACGTCGTGGGGGAGCTGCGGGGCACGGCGAGGCCGGGAAAGGGACAGATCCTCGTCCAGGTCTTTGCCGAGGCGGCCACGGCCTTCGAAGAGGAGAACCTGGCAGAGGCGATTCGATTGGGAGAGCAGGCGAAGCACATCGCCCTTCGCTCCGCAACCGTGCGGGAGCTTCTCGGGCTCACTTACTACCGAGACGGCCAGTTCAAGGAAGCGGCGCGCGAGCTCTCGGCCTTCCGGCGGCTGGCGGGTTCGACCGAGCAGAACCCGGTTCTGGCGGATTGCTACAGGGCGATGAGCAAACCCGAACGGGCGCTCGAGCTGTGCGACGAGATCGATGCGTCGGTGCCCGAGCCGGTTCGCTACGAGGGGGCCATCGTCGCAGCCGGGGCCCTGACCGAGTTGGACCGGATCGACGAAGCAATCGCACGCATCGAGTCCTTGGAACTAAACCCCCCGAATGCCGAACAGCACCACCTGCGGGCATGGTACGTGCTCGGCGATCTACTCGAGCGCCGTGGTCGCTTCACGCTGGCGCTCAACTTCTTCGAGGCGGTCTCCGCAGCAGACGCGGAGTCCACGGACGCACCGGAGCGCGCCCGCAGACTCAAGCAACAGCTCTAAGTCGGTTCCTCACCACGACACCCTCTCACCAAGACACCTGGCGGACGCTGTTGTGGATCTTCTTCCAATGTTGCTTGCGTTGCAGCGCGAGTCGCTGGTCCTGCTTCGATCGCTGGTACTCGAGTTCGCGTTGCAGCTTTCGCCAGTCGTCAAGCCTCTGCCGATCGATCGTTCCATCGGCGATCGCGGCCAGCACCGCACAACCCGGCTCGGTACGGTGTTGACAATCGTTGAACTTGCAATCGAGGGCTAACTCGGCAACGTCGGCAAACGTGGAAGCGACACCCTCGCCGTGGTCCCAGAGCTTGAGGCCGCGAAGTCCCGGTGTGTCGATCAGCACTCCGCCCCCCGGCAGCGCGATGAGCTCCCGTCGCGTGGTCGTGTGCCGGCCCTTACCGTCGCTGCGCACCTCTTCGACAGGCTGCGCGCTGTCGCCGACCAGAGCGTTGACGATGCTCGACTTGCCGGCTCCGGAGGAACCGAGAAGAACTCCGGTGCGACTGCCTGCGAGCACATCGCGCACGTCCTCGATGCCGGCCCCCGTCGCGGAACTGGTCAGGAGAACCGGTACCCCGAGCGCGATGAACTCCACCCGCTCGAGTTCGTAGACGATGTCCTCCGGATCGCCCGCAAGGTCGCTCTTCGCGAGGACGATGACCGGATCCGTGCCGCCAGACCAGGCCAGAGTCAGGTAACGCTCGATTCTGCGGAGGTTGACCTCGTGTTCGAGCGACGCGATGAGAAAGCTCACGTCGACGTTCGCCGCAAGCACGTGCTCCTCGGTCGCCTTGCCGGCGATGTTGCGCGAGAAACTCGTGCGACGTGGCAGCACGGCATGAATCGAGGCCCGGTCCTCGTCCTGAACCTCGGCAACGACCCAGTCCCCCGTAGCGGGAAGGTCGGAGCGAGTTTCCGCATCGTGTCGCAACTTGCCGGTGATCTGTGCCCACAGCTGACCCCGAGCGGTCAGCACCGAGTAGGCCCCGCGGTGCTCAACGAGGACCCGCCCGGGCAACATATCTCGGGGCCATTCTTTGATTTCGTGCTCGCGCTGTTCATCCCAGCCGAGCCCGTACAACCGATTTGGGACGTGCAATTGAAGACTCCTTGAGAGAGCGCGTGAAGGCGCGCTGGAGAGCGGTCAAGAGTGGAAACCGCCAGGACGGCGGAGAGGGAAGGACCTCTAGCCGTTTAGGAAGGCGGGGCGAAAGTTCGTGAATTTGTCTGTCATCAACACCCACCTCCTCAAAGAGTCGCAACTCAGAGCCGAAACGTGCAGCACCGCACTTGCGGCCTCGAGCACCTTATGACGCGAGCACGCGCGAATGCAAGTGTCAGTCCGCTATTTGGCCTTCTTGTCGTAGTAGCGCATGTAGCCCGACGTGTTCATCCAGTAGGAGGTCGTTTGATCCATTCGTTCGATGGCGTCCTCGGTGACCTGCCGGCCCATCTCGAGGCGCGACCGCTCGGTTATCAGGCGAGAGACTTCGTCGAGATCGGTCGTCTTGGTGCGTGCCTCTTCGACCCAGTCGCCCCACATCCGCAGTGCCTCGATGGCTTCGTCGCATACAGCCCGGGGCGACGCGGAGTTCGTGCCGGAGGCGGGGGAGCTGAAGTGGGTCAGGTAGATCTCGGTGGGATCGAGCTCCTTGATGCGTCCGATCGACGACACCGCGAGCTCGAGATCGAACTCGGGTGGGGGAGTGGCGGGCCGCATGACACCGACATCGGGGAGACGAACTCCGAGGGCGTCGCCGACGAAGGCCACTCCCGAGGAGGCGTCGAAGTATGCGTGGTGGTGACCTGCGTGACCGGGGGTATCGACGGCCTGGAGGGTCGTGGCTCCCAGCTCGATCTTGTCCCCGTCGGCAAGCGCGACGATGCGCTCCTCGGGAAGTGGATCGATTCCGCCCCACATCCGCTCCATGGCGTCGCCATAGATGCGGGACGCGCTCGACCACAGCTTTGAGGGGTCGACGAGATGACGGACCCCAGCTTCGTGCACCGCGACGCGCGCCTCGGGAAAATGCCGAGCTAGAGTTCCCGCCGCCCCGGCGTGGTCGAGGTGAATATGAGTCACGATGATCCAGTCGAGGGTCTCTATATCGGCGTTTCGGAGTCCAGCGAGGACATGCTCCACCGTCGACTTCGGGCCCGTTTCGACCAGGGCCGTCTGCTCGTCGCTGACGAGGAAGGCTCCGGTGATACCGGGCAGGCCGTGCATCTGTGTGTCGATGACCTGAATGGGTGGGTGCATCGTGTCCTTCCTCGGGACTCGCGGGGCATCGTTCGTCCCCCGAGAGGGTAGCGTTTGCGCCGAATGACTCGAACAAGACCACCCGCCGTGCTGATAGTGAATCCAAACGCCGGCCGCCTCGAAGACGCCACGAGAAACGATGTGGTCGACTCACTCCGTTCGCGATTCCGGATCGAGGGCCACGCGACGACGGCTCGAGACAGTGGCATAGCCATTGCTTCGCAGGCGGCCGACGCGGGGGCGGAGCTTGTGATTGCGTTCGGCGGCGACGGTCACATCAACGAGGTCGCCAACGGGCTGGCGGGAAGCTCGACGGCTCTCGGGATAGTCCCCGGTGGAACGATGAACGTGTTCGCACGCGTCCTGGGCATCCCCCTCGATCCTCTTGCCGCAGTCGATCACCTGCAGGGCGCGTTGAAACGCGAGGTCGTCGAGGTTCCCCTGGGGCGCATGGATGACCGCTACTTCACGTTTTCCGCTGGTTGTGGATTCGATGCGGAGGCGGCGGGACGAGTCGAGCGCTACGTGCCGGCGAAGCGCCGCTTCGGTGAGTTGTTCTTCTACTGGAGTGCGTTCAGGGTGCTCACCAGCACGTACCGGCATAGGAGCCCCACAATGAACCTTCGAGGCGACTTCGGTGAGGTTCCGGTGGCCATGGCCGTGGTGTGCAACGCGGGCCCTTACGCCTACCTCGGTAACAGACCCGTCAACCTCACTCCGCACGTGGATCTGTTCAAAGGCATCGACGTGTTCGCCCTGAGATCGATGAGGATCGAGTCGCTGCCCGCGTACGCGTGGCGCGTGGCGGTGTCGGGTGACCTCGTGCACCATCCCGACGTCTTCTATGCCAGTGACCTCGAGAGCTTCGAGCTCAGCTCGGAGAAACCGTTCCACCGCCACGTAGACGGAGAACCACTGCCTCCCGTCCACAGCGTGAAGTTCGAGATCGCCTCTAACGCTCTGAGGGTGCAAGTTTGAGCATCCTGCTGATCGGTTTGGACGAGGACGTCATGCCGGCCCTGATCGGTCGGCTGACGGCCCAGGGTGACGAGGTTCGAGTGCTCGAGGCGGACGAGGCGGCCAGCGATCGCTGGCGATCTCTGGGGGCGCACATCGCATCCGGCCCCCAATGGGACGCCGATCTGATCGAGAGAGCGGCCCAGAACGTGCGCACGATCGTGGTTGGCGAGCATCACGACCGGGACCCAGTCGAGGTGATGGAGGCCCTCGTCGAGGGCGGTGGCTTCGCGTCGCCCGAAATGCGACTCGTGGTCGTGGGGGAGCCGCAGCCCCGGGCTCTGGATGCGTTGCGAGAGTCGAAGCTCGACTACGTCGTGCTGGGTTCTGTGGTGCGACGCGCTCTGCTGGGCAAGAGTCGCGCGCTCTCACCCGAGCGACTGGCCGAGGCGGTGGACGCGGCCGACGACCTGGCGGGGAGCCCGAGACTGGTGCTGGACCTGAGATACGAGCATGCGTGGCGGGAACTGAAGCTCGGCCCGCCCAGCGCCTAGTCGGATGAACCCAGGTAAGCGGAGCGAATGCTCGCGTGGTCGAGCATGTTCTGCCCGCTGCCTTCGTAGACAATCATGCCCTTCTCCATCACGAAGGCCCGGTCGGCGATGGACAGGACGCCCGCATTCTGCTCGACGAGAAAGACCGTCGTGCCCTCCTCGTTGATCTTGCGGGCGACCTCGAAGACCGTGAGTGCGAGCTTGGGGGAGAGTCCCAGCGACGCTTCGTCGATCAACATGAGCTTGGGACGTGCCATGAGCCCGCGCGCGATCGCGAGCATCTGTTGCTCACCGCCCGACAGCGTCCCTGCGAGTTGGTTCCAGCGTTCCTTCAGCCTCGGAAAGTACTCGACGGCCCGGTCGACGACCGCTGCCGACTTCGCCCGCTCTCGCTTGTGTGGCCAGGCTCCCAGGCGCAGGTTCTGCGCCACCGTCAACTCGGGGAAGACCTGACGGCCCTCGGGAACCAACACCACACCGGCGGACACGAGCTTGCGCGGCTCCATCCCCGTGATGTCGATGCCCTCGAAGGCGATCTTGCCGCTCCACGGTTTGTGCAGGCCGGCAAGGGTGAGGACGGTCGTCGTCTTGCCGGCCCCGTTGAGACCGAGGAGCACGACCGTCTCGCCCTTCTCGACACTCAGGGAGATGCCTCCGAGCACCGGAAGTGCGCCGTACCCGGTCTTGAGATCGGTCACCTCAAGCAGTGGCACCGGCGGCCTCCTCCGGGTGCTCGACGTGGTCCTCGATCTCGCCGCCAAGGTACGCGGCGACGACTTCGGGATGGTTTTGGACATCGCCCGGCCTGCCCTCGGTCAACACTCGTCCGAAGTTCAGCACGTAGACGTAGTCGCACACGTCGACGACGAGAGGGACGTGGTGTTCGATCATCAGCACGGTGATGTTGAGCGTTCTTCGCAGGTCGAGGAGCCGCTCGCCGAGCGCGTGCGCCTCATCGGGGCCCATGCCCGACGAAGGCTCGTCGAGCAGCACGAGATCGGGGTCGGTCGCCATGACCGTTGCGATCTCGACCAGCTTCAGCGTTCCGTATGGAAGTCCCTCCAGCCGCGAGTACGCGAGGTGGCCGAGTTCGAAGAAGTCCAGGACCTCCAGGGCGTTTCGCTTGACCCGGCGTTCCTCCGAGAACGACCTCGGCGAGCCCAGGATTCCACCCAAGGTTCCGTAACCGACCCGTGCATGCTGCGCCACGAGGCAGTTCTCGAGCACGCTGAGACCGCGCACCAGACCGATGTTCTGAAAGGTTCGACCGATGCCGAGTGCGACCCGCCGGTGAGTTGGCAGACCGGAAACGTCGCGCCCCCGGTAGACGATGCTTCCCGTGCTTGGCTTGGAGAGGCCGGTGATGCAGTTGAAAAGCGTGGTCTTGCCCGCCCCGTTGGGACCGATGAGCCCCACGATCTCCCACTCCGGAACCTTGACGTTGACATCCTTCAGCGCGACGAGGCCGCCGAAGCGGATACCGGTGTCGTTGATCTCGAGTACCGGGCTCATGTTGCGGATCTCTTCTCCTCGGGATGCAACGTGAACCTCGCTCCCCCCAGCCAGCGCGTGATTGGTGAGACCTGTTCGGCGATTCCCCCGGGGAATCGAATAATCGTCAAGAGCGCGAGCAGTGGCCCGATAACGAGCGAGAACTCCTCTGGATCGCGGTTCAGGGAGTTGGCGATGTAGTGCTCGAGGGGGTCGATGAGTCCGATAAGAACCGGGAACAGTGCAAAGAAGGCCGAGCCGATAATGACACCGAGGCGGTTGCCGAGCCCACCCACCACCACCATGAGCACCCAGAGCAGCGCGCTCTGGAACTGAAAGTCGGTGGCGACGACGGTCGAGTTGCGGGCGGCGAAAAGCGCGCCGGCGAGTCCGGCAAAGGCTCCCGATAGCGCGAATGCGATCACCTTGTAGAAGGTCAGGTTGATCGCGTAGGAGGCGGCGACGGCCTCGGAGTGTTTGATCGAAAGGATGGCGCGCCCGACCTTGGATCGGAGCAAGCGCCAGTCGATGAAGGCCACCACCACAAGCGCCAGGACGCAGAGAAAGGCGAAAGCCCTATCGCCCGCGAACACGGCGGGGCGGGGAGCCGGCATGCCCGCGCCGCCGCGCGTCAGCGCAGGGATCTCGAAGAGCGAGTTCACAGCAACGAAGCCGTAGGTGAGCGTGATCAACGACAGATAGAGCCCCCTGATGCGGAGCGCAACCAGGCCTAGAACCCCGGCCGAGAGGGCTCCCACCAGTACCGCCGCGAGGAGACCGACCCAGAACGACTGTTGACGCTCGGTGACGACGTATGCGCTCACGAAGGCGGAGAGTCCCACGAAGGCATGATGGCCGAGCGAAACCTGGCCCGTATATCCGAGCACGACGTTCAGCGAGAGACCGATGATCGCGTAGATGAGTGCGAGCGAGATGCGCTGCGCCCAGACGTTCGATGCGGTCGCCATGAACCTCACCAGCACGCCGAGGAGCACGGCCGCGACCGCAAGGCGGCCGAGCCATCCAACGACACCGGGTCTCCAAAGCGCGTGCCGGCCGGCCGAAGGTGCCAGTGTTTGGGTTGCGGTCGCCACCTAGGCCTCCCTCCCCAACAGACCCTGCGGGCGAATCAACAGGATCAGTAGCAGGGCTGCAAACACGGCGACCTGTTCGGCCCCCGGAACCGTCTGCTGAATCGGAACCTCCCCCAGGTAGTAGGTGGTGGCCGCCCACGACGACAGTTTCTGTACCAGTCCGACCACCACGCCACCGAGAAACGCCCCGGGCAGGCTCGTCATGCCGCCGATGACCGCGGCGGTGAATGCCGGGATCAACACGTTCGACGTCATAACCGCCGGAACGAGCTGGCCTGCGATCGGGGGGATGTAGAGGATGCCCGCGATGCCTCCGAGTACGGCGGCGGCTCCCCAGATGAAGCGCGAGACGCGCCTGACCGGGATACCGACGACCCGGGTTGCGAACGCGTTCTGCGATGTCGCGAGCACCGCCAACCCCAGGTCCGTGCGGGAGAAGAAATACGCGACCGCAACTCCAAGCACTGCGAGCACTCCCAGCATCGCGATGCGCATCGGGTCGACGATGAAGTCGAAAAGCTTGATACCGCGCGCCGCGTCTCCCTCCCCGGTCAACGAGACGATCGGCTCGAGGAACAGCGGTTCGATCCGGAATATCAGGATCTCGAGGCCTATCAAGAACAGCGCAACTGCGATGGTTGCGACGAGCAGTGTCACGCGCGGCTGGTTCATCAGCGGCCGGACGATCGCGCGCTCCATGATGAGGCCGAGAACGAGCGTTGCCAGAAGTGCGACGGGAAGCGCGACCAGATAGCTCTGGTCGTATTTGTCGACCGCAATGTAGGCAACGTAGGCCGCGATCGTGCCGAACTCACCCTGGGCGAAGTTGAAGACGCGCGCGCCCTTATAGACCAGGACGAGCCCGAGCGCGACCAGGCCGTACACGGCGCCGCTTATGACGCCGTCGACCACGAACGGAGCGGGCCCCGTGCGGTCACCGACGCTCAACGAGAGAATCGCTACCACCACCGCGGCAATGACGCCGGCGACCCATTTCGTCTTCACGTGCGACCCGCGTCGACCGGCTTCATGCCTAGAAATTGCTTACGAAGGAGTGCTCGGTTACGAAACGACCGTTCGAGCAGTCTGCCCGCAGAAGATGCATCTGAGAGCCGCCGAAATGATCGGTGGGCGAGAACGAGAGAGGTGGCAGCACCCCGGTTCGGATCGAGCGCATTCGTTCGGCGAAATAGATGAAACGCTCGCGCGAGAGGTCCTTACCGGGAGCCCTCAACAGCGCAGCGGTTCCCTTGGAGCCTCCCCACAGGCCCCATTGGATGTCGTCGCTGCCGCCGGCTCGGCGGAAGTCCGGATCGAACCTGTTCGAATCGACGAAGGCCGGCACCGGGTGCAGGAAGCGTGCGTTCTCAATCGAGCTCTGGTTCTTGCAGGCCACGTTTGCGACCGTGTCGAGTCCCTTGGTGATGCCGGCGCCGACCCACTGCGGCCTGTATCCCTGTTGCGCGGCCGCGTTTGCAAGCTGGATGAACCAGGAGGGCGAAGTCAAGATGTATACGATGTCCACACCACGCTGGCGGAGCTCGGTGGCGACCGTCTGGGCGTCGCTCGCTCCCGCGGTCTTCGGCACGGCGCGGTCGTAGGAGACTCGGGCCCCCTTCGAACCCATCGCGGAAAGCCATGAGTCGTGCGCGTCCTGGAAGTTCGGCGTCTGGAAGCGCACCATGCCGTTCACCTTGCCTCTTCCTCCGAGCTTGTCGACGACCATGTCCGCGAGCAGAGGGCCTTGCTGCTTGTAGCTCATCCATAGAGCGAAGTACGTCCTCAGACTGGTGAGACCCGTCTCGGTGACCCCGGCGGACAGGTAGGGGACCCCGACGCTTTCCGCGTAGCGAGCGCAGGCTTGGATCTGATCGGTGCCGGCCAGACCGAACAACATGAAGACCTTTTCCTCTTCGACCATCTCCTGACAGACGGCCACGGCCTGGCTGGGGTTGTAGTTGTCGTTCCTCGATACGACCACGACGTCGCGCCCGTTGATCGTCTGGTTATTGCGCCTGAGCCACTCCCAGTAGAGATCCTTACCCTTCTCGAAGCTCGCCTGAGGAACGGGTGCCGCTCCGGTGATGGGGGCGTGCAGACCGATCTTGATCGTGTCGTTGGTGACCCCCGTCGTATCTCCGCCGCTCGGGGCCGCAGAGCCACCGCCGCCGGGGCCCGAGCCCGCTGCGGTGGACCCAGCGGAGCCACCGGACCTAGAGCCGGCCGAACCACCCGAGCCACCCGAGCCCGAACCCGAGAGGCCGGAACCGTCGGCGAAGTCGGTCGGGCCGCCATCGGCGCCGCCGGGCCCGGCGTCGGGAATCCCGTCCCCGTCGAGGTCGGCGTAGGCGCCGGCGGGACCGGCCAGCTCGCTGACTCCCGGCTTCTGGCCACAGGCCACAAGCAAGAGAAACATCAGGCAGAGCACCGCGAGCGCCTGGACGCGGGTTCGTTTGACCACGGGTCAGCCCCTCCTTATCCGAGGCAGCTTGGCCGCGAGCCGCGAGGCCCCGGCCCTCAAGGAACTCAGGCCTTCGAGAACCGGCGCCAGGGGGCCCTCGATGGTCGTCGCCGAGTCCGGATCACCATTGCGTTGCCGGTTGAGCTTGTGAATCTGGGCGAGCACCCCGTTGGGGCGGAGGCCGCTGCTGCCCTCGAACACCACCGAGCGAACCGCGGAGAGGCCGAGCACGCCGGCGAGCAGGCCGAGCCAGACGTATCCCGGCAGGCCTCCCGGTACGGCGGGGATGGCGTCCGAGGCGAGATCAGACCTGGCCTCTTCGGCTTGGACCGGCTCGGCCTCGGACGCGGTCACCTCTGGAGCGGTCGAGTCGCTCACGCCGGCCGAGGTCGATCCGAGATCGCCTCCACCGAGGTCGGCACCGGCGGACCCGACGTCTCCGCCCGAACCCTTACCACTGCCGATTCCACCGAGGGGGTTTGGGAGCTTGGCCGGAACGAAGTCGAGCCTGGTCTGGACCCCCTTGAGGTCCTCTGAGCCCTGGAGAACGATGCGCCAGTTGGCATCACCGGGTCCGGGGTTCTTGGGCTCGAGCGGGAGAAGCATGATCCCCGTCGCGAAGGAGCCCTCCTTGACCCACTTCTGGGCGGGAGTCGTCAGGTCGAAGACCCATTGGAATCGCTCTTCCGTCGGGGTGCTGCCTGCGCGCTTGACCTTCGAGCGAGTGCCGAGGATCGGCTCCTTGGGGCACGTGTACTTGGGTGCCTCCTTGTACTGCCGAGCCTCGCCTCCGCCGAAGATCTTGTTGATCAGACAAGCCTGGAGCCTCTTGCCCTCGGCGTTGTAAGGCTGTGACTGCTCGTCGTTCGCCTCCAGGTAGGTCACCGTGAATCGGTTGACCTGGGACCCCATCGGTGCGATCGAGAGATCGAACGCGGTCGCCGAGATCTTGTCGGGGGTCTCATAGTCGCCTCCCGCGACCTCTACCGGCAAGCGTCCGGGCTTGCAGGCTTGTTCGGGATTGGCGACGCCCTCGACTCCGGGGCAGAAGTGAGCGTTACCCGGTCCGGCCGTTATCACGTCGGCCCCCGAGGTGGGGTCGGTGACGCTGCGCTGCGTCTGAGGTTCCCAATACCACGCGTATGTGGTGACCAAAGGTTCCTCGACATCCGCAACTGCCGGAACCGAAGGGGCAAAAGCAACAACGAGCGCGATCAGCGCTCCTACGGCCAGGAACCTGCCTCTCACCTGTCCTCCACTCGAGTGTCCGCCGGTTTTCGAGGGCTCAGAGCAAGGACTTCCACCCCCAAACGTCAAATCCTGCACTCAGAGGTGATTTCTCCCAGTGAGCTGGGCGGCGACCGGAGGATGCCCGTGAAGAGGTTGTTCGCATTGCTGAGGTCGATTCGCGACGACGCCGATCGTCGCGCGCGCAGCGGGAAGATCCTCGGCCTGCTGTTCATCGCTCTGGGGTTCGCCTTCATCGGCAAGGCATGGGACGGCGCCGCGAGCATCAACTTCGTGCAGGGACAGATTCCCTATCTCCTGTCGGGTGGCTTCATGGGTCTCGCGCTCGTGGTCACGGGATGCACGCTCATCTTTCTGACCACGCTCAGGAGCGAGCGCAGGGCGCTCCACGAGAAGTTCGACGAGATTGCGACGTTGCTCGGTCGCAACCTCAACCGGATGAGCGCATCGGCCAACGGGGCTGCGACCGGATTGGGTGCGGAGCAGGTCGTGGCGGGAGTGACCGTGTACCACCGGCCGGGCTGCAAGATTCTCGAGGGCAAAGATGATGCGGCCACCATCACCGTGCAGCAGGCGGCCGCCGAGGGGCTGAGCCCCTGCCGTTCCTGCGAGCCACCCAAGCTCGCCGAGGTCGGTTCCGGCGCGGAGTCTGCCAATGAGCCTCGCTAGGTAAGGCTTCTGAAGACCAGTCCGGTTAGTGCCTTCGGCCAGAAGTAGCTCGCCTTCTGCGGCATGCGCTCGCCCGACCGCGCCACCTCGACCACCTGCGCGGGGTGCAACGCGCGTAACAGAACGCCGGCCGTCCAGCCCTCGTCCTCAACCAGCTTGAGTATCTCGTCGGGGTCCTTGGAGAAACGCAGATCGTCTACGCCCTCGGGGAGAACCAGGGGGAGCACGGCCTCGTGAAGCGCAACGACATCGAGGTCCCTCCACGCTTTGGCCCGGGTGCCGACCTGCTCGACCACGGTCGAGTCGCCGACCTCGACGAGAGTCTCGCCCTCCCTCGAGTGCAGGAGGAAGGGGTGGTCCGCGCTCGAATGGCTCAGTGCGGCCGCGCCGCTGGTCCCGTTGTCGATGGGCTTGACCGGCCACCTTTCGGCCATCCTTCGCTCGATCTCACGAGGGTCAACGCTCGTCTTCAGTGCACGGTGATAGGGAAACACGACGAGGTCCTCGTCGTCGGCGTCGACGCAGAAACTCATGACCGACTCGTGATCGCCGCCTCGTCCCAGAGATTGCGCGTAGGCGAGGGCAGTCTCGTAGCGATGGTGTCCGTCGGCGATGACGAGGGGGCCCGGTTTCAGCGCCCCGGAGATCATGTCGCGCTCGGCGGGGGCCGAGATGATCCACAGGCGATGGAGCGTGCCGTGCTCGTCCGCGAAGCGCGCGGCCGTCGGTCGATTCTCGAGTCCGTCCAAATAGGGCGTCAGGCGGCCACCGCCCCGGTAGATCGAGTAGATCGGAGAGATGTTTACCGGCAGCGCCTTCATCAACGAGAGGCGTTCCTCGATCGGCCCGGGCATCGTCCGCTCGTGAGGCAGAACCCCGGAGGCCTCGCCGTAGGCGCCGAGTTTCAGCGCTCCGATGACTCCCGCTACCCTGCAGCGACGGCCATCCAGTGACACGAAGTCCTGTCTGTAGACGTAGAAGGACTCGGTCGACTCCCGGACGACGATGCCCTCGTCGATCCAGCGCCGCCAGACCTCGGCGACCTCGCGGTTCCGCACGTCTCGGTCATCGTGGGCCTGTGACAGCTCGAGGTGGACGGCGTTAGCGGGGTTGCGCTCGTGCAGCCGCTTTTGCTCGGCCGGAGAGATGACGTCGTAGGGCGGGCAAACGAGTTCCTTGAGACGGTCGGAGTCCGCGAACCGCATTCCGCGAAAAGGTGAGAGCTCAGGCATAGAGCCCGCATGATATTCGAGGCGGGCGCGGTAACCGCCCGAGCTTCGGCCGAATGGCCCGCGCTAAGCGGTGGCAGGTTGCGGGGGCAGGGTCGCCAGCGAGGCCTCCAGGTCCTCCTCGCTCAACTGCAGGTCCTCGAGCTTGCCGCCGAGGAAGGCCTCGTAGGCGCTGATGTCGAAGTGGCCGTGACCGCAGAGGTTGAACAGCACGACTCGCTCCTCGTCCGCCTCCCGCGCCGCCATGGCCTCGTCGATCGCGCCCTTTAGTGCGTGGGCCGGTTCGGGTCCGGGAAGCCAACCCTCCGTGCGGGCGAACATGACCGCGGCCTCGAACACGGGAACCTGGGGATAGGCCCGCGCCTCATAGAGACCGGCCTTCACGAGCCCGCTGAGGCTCGGCGCATCGCCGTGGTACCTGAGTCCCCCCGCGTGGACGGGAGCCGGGACGAAATCGTGACCGAGCGTGTACATCGGCATCAGCGGCGTCATGCCCGCGGTGTCGCCGAAGTCGTACGCGTAGGTGCCGCGCGTCAGCGTGGGGCAGGCCTCCGGCTCGACCGCGAGGAACCTGGTCTTGGCTTCACCCGCCAGCACGTCTGCGGCGTACGGGTAGGAGAGGCCCGCGTAGTTCGATCCGCCTCCGACGCAACCAACGACGACATCCGGCGTGTCTTCGAAGGCGGCCATCTGCTTCTTAGCCTCGAGCCCGATGATCGTCTGGTGCGTGCAGACGTGATTCAGCACGCTGCCCAACGAGTAGTGGGTGTCGTCGCTCTGCACGGCGACCTCGACGGCCTCGGAGATGGCGATCCCGAGCGATCCCGTGGAATCGGGATGATCGGCGAGGATCTTGCGACCCG
Source organism: Actinomycetota bacterium (assembly GCA_050693895.1). Classification (GTDB taxonomy): domain Bacteria; phylum Actinomycetota; class CADDZG01; order CADDZG01; family WHSQ01; genus WHSV01. The sequence goes on along the minus strand of JBOGWS010000021.1, from coordinate 85,226 downwards.
ACTCGGTCCTGTCGGACGGCGAAGCGTGAACCGTCGCACCCCAAGTTTCCATGAGGGTCCGACGGCCCGGCTTCTGATCGTAGCTGACCTTGACCATGAAGACCTCGCACTCGAGGTCGAACAGCGCACACGCGTAGGCGAGCGACGAGCCCCACTGCCCGGCGCCGGTCTCGGTCGACAGCTTGCGGGTTCCGGCCTCTTTATTGAAGAAGGCCTGCGGCACTGCGGTGTTTGGTTTGTGTGAACCGCCGGGTGAGACGCCCTCCCACTTGTAGTAGATGCGCTGCTTGCCATCTGTTAGTCCCAGTGCTTTCTCGAGCCGGTGGGCGCGGTGCATTGGGGACGGCCGCCATGCCTTGAAGACGTCGAGGACCTCGCCGGGAATGTCGATCCATCGCTCGCTCGAGACCTCCTGCAGGATGAGCGCCTCGGGGAAGAGGGGAGCGAGATCGGCCGGGCCCACGGGCTCGCCCGTGCCGGGATGTAGCGGAGGGAGAGGTTCGCCCGGGAGGTCCGGCAGGATGTTGTACCAGGCCGTCGGTATCTCGGACTCCGGAAGAACCACCTTGACGACATCGGTGCGCGGCATCATGCCCCCTGTTCTCGCGCGGCGGATACTGAGCTTGACCGTACGCCCGGTGCATAGTTTCTTGTCAAGACCCGCTGCGCACGCATGGCGGGCCGAAGAGGGGAGTCAGGTTGCCGGTCTCTGAGACCAGCTCCAAGGTCATCTACGACGCGCTCAAAGCTGTTGACGTCGAAGTGATCTCGGCCCTGCCGGAGACCTGGCTCGTTCACCTGATTCGGATGGCGGACGACGACCCGGCGATGACCCTCGTTCGCCTCGCAAAGGAGGAGGAAGGAGTCGGGATCTCAACGGGTGCTCACTTCGCAGGGGTTCGCTCTGCTTTGCTCATGCAGAACCACGGCTTCCTTCAGTCCATCAACGGCATCGTGTCGTGTGCGCTGCTCTACAAGATCCCGCTGCTCATGCTGGTCAGCGACCGCGGTCATCTCGGCGAACCGGATCCGTGGCAGACGGAAGGTGGTCGCTACACTCGCCACGTCCTCGATGCGCTGAGGATCGTTCACTCTGAGCTCAGGGATCAGGAGACCGTGGCTCACCAGACCGCCGAGGCCATGACTCTCGCCCATGCGTCGCTGTCGCCGGTCGCCCTGCTGCTCACGCGCGACCTCATGTGGGAGAAGCATTGAAGCGCATCGAGTGTCTCGAGGCCATCTACGAGGACCTGCGCGACTGCGCGGTCGTGACGATCATGGGGGCGGTTGCGGCCGAGTTGTACTCGCTCGGTCACAGGGCAAACTTCTTCTACCTCGAGCACGCGATGGGACTCGCCTCGTCGGTCGGGCTTGGGATCGCGCTGTCACAACCCGGGCGGCGAGTAATCGTGATCGACGGCGACGGGTCCGTGTTGATGAACCTGGGAGGGCTGACGACGCTCGCGCGGTACTCGCCCGGGAATCTCACCCACATCGTGTTCGACAACGAGTCGCTCCTGAGCGTCGGCGGCTTTCCGACCGCAACGTCCACGGGCTCGGATCTGACGGCAATCGCTCGGGGGGCCGGTATAGAGAACGCCAGGACCTACACGACGCTGGACGACTTCGCCGCTGCGGTTCGATCCGCCGTCGCGTCGACCGAACTCCACAGTCTTGTGGCGAAAGTCGAGGCGATCGGACCGGCGGGTTTCCACATGGATCTGGAGTTGCTCGAGAACCGCTTCGAGTTCGCGCGCGCTCTGCGCGCGGAAGGAACCTAGGGAGGAAAACGATGGCCGCTCTGGATGGTCTTGTCGAGTCGCTCGTTTCGGGGTCGGTGCGCGTCGTTGACCTGACCCAGCCGCTGTCCGAATCGACTCCGATCATCCAACTGCCCGAGCCCTTCGTGAACACGCCCGGGTTCAGGATGGAGGAGCTGAGCCGTTACGACGACCGGGGGCCGGGCTGGTACTGGAACCGGATGGAGATGGGTGAGCACGTCGGGACCCACTTCGACGCGCCGATCCACTGGGTCACCGGAAGGGACAAGGAAGACCTCTCCTCCATCGATGCGGCGAGGCTGGTCGGCCCTGCAATTGTCATCGACAAGAGCGCGGAGGCGTCGGCAGACCCAGACTTCCTGCTGACCGTGGACCACCTGAAGTACTTCGAGGCCGAGCACGGTCCCTTCCCCCAGGGCGGGTGGTTGCTGCTGCGAACCGGTTGGGATGCCCGGGCCTCGGACCAAGGGTCGTTTCTCAACGCCAACGAGACCGGCCCGCATACCCCCGGCCCCAACGTCGAGTGCGCGCGCTGGCTGGCACAGGAGTCTCCGTTCGTGGGCCTCGGCGTCGAAACCGTGGGCACCGACGCCGGCATCGCTCACAGCTTCGACCCGGCCTTCCCCTGCCATCACTACATGCACGGTGCGGGAAAGTTCGGCCTCACTCAACTCGCCAACCTGGCGCAGCTGCCGCCGACGGGGGCCCTGTTGATTGCCGCGCCGCTGAAGATCGTGGACGGCTCCGGCAGCCCCGCCCGGGCCCTCGCTTTGGTCCCAACCTGATTTTCAGGCCCTCCTTCGGGCCTTGTAGTGACGGATCAGTTCGTTCGTCGAGCCGTCGTGGTCGAGGCCCGAGGCGTCTTCGTCCGCCAGCTCGGATGCGATGCGCTGAGCGAGAACCTTGCCGAGCTCGACTCCCCACTGGTCGAACGAATTGACGTTCCAGATCGCGCCCTGCGTGAAGACCTTGTGCTCGTACAGGGCGATGAGCGAGCCGAGTGCGTAGGGTGACAGCTCGTCGAGCAGGATCGTGTTCGTCGGTCGGTTTCCCTCGAAGGTGCGATGAGGGATCTGGCTCTCGTCGCCGTCTTCGGCGCGCGCCTCATCCTCCGTTCGTCCGAACGCGAGCGCCTCGGTCTGGGCGAAGAGATTCGCCATCAGCAGGTCGTGGTGCTTGTCGATCGGGTTGAGGCTCCGGCAGAAGCCGATGAAGTCGGCCGGGACGAGCCTGGTGCCCTGGTGAAGCAACTGGTAGAAGGCATGCTGGCCGTTCGTTCCCGGCTCGCCCCACACGATTGGTCCGGTCTGCCACCGGACACGTCGCCCGGTCAGGTCCACAGACTTGCCGTTGCTCTCCATGTCGAGTTGCTGGAGGTAGGCCGGGAAGCGATGGAGATACTGGTCGTAGGGGAGTATCGCGACGCTCTCGGAGTCGAAGAAGTTGTCGTACCAGATCCCGATCAGCCCCAGAATGACGGGAAGGTTGGACTCGAAGGGGGCCGACCGAAAGTGCTCGTCGATCGCATGAAGGCCGTCGAGGAATTCGCGGAAACGTCCGGGCCCGATAGCGATCATCAGCGAAAGTCCGATTGCCGAGTCGACCGAGTAGCGGCCGCCGACCCAGTCCCAGAATCCGAACATGTTGTCTGTGTCGATCCCGAATTCGGCGACTAGCTTCTCGTTCGTCGAGATGGCAACGAAGTGTTTCGCAACGGCGGCCTCGTCACCTCCGAGCCCGTCGACCAACCATCTGCGGGCGGTCCGCGCGTTGGTCAGCGTCTCGAGAGTCGTGAACGACTTCGACGAGACGATGAACAGCGTCTCGGCAGGGTCGATGTCGTGAGTCGACTCTGCGAAATCGGTCCCGTCGATGTTCGAGACGAACCGAAAGTTCAACGAGCGCTCGCTGTAATGGCGCAAGGCTTCGTACGCCATCACAGGGCCGAGATCGGATCCACCGATGCCGATGTTGACGACGTTGCGCATCGGCCGATCGGTATGGCCCTTCCACTCGCCGGCGCGCACCCTGTCGCTGAACGACGCCATCCGATCGAGCACCTCGTGCACCCGGGGCACGACGTTGTCTCCGTCGACCTCGATGACTGCATCTCGTGGGGCCCTCAGAGCGGCGTGAAGAACGGGCCGGTCCTCTGTGGTGTTGATTCGTTCGCCCGCGAACATCGCCTCGATGCGCTTCCTCAAGCCGGCTTCTTCTGCAAGGCGCAGGAGAAGCGCCATGGTCTCTGCGGTCATCCGGTTCTTGGAGTAGTCGAGAAGAATCCCCTCGCCCTCCACGCACATAACCTCGGGCCGCGTTGGGTCCTCGGCGAAGAGGGAACGAAGGTGAACCTCCTTCAGATGTCCGAAGTGACTCTCTAGTTCACGCCATGCTGGAAGGTCGGTGGGGGATGACACGGAGGTCACTCGAGGTCTAGGACCGAGCGAAATCGATCGAGCGCCGCGGGGTCGCCGTGGATCTCCAACGATGAAGGCTCGATGCGTCCCCATAGATGCAGAAGAAGGTCCGACGATGGCCCCCGTAGCGCCACGTCGCCCTTCGCGTGCTCTCTGGTCACGACCGGCTCCTCGTCGAGTATCACCAACCACTCACCGGCTGAGTTGGTGGTGTGGATGTGGACGCTCGATCCCGGAGCCTCCTTAAAGGGGGCCTCCGCCAGAAGGAATACGAACAACAGCTCGTCGATCCCATCGACCGCAAGGTCATCAGCGATGTCGGCCGGATCGCCGGCCGCGTTCTCTGCGTCCCAGCGGTGCATCGCGGTCTCCTGGGCCATACGGCGCGGGACGAATGACACGCTCTTTATCGGCGACCACGACCACATCGGGCGGTCGAGATCGGCGCCGTCGAGGGTGTGCAGCAGGGTCATCGTCGACTCCTCGAACCACTGGACCAGGTCGACACCTTCCGGCGGGTCGTGATTATGAGCGTCGGCCGGATCTTGGAGGGCGCGCTCGGCCATCTCGCCCCAGAATCGCTGCACCCGGCCGATGTGACCGACCAGGTTCCTCATCGACCATTCGGGACAGGACGGCACGCGCGCGTCGAGATTTCCGCGCGCCGCCTCGGCCAGGGCGGCCGATTCTCTCTCGATGGCCTCGAGATACCGTTCGTGCGAGAGGGTCATGCGTCGATGTCGTAGAGATGGCCGGGATCGAGATCGAGGCCGTTCATGACCTGCCACAGTGCTGCGACCGCCTTCAGCGCGTTGCGTCGCTCGAACGGCTCGAGGTCGTCGGCCGACTCGTCGAGCGTCTTGACCAGAGTGTTGTAGGCCTCGACCAGTGCCAGTTCGGCCTCGTTTAGTCCTGTCGGCGGGACTATCGACGTCTTGGGCATCTAAGCCTTCTTTCTTTCGCCGGCACCACCGACCACTTCGCGCTCGTCGTTCAGACGCTTGGCCTTCAACTCGAAGCGGGGCAAAGAGTCGTTCTCGGCCCGCTTCACGCCGAAGCGCAATCCCTCGTGAGCCTCAGATAGCTCCGTGCCGATCTTCTTCAGAATCGTGTCGGCGTCGGCGCTCGAATCGGGGATCTCGACGAGCACCTCGATCTCGTCGCGGATGCCTTCGGCGGTATAGAGATGAATCTGGAACTCGTCCACTTCGGTGAACTCCCGAACGATCGCCTCGACAGCGCGCGGGTAGACGTTCGTCCCGCGCACTAGTTTCATGTCGTCGACTCTCCCGACGATTCCGCCCTCGTAGATGTCGAGGGTGCGTCCACACGAGCAGCGGTCGGCAGGGATCTTTACGACGAGGTCGCGCGTGCGGTAACGGAGTACGGGGATGAAGCCTCGCCCAAACGAGGTCACGACTCGCTCGCCCTGTTCACCGTAGCCGAGCGGTTCACCGGAGACGGGGTCGACGACCTCCTCGATGTAATGGGGCTCGATGATGTGAGTGCCGCCGGGCTGTTCGGAGCACTCGAACACCATGATGGTTCCGAGCTCGGTCATGCCCGCGGTGTCACCCGCGACGGCTCCCCATTGGTCCTCGATGAGCTTCTTTGTCGCCGGGATCGAACCGGCGGGCTCACCGGAGAGGACCAGACGCTTGACGGGACTCTTCGCGAGATCGATTCCGAGGTTGTGCGCCTCCTGCGCCATTCGCAGGGCGTAGGTCGGCGTCGAGCAAACCACCGTCGCCTTCATGTCGACGATCTGCTTGACGCGGGCCTCGGTGGTCATGTTTCCGCCGGGAAGAACGAGGCAGCCGATCTTCTCGCACGCGTAGTGCGCCCCCCAGAAACCGACGAACGTTCCGTAACTGAAGGCAAAGAAAACGGTGTCCGAGGGGCGGACACCGAACCCCCAGAAGCCGTAGCACCACATCTCGGCGATCCACTCCCAGTCCCTCATGGAGTCGAGCACGCGGATCGGAGTGCGACCGGTCGTGCCGGAGGTCATGTGGTACCGAATGGCGGCGCTCTCGGGCGCGGCGAGGATGGGGCCGAAAGGGGGATGCTCGACCTGCGAACGCATCCATTCCTCGCGGGTCATGAAGGGGATCCGCCGGAGATCATCGAGCGATTGAATGGAATCCGGCGTGACGCCCGCGTCACCGAGGCGCTTCGCGTGGTAGGGGACCCGTTCCGTCGCCCACTCGACGAGATTCTGCAGCTTGTTGACCTGCAGCGCGTCGAGCCGGTCGCGAGGCATCGTTTCGTGACGCTTGTTCCAGAACGGTGAATCCGGCATGGCCCCACCCCTTTGGAGGATCATCGGCTCGACCGGTTCAGGGTAGTACGTCGGCGGGAGGAGCGGCAGTTGAGGCTCGGGAGTCGGACGTAATGTGTGCCGATGAGCAATCGCTTCGAGCTGCCGGCCGCCTCAAGGGAACTGCTAGAGCGCGCCCGCGAGGTCGCAGGATCTGAGCTTCAGCCCATCGCCGACGCGGGCGCTCCCGGGGACGTGAACCGCAAGTTGCTCGGCTCTCTGGCAGAACACGAACTGCTGCCTCGTCTGTTCCCAACATCTCTGGGGGGCTCTCAGGACGGCGACGTCAGCGCGCTCGAGCTGTGCGTCCTGCGCGAAGGACTCGCTCAGAGGTGTACCGAGGCCGAGACCGCGCTCGCTCTCCAAGGGCTGGGTGCGTACCCAATCGTGCAATCCGGGTCACGCGAGACGGCCGCTGGGTGGATCCCCGAGATCGCTCAGGGACGGGCGGTCGCGGCTTTCGCGTTGACCGAGCCCGGTGCCGGAAGCGATGCCGCCGCGCTTTCCCTCAAGGCCGAGCCGGACGGAGACCGGTGGCGGCTCACCGGAGAGAAAAAGTGGATCTCGAACGCTCCGGTGGCAGACGTCTACTCGGTGTTTGCCCGAACATCGGATGGGCCGGGCTCCGCGGGAGTCACCGGGTTCGTGGTCGCTGGGGACGCTCCGGGACTGGGAGGCGAGCACTTGGAACTCGTTGCTCCTCATCCCATCGGGACTCTGACCTTCGATGGAGTTCTCGTCGGGCCCGAGTCGATGCTCGGCGGAGTGGGTGATGGGTTCAAGGTGGCGATGCGCACGCTCGATCTCTTCCGCCCGAGTGTTGGGGCCTTCGCGGTGGGGATGGGTCAGGCGGCGCTCGACGCCGCACTGGAGCACGCACGCCAGCGTGAAGCGTTCGGGCAGGAGTTGCGACGGTTCCAGGCTATTAGCCAGCAACTCGCAGACATGGCGACACGGATCGAGGCAGCTCGCCTGTTGGTCTACTCGGCCGCCTCGCGCTACGACTCGGGCGAACGAGTCACAAAGCACTCGGCCATGGCGAAGCTCTTCGCCACCGAGATGGCACAGAAGGTGATCGACGCGGCGATCCAGATCCATGGAGCGAAGGCGCTGGAACGCGGACACCTTCTCGAGGAGCTCTACCGGGAGGTGCGGGCGACGCGCATCTACGAGGGCACGAGCGAGATCCAACGCGAGATCATCACCCGAGAGCTCTACCGCTAACTCTGTGACCCGTAGCGGTACGTCGGGCGATACCTCAGGGTCCAGAAGCTTGGATCAGGCGTTGCCGTTTAGGGGCAGCGGTTCGTAGTCGGGTTTCGTGCTCGGGATCACTGCGATGCACATGAGTTCGACGTAAGCCTCGGGGTCGTAGAGGCCGACGACCTCGAAGAGGGCCAGAGCGGGGTAGTGGCGGCCGAAATGCTTGCGGTAGACGTCGCGCAGCTCGTGCGTGGCCCCCCTGTATGCGTCGACATCAGTCACGAAGATCTGCATCGAGACGAGGTCCTCCGGCTCTCCGCCTACCGAGTTCAACGCCGTCACGACGTTTGCCGCGGCGGCATCGAACTGCTCGATGATGTCGCTTCCCTGCAGGATTCCGGTCGGTCCGTGGGCCGTCTGGCCCCCGAGGTAGATCGTCTTGCCCTCCGCTGCGACGGCGGCGTGACTGAACCCCAGAGGGGGAGCGAGCGTCGATGGATTTATGAGCTTGTGTGCGGAGGTCATGGTGTCCTTTGAAGGTGTGGGGGCGATCCGCCTATCGACCCGTCCATACCGGGTTCCGGCCCTCCTTAAACGCGGCGTAGAACTCCTTGTGGTCCTCTGCCGTCATCAGCAGTGCCTGCGTAATGGCCTCCAGCTCGAGCGAGCCGCCGAGATCCATGTCGAGCTCCCGGGTCAGAAGCATCTTCGTCGCTCCGTAGGCGAAGGTCGGGCCGCTCGCCAAACGCTGAGCCAGCTCGCCCGTCGCCGCCGGCAGGTCGGCGTCCTCTACGACCCGATTCGCGATCCCGATTCGCTCGGCCTGCTCGGAGTCGACCCTGTCGCCGAGCAACAGCAGCTCGGTCGCCCGACCGAGACCCACGAGTCGCGGTAGAAGGTAGGCGGAGCCCATGTCCGCCCCCGCGAGGCCCACCTTGGTGAACAGGAACGAGTACGAGGCCGAGCGAGCGAGAACGCGCAGATCGGCGGCCAGTGCAATGACCGAACCCGCACCCGCGGCGATGCCGTTGATTGCCGCAACGATCGGCATCGGCAGCTCTCTCATCCGCTGCACGACCTGACCGGTCATGCGCGTGAATTCCAGCAGGGAGCGCGAGTCCATCTCGAGCAGGGCTCCGATGATCTCGTTGACGTCACCACCCGAGCAGAAGCCACGCCCGGTGCCTGTGATGACGAGGACCTTCACGTCGTCGCGGTTCGGGAGTTCGGCGAGCAGATCCCTGAGATCGGCGTAGCTGTCAAACGTAAGCGCGTTGAGTTTGTCCGGACGCGTGAAAGTGACGGTTGCGACGCCGGCTTTGTCGAGAGAGAAATCGAAGTGCTTCCAGGTCTCGGTGAAGGGCGCCGACGCCCGGAACGGGCTCAAGCGTTGCCTCCGAACGCGGGAAGTCCCGTGATGGTCTGGCCCAGGATGAGCGTGTGGATCTCGCTCGTCCCCTCGTAGGTGAGCACGCTCTCGAGGTTGTTCGCGTGCCTGATTACCGGATACTCGAGCGTGATGCCGTTGGCACCGAGGATCGTGCGCGCCTCGCGCGCGATCGCAATAGCCTCGCGCACGTTGTTGAGCTTCCCGAAGCTGACGTGCTGCGGCGATATCCTCCCCTCGTCCTTCAGCCGTCCGAGATGGAGAGCGAGAAGCGAACCCTTGTTGAGCTCGAGCAGCATGTTGACCAGCTTCTCCTGGGTCAGCTGAAAGGCTCCGATGGGCTGCCCGAACTGCTCGCGCGTCTTCGAGTACTCGAGAGCGCATTCGTAGCAGGCTCTGGCCGCGCCCATGGCCCCGAAGATGATGCCGAAGCGGGCTTCGCTGAGGCACGAGAGAGGCCCCTTCATCCCCTGAACGCCGGGCAGGATCGCGTCGCCCGGTAGCCGAGCGTCGTCGAAGATCAGCTCGCTGGTCACGCTGGCTCTCAGACTCAGCTTGCGGTGGATGTCGCGGGTCGTGAAACCCTTCGTGCCCTTGGGAACGAGGAAACCGCGGACGCCCTCGTCGCTCTGTGCCCACACGACCGCGACGTCGGCGATGCCCCCGTTCGTGATCCACATCTTGGTCCCGTTGAGGACCCAGTCGTCACCATCTCGTTTTGCGGAGGTCCGCATGTTGGCGGGGTCGCTTCCGCGGTCGGGTTCCGTGAGACCGAAGCAGCCGATCGCCTCGCCCGCCGCCATCAGCGGGAGCCATTGTAGTTTCTGCTCCTCGGACCCGTAGGCGTGGATCGGGAACATGACAAGAGAGCCCTGAACCGAAACGAAGCTCCTGAAGCCGCTGTCCCCGGCCTCGAGTTCGAGGCAAGCAAGTCCGTAGCTGGTCGCGTTCGTGCCCGCACACCCGTAGCCGTCGAGGTGCATGCCGAGCAGGCCGAGCTCGCCGATCTCCGGTGCTATCTCGAGTGGGAACTCGCCGGCCTCGAACCATTTCTCGATGCCCGGCAGGATTCTGTCACGCACGAACTTGCGAGCGGTGTCGCGAATCATTCGCTCCTCGTCTGTGAGGAGCCGGTCGATGCCCAGGAAATCGACGGGGTCGACGCTCATGTTCGGACCCTCCTTAGGGGTTTCTCGGCCGCCGGCCGTTCTGGTACAACCAGCAACTCTGATGCCTGGGGCCCGGCGGTGACGAGAAGTCGCCTGTACTCATCGGGCCAGTCACGGCTCGCGCCGTCGGATGTTCGGAGTGCGGTCACTACCTTCGCCCTGGCGCACTCCAGGCCGTCTCGTTCGATCGAGAAATCGTAGGTGATCGAGGTCCGGCCCACGTCGACGATCGCCAGGGTCACGTCGACCAGGTCACGGTGGTCGAGCAATTCCTTGAAGTCGATCGAGATGTGAACGCGCGGCAGGTATCCGTAGACGTCGTCGAGGAACCCGAGACGATCGAAGAGGGCGGTTTCGGCCCATTCGATCATTCGGAAGGCCGCCGTGTTGTGCCAGTGACCAGAAGCGTCGGTGTCGCTCCACTCGATACGTCGCTGTATGCGGATCGATGCGGGTGCCTTGTGTTCGCTCACGTCACTGAGCGTACTTGACGTAGGTTTTGGCTCCAGGCAGGCACGCACGTACAGGAGGAATAGGACTTGCGCGTTGGGATAGGACTCCCGAACTCGGTTCCGAGAACCGATGCGCGCCTGCTGCTCGAATGGGCCCGGCGAGCGGAGGAAGGTTCGTTTGCCAGCCTCGGCGTCGTGGACCGGATGCGCCACGACAGCCACGAGCCGATTGCCCTGCTGGCCGCGGTTGCGGCGACCACGAAGCGGATCGAGCTGGTGACGATGGTGGTGATCGCACCCCTCAGAAGGACGCCGACCCTCGCCCACGAGGCAGCCACCATCCAGCGAATGTCTCGGGGCAGGCTGACCCTTGGACTTGCGGTTGGAGCGCGCACCGACGACTACGACGCTCTCGGCGAGCGTCACAAGGGCCGGGGGCGTCGCCTCGAGGATCAGCTTGCGGACCTCCGCGACAGCTTCGAGGAGTTGAAGCCGGGCCCCGATCTTCTGGTCGGGGGCGGGAGTGACATTTCACTTGCGCGAGCGGCGCGATACGCGGACGGGTACGTCCATGGAGGCGGACCGCCACGCTCGTTTCATCGTGCCGCGGACCGCGCGATGACCGCTTGGATTGAAGCCGGCCGACCGGGCAGGCCGAAGCTGTGGGCACAGGCTTACTTCACGCTCGGTGACGACGCGACGATCGAGCGCGGACGTTCGTACATGCGGGACTACTATGCCTTCACGGGACCCTTCGCGGCCAAGATCACCGAGGGTCTGTTAACGACTCCGCAGAGCATCGTCCAATTCGTACGCGGGTACGCGGAAGCCGGTTGCGATCACCTGGTGATGCTTCCTGCGGTCGCCGAGCTCGAGCAGCACGACAGGCTCGCAGCCGCGGTGACCTTGTGAAGATCGCCACCATCGGTGGAGGGCCGGGCGGCCTATACGCGAGCCTGTTGCTCAAGCGCTCGTCTCCCGAACTCGAAGTGACCGTGTTCGAGAAGAACCCGCGCGGCGCTACCTACGGATGGGGAGTCGTGTTCTCGGACCGGACGCTGACTTCTTTCCGCGAGGCCGACTACAAGAGCTACGTCGACATCACCGACCACTTCGTCATCTGGGACGCGATCGACATTCGCTACAGGGACGCGCTCGTGCGGGCCGGGGGCCAGGTGTTCTCGGGGATCGCGAGGCGCAGGCTGCTCGACATCCTTACGAAGCGGTGCGCCGAGGTCGGAGTGAACGTGCGGTTCGAGACCGAGGTCGTCGCCGAGCAAGTATCGGACCATGACCTGGTGATCGCGGCCGACGGGATCCACAGCGCGACGCGCGAGAGCCGGGCAGAGGTCTTCAAGCCGCGCATCAGGGATGGCCGCGCCCGTTACATCTGGTTTGGGACGACGCTTCCGCTCGACAGTTTCACGTTCATCTTTCGCTCGAACGATGACGGCCTGTTCCAGGTGCATGCCTATCCCTTCGACGGCACGACCAGCACGTTCATCGTCGAGTGCAACGAGGAGACGTGGCACAAGGCCGGGTTGCACGAGGCGAACGAGGCCGAGAGCATCGCCTATTGCGAGAAGGTCTTCGCCGACGATCTACGCGGCAACTCACTGATGAGCAACCAGTCCCAGTGGATCAGTTTCCCGACGCTCAAGACGAAGGCGTGGGTCGACGCGGGGCCGGATGCCATACCCATCGTGTTGCTGGGCGACTCGGCGCATACCGCGCATTTCTCGATCGGGTCGGGGACGAAGCTGGCGATGGAGGACGCAATCGCGCTCGCCAACGCCTTCGAGGAGCGGGATGCGGCGAGCGAGGCCCCGGGGGCGTTGCAGACCGCTCTCGCCGATTACCAGATGGAGCGCAAGCCGATCGTCGAGCGCTTCCAAGAGGCGGCGCAACAGTCTCAGAGTTACTTCGAGTCGACGAGCCGTTACCAGGACCTCGAGCCGGAACAGTTCGTCTTCCACCTCTTGACTCGCAGCGGCCGGATCGACTACGGAAACCTGAGACAGCGCGATCCGTTGCTGATCGAGCACGCCGACCGGAGGTTCGCCGCTCACTCGGGTGGAAACGAACGAGCCGCCGCCGCTCCACCCCCGGCGTTCGTAGCGTTCGACCTCGGTGGAGTCCGGCTCGACAACAGGGTGGTGCTGTCGCCCGTTGCGGCGGGCTCGTGCTCCGGGGGAGTCATCGCGGGGCCCGACCGCGACATGCTCGGTTCGGCCTTAAGCGCCTCGGCCGGCCTGGTGCTCACCGACGAGGTCGCAGTGTCGGCTCACGGCCGTATTACCCCAGGTGACGCGGGCCTCTACGACGAGGGCCAGGTCGAAGCCTTCACGGATCTCCTCGGCCAAAAAGGGCGCGTCGCGGTGAGGCTCAACCACGCCGGCGCCCGCGGGGCGACCAAGCCGAGGGCGACGGGACTCGACCGCCCGCTCGATTCGGGAGCGTGGCCCTTGGTGGCGGCATCCCCCTTGGCGTACGGACGAAACGCAACGCCCACCCCTCTCGGCGCCCGGACCCGCGCCGAGATTCTCGAAGACTTCGCGACGGCCGCGCGCAATGCGAGCCGAGCCGGTTTCGACGCGGTCGTTGTCGAGATGGGCCGGGGCTACCTGCTCGGCGGGTTCCTCTCGCCGCTAACGAACCAGAGGACGGACGAATTGGGAGGGGGCATTCAGGCGCGCATGCGTTTCCCCCTCGAGGTATTCGATGCGGTGCGCTCCGAGTTCCAGGGGCCCTTGGGAGCGTCTATTTGCGCGGACGACTGGCAACGAGGAGGGACGAAACCGCGCGACGCGCTCGCCCTCGTTGTCGAGTTGCGTCGGCGCGACTGCGCGATCGTCGAGGTCACCGCGGGGTTCACGACGCCGAGGTTCACTCCGCACTTCGATCTCTACTACCTGACCGTGCTCAGCGAGCAGATCCGCAACGAGTCCGGCGTACCGACACTCATCGGGGGCGGCATCACGACCGTCGACCGGATCAACACGCTGCTCGGCGGAGCTAGGGCCGACCTCTGCATCCTGAGATCGAACCGGTGAGTCTCGTGGCGGGAAGGGCCGAGGCCCTGACGGGTCTCGATGGTCTCGTGTGCGACCTGGACGGTGTGATGTACAGGGGGGCGGAGCCCATCGATGGCTCTCCGAAGGCGATCGCGCTCCTGAAGGAGCTCGGCGTCCAGGTCGTGTTCTGCACCAACAACGCTAATCCCACGATCGCCCGCTACGTCGAGAAGCTCGGTTCGATGGGCGTCTCGGTCGAACGGGGCGACCTTGTGACCTCGGCCGTGGTGATGGGCGAACTGCTGGCCGAGGAGGGTGCTGCAGGCAAGAGCGCGATCGTGGTCGGGGGCGGGGGGCTACGCGAGGCCCTCGGCTCCATCGACGTGGTCGTGGACGACGACCCCGCAACCCGCTCGGCCGACTACGTCGTGGTGGGCTTCGACCCGGATTTCACCTACGAATCGCTCAAGCGGGCCTCGTTCGCGGTGCAGGACGGCGCCGAGCTCATCGCCGCGAACGCCGACGCCTCTTTCCCGGCCCCCGACGGGCTCTGGCCCGGCGCGGGGGCGTTGGTTGCGGCCATCGAAGTGGCTTCCGGGGGCCGGGCCCGCGTGATGGGAAAGCCGCACGAGCCGATGATGCGGGTCGCCGCGCGCCACCTCGGCGACGCATCGAAGATCGCGATCGTGGGGGACCGGCCGAACACGGATCTCGAGGGGGGCCGGGTCATGGGGTGGGCGACGATCCTGGTGCTGTCGGGCGTAACGACACGGGACGAGATCGATGAGGTCGAACCGAAGCCCGACATCGTGCTCGAACGGCTGGCCGACCTCCTCGGGTTGTTGAAGGGTCTGAGGGAGACACCTTGACCAAGCCTTAGCCCGGCCGAGTTGCCGGGGCCAGTGAGCAGGGTGTCGCTCAAGAGAACGGCCAGAACACCCGGTACCTCAGGTGCCACTGGTGCCTCGATGCACCGCAGGCACCGCATGAACCGCATGATTTTCGACTTCGGAGTGAGGGGTGCACCCAGGCGGCAGTTTCCTCAGGCCTCATCGTCCGGCCCCCGGGAGAGACGATCACCGCGGTCGGCACAGCTGAGGAGCTTCACAAACTGGGTCCCGACATCGTGCTCGAACGGCTCGCGGACCTACCGGTGCTGCTGACCGAACTCTAGTAGCGCCACTCGGTTTGCCACACCGGCCTTCTCGGATGAGGCCGGCCCCCGAACAGCAAGATGACGAGTGCGCCGATGATGAAGCCACCCGCGTGCGCCTGCCAAGCGACGCCCGGTTGCGGAATGAGGAACTGGTAGAGGAACCAGAGACCGAGCACCACGAACGCGCTCAATTGCAGGATCGTCCAGATAAAGATGATCGGAACGAGCACGTTGACCCTCGCCCTCGGGTACAACACGAAATACGCCCCCAAGATCGCGGCGACCGCGCCGGACGCACCGATCGCGGGGACATTTGAACCGAGGTTCGTAAGCACCTGCGCGAAACCGGAACCGATCGCACCAATCAGGAAGAACAGGATGTACTTGAAGTGTCCGAGGAAGTCCTCGACGTTGTTTCCGAACACCCATAGGAAGAGCAGGTTGCCGCCGATGTGCAGCAGGTTCCCATGAAGAAAGGCCGAGTACACCAGAGAGAGAATGAACTCGGGCAGGGTTCGCTCGGGGATCTCGATGACCTCGGCCGTACCCTGCACGCTCGAGGGACATTCGTCCTCGAACTGACATGGGATGGGTGCGGTCTCGTAGATGAAGCGCTCCTCCTGGGGCGAGGTCTCGAAACCGAGTAGCGGTGGGTTCGGCTGGATGAAGAAGAAGATCGCGATGTTCAGCCCGATCAACACGAGCGTGACGATGGGCGTCCGCCGCGTGGGGTTTTCGTCCGATATGGGAATCAGCGCGACCACGGGTGCGAGTATAGGTTTCAGGCGAGTTCAAACGACACAGGAGGACGTGGGTGAGAGACGAGATCAGGCGCATGGCGCTGATCACTTCGGGAGTCGTGGAGTTGACGCGGAACCGCGCCGAGGCCATCGTGCGCGATCTGATCAAATCCGGCGATCTCTCAGGAGGCCAGGCGACCCAAGCCGTGAAGGACCTGATGGAGCGCAGCAAACAGAACCGGGACGAGATACTGAATCTGATCCGAAGCGAGATCCGGAATCAGATCGAATCAATCGGGCTCGCCTCCAAGCGCGACATCGAGCGACTGGAGCGGCGCGTCGCGAGGATGGAGGGCCGAACGACGGCTCCAACCACCGCCCAGAAGACGCGCAAGAAGACCCAAAAGAAGTCTCGCAAGAAGACCTCGAAAAAGACGAACAAGAAAACGGCCAAGAAGACGACCGAGCGGTCCCCCGACGAGGGATAATCCCAGCCTATGGACGACAATAACGAGCACGTCGCGACCGCCGAGGCGCCCGAGGCCGCCGGTTTGCGGGATCGAACCCGTCAAGCACTCGAGGACGCGACCGCCACGGGCGACGCCGGACGACTCGAGCTGCTCGAAAACCTGTACGACGAGTTAAGCCACGAGCTCGAGCGCGACGTTGGCGAAACCGCTTCGTCTCGACGCTGAACTCGTAAGGCGCGGTCTCGCCGAGTCTCGTTCCGCCGCACGGCGCGCCATAGAGGAGGGGCACGTGGTCGTGAGAGGAATGCCGGCTACGCGCGCCGCGACCATGGTGTCTCCGGAGGACTCGCTGGCGATCAGCGCCGGCGCGCGGCGGTTCGTATCGCGCGGGGGCGACAAGCTCGCCGGCGCGCTCGACCGGCTGAACGTCGACGTGGCCGGCCGGACATGGCTCGACGCTGGGGCCTCTACCGGTGGATTCACCGATTGCCTGCTACAAGCCGGGGCCGCCTCGGTCATCGCGGTCGATGTCGGCTACGGGCAACTCGACTGGCGGCTTCGCAACGATCGGCGTGTGACGGTGCTGGAGCGAACGAACGTCAGGTGGCTCGCCGTCGGCGACCTTCCGCGGCGACCGGACGGGATCGTGGCCGACCTCTCGTTCATCTCGTTGACGCTGGTTGTTTCGGCTCTGGCGAAGTTGATCGCGCCCCTGGGTGACCTTCTGCTGATGGTCAAACCGCAGTTCGAGGTCGGCAAGGACGCGGTCGGCAGGGGTGGTGTCGTGAGCGACCCGGCCCTGTGGCTCGAGTCCGTACAGCGCGTGGTCGATTCGGCCGAGTCCCAGGGTCTCGGGCTGGTGGATGCCACCGCATCCGACCTGCCCGGCCCGGCGGGAAACCGGGAATTTTTCGTTCACCTCAACGGTGAGGGGCCTCACAATAGAGGAGCGGCCGCTCGGGCGGTCGCCGAGGTGGAGTAGCGAGACGGGAGTTACGTGGAGATAAGCAAGATCGCCTTCGTCGTGCATCCGACCAAGCCGGAGGCCGCGCAGATGCGCGACGAGATCGAGGAGATGCTCGTCGAACGGAGCATCACTGTCTGTTCTGAGGACCGGCCCAGCTCGCCCCGTGGCGACGGGGAGTCCCCCGACCTCGTCCTTGCTCTTGGCGGCGACGGGACGATGCTTCACGCGGCCCACGCGGCCCACGCCGCGGACGCTCCCTTGCTCGGCGTCAACTTCGGCTCGCTCGGCTATCTGACCGAAGTGGACGCCGGCGCGGAGTTGAGCGCGCTCAAGCGAGTGCTCGACGGCGACTATCGCCTCGAGGAGCGGATGATGCTCGACTGCCGGGTGACGAGCGACGGTCAGGAAGCTCATCTCGTGGGGCTCAACGAGGTGCTGGTGGAGCGGTCGGCAAGATACAGGCTCGTGCGGCTCGAGGTCAGCGTCAGCGGCGAGCGCCTTGCCACGTTCAATGCCGACGGTGTGATCGTCGCGACTCCGACCGGTTCCACCGCCTACGCGCTGAGCGCCGGAGGCCCGATCATCTCGCCGCGCGCCGCCGCGCTCGTCATCGTGCCGGTGAGCCCGCACATGATGTTCTCGCGACCGGTCGTCTTGGCTGCCGACGACGAGGTGACCATTCGAGTCGACGAGACGGCGCCGGTGGCGTCCCTGTCGCTGGACGGCACGCTCGGTCGGAAGCTGCAGCCCGGCGACGTGGTTACCGCCCGTCGTCACGAGCGACCCCTCGAACTGGTGAGGCTGTCCGGCCCCGACTTTCTCGAGCGACTCCGGCGCAAGCTCGACCTCCGATCCTGAGCGTCGGCGATCGCCGAAACCCCTCGCTCGGCCCCGGTCACCCTTAGGATTCCTCACGAATGCTGAGAGAGCTTGTTGTCGAGGGGCTCGGCGTGATCGAGCGGGCCGAGCTGGAGCTGCATAGCGGCTGTAGCACCCTCACGGGAGAAACCGGCGCAGGAAAGACCCTGATGGTGGCCGCCCTGGGGCTGTTGCTCGGCGGCCGGTCCGATCGCGCTCTGGTCCGTCAGGGAGCGGCCGAGGGGCTTGTCGAGGGTCGCTTCGTCGTGCCCGCGGGACACAGCGCGCTCGACTTGCTCGTCGCTCACGGGATCATCGAGGCCGATCTCGCCGAGTCGGAGGCCGAGGTCGTCCTGACCCGCAGCATCACGGCCGACGGGAAGGGGGGCCGGGCACGCATCAACGGCCGTCTGGTCACCATCGCGGCGCTCGGCTCTGTAGGTGCGCAGCTCGTCGAGATCGCCGGCCAGCATGAAGCCCAGGGCGTCGGCGCCCCCGCTCGCCAGCGGGCTTTGCTCGACGCCTTCGCCGGTGCCTCTGCCCTGGCGGCCGAGCTCGCCTCAACGGTCAGGGCGTCGAACCGGGTCCGGGGTGAATTGGAGGCCCTGCTGTCGAACGAGCGGGAGCGTGAGCGGGAGCTCGATCTTCTGCGTTACGAGACCTCCGAGATCGAGAAGGCCGAGCTTCAGGGGGGAGAGTTCCAACGCCTGACGAAAGACGCGGACCGCCTCGAGCACGCCGAGTCGATCGCCACGGCGCTGGGGCGAGCGATCGATGCGCTGAACGGAGAGCGCGGCGCGGCGGAGACAATCGATTCGGCGCATCGAGATGTATCGGCGGCGGCCAAGAGGGACCCGGCGCTCGAGGAGCTGGCCGGTCGACTCGAGGCGACCTCGCTCGAAATCGCGGACATCGCCGGCGATCTGACCAGAAGTGTGGTGGCGCCCGATCCTCAGGCCCTCGAGGAGACGAGGGCTCGACTCGATGTCATAGCGCGACTGATGCGAAAGTACGGCGAGGACAGGGATTCGAATGATGCCGCACCGCAGGGACCGGAGGCCGGGGTTCTCGGCTATCTCGCGCGCGCGAGAAACCGGGTCGACGAGTTGGAGAACGCGGAGTCATCGCTCGGAGAGCTGCGCAGCCGGCACGAGGCGTTGGTGACCCGAACACGCCATCTAGCGCGGGAGCTCGGTGTCGTTCGAAGAGAGGCAGGACCCCGCCTCGAGCGGCATATGGAGGAGATGCTGGACGATCTCGCACTCGCGGGAGCTCGGTTCGAGGTTGGGCTG
The DNA here is from genome assembly GCA_050693895.1 of Actinomycetota bacterium. Lineage (GTDB taxonomy): Bacteria > Actinomycetota > CADDZG01 > CADDZG01 > WHSQ01 > WHSV01. The sequence continues at coordinate 66,000 of JBOGWS010000021.1, read as the reverse complement.
ACGGAACGTGAGTTGTTCGAAGGTGGTTCGGAATCCGTCGAGTTTCGGGTGGCCGCCAACCCCGGCGAGGCTGCCCGTCCGGTCGCGAAGGTGGCGTCGGGAGGTGAGCTGTCACGCATCGCGCTGGCACTGCATCTGTTGACGTCGCGTGAGGCGGGTACCGAGGGCTCCGCGCGCACGATGATCTTCGATGAGGTCGACGCCGGTGTTGGTGGGCTCGCGGCTCAGTCCGTGGGACGTGCGCTGGCGGATCTTGCGCGGGCCTCGGGGGCCCAGGTGCTGCTAGTCACGCACCTGCCTCAGGTGGCCGCCTTCGCCGACTCCCACTATCGCGTTCTGAAGGAAGCCGTCGACGAGCGCGCGACCGCGCTGGTCGAGCAGGTCCAAGGAGCCGAGAGAGTCGACGAGCTATCGCGCATGCTCGCGGGGATGCCGGAGAGTCAGAGAGCGCGCGAACACGCCAAGGAACTGCTCGAGACGGCGAGCGGCCGATGAAGATCCTCGGAAAGAGGAGACGCCAGCATCTGCCTGAAGTTCCGGGGGCGCTGCTCGGAGTCGCGCGCGTCGACCCCCGAACCAAGGATCTCACCACACGCCTGAACCCCGGTGAGATAGCGGTCGTGGATCACGAGGACATGGACCGCATCTCGGCCGAGGGGCTGATAGAACGGCGCGTAACGGCGGTCATCAACGCTTCGAAGTCGACGACGGGGCGCTATCCGAACCTCGGGCCGCTGCTGTTGTGCTCGGCCGGGATCCCGGTGATCGATGACGCGGGCGCGGAGATCATGCTCCTCATCGACGGCACCGAGATAGCCGTAGACGGCGACCGGGTGTTCCTCCGAGAAGGCGATGAACACGTCGAGATTGCGCGTGGGACCCGGCTCGAGTTGGAGGACGTCGAGCAGGCCCTGGACAAGGCCAAGCAGGGCATCGCTGTCGAGCTCGAGCGTTTCGCGCAGAACACGATCGAGTACATCGAGGACGAGCGGGACGTGTTACTCGAGGCGGCGCGATTGCCCGAGGTCCGCACCGACTTTCACGGGCGTCATGTCCTGGTGGTCGTGCGCGGCTACGACTACAAGGATGATCTCAAGGCCCTGCGCTCGTACATTCGCGAGGTCAAGCCGTTGCTCATCGGGGTCGATGGGGGAGCGGACGCGCTTGTCGATGTGGGACTCAAACCCGACATGATCATCGGCGACATGGACTCGGTGACGACCGAGGCCCTCACTTGCGGTGCCGAGCTGGTCGTCCACGCTTACTCGGATGGGCACGCGCCGGGATCCGAGCGACTCGATGCGCTTGGGCTGTCCTGCGTGGTGTTCGAGGCCACCGGGACATCGGAGGACATTGGAATGTTGCTCGCGTACGAAAGGGGGGCCGAGCTGATCGTCGCAGTCGGCACCCACGCCAACCTGATCGAGTTTCGAGACAAGGGTCGCAAGGGGATGGCTTCGACCTTTCTGACTCGTCTGAGAGTCGGACCGATTCTGGTCGACGCCAAGGGACTCAGCCGGCTCTACCACGGGCGCGTGCGCGGACGCGATCTCGGCCTTCTCGTGTTCTCGGCTCTGCTCGCCATAAGCATGGTCGTTGTGTTCTCCGACGTCTTCAGGGGTCAGCTGTCGCTGTTGTGGACACAGGTCTCGCTGACGTGGGACTCGATACGAACGGCGATCTTCGGATGATCGACTTTCGCTATCTGGTCGTCACGATCATCTCGATTTTTCTTGCCCTGACCGTTGGGATCATGTTGGGGGCGGGCTTCGTCGGCGATCCCCTCGCGCGCGACCTTGAGAACCGTATCGAGACCGTCAACACCGAGGTTAGAGAGCAACGAGAGCAGATCGATCAGCTGCGGGCCCAGAACGAGGCGCTCACCGCGTGGGCTCAGGCGGCCGCACCGTGGGCGATCGATGGGCGGCTGAACGGCAGGGACGTCGTCCTCTTCACCGTCGACGAGTCAGACGGCGGAGTCGTCGACGGTTCGATAAGCGCCCTCGAAGGTGCGGGCGCGAATATCGTCACGCAGATAACCCTGGGACCGAAGTTCGCGCTCGAGAGTGGGCCCGAAGTGGATCAGCTCGCCACGATCGTCGAGTCCGTCGAGCAAGGGCCCTCCGACGTGCTGATGGATGCGGCCGAGGCACTTGGAGATGGGGCCGCCTCGCTCGCTCTGGATGGCGGCGGGCCCACCGATTCGGGAGAGGGTTCCACTCAGGTCGCCTACTCCGAGCTCTTGCGCTTGCTGGAGGAAGAGGACTTCATCTCGGTTGAACGAAACAGTGACGAGAGCGAAGTAGTGCCGAACGAGTCGTCTTTCGTTATCGCCGGTGGAAACGCAACGACGCAGCCGTTCGACGTGACCGAGTTCATCAGACGACTCAGCGCCGAGCTAACGGCGGGGGAAACAGACGTCGTCGTGACGGAGTCATCGTCGAGCCAATGGGACATGGTCACGACCGTCCGTGACGACGACGAAATAAACGAGACGGTCTCGACGGTGGACACGGGCGAAAGCGCGCTCGGTCACGTAGCCCTCGTGCTGGTGCTCAACGAGCCTCCGGCCAATCCGGCGGGGCACTTCGGGACGGACGACGGGACGCGCCCGCTGCCCGACCCTCCGCCGGAAGAATAGTGGTCCTCTTATTGGCCGATCGGCCACCGGCGGACGAACCATGGCGTCTCTAGCCGAGCCTCAGGGATCCCTGGCGCGCGGCGCCGCGATCATCACGCTGGCGACCGCGCTCTCGCGCATTACCGGCTTCGTCCGCGTCACCGTTGTCGCCGCAGCTATGGGGACGACCTTCTTGGCGAACACGTATCAGACCGCCAACACGGCCCCCAACGTGGTCTTTGAACTCGTCGCCGCAGGGGTGCTCACGTCGGTTTTCGTGCCGACGTTCGTGGACTATCTGGTCAAAGGCCGACAGGACGAGGGCTGGCAGGCCGCCAATGCGCTCACGACGGTCGCCGTTGTTGGCCTCGTCGCGATTGCCTTGTTGGTAGCGCTGCTGGGCGAGCCGCTCATGCGCCTCTTTACTCTGGGAGTGGACGACGCCGAACTGCGCGGGCAGGAGATCACCCTTGGGGCCGCTTTCCTGCGATTGTTTGCGCCGCAGATCGTGTTCTACGGCGCCGGCATGATCATGACGGGAGCGCTACACGCCCACCGGAAGTTCGCCATCGCCGCCGTCGCCCCGATCTTCAACAACCTCGTGGTTATCGGCGTCTACCTGTTCTACGCAACGCTGCGGGGGAGCGCCCCTCCCACCGTGGACGGCATAACCACGTCGCAGACCCTGGTTCTGGGACTCGGGACGACCCTCGGCGTGGTGGCGATGACCGTGTGTCTGATCCCTCAGTTGAGATCGCTCGGCTGGCATTTTCGCTTCAAATGGGCGCCGCGGCATCCTGCGGTGCGAAAGGCCGCACATCTCGGGGTGTGGGCACTCGGCTATGCGGGTGGGTACCAGGCCGGCCTGATCGTCGTCCTGTTGCTCGCCAACTCGGTCGAGGGCGGCGTTGCCGCGTACCAGTGGGCGTTCACGTTCTTCTACATGCCGCACGCACTTTTCGCGGTGGCGATCTTCCACGTCCTCTTTCCCGCAATGTCGGCGAGCGCGGCGCGCGGCGCGCCCGAGGAACTCCTGATCCGCCTTCGCGATGGTCTGCGAATGCTTGCCTTCATCCTCCTGCCAACCGCGGCCATCATGCTCGCCGGTGCCGGCGCGATCTCCAGGTTGACCCTCGAATACGGAGTGATGACCGAGTCGGGGGCCGAACTGGTTGCGCGCGTATTGGCGGCCTTCGTGATTGGGCTGCCGACCTACTCGACCTTCCTTGTGGTGACGCGCGCCTTCTATGCCATGAGCGACACGAAGACGCCGGCGCTCGTCAACGGGGGAGCCGTCGTCATCGCGAGCGTTCTTGGGGTGACTCTGTTCAGCACGGTGGACACGGACTGGTCTGTCCCGACGCTGGCCCTCGCGCACTCGGCCGCCTTTGCGGTCGCCGCCGTGGTCCTCGTGCATCTCTTGTCCCGCCGGCTCGGCACCGTCGCCACCCGTGATCTGAAGGTCGGCGTCGGTCGATCGTTCGGAGCGTCCCTCCTCTCGTTTGCCGTCGCGGGGGCGATCACAGTGGCGCTGCCGGCGTCGACGAAACTCGAGACCCTGGTGAGTTTCCTTGTGGCCTCGGGAGCGGGTCTTGGTGTCTACGTGGCGGTCATGGTGATGACCGGCGCACCCGAATTGCGACGGTTCACCGCGCTCGTCAGGCGGGGCGAATCGAGATGAGCCGATTGAACGTCCTCCAGGTCCTCGGCCGCTCTGCAGGAGGGATCGCTAGACACGTCGCCCAGATCACCGATGCCCTGGACGGCGACGATCTCGCGGTCGACGTCGCCGGACCGACGGACCTTCCCGTGGCTATGCCCAAGCCCGTCATTCCCCTCGATATCCCCGATGGCCCGCTTGGTCACTCACGGGTCGTGCGGATCCTGAGAAGCTATCTCCGGCAGGGTGGCTACGACGTCGTCCACGCGCACGGGCTGCGCGCGGGGATCGACGCGGCGCTTGCGGCGCGCCCCCTGGATGTCCCGGCCTTGCAAACGGTGCACAACCTCGTGCTCCCGGACGTTTCGGGGCGCGTGAAAACCGCTGCATACAAATGGGCAGAGCCGCTATCCGTGCGCCTCACCAAGCACACCTTCGCGGTCTCGGAGGAGATCGCCAGGCACCTGCGCGGCCGGTCACCCAAGTCCGCGGGGAAGATAGAGATTCTCTACCTCGGGATCGGTGACGCTCCGCGCGTCAAGAGGACCCCCGCGCAGGTGCGGGCCGAGGCGGACGTGACCGAGGACGCAAGACTGATCGTCACAGCGTCGAGGCTCTCTGCGCAGAAGGCTCTGGACGTCATGCTCAGCGCGCTCGCGCGACTCCCCGCGAATGTTGTATTGATCGTGCTCGGCCAGGGTCCAGACGAGCAGAGGTTGAAGACGATGTCGCGGGCGATGGGCCTCGACAAGCGCGTGCGATGGCTCGGCTGGCGAAACGACCTCGCTGACTGGATCAACGCCGCCGCCGTCTTCAGTCTGTCGTCGAACTGGGAGGGTGTTCCGCTCGCAGCGCAGGAGGCCATTCTCGTCGGCACCCCCGTCGTGTCGACCAACGTCGGTGGCATGCCGGAGTTGATCGGAGATCGATCCTCGGGACGGCTCGTGCCAAAAGGTGACGCCGAGGCACTAGCTGCAGCTCTCAGCGATGTGTTGAGCTCGCCGGAGACCGCGAATCGATACGCAGAGCAGGCGCTCGTTGATCTCCGCAGACGATTCTCGACGGACCAGATGCTGGCGCGCCTGAGCGGAGCGTACGAATGGCACGCACACTGAGCGTCGTCCGGGCCTTCGTCGCAGCAACCGCTCTGCTGTTGGTGACGGCGGCTCCGGTCCAGGCCCAGGAGGACTGCACGCGCAGCGTCGTGTTGGCTCTGCCCGGTGTCCTGTGGTCTGACATCGAACGTTTCGATCCGCCGCACATCGTGCAGGCGATCGAGGACGGAGCGTGGGGCTCGATGTCGGTACGCACGAACTCGTCCCGCACTTCTCTCGCATCGGGTTTCGTGACCATGGGCGCGGGCGCGAGGGTCGACGGGGGAGTGACCACGGGAGGCCCGGTGGAAGAGGTAGTGCCGCCGGCCGCGGGATCGCCGGTATCCAAGAACGTGCGGGTCGCGGGAGTGGGCGAGGTCGAGGCGGGCGCCTCCGACGATGGGTATGGGGCACGCCCCGGCGCGCTGGCCGGTGCTCTAGAGACTCCTGTCTACGCGATCGGCAACGGGGACCTGGGAAAGCCGGCCCCCGCACCGATCGGCTTCGGACGGTGGACCCTGCTGTCGGCTATGAGCCCGGAGGGGGTGGTCGAGGCGGCCGCCACGGGCGATTCCCTTCTCGCCGACGACGAGATGGCTCCCTATGGCGTCCGGACCGATCCCGAGAGACTTTCCGATGCGCTCGACGTCTTCTTCAAGGCCGAGGACTGCGGGGTGGCGTTCGTCGACCAGGGCGACCTGACGCGCTTCGACCAATGGGTCATGGCGTTGGGGCGTGACGAGGTGACCCCTGACCTCCTCACGTCGCAGCGCGAGGCACTGATGGCGTCCGATGAACTGGTCGGCGACCTCCGGAGCCGCATGCAGCCGGACGACCTCCTGCTGGTCGTGTCACCGACCTCGCCATCGTGGGCGGGTGAAGCGCACCTCGGTGTGGCTGTTGCAGTGGGTGGTGACTTCGAGGCGGGAGCGGCGCTCGAGACAGCTTCGACCCGCCGTCAGAGCCTCGTGACGCTCCCCGACGTCGCTCCGACGATCCTCGAGCACTTCGGCGTCGACAGGCCCCCGGCGATGAACGGCCGAGCAATGGTGTCCCGGCCTACGAGCGACCTGCCGGCCGCCTCGATGACGGCGCTCGACGATGAGTCCGTCTTCATCGACAAGGTCAAGGGTCCGTTGAGCGCGATCTTCGTCCTGTTTCAGGTGCTGGTCTACGTCCTCTTGTTGTTGCTGCTCGTTTGGCGCGAGAGGCGCGGTGGCGTCGGTTCCACGGCCGGGCGGACGCTCCAGATGTGCGGCCTCGCGGTCGTTGCGTTTCCGGTGTCGACCTATCTCGCGGGTGTGGTCGACGGACACGCTTTTGGTGAGGTCGCGTTCGGTGCGCTGCTCATCGCAATCACGGCGGCGCTTGTGATGACCGCGTCGGTAATTTTCAGGAATTCGCTGGACCGGCTTCTGGCGCTGGTCGCGTTCACCTGGTTGCTCGTCGCGCTCGACCTCGTAACGGGAAGCATGTTGCAACTCAACACGGTGTTCGGCTACTCGCCCATCGTGGCCGGCCGGTTCGCCGGCGCGGGCAACATCGTCTTCGCCGTGTTCGGGGTTACGGCCGTGTTGACCGGCGCGCTCATCGCCTACCGGTTTAGCGGCAGGTCATTCACGATGCCGCTCGTCGTCGCTCTCTTTCTCGTAACGATCTTCATAGACGGTGCTCCCGGGTTCGGGAGCGACGTCGGCGGAGTACTGGCCCTCGTCCCCGCGCTTGGCATAACCCTGGTGTTGCTGAGCGGGCGGAAGCCCAGGCTGCGCATGGTCGTCGTCGCCGGCCTGGCCGGGGTGGTGGCCCTGGGGGTCTTCCTGATCATCGACCTCGCGCTGCCGGCCGAGTCGCAGACGCATCTCGCCCGGCTCTACGAGGACACTCGGGACAGGGGATTCGGAGCCCTGTTCGACACCATCCAGCGCAAGGCCACGTCAAACCTCCGTGTCTTCACGTCGACGATCTGGACCTACTTCGTACCGCCCGCGCTCCTCGCGATGGTCTATCTGCTGCGCCGGCCCAGCGGCCGCTGGCAGCAGTTCGCCTTCGACTATCCGAAGCTGAGGGCCGGCTTGATCGGGGGCCTTGTGCTCGCCGTGACGGGATTCGCAGTCAACGACTCGGGCATCGTCATACCGGCGGTGATCCTGTCCTTTCTCGTCCCCATGGCGTTGCTCGTACACCTGGCCATGGAGGCGCCTCCGCTGACGGGCCCGTCGCCGGTCCGAGAGGAGGTGCCGGTGTGACGGGCGACGTCGGTGTCCTGACGGCGGCCTCGGCTCTCGCTGGTTTCGTGGCCTCGCTGCTTGCGGTTCGGGTCGCGCTCTCGGTGGTTCCTCGATCTCTGGTCCGGATCAACATCAACCAGCGCGAGGTGCCGGTAGTGCTCGGTTTCGGTGTGTTGTTCGGGAGCATCGCTGGGAGTTTTGCGCTCGTGTTCTTGATTTCGGTTACCGACGAAGCGCCGGCCGGGCGCGTAGGGACGAGCTTGGTCCTCGTTGTGGTCGCAGTGATGTTCGTCGCGGGACTCTTCGACGACCGCAGAGGGGACGAGCAGGCCCGGGGCTTCCGAGGACACATGACCTCGATGGGCGGCGGCGCGTTGACCGGGGGGCTCGTGAAGATAGCCGCGGGCGGCCTCGCGGGGGCAACCGCTGCGATGCCCGCTGAGGGTCTCGGCCACAAGGTCGAGGTGTTCCTCCTCGTTGGTCTGACGGCCAATCTCTTCAACCTGCTGGACCGGGCCCCCGGGCGCGCCCTCAAGGTCGCCTTCCTCTGCCTTGTTCCGCTCGTGGTCTTCGGGCCCGTCGGCTTCGCGGTCGGTACCGCGGGAGTCGTGGGGGCTCTCGTGGCAGTCACTCCTGCCGACCTGCGCGAGAGAGCCATGCTCGGAGACGCCGGCGCGAACCCGATCGGGGCGGTCGTCGGCCTGGGCCTGGCCTACTCGCTCGACGAGCCCTTCCGGCTGCTGGCGGTGCTCGTGATCGGCGCCCTCAACTTGGTTTCCGAGAAGGTCTCGTTCTCACGGGTCATCGATTCGACGCCATGGCTGCAGGCGGTGGACCGAATCGGCCGCAAATAGACGCGGCCTGAGGCGCGCGCGTGCTACTTTGGGCTGACTTCCCCCGAGCACCGAGGCCGCATCGAAGCGATGCCGCCAACTTGCAGAGTTGGGGGTCGTCACCAGGTAAGAAACGGGCGTCTTCGCGGCCGTCGTGAGGCGTCGAGATGGTTTCAGAACGATGGCTTTGAAACGATGGCTTGGAACGGAGGACTGGTGGCGAAGCACGTTTTCGTGACGGGTGGTGTGGTGTCCAGCCTTGGAAAGGGCATCACCGCAGCCTCCCTCGGACGGCTCCTGAAGGCACGAGGCCTCAGGGTCATGATCCAGAAGCTCGACCCCTACATCAACGTCGACCCGGGCACGATGAATCCATTCCAGCACGGCGAGGTCTTCGTCACGGAGGACGGCGGCGAGACCGATCTCGACCTCGGACACTACGAGCGGTTCATCGACGAGAACATGCACCGCGCCTCCAACGTCACCACCGGGGCGCTCTACCAGAGCATCATCGCCAAGGAGCGACGCGGCGACTACCTCGGCGACACGGTTCAGGTCATTCCCCACGTCACCGAGGCGATCAAGGAGCGCGTCCTCGCGCTCGCCGACGACTCGGGTGCGGACGTACTCATCACCGAGATCGGCGGCACGGTCGGCGACATCGAATCGCTTCCGTTCCTCGAGGCGATTCGCCAGCTGAAGCGAGAGCTCGGCCGCGACGACACCTGCTACGTCCACGTCACGCTCGTTCCCTATATGGGGGCCGCCGAGGAACTCAAAACCAAGCCGACCCAGCACTCCGTCAGAGAGCTGCGCAGCATCGGAATTCAGCCCGATGCCATCGTTTGTCGCAGCGACCGGCCGATCACCCCCTCGCTCAAGCGCAAGATCTCGCTTCTCTGCGACGTCAACGAAGAGGCCGTCGTCTCGATGGTCGACGCGAGCAGCATCTACGAGGTGCCGCTGGTCACTCACTACGAGAACCTCGACGGATTCGTGGTCGACCACCTGCGAATGACCGACGTTGATGAGCCCGACCTGGCTCACTGGCAGGGAATCGTGAACCGCATCAACTCGTGCACCAAAGAGGTCAACATCGGTCTCATCGGAAAGTACGTCACGCTGCCGGACGCATACCTCTCGGTCGTCGAGAGCCTGAAGCACGCCGGCTACGCGCATTCGACCGACGTGAAGATCACGTGGATCGCCTCGGACGACCTCGAGGGAACCAACGTCCACGAAATTCTCGGGGACGTCGACGGCGTCCTGGTCCCCGGCGGCTTCGGAGTGAGGGGAATCGAGGGAAAGATCGACGCGACTCGCTACGCGCGAGAAAACGACGTGCCGTTCCTCGGTATCTGTCTCGGGCTGCAATGCGCGGTCATCGAGTTCGCCCGCAACGTCGCCGGACTCGAAGGGGCAAACTCGTCCGAATTTGACTCGTCCACGCCGGCCCCCGTCGTCGACATCCTCGCCGGGCAGGACCTCAACTCGCTCGGCGGCACCATGCGCCTGGGGGCGTACCCGTGCCGCATCAGCAAGGGCTCGAAGGCCGAGAACGCATACGGAACCGAGCTCATCTTCGAGCGGCACCGCCATCGCTACGAGGTCAATCCCCGGTTCCGCCGCAAGCTCGAGGACGCGGGACTCGTGTGTTCCGGAGAATCGCCGGACGGGACGCTGGTCGAGATCATCGAGCTGGCCGACCACCCGTGGTTCGTCGCGGGGCAGTTCCACCCCGAGTTCAAGAGCCGGCCGGACCGCCCACAGCCCCTGTTCAGGGACTTCGTCGGCGCCGCCATCGCTCGCAGGCACGGCGAAGTCTCCATTCCGGAGGCAGTCGGCCACTCCAGCGACGTTAATCTCTGAACCAACAAACCAAGGGGGGTTTGGTTCATGAGGATCGGAGTACCGCGCGAGCTGAAGGACAACGAGTACCGCGTGGCGATCACGCCCGCCGGCGTGCGTGAGTTCGTGGTCCACGACCATGAGGTCATCATCGAGAAGGACGCGGGCCGGGGCTCGAACATCTGGGATTCGGAGTTCGAGCGCGCCGGCGCGGTCATCGTGCCGAACGCGGACGTCGTCTTCGCCGAGGCCGACATGGTTCTCAAGGTGAAGGAGCCCATCGAGGAGGAGTTCCATCGCCTGCGCGACGGTCTGATTCTGTTCACGTATCTGCACCTGGCCGCGTCCGACAAGGTGACGACTGCTCTGCTCGAATCCAAGACGACCGGCGTCGCCTACGAGACGGTCGAGTACCCGGACGGTTCGCTGCCCCTGCTCGCCCCCATGAGCGAGGTGGCCGGACGCATGGCCCCGCAGGTGGGCGCCCACTTCCTAGAGCGCGAGAACGGGGGTCGGGGCATCCTCATGGGCGGAGTGTCCGGCGTCGCTCCCGCGAAGGTCGTCGTCATCGGTGCCGGCATGTCCGGGATGAACGCGGCCTGGATTGCGCAAGGCATGGAGGCCGAGGTCATCATCCTCGACAAGAACATCGCCAAGCTGCGGGAGGTCGACCGTATCCACAAGGGCCGCATCCTGACGCTCATGTCGAACCGGCTCGTGGTCGAGGAGATCGTGACGCAGGCCGACCTCGTCATCGGTGCGGTGTTGGTGCCTGGCGCTCTGGCTCCGAAGGTCGTGACCGAGGACATCATCAAGGCCATGAATCCGGGGGCTGTGATCGTCGACATCTCGATCGACCAGGGGGGTTGCTTCGAGACATCGAAGATGACGACGCACTCCGACCCGACCTACGTGGTTCACGACGTCGTGCACTACTGCGTCGGGAACATGCCGGGAGCGGTTCCCCACACGTCGACCTACGCGCTGACCAACCTGACGTTGCCCTACGCGCTCACGCTCGCGGAGCAGGGACTGAGGGAGGCGGTTAGGTCCGATCGCGCTCTCGCACAGGGAGTCAACACCTACGGCGGTTCGTGCACCTACGAGCCCGTGTGCCAGGCCCACGGCCTCGAGTACACGCCCATCGAAAAGATGTTGTGAGCCGGCCGTCTCATCCCGGCACGGACTCGACCACTTCCTTTGGCCGCCTCGTAGGCGAGTTCCTCACCTACATCTCGACCGAGCGAGGTCTGGCGGCGAACACGGTGGCCGCCTACCGGCGTGATCTCGAGACGTGGCTGGACTACTGCCGGCGAGCCGAATTGGACCCAGCGGCCGCGGACGGCGACGATGTGACCGACTTCCTCGCGAGCCTCAGGGAGGGTCGGCCGCCGACGTCAAAGCCCCTGGCCCCCTCCTCGGTGGCCCGGATGCTCGTCGCCCTCCGCTCGCTCTACAAGTTCCTGGTCCGTGAGGATTACCTGGACGCCGATCCGACGGGGAGGATCGGGAGTCCCAAGCAACCCAAGTCCCTGCCCAAGGCGATTCGGCTCGACGAGGTCGAGTCTCTCCTCGGGGGCCCCGCAGACGACCTGCTCGGCCGGCGCGACCGGGCGATACTCGAGACCCTCTACGGCGCCGGGCTGCGCATCAGCGAGCTCGTGGGGCTCGATGTCGACGACGTGGACCTCGACGCCTCTGCCGTGCTCGTGCGGGCCGGCAAGGGGAGCAAGTCCCGCCGTGTGCCCCTGGGGAGCATGGCCAAGAAGGCGGTCGGTGCCTATACGACGCAGTCCAGGCCCGTGCTCGTGACCCGTGGAGGTGGAGCGGGCGGGCGGAATGCCCTGTTCCTCAACGCCCGAGGAGGCCGCCTCAGCCGGCAGGGGTGCTGGAAGATCCTGAAGGCCTATGCTCGGCATGCGGCTTTGGGCGATAAGGTGTCACCACACACCCTGCGTCACTCGTTCGCGACGCACATGTTGGACGCCGGAGCGGATATAAGGGTGGTGCAGGAGCTACTCGGCCACGCAAGTCTCGCCACCACGCAGGTGTATACCCTGGTGAGCGACAGCCGGCTGAGAGAGGTGTATCTGACCTCTCACCCTCGTGCCAGAAGTTGAACCGGAGCAGAGCCGACGCGGGCGACACCGACGATCTCAAGGACCTTGGGGGATTGATGGAGCAGGACAAGCTACAGAGCATTCGCGCAGAGCTAACCGAGGAGCTGAAGTCGGTCGAGCACCAGCTCGCCGAGCACGGCGCGACCGCGAATCCGGAGGACGCCGTTGAGGTCTCCACCGACGAGGGTTTCGCCGACTCGGCCCAGGCCACGATGGAGCGATCCGAGATGCTGTCCGTCATCGAACAGATCCAGCACCGGCACGCCGAGATCAGCGGGGCGCTCGAGCGCATGGACGAGGGAACCTATGGAAAGTGCGAACGCTGTGGACGAGAGATCCCCATCGAGCGACTCGAGGCCAGGCCGACTGCGAGCCTGTGCGTGTCCTGCGCTCAGCTGAACTCCTGACCTCCCAGCTCCCCGGCCGGACGGATACGTAGACGGAACCAACCAGGTCCGCCGGCTTCCCTACAATCGACGCATGAATAGCCGAAGGGCTCGCGCCGTCTGTCTGATCGTGCTGGATTCGGCCGGCATCGGCGATGCGCCGGACGCCGCCGTCTTCGGCGACGAGGGCTCGGCCACGCTGCCCAATATCGCCAGGGCCGTCGGGGGGTTGTCGCTGCCGAACATGGCATCCTTGGGACTCGGCAACATCGTCGCCATCGAGGGCGTGGCCCCCGCCGAGAAGCCCGCCGGCGCGTACGGCTCGATGATCGAGACCTCGCCGGGCAAGGACACCACGACGGGTCACTGGGAGATCGCCGGAATCGTGCTGGACAAGCCCTTCCCGCTCTACCCGGAGGGGTTTCCGCCCGACCTGGTCGAGGCTTTCGAGCAGAAAGCGGGGGTCGAGATCCTGGGAAACTATGCCGCGTCGGGCACCGAGATCATCAAGGACCTCGGTGAGGAGCACATGAGAACCGGCAAGCCGATCGTCTACACGTCGGGCGACAGCGTGTGGCAGATCGCCGCTCACGTCGACGTCATATCGCTGGAACGACTCTACGAGCTGTGTTCCATAGCCAGAGAGCTCATGACGGGAGAGCACGAGGTCGGCCGGGTGATCGCGAGGCCCTTCCGGGGCCCGCCTGGTGGGTTCGAGCGGACGGCGGACCGGCACGACTTCGCCGTGCCACCTCCGAGCGATACCGTGCTGGACGAGATCAAAGCCGCCGGCCTCGAAGTCCGCTCGGTGGGCAAGATCTACGACATCTTCGCCCAGCGGGGCTTCACGCACACCCACCCCACGCACTCCAACGACGAGGGCGTTTCCGCCTCGATCGAGGAGCTGAGAGCAACCGAGCGAGGGCTGATCTTCGCCAACCTGGTCGATTTCGATCAGGCGTACGGGCATCGCAACGACCCGCACGGGTACGCGGAGGCGCTCGAGGCCTTCGACCGGAGGCTCCCCGAGCTGCTCGATGCCCTGGGACCGGATGACCTGCTGATCCTCACCGCCGACCACGGCAACGACCCGACCACGCCGTCGACCGACCACTCGCGCGAGAAGGTCTTCGTCCTGGCAGCGGGGCCACCGGTGGAGCCCGGGGTCGACGTGGGGGAGAGGTCCTCGTTCACCGATCTCGGAGCCACGGTCGTCGATCTGCTCGAGATCGCGAGCTCGGGCCCGGGCCGGTCCTTCGCCCCCAAATTGGCGCACCGGGGCGACTAGCCCCCTTCTGGACGCGGCCGCCACTGCACCCGCGGGGCGGTCTGTGGCTCCTGGGGCTGAAGTTGGGTCTTGTGTGGCGGGTCCTTTCAAGATACGCTCCGCGGCCCACAAGGCGATTTGTCGACAAGTATCCATGACGACCCCAGGGAGGCTGGATGGAGGAGTCGCACCGGTACGGAGCCACTCAGGTGCTGGGGGCGCAGGAGCCTCAGGGTGAGGAGTCGCCGCAAGAGCCACGGCCGACCCCTCCCGGCCTCGACCTGATCTCGGACGATGATTCGGCACGTACGGCTCGCATCATCGCTCTCGCCAACCAGAAGGGGGGAGTGGGCAAGACGACCTCGGCCATCAACCTCGGGGCGGGGCTTGCCGAGTTGGGGCAGAAGGTCCTCCTGGTCGACTTCGACCCTCAGGGAGGCTGCGCGATCGGACTCGGCTACCAGCCGGACGAGATCGAGGTCACCATCTACAACTGCCTGCTGGATCGAGATACGACGCCCGATGACGCAATTACTCCGACGCAGATCGAGAACCTCGATCTCCTGCCGTCGAACATCGACCTCTCGGCCGCCGAGCTCATGCTCTCGGGCGAGGTTGCGAGGGAGCAGTCGCTGTTGCGGGTGCTCGCTCCGCTGAGGTCGCGCTACGACTTCATCTTCATCGACTGCATGCCATCCCTCGGCCTGCTGACGGTCAATGCCCTGACCGCGGCGGACGGGGTCATCATCCCGCTGGAGTGCGAGTACTACGCTCTGAGAGGCATGGCGCAGCTCATGCACTCGATAGGGATCGTACAGGAGCGCCTTAACCCTCGACTTCACGTTGATGGAATCGTGGCGACGATGTTCGACCGGCGGACGCTCCACAGCAAGGAGGTCCTCACCACGGTCGAGGACGCGTTTGGAGAAAAGCTGTTCGATACCGTCGTTCGCAAGACCATTAGATTCGCCGAAGCCCCGGTTGCGGGGCAGCCGATCCTGTCCTACGCCCCGGGCTCTCATGGGGCGGCCGCCTATAGAAGACTCGCCAAGGAGGTGATGGAGCGTGTCTCGTCGAGCCAGTTTGCCCGGAGCTGAGGAGCTCTTCCGCAAGACCTCAGACCGACCCAGAGAAACACGTCCCAGCTCAGAGACAAGTAAACAAGACGCCAAGTCGACAAAGCTACAAGTCGCTACCCCGGTGTCCGAAGCGGCGCCCGAGACGGCTCCCAAGCCCAAGGCGCCCAAGCACGAGGAGAAGATCACGTTCTATTGCACGCCCGAGGATCTCATGGCGATAGAACGGACCAGGCTCGAGCTGAGGGCCGACTACGGGGTCTCCGCCGACCGGGGCCGGATCGTGCGGGCGGCCGTTGCGTACGTCCTCGAGGACTTCGGCGCTCGTGGAGAGGACTCGGTGCTCCTCCGAAAGCTGAACGACTGAGCGAACGCCACAGAAGAGGGCCGGAGCATTTTGCCGGCCCTCTTTTTTTGTGCCGAAGCTTTGTAACGGAGAGAGCGAGCGCGGAGGAACGAGGTTCGCCATGGGAGATCCTGGCCCAACTCGCATGTGACTAAAGCTTAAGTTGAGAGTTATACCTCGGTTGTGGCCCATCGGCAGAGGAGACCATCCTGCGACTAGACGCACGAACGCATCGCCCACCTACTCAAGGTCGCCGGCTCACTGCTTTCTGGGAGCCTGCGGTCAGGCCCGACGCGGGGACCGACTGATCAGACGGCCGGTCCTTAGAACGGGCCCCCAAGGCCCCCTCGCCTTGGCTCCTCTCGCTCGCAGCGGGTCTGATTGCGGTGGCGGGTGAAGGCATTAACCGGGCGGGGAAGAGGAGATAACAAGATGACATGTCTATTTAGCGACAAGTCTCTAAGTAGTCGAAGCAACTAGTCGATGTGTGCTTCAACCAGGCCGGGCGCCCGCAGGCTCAGTCAATAAGGCGACTTGTTGACATGCAGATAAATAGATTAGTCGTCTGGCCGGAGTGACGGAAGCCTGGGTTCGAGATGCCCGGTCGGAGCAGCGGACCGCGGCGCGACGAAGGAACCTCCTGGAATGCGATCTCTCCCCAGGAGGAGGATGTCCGAGGAAAGCCGCCCGTGAGGGCTCGTACGGATGGGGAACGAAAGCAGGTGTCTGGTGGGCCCGGGCGGCGTCGATGGGGGCAGTAGCGCGCCTTCCTCGACCGCGTATGGCTGCTGGAATCCATGGACAAACTCTAACACTCAAGTGGAACTGTAGAGTCGTCCTAGAAGACCAGGTAGAAGATCGTTCTGCGAACGGCGAGAGTGATGGGCTCGAGGAAAGTCAGACCGCCGAACAGCAGGAGGCCGAGCAGTATGAAGAAGCCGTACTTGTCGAGGAAGTAGATGATGTTCTGCCTGCTGGGCGGCAGAAAGATGGTGAGGAGGCGCGAGCCGTCCAGCGGTGGAAGTGGGATGAGGTTGAAGACCGCAAGGAAGATGTTGATGGTGGCGAAGAAGATCCAGAAAGTCGCGACCTGGCCGGTCAGTCCGCCCTGGGTGGTGAAGGGATCGAAGCCGGTCACCCGAAGTCCCACGAAACCCACGAAGGCCAGCAGCAGATTCATCATCGGGCCGGCGAGAGCTACGAGGGCCGCACCGAATCGGCGAGAACGCAGGGCCGAGGGACGGAACTCGACCGGCTTCGCCCAGCCGAATCCCACCAGCAACAGGAGCAGTGTCCCGAGCGGATCGAGATGCCTGACCGGGTTGATGGTCACCCGCCCCATGGCCCGAGGGAGACGGTCGCCCTGGAGGTCGGCCACGAAGGCGTGGGCGAACTCGTGGAGCGAGAGCGACAGAACCAGCGACAGCGCAAGCATGAAGAAGGCCAGAGGCTCGACGCGCAGGAGTTCCAGAGGAGATTGCATGGCCCGGTATTGTAGGGCGCCAGCACGAGTCAGTGGGGGATAGAAAAAGCCTAAACCTAGGAATGAACGTTATTCAGAGCTCCCGAAGACGCATCTTCAGCGGTATCCAGCCCACGGGCGAGCCCCACCTGGGCAACTACATCGGCGCGATCCGGCGATGGGTAGAGCTCCAAGACGACTACGATTCCTTCTTCTGCCTCGTCGACCTCCACGCCCTGACCCTGCCCTGGGACCCCAAGAAACTGAGCGTCGAGACGCTGAACTCGGGCGCCATGCTCATCGCCTGTGGCATCGACCCGGACCGCAGCGTGCTCTTCCGCCAGTCTCAGGTCGGCCAGCACACGGAGCTGGCGTGGATCCTGACCTGCGTCGCTCGCATGGGAGAGCTGCGGCGAATGGTGCAGTTCAAGGAGAAGTCGAGGGGAGATACCGAGTCGGTGGGCGCGGGCCTGTTCACCTACCCCGTGCTGCAGGCGGCCGATGTGCTCCTGTACCAGGCCCACGGGGTACCGGTCGGGGAGGACCAGCGGCAGCACATCGAGCTGATGAGGGACCTCGGGGGACGCTTCAATAAGTCGTTCGGGAAGACCTTTGTCATCCCCGAGGCTCAGATCTCGCCCGAGGGAGCTCGAATCATGGCCCTCGACGACCCGACCCAGAAGATGAGCAAGTCGGCGAAGAGGCCCAACTCGTCGATCTCCCTCGCCGACTCACCGGAATCGATCGCCAAGAGGATCAAATCGGCGGTGACCGACTCCGGGCGCGAGGTGATCGCGGGGGAGGACAAGCCGGCCCTCACCAACCTGCTGACCATCTTCTCGGCCCTGGAGGGCACCCCGGTGGAGGAGCTCGCGGCGACCCACCGATCGGGCGGTTACGCAGCGTTCAAGCAGGCGCTGGCAGAGGCGGTGGTCGAGCATCTCAGGCCGATCACGAAGCGCTACGAGGATCTTGTGGGTGACCGCGCCGAGCTCGAGCGCCTCCTGGACACCGGGGCCCGGCGAGCGTACGAGTTCGCGGAGTCCACGATGGTCGACGTCCGATCGAAGTTGGGTCTCGGTCACCGACCCTGAACCCGCCCTTCGCCCGGCCGATGAGGCACCGAAAAGCGGGATCTCGAGGCGGCTCCGCTATAGGCTCGTTGCTGGTTGCGGGTCGGCTCGCCTGGGGCGGATCTGTTTACAAGTACATTTATCGACAAGTCTCTTTCCGGAGAGACGGCGAGGACCGTAGGCTCATGGCGTACGAGGTCAAGTTGGAGGTGTTCGAGGGTCCGATAGACCTTCTCCTGCATCTCATAACGCGCCAGCGAGTCGACATCTACGAGGTCTCTATCTCCACGATCACCGAGGAGTACCTCGAGGCCGTGGGGGAGCTCGAGGACCTCGATCTCGAATCCGTGACGGGGTTCCTTGTGGTGGCGGCGACGCTGCTCGAGCTCAAATCAGCCCGTCTCCTGCCCGCGCAGTCCCTCGACGACGCCGACAGCCGGCTGCTCGAGGAGCGCGACATGCTCCTGGCGCGTCTGGTCGAACTGTCGACCCTGAGAGAGGCGGGGGCCTGCATCGCGGTGGGCCTGGAGAAGGGTGCCGTGTACTTCGCGCGGACGGCAGGGCTCGAGCCGCAATTCGTCCGTTTGGCTCCGGACCTACTGGCGAAGGTGTCGCCGGCCGACCTCGCATCGGCGGCCGCGCTCGCTCTGGCCCCCAAGCCTCGAGTCGTACTCGACACCTCTCACGTGTCGCCCATCACCGCGTCCGTGAAGGAGGCCATCGGTGACATCTCGGCAGCGCTCCAAAGCGGTGGCCCTGTGGCGTTCGCCGACCTATGCGCTGCCAGCCATGAACGGATCGAGGTGGTGGTCCGGTTCCTCGCCCTGCTCGAACTGTTCAAGGCGGGCGCGATCGAGCTCTCGCAAGACGACTGCTTCGGGGAGATCCGAGCCCTGTGGACGGACGAGGTGGCGGCCGAGGACGTGGTCGAAGAGGCAGAGGAGTACACCATCGACCTGCAGAAGGAGGCTCAGTCGTGATCGTTCCCGAACGCAAGATCATCGAGTCGATCCTCTTGCTGGCCGACGAGCCGGTCCCCGCACGCGTCATCGGGGAGGTCCTCGAGCGGCCCAGCGCCGAGGTCGAAGGCCTGCTTGCCGAGCTGGCCAACGACTACGAGGACGACGACCGTGGGTTCCTGCTGCGCGAGACGGCCGGCGGCTGGCGCCTCTACTCGAGTCCCGAGTGCGCCCCGTGGCTCGAACGATTCGTGCTGCGCCACTCCCACTCACGCCTAACCGGAGCGGCGTTGGAGGTTCTGGCCGTCATCGCCTACAGGGGTCCGCTGTCTCGCACGCAGATCACCGAGATTCGGGGTGTCGATTCCGACGGGGTCGTCAAGACCCTGCTTCAGCGTGGGCTGATCAGGGAATCGGGTCACGATGACACTCCGGGGGCCCCGGTCCTGTTCGCCGTCAGCGACGAGTTTCTGGAGCGCATGGGCCTGAAGTCCGTCGACGACCTGCCGCCGCTGGTGGAGTTCATGCCCAGCGCAGAGGAGGTTGGAGACATGGAGGCCAAGCTCTCCCCCAACGCATGAGCCGGGGGGAATCCGCTCCGGAGGGGGAGCGGATCCAAAAGGTGCTGGCCCGAGCCGGCGTCGCGTCCCGCCGAGCGATCGAGGAGATGATCGTCAGGGGACGCATCCGGGTCAACGGCAAACGAGTCGAGCTGGGTCGCCGGATCGATCCGTCGAAGGATGTAGTAGAGGTTGATGGTTCGCGCGTCCCCCTGTCTGCCGATCTCGTCTACTACCTGATGAACAAGCCGGTCGGGGTGGTCACCACCGCGAGTGACGAGGCCGGAAGGGAAACGGTTGTCGATCTGCTCGACGAGGTCGACGCCCGCGTCTATCCGGTCGGGCGACTCGACCTGGACAGCGGGGGAGCTCTCCTTCTGACCAACGACGGAGACCTGGCCCTGAGGCTCACCCATCCCCGCTACGGCGTACACAAGACCTATCTGGCGGAGGTCGAGGGGAGCGTGAAGGACAGGACCGTGCGTCAGATCGCCAGAGGCGTGGAACTGGACGACGGGGTGACGGCCCCGACGCGGGCCCGCCTCGTGGAACGGACTCCCGGGGGCACCCTCATCGAGATCTCCCTGGCCGAGGGGCGCAATCGCCAGATCAGGCGCATGCTGGAGGCAGTGGGTCACCCCGTCAGGCGGCTAGTCCGCACCGCCATAGGCCCGCTTATGCTTGGCCGCCTGAAGCCTGCGACCTACCGGCGGCTGAAGCCGGATGAAGTGCGTGAGCTCTACCGGGCCGCCGGGTTGTAGACGAGTTTGTTTGTCGACAAGACCACAAGGTGATTTGGCGTCGGAGGGCTCTGAGCAGCGTATTCGCGTGGTATGAGCTCCGTTCAGAGAGTCGATAGGTAGATTTGTCGACAAGCCGATTTGATTACGAGGAGACAAGTGGCCGACCAAAGACTACGGGCCCTGAGGGGGGCAACAACGGCAACGGCCGATGAGGGCCGGGCCATCGTCGATGCGACCGAACGCCTTCTCGCCGAGATGATCGGCCGCAACGGGGTCGCCACCGAGGATCTCGTCAGCATGATCTTCACGACGACGTCGGACCTCTCGGCCGAGTTTCCGGCCGCCGCCGCCCGCACGCTGGGCCTCTCCTCGGTCCCACTCCTCTGCGCCCGCGAGATCGACGTGCCGGGATCGGTGCCGAGGTGTATCCGGGTGCTCATGCATCTGTACACCACCAGAGCAGACGAGACCCTGCGCCACGTCTATCTCGAGGGTGCCGAGCAACTCAGGACGGACCTTCTTGAATGACAAACGTTCAAGTAGAAGCTTAGAGATGACGGATGCGGTCGGGCGCGTGGGGATCGTCGGTCTGGGATTGATCGGAGGGTCGATCGGACTCGGTCTCAGGAGGCGGGCGGGGGTCGAGCAGGTCGTTGGCTTCGACGTGGACCCGCAGGCGGTTGCGGCCGCGCTCGAGTGCGGCGCGATCGGCGCGGCGGCAGATTCCCTCGAGGACGCGGCCGGGGGAGTCGACCTCGTGGTGGTCGCCACCCCCGTCGATCTCATCCCCGGCGTGCTCGAGCGCATCGCGTCGTACGTGGACCCGGGCACGATCGTGACCGATGCGGGAAGTGCGAAGACGCAGGTGGTAGCCGCGGGGGAACGGTGTCTGGGCGCCGCCTTCGTGGGCGGGCACCCGATGTCGGGATCGGAGAGACACGGAATCGACGCGGCGAACGCGGATCTGTTCGATGACGCCTGGTGGATAGTGACGCCGACGTCCGCCACGGCATCGAGGACATACTCGACCGTGGCGTCGGTGGTCGTGGCTCTTGGCGCGCGCCCGGTAGCGCTCGAACCATCGACTCACGACACGCTGGTGGCCCGTCTCAGCCACCTTCCCCAGCTGACCGCAAGCGCTCTCGTGGACGTCGCGATAGCGGCCGGCGACCGGGAGGCTCTGCTCGGTCTCGCGGGCGGCGGGTTTCGCGACGTGACGCGCATAGCAGCCAGCAACCCGGATCTGTGGGTCGCCATCATCCGATCGAACCGTCAAGCGGTACTCGAGAGTCTCGGAGGCCTCGGTCACCGCCTCGAGGCGGTGACCTCGATGATCTCGCTGCAGCGTTGGGACGAGCTCCGATCGTGGCTCGATCGCTCGCGCCGGGCCCGCCTCGACGTTTTCTCCAAGCCTGACTTCGGAGGCGAGCCCGTAGGCCTTACCCTGATGGTGCCCGACCGCCCGGGAGTGCTCGCCGAGGTCACGACGGCCGCCGGCCAGCTCGGAGCCAACATCGAGGACCTTCGTATCGTCCACTCCACCGAGGGTGGCCAGGGGCGGTTGGAGCTCGTCGTGTCCGGTACCGAAAGGGCGGAATCCCTGGTCGGAGCACTCATGGGACTCGGGTACAGGGTCGAGCGCAGCGAAGTAGATATCTAGAGAAGGCAATGAGTAGACAAGTAGACAATCATCCATGTCGATAAGACGACTGTGGAGCACCTCGCCCGCCTCGGCGCCTCTTCGGGGAACGATCGAGGTCCCGGGCGACAAGTCGATCACCCACAGGGCGCTCATGATCTCGAGCCTCACGAGCGGACGATCGCTCGTTAGCAACGCCAACCTGGGCGAGGACTGTCGCGCGACTGCATCCATACTCGAGCTGCTCGGAGTCGCCACCACCGTCAACGAAACAAACTATCAGGTTGAGGTTGAGGGTCGGGGAATCGGGGGCCTGATGGAGCCCGGGCGTGTTCTCGACGCGGGGAACTCCGGGACCACGTTGCGCACGATCCTCGGCCTCTGCGCGGGAGTCGATGGTCTCTCGGTGGTGACGGGGGACGCCAGTCTTCTCCGCCGGCCCATGTTGAGAGTGGTCGCCCCGCTGCGGCAGATGGGCGCGCAGATCGACGGCCGTCACCTCGGTGACCGGGCCCCCCTTGCCATCAGGGGGGGCGATCTGTCGGGCGCCGATCTGGAGTTACAGGTTGCGAGCGCGCAGGTAAAGACCGCCGTTCTGCTCGCAGGACTCCAAGCCACCGGGCCCACGACGCTCATCGAGCCGGGTTCGAGTCGAGATCACACCGAGCGGATGCTCGCGGCCACGGGAGCGAAGCTTCGTGTCCAGGGCAACCGAGTCGAGATCGAACCCGCTCACATCCTGTCGGCAATGGCCTGGGAGGTCCCGGGGGACATCTCGTCAGCCGCGTTCCTTCTCGCGGCCGCGGCGATCGTCGCGGGTTCCGATCTGACGGTCACCAATCTGGGGCTGAATCCGAGCCGGGCGGGACTCTTGGACGTGATGTCCCGGATGGGGGCGGAGATCGAGGTGAAGGTCGGCGGGGAACGCTTCGGCGAGCCCTTCGGGGATGTGAGTGTGCGCGGCTCGGAGCTAACCGGAACGACCATCGAAGGCAAGGAGATATCCACGCTGATCGACGAACTTCCGGTGATTGCCGTGCTGGCCTCCTGTGCCGAGGGAGAGACGCTCATCCGCAACGCCCAGGAGCTGCGTGTCAAGGAGTCGGATCGGATCGAAGTCATGTGCACGGGACTTCGGAAGCTCGGGGTCGACTGCAAACCGCTACCAGATGGGATGCGGATCCAGGGGCCCTCGGTGTTCACCGGTTCAGAGGTGGACTCGCACGGCGACCACCGCACCGCGATGGCCTTCGCGGTGGCGGGCTTGCGCTCCGAGGAGCCGGTCGTGGTGAGGGGTTGGAACAGTGTCGGCACCTCGTTCCCCGAGTTTCTTGACCTGCTGGGGCGTGCACAGGGGAGATACGGGTGAGCGTCATCGCGATCGACGGCCCCGCGGGAGCAGGCAAGAGCACGATTGCCCGCGCGGTCGCAGACCGTCTCGGCTTCGAGTACCTCGATACCGGAGCCATGTACCGGGCCCTCGCCCTCGCCGCGCTCGAGAGTGGAGTGGACCTCGAGGACACCGACGCTCTGACGGCACTCGCCGATTTAGCCGATATCGATCTCCGGGGGGACGTCGTCAAACTGAATGGACGAGACGTTTCGGAGGTCATACGGGGGCCGGATGTCACCGCGGCCGTGTCAAAGGTCGCAGCGGTCGATGGGGTTCGCCGCGCCATGGCGGCGATGCAGCGCGCTCGGGCGGAGGCGGGAGACCTGGTCATGGAGGGGAGAGACATCGGCTCCGCCGTCGTTCCGGCCGCAGACGTCAAGATCTTTCTCACTGCTTCCAAAGAGGAACGCGCGCTGCGACGCGCCCGTCAACTTGGTTTGGCCACCGATGAGGAATCCCTGAAGGAGCTGTCGCAAACCATCGAGGAGCGGGACCGGGCCGACGCAGGACGCAAGGCTTCGCCCTTCGTGAAAGCGAACGACGCCGTGGAAGTCGATTCCACGGGAAAAGACGTCGAAACGATCGTCGACGAGATAGTCGGCGCGGCCTCCCGTGCGATCGATGAACGCTGAGACCCGCTCCGGGATGCCGGTCGTCGCGATAGTCGGCCGGCCCAACGTAGGTAAGTCGTCGCTCGTGAACCGCATTCTCGGGCGCCGCGAGGCGATCGTCGAGGAGATGCCGGGCGTGACTCGCGACCGGAAGCACTTCGCGACCGAGTGGAACGGGCGCTCCTTCGAGGTGGTGGACACGGGTGGGCTCGAGCCTGGAGCGGACGGGCTGGACGCCCGAGTTGCCGAGCAGGCGCAGGTTGCGATCGAATCGGCCGACGCCATTGTTCTCGTGGTGGACGCCTCGGTCGGGCCGAACCAAGACGATCTCATCGTCGCCGACCTGCTGCGCAAGTCGGGAAAGCCGGTCGTCGTGGCGGCCAACAAAGTGGACGACCCCGCCGACGAACCTCTGGCTGCAGCCTTCTTCAGACTGGGACTCGGCGAGCCACAACCGCTGTCGGCGTTGCACGGGCGCGGCTCGGGCGACTTCCTGGAGGCCCTCGTCGCCGCGCTGCCCGAAGTCGATCGGGACACCAGCGATGCCTGGGGCGCGGTGGCAATCATCGGACGCCCCAACGTCGGCAAGTCCTCGATTCTCAATGCCCTGACCGGGAAGGAGCGTTCGATCGTGGACTCGATTCCCGGGACGACCAGAGATCCCGTCGACGCGCACATCGAGCTGCCCGACGGCCGGCCCCTGCGAATCGTGGACACGGCCGGAATGCGCCGGCAGGTTCAGATCAAGGACCCGATCGAGTACTTCAGCCTGCTCCGCTCTCGCCGCACGCTCTCACGGGTGGATGCGGCACTGCTCGTCATCGATGTGGGGGAGGGGGTCACGACCCACGATCAACACCTCGCGCAAGAGATCGTCGAGCACGGGCGGGCGTGTGTCATCGCGTTGAACAAGTGGGACAAGATTCCGCGCGAGGAGACAGACCGCAAGAGGGTCGAGGACGCCGTCGTTCAGAAACTTCGCTTTCTCCCGTGGGCGACTTACGTCCGAACGAACGCCCTGTCGGGCAGGGGGGTCGACAAGCTGGGTCCGAAGCTGGCGGAGGCCATCGAGTCTCACCGTCGTCGTCTGCCCACCGCGCTCGTGAACCGGTTGGTGCGCGATGCCCAGGCCCAGCAGCCGCACCCGCGGATCGACGGTCGGGCCATTCGCATTCTCTATGCGGTGCAAGCGGAATCGTCTCCGCCCACGGTGGTGGTGTTCAGCAACGGCCGGCTCGAGACCGGCTACCGCCGCTACCTCGAGAAAGGGTTGAGGGCGACCGAGGCGTTCCCCGGGAGCCCACTGCGGATAGAGGTGCGCGTAAAGTCTAGACGTGAGAGTAAAGGTTAGATTAGGCTCCGACCAGGCATTGGGGTCGACGGGGATCGAGGAGTTGAGTCCAGGAAGGCGCACGACGCCGGCGGACCGGTTGCCGTGTCGGGAAGTGGGGTCGATCTCGCAAGGAACCACCAGCGATCGTCCTCGTCGACTTGCACACACATCCCCTTATCCACTTGGCAATGAAGAGTCTTATCAATTTGTAGATAAGTAGTCGGGAGGGGTTTTTAAACGCCCCCGGTTTATGATGACCGCTTCGGGACGTGGCGCAGCTTGGTTAGCGCACTGGTCTGGGGGACCAGGGGTCGCCGGTTCAAATCCGGCCGTCCCGACTCCGAAGAACGGGCCGGCACCTGTGGCATCGGCGCAGAGGGTGTATATCGACAGACGATTTACGGAGGGGGCCGTGGTGACCAATCGGGTTCTCACGGTTCCGAATGTTCTCTCGATGATTCGACTCGCCATCGTCCCCGTTTTTCTGTACCTCTTCGTAACCGGTCGCGAGACGGCGGCCGTGGTTCTCTACGGAGCGGGCGCGTGGACCGATTTCTTCGACGGGTATCTGGCACGCCGGCTGGGGCAGGTCACCGAGCTTGGGAAGCTCCTTGACCCGCTTGCCGACAGGGTCTTCATCGTCGCCCTTGCGCTGGCTCTCGTCGCCGTCGACGCCCTTCCCTGGTGGCTCGCGGCCGCCATCGTTCTTCGTGACGTCGTGCTCCTGGGGGTCTGGCCTCTCTTCGAGCGCCGCGGCGTGGGCCGGATCCAGGTGAGTTTCATGGGCAAGACGGCCACCGCCTCTCTGCTCTTCGGTCTTACGTGGCTCGCCGTATCGGAGACGGATTTCGAGTGGGCGACGTTCTCCGCGATCGTCGGGATGGTGTTCGTGGTGGCCGGCGCCATCCTGTACTACGTGTCCGCAGGGATGTATGCGCGCGACGCCTATTCGAGGATCAAAGCGACGGTCGCACCGGCACAAGCCCCGGAGGAGAGAGGAGCGTGAGCGACGTCCAGGCGGTGGTCATGGCCGGGGGCGAGGGCACGCGGCTCAGGCCACTTACGAGCAACCTGCCGAAACCGATGCTCCCCGTGGCGAACCGACCCCTGATGGAGCACATCCTCGGCCTCCTGCGGCGCAATGGAATCACCGATGTCGTCGCCACGGTGCAGTTCCTATCCTCGGTCATCCGCAACTATTTCGACGATGGCTCCGACATGGGCGTCTCTCTAGCCTACGCCACCGAGGACGTGCCTCTTGGGACCGCCGGTTCGGTTTTGGGGGCGCGCGACCTGATCGAGGGACGTTTCCTCGTCATCTCCGGTGACGCGTTGACCGATCTGGATCTCGGTCGAGTTCTCGCGTGGCATCAAGAGCGCCGGGCGGCGGCGACTCTGGTCTTGAAGCGCATGCAGGACCCCCTGGAGTTCGGGATCGTCATGACATCGCCCGAGGGCAGGATCGAGCGCTTTCTCGAGAAGCCATCCTGGGGTCAGGTCTTCTCGGATGCCGTCAACACCGGCATCTACGTCCTAGAGCCCGAAGTGCTGGACCTCATCCCGGACGATCGTCCCTACGACTTCTCCGCCGAGCTCTTTCCCCGGATGCTGGCCGACGGCCTTCCCATATTCGGTTTCATCACCGACAACTACTGGACCGACGTCGGGAACGCGGAGGCCTATCTGCAGGCGCAGCTCGACGCCGTCGAAGGCAGAGTCGAGGTCGACATCCCCGGATTCGAGCTAGAGCCGCGCGTCTGGGTCGGTGAGGACGTCGACATCGATGATTCGGCCGTCATCGCGAGCCCTGCGGTGATCGGCGACAACTGCCGCGTGGGACCGAACGCGCGCATCGGGGGCGGAGCGGTCATCGGCGATCACGCGATCGTGGGGGCGGAGGCGTCGGTCATGGGGGGAGTAGTGATGGATGCGGCGCACGTGGGCCCGGGGTCACAGGTGCGGGGGTCGGTTGTGGGTCGGGGCTCATCTCTCGACCGGTCATCGACGGTGGAGGAAGGCGCGGTCCTCGGCGACGAGGTGGTGGTGGGCGCCGGTGCATTGATCAAACCTCGAGTGAAAGTTTACCCTTTGCGGACGGTTGAGGCCGGGGCCATCGTGACCGAGAGCATCGTCCACGAGCGCAAGGCGAGCCGCAGCCTCTTCGGGGCGAGAGGCGTGTCGGGCCTGGTCAACATCGGGATGACGCCTCAGGTCGCAGTGCGTCTGGGGATGGCGTACGGGACGATGCTTCCGCGCAACAGCACCGTGGTGCTGGGTCGCGACGCCAGCCGCGCAGCGCGCACGATAAAGCGAGCCCTCATCGCGGGGCTGACCTCGACGGGGGTCACCTGTCACGACCTCGAGCTGATGGCGTTGCCGGTCACGCGCTTCACCGTGCGCACCGAGCAGGCCGCCGGGGGCATCAGCGTCAGGACGTCCAACCAGGACTCGGAGGTCGTTCAGATACGGCTGTTCGACTCGGAGGGGGCCGATATCGACGAGACCACACAGCGGAAGATCGACAGGGCCTTCTTCCGTGAGGATTTTCGGAGGCCGGGGGCTCTGCGGCTCGGAGAGCTGGAGTTTCCGGCCCACGCCCTGGGCGGCTACGCCACGGGGCTCCTCAAATCGGTCGAGCTCGACGTCATCAGGTCGGCACACCTGAAGGTCGTGATCGACTACGCGTACGGGGCGGCGTCCCGGGTGGGGGCCTCGGTCCTCGGGCGCCTGGGAGTCCAGGCCCTGTCGGTCAATGCGTTCACCGACGAGCACAGACCGGTCCTCGGCAGCGCCGAGATCCACCGGCTGATCGAGACCGTCAGCGAGCACGTGAGGAAGTCCGGCTCGGACCTGGGGGTGGTCCTCGAACCGGGAGGGGAGATGGCGCACCTCATCGACGACCGGGGCAACCCCGTGACGCAGGAACAAGCGCTGTTGGCCTTTCTCCAGCACGAGGCACACAGAGGGGCGCGCATGGTAGCCGTTCCCGTTTCGGCGCCGTTCGGGGCGGAGCGGATAGCCGTGGATGCCGGTGTGCCGATGCAGTGGACGCCGACAGGACTCCCCGCTCTCATGGCTCAGGCTCAGCAGGTAGAGGTCGATTTTGCGGGGGACTCGGAGGGCACGCTGATCTGGCCCGATTTCATGCCTGCCCCCGATGCGATGATGACCTTCTGCAAGGCGCTCGAGCTGAGGGTCACCGCGGGCAAGCCGCTGTCCGACCTGCTCGGGGCGCTGCCCGACAGTCACCTAGTCAGGCGGACGGTTAGAACTCCCTGGCAGCAGAAGGGGACGGTAATGCGTGAGGTCGCTATGCGAGCCAAGCGTGGCCGGCAGGTGCTCCTCGACGGCGTCAAGATCGTCGAGGATGATCGCTGGGTTCTCGTCATTCCCTCCCCGGACGAGCCTCAGTGCACGATCTGGGCCGAGGCGTCGTCGGAGCACGAGGCGACGACGCTGGCAGAGGACTACGCTGACCTCGTCGAGCTGGTCGTGGCGAAGGCTGTCGACGAGTCGGCTTGACGATTTGTCGACATGTTGATGATGAGGTCTTGAGAGAGATCGTGAGCGAGGCGAAAGGAGATCCGGGTGACGCAACTGCCGGATGACAGGCAGTACACGGCCGAGCACGAGTGGGCGAAGGACGATGGGGGTCGCGTCCTGGTCGGGATCACCTACTACGCGCAGGATCAGTTGGGCGACGTGGTGTTCGTCGGCCTGCCCGAGCCCGGCTCCGAGGTCACCGCGGGCGAACCGCTCGGAGAGGTCGAGTCGACGAAGTCGGTGTCGGACGTCTACAGCCCGGTGACCGGCAGAGTGGTGGAGAAGAACCTCGAGGTCGAGCAGAACCCGGAGTTGATCAACTCGGATCCCTACGGCAAGGGATGGCTGGTAATCATCGAACCGGCGAACGGGGGCCTGGGCGAGATGATGGACGCCGAGGCCTACGGAAAGCTGACGGAGTAGCCGGCGTGGCCCGCACCGGGGGCTCGCGCTTCCGCTTGACTAACCCTAAAGTAGCGGTATAGCTTCACGCCCATGTACTGCACGAACTGTGGTCACAAGAACCCCGAGGGCGCCAACTTCTGCTCGTCCTGTGGCGCGCCGCTGGCCGACGCCAAGAACTCCGATACGACGATCACGTTCATGCCCGGTGAGCTCGAGGCGGATCTGGACGAGGAGGTTCACGTCTCGCCGGACGAGCTCGAGGGTGGACGAGGGGTCCTGATCGTCAAACGTGGCCCCAACGCCGGGAGCAAGTTCTTCATCGACTCCGACACAACATCTATCGGCCGCCACCCCGAAAGCGAGATCTTCCTCGACGACATCACGGTGTCCCGGCGTCACGCCGAGATCCGCAGGGCGGGCGAGTCGTTCTCACTGCACGATGTCGGAAGCCTCAACGGGACCTATAGCAACCGCGAACGGGTCGAGTCGGCCGATCTGCGGTCGGGGGACGAGGTCCAGATCGGCAAGTTCAAGCTCGTGTTCCTCTCGGGAGGGTAGAGATGCCGCTATCGAGGTCCCGCGATTACCTGAGCATCGGGGAGGTACTCGAGGCCATCAAGGTCGATTTTCCCGACGTCAGCATCTCGAAGATCCGGTTCCTCGAGTCCGAGGGCTTGATCAACCCGGAACGGACGGGATCTGGATACCGCAAGTTCTACGATCCGGACGTCGCCCGTCTCCGCTATATCCTGTCGCTGCAAAAGGAGCAGTTCCTGCCGCTGAGGGTCATCCGAGAGCGACTCGCCGAGGCCGACGCGAGCGGGTCCATCCCGGCGATTGAGTCGGCGGGGGACGGGTCGGGGACCTCGGTGCCCGTTAAGGCCAACGGCTCTGCCAAGAAGGCCCCTCCCCGGATCAACACCGACGTCCAACTCGACCGCACCGGCCTGTCGGAGGCCTCCGGCCTCTCAGACGACGAGTTGCAGGGACTCGAGGACTTCGGGCTCATCGCGGCCGGCGATTTCTACGATGGCAACGATCTTGCGGTGGCGAAGGCCGCCCGCCGGCTGCTCGACTATGGGCTCGAGCCACGCCACCTGCGCATGTATCGCCAGTGGGCGGATCGCGAGGCTTCGTTCTTCGAGCAGATCGTGGCGCCGATGGCCCGCAGGAAGGATCCCTCGAGCCAGATGAAGGCGGCCCAGTCGTCCCAGGATCTCATCGGGCTGTCGCAGCAGATCAGAGATGCCATGCTCAGAACGAGCATGAAGCAGCTCTTCTAGATCACTTCTGTCCAAGTAGGTATATCGATTTGTCGATAAGTCGCTTATCTATTGCAATCCTGCTGGTGGCGCTCGCCCTCGAGTCGCCCGTGTCACCTTCGAGCGCCCCCAGCTCGGCTCTGGTGAGCATGCAGACGAGAGAGGGCGAGAGGCGGCGGCCACCACGGCAACCCTCGGTCGGGTGTGAGGCCTGTGTGGTGATCTCGGATAACGGAAAAACCCTGTTTCGGCGCAACGCCGACGCCGAGCTGCCCAACGCGAGCACCACCAAGATGATGACGGCGTTGCTGACGGTAAGAGCTGGAGTGATGGGGGAGGAGGTCCGGGTGTCGGCCAACGCTGCGAACGCCGGCGGAGGCGTGTTCGACTTGAACCAAGGAGAGGTGTGGTCGGTCGACGCGCTCCTGGCCGCGTTGCTCCTGTCGTCCTCCAACGACGCCGCCTCCGCGCTGGCGGAGCACGTCTCGGAGTCCGAAGACGCCTTCGTCGAGACTATGAACGACCAGGCGCGCCGGCTCGGGCTCGACCACACGGCCTTCGTCACACCACACGGACTCGACGTCGAGGGTCACTATTCCTCGGCCGCCGACCTGGCCGTCGTCGCCGAGGAGCTGCTGGAGGAGCCCCCGCTGCGACGGATGGTGGCCCGCCCGGAGGCGACCATCGAGGGACCCGAAGGAGCCGTCACCATCGAAAACAGTAATCTTCTACTTGAGAGTTACAGGGGGTCCATCGGGGTCAAGACCGGCTACACGCTCGGGGCGGGGAACGCTCTCGTGTCCTCGGCCGTGCGCGGCGAGCGCCGGCTCATCGGAGTCGTGCTGCGCTCGGCCGACGCCTTCGCAGACTCCAGCGCCCTGCTGGACTACGGTTTCGCCAGGCTCCGGCGGTCCGTGCTGCTGCAGCGCGGAGCGGAGGTGGGCACGGTCGTTCTCGATCCCGCCGGCTCGGTCCGGGCCCACGCGTCTCGGACCGTGCGCGGCCTCGCTCCGCCCGACACCATCGAGGTGTCCTTCGAACCGGCGCCGTCCTACGACCTTCCGCTGACTCCCCGTGAAGTCGTTGGATCGGTCATCGTGACATCCGGCGAGCGCGTCGTCGATCGGGTACCCGCGATGACGCGCTCGCGCGTCGAGGAGCCTCAGCCCTCGTGGGCGGCCGAGGGACTTGCTACCGTCCTTTCATGGGGACAGTGGATGGGCAACTGACGCGGTGATCGAAGGCCGCTTCGCCTCGAACCTCCCCGCCGAGCTTCTGATCGATCGCACCTCGATCGCTCGACGCATCGACGAACTTGGGGCAGAGCTAGGAGAGCTCTTCGGCGATGGGCAACCACCGGTGCTGGTGGGAGTCCTGAAGGGCTCGGCTATTTTTCTCGCCGACCTCATCAGAGCCATGAATATCGACGTCGTCGTCGACTTCATGTCCATCTCTTCGTACTCGCAGTCCGGGGTCGTACGTATCGTCAAGGATCTCGACGAGGACATTCGGGGTCGAGATGTCGTGATCGTGGAAGACATCGTGGACACGGGGCTTTCTCTGAACTACCTGCGAAAAACTTTGACACAGCGCGAGCCGACGTCGCTACGAGCCGTAACGCTCCTGGACAAGACCGCTCGAAGGATCATTCCCGTCCCACTCGAGTTCGGGGCGTTCGAGATTCCCGATGTCTTCGTCGTGGGGTATGGGCTGGACTTTCAGGGGCTCTACCGCAACGCGGCGGACATTCTGGCCGTGAGAGACCTTGCCCGGCTTGCCAACGATCCACGCCTCATGGTGCCTCAGCTCTTCGGTTTGAAAAACGGGTGACGGTGTTAGTTTCGGACGCATGATCGAGCTATCGCTCGTCGGCGTGCGAGTCGAGCTTCCGTCGAACCAACCGATCGTGCTGTTGAAGGAGGTCGACGGAGAGCGCTACCTGCCCATCTGGATAGGTGCGGTCGAAGCGACGGCAATTGCCTTCGCCCTCCAGGGAATCCAGACTCCACGGCCCATGACCCACGACCTGTTGCGTGACATCCTCAACACCACCAACACGGCGGTCGAGCGGATCGTCATAAACGACCTCGTGGAGCAGACCTTCTTTGCCACGATCAGGATGGCCGCGAACGGCGGGAACTCCGAGGTGTCGTCTCGGCCGAGTGACGCCATCGCGCTGGCGGTGAGAATCAACGCCCCTATCTTCGCCTCCGAAGAGGTCCTCGAGCAGGCGGGTATCGAGCTCAAGGACGAAGAGGAGAGCGAGGTCGAGAAGTTCAGGGAGTTCCTCGACCAGGTGCAGCCCGAGGACTTCGCGAGCGATACCTAGGCACTTGCCACCACCCGCTCCACGACTTCGGTTTCTAACGCGCGCCCTGACGTTGATGCTTGTCCGAACTCTTCAGTCAGCAATGAAGGTTGTCGTTGACATGGCGCGCGCGGGAGCGTACGGTTCCAGACACGTAACTACCAACTTGTACTTCACCGTGCCTGTAGTTCGCTTTGTACTTCAATGAGATCGCCACTAGTCGTCCGGGGAGGCAACAATGGAAGAGATGGGGTACGGGGGCCCGCAGGCAACCAAGATCGTCGACATCACCTATCGCCAACTCGACTACTGGACCCGGACCGGTCTTGTCGCTCCGTCCATCAAGTCGGCCGAGGGATCCGGTACCCAACGCGTCTACAGCTTCAACGACCTGCTGCAGCTCAAGGTCATCAAAGAACTAATCGACGCGGGTGCAAGCCTCCAGAAGGTTCGTCAATCCATCGAGTACGTGCGCGAGAACATCGAAGGTGACTGGTCCAAGGTGACCATCGCGACCGACGGGGATCGTGTCTATGCGTGCACTTCGGACGCCGAGGTCCTGGACCTTTTGCGCTCGGGGCAGGGGGTGCTCGGATCACTCGTTTCGGTCGAGAAGGTCAAAGAGCAGCTCGATGGAACTTTGGCCGAACTCCGACCCGCCGCAGATGACGTGACATACGGTTCTCCCGGGCACGAGGAAGAGCTGCGAGCCAAGGAGGGCTAGACATCCCAGAGGAACGGGCGCCGGTCGACGCCGACCCTTCTTCGCTCCTTCCCCACGAGCAGGCTCGTTTCGCTCACAATAGTGAGCGGCAGTTCGCGACCCTGCTGGACTTCTACATGATCGAGTGGCGTTACGAACCGACGACCTTCGACATCGAATGGGACCGGCAGGGCAACCCGACACAACGCTTCTCCCCGGACTTCTACCTCCCGGAGTTCGACCTCTACATTGAGATCACCACCCTCAACCAGAAGCTCGTGACCAAAAAGAACCGGAAAGTGAGACGACTGACCTCGCTTTATCCGGATGTCCGCTGCCGGATCCTGTACCAGCGCGACTACCTGAACCTGCTGATCAAGTACGGATTAGAGGAGCCCTCTCAGGGGTCGTCGCTCGAGAAGCTGGACGGGAAACTCGACTTCGATCTCTCGGCCGAGCGACGCTCGTTCGGTTCCGCATTGGCGGGCTGAGCGCGATGGCTGGGGAGCGTAAGACGCATCTTCTCGACGCGCACAAGCGCTTGGGAGCCCGAATCGTGGAGTTCGGCGGCTGGGACATGCCCCTTCAGTACTCGGGCGTAGTCGCCGAGCACAATGCGGTGAGAGAGAGGGTGGGGGTATTCGACGTCAGTCACCTCGGGAAGTTGCGAGTTACCTCCGCTGCGGGCACCGCCGCGCTGCAGCATGCCGTGACGGCGGACATAGAGAGTCTCGCGGCGGGGCAGGCGAGTTACGCGCTCGTGTTGACGGAAGACGCCGGGACCGTCGACGACATCTTCATCTACCGAGTGGCGGAGCACGAGTGGTTGGTGGTGCCGAACGCCGCGAACGTAAGAGCGGTTGCCGAGATGATCGAAGTCTCCGGCACCGAGGTCGTCGACGAGTGGGATCGCTGGACCATCCTGGCCATTCAGGGCCCCGATTCCTTCGAGGTGTTCGACGAGGCGTTCTCGGGGAGCGGGGCGACGGACCTCAAGCTCCACCGCTTCTCGACCCTCGACGTTCTCGGGGCCGAGGGGATGGTCGCCCGGACCGGCTACACCGGCGAACGGGGCTTCGAGCTGTACGCGCCCGCCACGGTGGCCGAACGGGCCTTCGAGAGGATTCTCGATGCGGGAGCCACGCCCGTCGGACTTGGTGCCCGCGACACCCTGCGTCTCGAGATGGGCTACGCCCTCTACGGGCACGAGTTGACCCGTGACGTCAACCCGCTGGAGGCGTCGCTCGGATGGGCGGTGAAGTGGGGACCCGACTTTCGCGGGAAAGAGGCACTCAGCGCGGTGAAAGAGATCGGCGCGACGAGAAGGTTGTTCGGCGTCGTGTGCACCGCCAGGGGAGTGCCGCGCCAGGGCTGCCCCGTGTTCGCCGGCGAGGAGAGGATCGGCGAGCTCACCAGCGGCAACTTCTCGCCGACCCTCGGCACCGGCATCGGGCTCGCCCTGGGGCCGCGCGAGCTAACTCCGGAGATCGGGCAGAGTGTCGCCATCGAGGCGCGCGGTCGCCGGATCGAGGGCGATATCGTTAAGCCGCCTTTCGTCAAGAGGGCCTGATCGACGACAAAGCAACACATCAACAGGTAGAGAAGTCGACAAATCTACTGGGGGCTATCCGTTTGGACTTCGCGCCGCATACTCACGACGACGACCGGACGATGCTGGACACCGTCGGACTCGACTCTCTGCGCGACCTCTTCGAAGCGATCGACCCCTCTCTGCAACTGACCCGCACGCTCGACGTGCCGCCGGCCCTCGATGAGGTCGAGCTCCTCGATCACATGGCGCGGTTGGCCGGGCGCTCGCTGGGTCCCGCCGAGTTGGTCTGCTTCGCGGGGGGAGGAAGCTACGACCACCACCTGCCCCCGGTGGTAAAAGCACTCGCCGGCCGGGCGGAGTTCGCGACCTCCTATACGCCCTATCAGCCGGAGCTCAGTCAAGGGGTGCTCCAGGCGATCTACGAGTTCCAGACCCTGGTGTGCGAGCTCTACGGGATGGAGGTGGCCAACGCGTCGCTCTACGACGGGGCCAACGCCCTCGTGGAGGCGGTGACGCTGTCCATGAGGACGACCAAGCGCTCGAGGGTGCTGGTGGGGGCGACCGTGCATCCTCACTACGTCCAGGTGCTCCGAACCTATACCTCAGGTTTAGACCTAGACGTTGACGTCGTGCCCTTCGGCGCCGACGGTGTGGTCGACTGGTCGAAGGTGGATGCAACCGGAGCCGCGGCGGTCGCGTGCGCCTACCCGAACTTCTTCGGTCGCCTCGAGGATCTCGGGGCGGCGTCGTCGGTGGCTCATGACGCCGGCGCGCTGTCGATCGCAGTGACCGACCCGACCGCGATGGGAGTCCTGGCGTCTCCGGGGGCCCTGGGCGCGGACGTCGCCGTGGGCGAGGGTCAGTCCCTTGGAAACCCCAAGTCCTACGGCGGACCGTACGTCGGGCTGTTCGCCACCCATCTCGATCACGTGCGCCAGGTTCCCGGACGCATCGCCGGCGAGACGGTCGATGCGGACGACCGGCGTGCCTACGTCCTCACCCTCCAGGCGAGAGAGCAGCACATCCGGCGAGCGAAAGCCACATCGAACGTGTGCACCAACCAGACGCTGATGGCCATCTTTGCGTCGGTCTATCTCGGCTGGCTGGGCCCCCAGGGGTTGCAGCGACTGGGCGAGGTGTGCATGCGCCGGACCGCCTTCGCCGCCGAGCGCCTGTCCGAGATCCCGGGCTGCGAGGTCGCCTTCGAGGGGCCTCACTTCAAGGAGATCGTTTTGCGGACACCCGGCGACGCGCGCGAGCTCGAGCGGTCGATCGCCGAACGGGGCTACCTAGCCGGTCCGAGTCTGGGGCGGTGGTGGCCGGAGCTCGGCGACTGCCTACTGGTGGCGGTCACCGAGCGGCGGACCGAGGAGGACATCGTCGGTCTCGCCCAGGCGCTCGAGAAGGAGCTTGCGGGATGACTAAGACGCAGGGATCGCTAGAACGGTCGGCCGGCACTCGCAACGACGGCACTGGATTTCCGCTCGTGTTCGAGCTGTCCCGCAAGGGCAGGCGGGCCTGGTCGTTGCCGGAGGCGAAGGTCGATGCCCCCGAGCTCGACGAACTGGTGCCCGAGAGGTTTCGGAGGGCGAAGGCTCCGGCGCTACCGGAGGTCAGCGAACGCGACCTGGTGCGCCACTACACCCGCCTGAGCCAGCGCAACTGGGCAATCGACGTCGGTGCCTACCCTCTCGGATCTTGCTCGATGAAGTACAACCCGAAGGTCGCCGAGGAAGCGGCCGCCATGCCGGGGTTCGCGGGCCTGCATCCACTGGCCCCCGACGACCAGGTTCAGGGTGCACTCGAGTTGCTCGGGACACTGCAGGAAGCGCTTTGCGAGGCGACCGGCATGGATGCGATCACGATGCAGCCCGCCGCCGGAGCGCAGGGCGAACTGACGGGACTTCTGATCATGCGGGCGTTCCACGAGGCGAACGGCGATGCGAGAAGGCGGGTCATCATCCCCGACTCCGCTCATGGAACCAATCCCGCAAGCGTTTCGCTTGCCGGCTACGAGGCCGTCGAGGTTCGTTCGGACGAGCGCGGCCTCGTTGACGTCGACGCGCTGCTCGACGTGCTCGACGAAAACGTCGCTGGTCTCATGCTCACGAACCCCAACACCCTCGGCCTCTTCGAGCGCGACATCGTGCGAATCGCCACGGCGGTACACGAGGTCGGCGGGCTGCTTTACTACGATGGGGCCAACTTCAACTCGATCGTGGGCGTTGTTCGCCCGGGCGACATGGGTTTCGACATCGTGCACTTGAATCTCCACAAGACCTTCGCCACACCGCATGGTGGTGGGGGACCGGGCTCGGGCCCCCTTGCCGTGAGCGAGCGTCTGGCGCGCTTCCTTCCCGCTCCGGTGCTCGTCTACGACAAGGGCGCAGAGAGGTGGGGGTGGAACCACGACCGGCCCGATTCCATCGGCCGCATCCACAGCTTCCACGGCAACTTTGGCATCAACGTGCGCGCATACGTGTATCTCCGGTCGTTGGGACCGCAGGGGCTTCGCAGAGTCGCGGAACGAGCGGTGCTCAACGCGAACTATCTGCGCGCTCTCATCGCGGACGCGTTCCCCACCAAGTATCCCGGAATCTGCATGCACGAGTTCGTCGCGAGCGCGAAGCCACTGAAGCAGCACGGCGTCCGAGCCATGGATGTAGCGAAGCGCCTCATCGATTTCGGCTATCACCCTCCGACCGTGTACTTCCCGCTCGTGGTCGAGGAGGCCCTGATGGTCGAGCCGACCGAGACCGAGTCGAAGGAGACGATCGACGGTCTCGCCGATGCCTTGAACCAGATCGCCAAGGAGGCCAAGGAGAATCCCGAGTTGCTGCACGACGCGCCGGTGACGACTCCGGTTCGGCGACCCGACGAGGCGCGCGCCGCCCGCCGGCTCACGGTCCGTTGGACGCCGGACTAGAGCGCGTGCCCGACAGAGGCCGTCGACCCCCTGCGGACTAACCGCCAGAGCCCTCGGGTCGTGATCTGGGGGGCCCCCTCAGGACCCAACGCGTGGTTCGAGGCGCTCAAGCTGGTCGCCTTCACGCGCGCGATCTATCTCGGAGTTGCGTACCTCGCAGCTTCGTTTCTAGCGTCTACGGATGGCTCATCCGATATCGGTGTTCTCGATATGTGGACGCGCTGGGACGCTCGGCATTTTCTCGAGGTCGCCGAATTCGGTTACACGGATCCGCGTACCGACCCGCACGCGACCGCCTTTTTTCCTCTGTGGCCCCTGCTTGTTCGAGCTCTGTCGGCTACGGGCTTAAGCCCCGCTCTCGCGGCAATGCTTCTCTCCGCCGTCGCAAGCGTAGTCGCCGTTGCCTTCCTCTACCGGTTGGCCGAGGAAGAGCTGGGCGGCCATGATGCGGGCCGGAGGGCTTCGCTCTACCTGCTGTTCTTTCCCACAGCGGTTTTTCTGGTTGCCCCCTACAGCGAGTCCCTCTTCCTCGCCGGAGCCATTCCAGCGTTCTACTACGCTCGGCGCGGGCGATGGCTCGTGTCGGGGACGTTCGCGGCCATCGCGATGGGCACCCGAGCCGCAGGAGCCTTCCTTCTCGTTGGTCTGCTGCTGGAGTTCGTACGACGACGAGACTTCAGTGGGACCACTCTTCGCAGGGCCCTCGCGGCCGAGGTCGTAGCGCTGCTGCCACTGGCCGCGTTCGGTGCGTACCTTTGGCAGGTGAAGGGAGATCCGCTGTACTTCTTTACGGACCAGCGACTGGGTTGGGGTCGCGTTTTGTCGGGACCTCTCGAGGCTCTGCGCGCGACGTGGGACGTAACGCGAGTCGACGCCGGTGAGGGAGCCCTCACCAACTTCGTCATCGGGTGGCGTGTCGAGATCGCTGCGATGATCCTCGGGACGCTGGCGGTCGTGTGGGCGCTGATCAAGCGCGAGTGGGGCTACGCGGGATTCATGGGGGTCTTCCTCGCATCCCTCGCGACCAGCAGCATCTATCTGAGCGTTCCTCGGATGTTGCTATCGATGTTTCCCATCGTGTTGTTCCTGGCCGGGTGGACGGGACGAGATTCAAGGCGGCACGAGACGGTTTTGCTGGTATTCGCGGCAATCGCAATGCTCGGGGTGGTGGCGTTAACTCGCCAGGCTTGGTTTTATTGACGCTCGAACACCGGCATCGTCCGCGAGCAAGCTCTTCTGAGGGCTCTGGGTAAGGCGGTCGGGGAACGTGTGCAAGACGACAGAACCTGGGCAACAGGACTAAGGAGAGAACTCGCGTGAAGTTGCGGCCACTTGTCGGTTTGTGGATCCCGGTATTGACACTGCTTATGGCTTTGATAGCGGGCGCAGTCGTATGGTCTCTGCCGACCATCGGCCAGACCGACAATCAGCCCGCCGAGCAAGCATGTGATGTCGGGTCGGTGGACAGAGAGATCACGGTCTTCGCCGAACGGATCAACCGCAGCCGGATCGGATACGGATTGGCGAGGGGGGAGGCCACGGTCCCCGGTCCGACGATAGAGATGACCGAGGGGGAGTGCATTGCGGTCACTCTCAAGAATCGCTCGAACGAGAAGGCGTCTCTACACGCGCACGGTGT
Source organism: Actinomycetota bacterium (assembly GCA_050693895.1). Taxonomy (GTDB): domain Bacteria; phylum Actinomycetota; class CADDZG01; order CADDZG01; family WHSQ01; genus WHSV01. Next base: position 26,411 of record JBOGWS010000021.1, on the reverse strand, counting down.
CGACTACACCACCGCCAGCGACGGAACTCGTTTGTCGCGCAGCTGCATCGGGCCGGGTAAGAACAGGACCTACGTGTGGCAAGCGCACACCGAATCGCTGCGAGAGGACGGCTCGGTCGAACCCGGATCGGCTGGTTATTGGCACTACCACGACCACTGCCGCCTGGGCGAGCACGGGACCAGCGGGATCTACGCGGGGCTGTTCGCTGCACTCATCGTTCGCGCCCCCGACGACCCGGTGCCCGACGTGGAGCCTTGCGTGTTGGTCATGATCGGCACGACCTTCGCCTTCAGGCGCGCTCCCAACACCCCGTTGTGCGAGGCGAATCTCGGACAACGCGCTGAGTTCGTCGTCATTACGCACGGCGACGAGTTCCACTCGTTCCATCTTCACGGCCATCGCTGGGCTGACACCCGGTCGGGCTCTCTCAGCTCGCTCGACGATCCGTCTCGAATCATCGACAACAAGACGACCGGACCCGCGGACTCCTTCGGGTTCCAGGTCATCGCCGGAGAACGCGTTGGGCCCGGGGCATGGATGTATCACTGCCACGTCCAGAACCACTCGGACCTCGGTATGTCCGGGCTCTTCCTGGTGCGCGATGCCAACGGCCAGATGACCCCGAAAATCCAGGAGCAACTGGACGACTTCAGGGGCCACCAGCACTGATCGCGCGGGGCCACATGGTTGCCGGTCGATGCAAGCTGGGCCTTGTGCTGGGCGGATTAGTCCGATATGACTATTTTCGAGGTATTTGGGGATCCCCATCGATCGACATTTGGGTGGTCCCCCAACCAGTGGTCGTGCCCACGCCCACTGCCCAGACCGGCGGATGGGGGAGACCAGGCCCCCCGTCCGCCGGCCCCCTCAACCGGGTACCTCGGCTCTCACGAGCAGATATCTCATCACGTCGCGCGCCGCGAGCAGCTCCCACTGGCGGAGAAGGAGTCCCGATCCCCAGCGATAGGCGAGCGGCCCATCGCGGACTGTTCGCAGTCTCTGACTGAAGAAGCGGATGGCCGGAGGAAACACACGGTGGCTGACGTCACGCACACGAACGCCGACGAAGCCGGCAGCGATGAGAGCGTGTTCGATCTGAACGGAGGTCATCAGTGAGCGCCGCCGGATACCCCACACACGGAGATTCGTCAGCCCCGCCACAGCCTCCCGGGGAGAGAGCGTACGGGTCCGCTCGGCGGACACGTCCGACATCGTCAGCACGCCTCCAGGTCTCAGAACGCGGCGCGCCTCTGCGAAGAAGCCGTGACGAGACGGAAAGTGAAAGGCGGCTTCGATGCTGATGATCCCGTCCGCGCTGTCGTCGGCCAGTGGAAGCGCGGTCGCATCCGCGACGAGCGGAGTTGCGGATGCCTCCTCCAGCCGCGCCCTGCCCGAGCGAAGTTGTGTCTCTGTAACGTTCAGCGCGATCAGATTGCGCGGTCGGGCGACGGAGCGGATCACGAGATCCTGGGCCCCCAGGCCGTTGGCGACGTCCACGATGTCGCGGCCGGCCGGAAGCTCGGCCGCCAGAACCGATGCCAGTCGCACGACGGCATCGGGGGCCTCAGACGCGTCCCCTCGGCCCTCCCAGAGACCGAGGTTCAGCCACCCGGGAGCGGGGGAGAGGAAGAAGTCTCCGCCCAGGCTGTCGTAAACGGTTGCAGCGGGATTGCGGCCGAGGCGCGCGAGCGAAACCAGATGCCTCGCGTTCGCTCGAGTCAGATTCGGCATGACAATCTCCCCCTGGGCGGCATCCCCCGAAGCATTCCACGACCCGCGCCGGTAGGAACGCCGGGGGGGAACATAGCTCGACACCGGAGCCTAAGTAGCGCCACTTATGTTCTTGACGAAACAAAGTCTGCCGTGTTGACTACGAAACATGGGGGATGGTCTGGGAGGCCCGCGAGCCTCGGCAACGGTCACGACGGGGGAGGTCCTTCGTCTCATCCGGGATGGCAGGGCCACCACGCGCGCCGACCTCGCAGCCCTGACCGGGCTCGCGCGTTCGACCATCGGCCAGCGGATCGACTCCCTCATCGCGGGAGGGTTGGTTTACGAGGCCAAGAAGGGTCGGTCGACCGGTGGTCGCCCTCCTACGGTCCTCGCGTTCAACGAGAGCGCGGGCGTGATCCTGGCCGCGGACCTGGGGGCGACTCATTGTCGTCTCGCGGTGGTCGATCTCAACAACACGACCCTCGCGGAGGTCGCCGACGACCTCGATATCGCTCGCGGTCCCGACGAGGTGCTCGAGCACGTGATGCACCGCTGTCACGAGCTCCTAAAGCTCGCCGGTCGCGACGCTGCCGATGTGCGCGGCGTGGGTCTAGGAGTGCCCGGCCCCGTCGAGTTCGCCTCCGGTCGTCCCGTTTCGCCGCCCATCATGCCGGGTTGGGACGATGTCTCGATTCCCGAACGCGTGCGTAGGCACTTCAAAGCTCCCGTGCTGGTCGATAACGACGTAAACATCATGGCGCTCGGCGAGTGGTGGGCGCAGCATCGCGACGATCCCGATCTTCTTTTCATCAAGGTGGGGACCGGCATCGGCTGCGGCATCGTTGCCGGTGGGATGATTCACAGAGGATCACAGGGAGCAGCGGGAGACCTCGGGCACATCCAGGTCACCGATGCGGTCGATGCCCTCTGCCGCTGCGGCAACGTGGGCTGTGTCGAGGCGGTTGCAGGTGGTGCGGCGATCGCGCGCCAGCTGAGGGCTCTGGGGTACGACGCGCACACGAGTCGCGACGTCGTCAAACTGGTTCGTACCGGCAACACCGACGCCGTCCGATTGGTGCGGACCGCGGGCCGCCAGCTCGGTGGCGTTCTGGCTGCGGCGGTCAACTTCTTCAACCCCGCCGTGATCGTCATGGGCGGCGACATCGCGCATGCGCACGAGCAGTTGCTCGCGGGCGTTCGCGAAGTCGTCTACCAACGCTCACTCCCGCTTGCAACGCGTCACCTCCGCATCGTTCGTAGCGGTCTAGGTGACCGCGCTGGTGTCACCGGAGCGGGGGTCATGGTCATCGAGAGGATTCTTTCGAGCGTCGACATCCTCGGTGGGATGAGTGGAGCGGTAGTGGGGGCCGAGGCTTGAGCGACGAGACCCCACGCGCCAAGCCTCTTCTCGAGCTGCGAGGGATCTCGAAGAGCTTTTTCGGTGTCGAGGTACTTCGTGAGGTCGATCTCGATCTGCAACCCGGAGAGGTTCATGCCGTCGTGGGCGAGAACGGAGCGGGAAAATCGACATTGATGAAGATCGTCGCGGGCGCGTACCGGCCGGGCGATGGAGAGATGAGTGTCGACGGCGAGGCCGTGGCCTTCCACAGCGTGCGCGAGGCGCAACAGCGCGGCATCGGCATCATCTTTCAGGAGTTCACACTTCTTCCGGAGCGCACCGTCGCCCAGAACATCTTCCTCGGTCGCGAGCCGTCACAGAATCTCAGGGTCGATCGACGAGCAATGGAGAGTGGAACCAGGGAACTTCTGTCTTCTCTCGGCGTGGAGGGCACCTCGCCCCGGGAGGTAGTGGGAACTCTCTCGGTCGCCCAGCAGCAGATCGTCGAGATCGCGAAGGCCCTGTCGCTCGACCCACGCATCCTGGTAATGGACGAACCGACGGCGGCCCTGTCTCCGCATGAGGTCGAATCACTGCTCGACAGGGTTCGGCTCCTCCAGCAACGCGGTATCGGCGTCCTCTACATCTCGCACCGGCTCAAAGAGGTCTTCACGATCGCCGACCGGATAACCGTCTTGAAGGACGGGCTCAGGATCGACACCGTGGCGCCGTCGGACGTCACTACCCGCGACCTCGTCCGAATGATGGTGGGGCGGGAGCTAGACCACTACTTCCCCGACCGAGCGGCGCCCGAGGCGGTGGGCGACGTCAAGCTACGAGTTACCGACGGCAGCGCCGGCATGCTCCACGACGTCAACCTCGAGGTACGCGCGGGCGAAATCGTCGGTTTGGCAGGGCTTCAGGGTTCCGGCCGCACGGAACTGGCGCGCTCGTTGTTCGGAGCCGTCCCCTTCGAGCGGGGAACCGTCGAGATCGACGGGTCGCTTACAAGGGTGAGGTCGCCGCGTGACGCGATGTCCCTGCATATGGGCTTTCTCACAGAGGACCGCAAGAACGAGGGACTCGTGCTACCGCATTCGGTGCGAAACAACGCTCTCCTTGCGCTGCGTGCTCTCCGGCCCTCAAGGCGGCGAGCGGTGAACAGCAAGGGGCCCGTGTCGGTCGCCGACCTCTCGAAGCAGGTCGATGTGCGCGCCGCAAGCCTCGAGCAGGAGGTGCGCTATCTGAGCGGGGGCAACCAGCAGAAGGTGGTGCTCGCGAAATGGCTGGCGACCCGGCCCGACGTGTTGATCTTCGATGAACCGACACGCGGCATCGACGTGGGGGCCAAAGCCGGTATCCACGAGCTCATGCGCGAGCTCGCCAACCGTGGGGTGGGCGTCCTGATGATCTCCTCGGAGCTTTCAGAGGTCATCGGAATGAGCGACCGCATCGTCGTGATGCGCGGTGGCACCGTGGCTGGCGAGCTCCCGGCGGGTAGCTCCGAACAGGAAATCCTGCTGCTTGCTGCTACCGACGCCGAGCAAGAGGCGAGCTGATGGCCCAGCGCACGCTGCCCCAACAGCTCAACGTCAAACAACGCTATTCCTCGTTCGTTTCGGGAACGAGCGGAGGACCCATCACCGCCGTTCTCCTCGTCACCTTCTTCGGAGCATGGGCCCTGGTGGCCGCGACCGGCGGCGATTTCATGACCATCGACAACATCCGGAGCATGTTGATTCGGTCGGTGGCGTTGGGGATCGTCGCCATCGGCCAAACGTTGGTGATTCTTGCGGGGTCCCTCGATCTCTCGGTCGCTTACCTCGTCAGCGTCACGGCCGTGCTTTCCTCCGTGATCATGGACGGCGATCCGAGTCGAATCACTCTGGGCGTGGTCGTCGTCCTCGCGGTCGGCGCGCTGGTGGGGCTGGTCAACGGCCTGGTCATTACCAAGCTGAGGGTCAACGCGTTCATCGCAACGCTGGGCATGGCGCTGATTCTGAAGGGACTCCTTACGGCCAGCTTCGACAACTTCTCCGGCGCGGTCCCCGAGGAATACCAGGTGCTCGGCTACGGACGGATCGGACCTCTTCCTTGGGCCGTGCTGCTTCTCGCCGCTCTTGGTGGAGCGGTCTGGTACATGCTCAACCGCACCCGTTACGGCCACCATCTCTTCGCGGTCGGTGGGGACTTCGACACAGCCCTGCTATCCGGCGTGCGCGCCGATTGGGTCATCATCCGGGCACACATCTTCTGCAGCCTCACGGCGGTCATGACGGGGTTGTTCATCGTGAGTCGCCTGCGCGCCGGGGCACCGTGGGTGGGTCCGGACGGCGCCTACGACCTCCAGTCGATCGCCGCGGTGGTCTTGGGCGGGACCGCGCTCGCGGGAGGCAGAGGAGGGGTGGGGGGGACGATCTCCGGCGTTTTCCTCCTCGCCATTCTCGACAACATCTTCAATCAACTCGGCGTGAACACGTTCCTCAAGGACGTCCTCCGAGGAGTCGTCCTCATCGCCGCGATCGCCATCTACGCCGTTCAGCGGAAGCGAGCCGGTCGATGACCGCGACCCCCACAGCGCCGGAGCGAAGCGTGTCCGACGAACCCGTAGTCAAGGGCTCACCCGCGACGCGGGCACTGAAAACCGTCAAGTCGACGGCCCCCGTTTTCGTGCTGCTGATCATTCTGGTCGCACTCATAGCCCAGCGAACACCGGTCTTTCTCGAGCCGCCGGTGTTCCTTGCGTTTCTCCTGCAGGCCGCACCACTCGTGCTTCTCGCCTGTGGCCAGCTGTTCGTAATCGTGTCGGGTGAGTTCGACCTGTCGGTGGGTTCGTTAATGACGGTGACGGTGGTTACAGCCGCTCGCCTCATCGACGGCGATCCGGCGAAGACCTACTCGGTGTTCGTCCTGCTCTTCGGAATCGGTCTGCTGGTCGGTTTGACAAACGGCTTCGTGACGACGCGGTTGCGGGTGCCCTCCTTCATCACGACACTCGGCATGCTGCTCATCCTGGACGGAGCGGTGAACTTCTGGACGGGTGGAGCGCCACGCGGGGCGCTTCCCGACAACTTCCGGATCTTCGGTCGCGGCGCCATCGAGGACTTTCCTGTGCTCGGACGGTTGCCCTACGCAGTGATCGTTCTCATCGTTCTCGGCGCCGCGGCGATCTACATCCTTCACTTCACCGACTTCGGACGCCGGATGATGTCGACCGGAGGGAATCCCGTTGCGTCGGAGCTTTCGGGAGTCAACGTCGCACGCGTCAAGACCACCGCCTTCGTCCTCTCCGCTCTGTTCGCGGTCGCGGCCGGCATCTTGTACGGGGGGTTCACGAACGTCAGCGCGCGGGTGGGCGAGGGTTTCGAGCTCCAAGCCATCTCGGCGGTCGTGCTTGGAGGGGCCCTGCTGGGAGGGGGGCGAGGCTCGATGGGAGGCGCCATGGCCGGGGCGCTCAGCCTCGTCGCGCTCTTCCGACTGCTGAACCTCTACGGCTTTCCACAGGAGATCCGGGACGCCATTCAGGGACTGATCATCATCGCCGCGGTGGCCCTGGCCGCACTCAGGTCGCGGGCGGCCAGGTAGTCAGAAAGGAGGCTCGAGCAGCGCGAGGCATCGAGACACATCGGAGTTGTGAAGAGGAGAGAACACCGAGAACTGGGGGTTACATGAGATTCGGTAAGTCTGGTCTGTTGTACCTGTTCGTTGCGTTGTCGCTGATCGCCGCCGCGTGTGGTGGATCTGACGACTCGAACGGTGATGGGGGAGATGCCGGAGGAGAGGGCTCAGGCACCGGAGAGCACTCCGAATTCTTCGATCAAGAGCAGTTCGAGCGGGAGCTGGCGCAGCGCGACATAGAGCCGGAGGGACCCGAGGGCGAGCCGTGGCTGCAGGCCATCGAGCCAGAGATGGTCGACACGAGCGAGTTCGCCACGGATGCTCCTTGGAACGTCTGCTTCAGCAACGCCGCGGTCGACAACCCGTGGCGAGTTGTCGGTTTCGAGACCATGAACGCAGAGGTCGACGCGCAGAGTGACATCGGCGAGTTCACCGTCGTGGATGCAGAGGCAAACGACGAGAAGCAGATCAGCGACATCCAGGACCTGGCGCGCGGCGACTGCGATGCTCTCATCGTGTCGCCCAACACGACCGAGGCGCTCACTCCGGCGGTCGAGCAGGCCTGTGAGAGCGTGCCGGTCATCGTCTTCGATCGAGGCGTCAACACCGACTGCCCGACCACCTTCATCCACCCGATCGGCGGTTATGCGTTCGGCGCGGACGCTGCAGAGTTCCTCGTGAACAACGTGGACTCGGGCGGCAACATCCTTGCGCTTCGCATCCTGCCCGGAGTCGACGTGCTCGAGACGCGTTGGAGCGCCGGTAAGGAGATCTTTGACGACTCCGACCTCAACGTCGTGGGCGTCGAGTTCACGGAGGGCGACGCCGCCAGAGTGAAGTCCATCGTTAGCGACTACATCCAGCGCTTTGGAACTATCGACGGGGTGTGGATGGATGCCGGTGCCACTTCCGTCGCCGCAGCCGAGGCCTTCGAGGACAACGGTATGGAGGTCCCGCCGATAACCGGTGAGGACCAGAACGACTTCCTGACCAAGTGGGAAGAGGACGGTCTCACCGCTCTCGCTCCCACCTATCCGACCTACCAATGGCGTACGGCCGTGCTCGCCGCGACGCAGATTCTGAACGGCGAAGAGGTGCCCAAGGAGTGGGTGCTTCCGCAGCCCAAGATCGACGAGAGCACCCTGAGCGAGTACGTGGCTCCGGACATGCCGCCGCTGTTCTACGCGCTGTGTGGATGCCAGGAGATGGACGGCTTCCCCGAGCGCTGGTCGGAGTAAACGACACACAATTGAATCTACGCGGGGTGGCCTCGGCCAGACCGCAGTAATTTACGCGGGGGCGGGTGCCCGAATCACTCGTCCCCGCGTAGCAATCCGCGATGTACGAAAGAGGTCATGCAGGTGAACGCGATCGGCGCGAGCACATGGATATGGAGCTCGCCGCTCGATGACGAGGCATTGACGAGGCACGCACGGCGACTGGCCGGGTGGGGTTTCGACGCGATCGAGTTGCCGCTGGAGACGCTCGAGGACTGGAGTGTCGGAGCCGCCCGATCCGCCATCAGCGAGACGGGGCTCGGCGCCATCGTGTGCGTCGTGATGTCGCCGGATCGCGACCTCTTGCACGACGACAGGGCGGTCGTGGCCACGACCCAGGACTATCTTGCGAGTGCTGTCGAAATCGCCGCCGAGGTGGGGAGCCCCGTCCTTTGCGGTCCGATGTACTCGTCGGTGGGCCGCACCTGGCGCATCGAACCCGACGAGCGCCCCGAGCTGCTGGCCCGGTTGGCGCAGGCGCTCGGGCCCGTCGTCGACCGGGCGGAGTCCTCGGGTGTCAAGCTCGCGATCGAGCCGCTCAACCGGTTCGAGACATCGGTGTTCAACACCGTCGAACAGACGCTCGAGCTGGTCAACGGCGTGGACTCGCCGTCCTGCGGGCTCCTCCTCGACACCTTCCACATGAACATCGAGGAGCACGACCCTGCCTCGGCCGTGGCGACGGCGGGCGAACACCTGATCCATTTTCATGCCTGCTCCAACGATCGCGGCGCGCCGGGAGACGACCACATCGACTGGACCGGACTGGCCGCAGCGCTTCGTCGAATCGACTATGCGGGCGCGGTTTGCATCGAGTCATTCACGTCCACCAACGAGGCGATCGCAACCGCGGCCTCCGTGTGGCGGCCGCTGGCGGATACGCAGGACGAAATCGCGACGCGCGGTCTGGCGTTTCTTCGTTCCGTGATCCATGGGAGTGAGGAAGCGTCCATGAGACTTCCCAATGAGAGCAAAAGGGGTTGAGGGTTTGAGTAACAACGAGCGGATGCTGGAAGCTCTAGGGATCGGCATAGTGGGGTATCAGTTCATGGGCCGCGCTCACAGCCACGCTTGGCGCAACGTCGCATCCGTCTTTCCGAGTACGCCCGTGCCTCGGATGGTGGCGCTGGTGGGCCGCGACGAAGCAGCTGCCCGATCGGCCGCTTCTCGGTTGGGCTGGGCGGAGGTTGCGACGGACTGGCGCTCACTTCTCGAGAGGACCGACGTCGACGTCATCGATATCTGCGTCCCGAGCTACGCGCATGCCGCCATGGCAACGGCCGCACTGGAGGCGGGCAAGCACGTCCTGTGCGAGAAGCCTCTCGCGAACACGATTGCGGAGGCGCAAGCGATGGCGGAGGCCGCCGAACGGGCGGAACGCTCGGGCGTGTTCAGCATGGTCGGCTTCAACTACCGGCGCGTGCCGGCGCTCGAGCTCGCACGCCGGATCATCGCCGAGGGGGCCATCGGCGAGGTGAGACACGTCCGAGCCGCGTACCTGCAGGAATGGGCGGCCGACGAAGAGATTCCCTTGTTGTGGCGCTTCGAGTCGGAGCACGCGGGTTCGGGCGCGCTCGGTGACATCGGCTCGCATCTCATCGACATCACTCAGCATCTTCTCGACCAACGCATCGCGACCGTGTCGGGGTTGACCGAGACCTTCGTGACCAAGAGAGCCAGGACCGACGGTGGTGGTGAGGGGCCCGTCACGGTCGACGATCTCGCCGTGTTCGCGGTTCGTTTCAACGCAGGTGCCACCGGCAACTTCGAGGCGACGCGGGTGGCCAGCGGGCGAAAGAACGCCATGCGCGTTGAGATAGACGGCGCCGCCGGCGGTCTGGCCTTCGATCTCGAGAGACTCAACGAGCTCCAGGTCTACGACCATGACGCGCCGGAGGACCGACGCGGCTTTCGGACGATTCTTGTCACCGAGGAGTCTCATCCATGGCTTGCCGCGTGGTGGCCGCCCGGTCACATGCTTGGTTGGGAGCACACGTTCACGCACCAGGCGCACGACTTTCTGGCCGCCGTCGGAGAGAGAACGCGGCCCGAGCCCGGCTTCGACGAAGGGCTTCAGGTTCAGGCCGTGCTCGAGGCCGTGCAGCAGTCTGCGATCGAGCGACGTTGGTGTGATGTGAAGGATCCCGCGGACCCCACCCACCACGAGAAGCGCGAGGAGGAGCCGGCATGAAACTAGGAGTTCTGACGGTTCTGTACCAGGATCTGCCGGTCGAGACGACTCTTGACAAGCTTGCCGAGGTCGGGGTCGAGGCCGTGGAGTTCGGTACTGGCAACTACCCCGGAAACGCTCACTGCGACCCGGACGAGCTGCTGGCCGACACGTCGAAGGCTCGGGCGCTCAAGAAGGCTGTCACGAGCAGGGGCATGATCGTCAGCGCGCTCAGTTGTCACGGAAACCCACTTCACCCGAACGAGGATGTCGCCCGCTCGGCTCACGACGTGTGGCGCAAGACCGCCCGGCTCGCGGCCGAGCTCGAGGTCGGGGTCGTCAACGGGTTCTCGGGTTGCCCCGGCGACCACGCCGGAGCCAAGCACCCGAACTGGGTGACCTGCGCCTGGCCCCCCGATTTTCTCGAGATCCTCGACTGGCAATGGAACGAGCGCGTGATCCCTTACTGGACGGAGGAGGCGAGGTTCGCGCGGGAGCACGGGGTCGTGTTTGGCTTCGAGATGCACCCCGGCTTCGTCGTATACAACCCGGAAACTCTGCTGAGGCTCAGAGCGGCCGCGGGGGACGAGCTGGGTGCCAACTTCGACCCGAGTCACCTCTTCTGGCAGGGAATCGACCCGGTCGAGGCGATCAAGGAGCTCGGCGACGCCATCTTCCACGTGCATGCCAAGGACACGGCCATCGACGCCGCGAACGTGTCCGTCAACGGAGTGCTCGACACCAAAGGCTACGACCGACTGCTCGAGCGGTCGTGGCTCTTCCGAACCGTCGGCTACGGACACGGAGCCAAGACCTGGCGGGACATCGTCAGCGTCCTCCGAGCCGTGGGCTACGACTACGTGATGTCCATCGAGCACGAAGACGCGCTGGCTTCGGTCGACGAAGGACTGTCGAAGGCCGTGCGACTCCTCCAAAACGCGCTCTTTAGGGAGAAACCGGCCGACATGTGGTGGGCCTGAAGTGGTTCCGTGAAAATGCCCGGATCTGTGGGCCGGGTCTTGTGCACCAGACGTTTCGCAGATAGTTTAGAAATCGATGTTGTTCCTCGGCTGACCTGCCGCCTCTGAGCGCGCCCCTTCGCGGGCGCTTCGTCTCCGTATTCTCTTTTCGCTTTTCTTCTGCGAGCGACCTTTGTTCAAGGAGCAGTCCCCATGTCTCAACTGATTACTCATGAACGTCTCAACGAGCCCGCCGAGCGCTCCTCGATCCCGGCCGTGAGCGTTACCGGGCTCCGAAAGGAGTTCGTTCGCCGGCAGGGGAATCTCCTCAAGCCCAAGCGGCGCCGCGTGTCCGCCCTCGACGGCGTGACCTTCGAGGTCGCACGGGGCGAGTGTGTCGCGATTCTGGGTCAGAACGGCTCAGGAAAGTCGACGCTCGTCCGCCTCCTGTCGACGTTGCTGTTGCCCGACGGCGGCTCGGCCATCATCTTCGGGCACGACGTGGAAAGGAATCCGAAGGCGGTACGGCGCCTCGTGAACCGCGTCTCGGTGGAGGCCTCATTCTTCAAGAAGATGTCGGCCATGGAGAACCTCGGGTACGCCGCCCGTTTCTACGGCATGACGGCGGGGGAGACGCGCCACCGGATCCCCGAGATCCTGACGGGCGTCGGATTCCCGGCCGAGAGGCGCAACGAACCTATGGAGGAACTGTCTCGCGGCATGCAGCAGAAGGTCGCTCTGGCGCGAGCGCTGCTGACCTCGCCCGTGCTTCTGCTTCTGGACGAGCCCACCACGGGCTTGGACCCTCGCTCGAAACTCGAGGTGCAGGACTTCATTCGAGCCATGCGAGCCGCTCACGACGCCACCATCGTCCTCTGCACGCACGATCTGAACGAGGCCGAGTCGCTCGCCGAGCGTGTCGGAATCCTCGACCGTGGACGGCTGCTCGCGCTCGAGCCCGCGCCGCAACTCAAGGCGCGTTACGACGCGAAAACACTCGAAGACGCATTCTTTGTGGCGACTGGCCGCAGCTTCGAAGACGAGGCCGAAGCCGAGGAGGACGACTGATGAAGACCAACACGGGCCTGCTGCGGGCCGAACTCATCGGACTCGGCGGAATCGTCGAGCGCAACCTCTACCTGGTCAAGCGGTACGTCTGGTGGGAGGTGGCCTTCTTCCTCTGGACGGTCGCCAACACGCTCACGATCGTGTTCATCGCGGAGGGCGTCGAGGCATCGGGCGGGACGCTCGACGTCAACCGGCAGACGACCATCCTGCTCATCGGTGCGGTGATCTGGGCCTACCTCGGAATCATCTTCGAGATTCTCACCGAGACCGTAGCGTGGGAACGCTGGGAGGGAACGATCGAGTACACGTTCATGGCGCCGCTCTCGCGCATCGTTCACCTCGGCGGTATGGGCGTGTTCGCAGTTGCCTACGGAGTGTTGCGCGCCGGGCTGCTCTTCGTCGCGATCGCGTTGTTCTTCGATCTCGAGATGCCACAGGCGAACTACGTGAGCGCACTCGTGGTGCTCGCGGTCGCGTCGATCTCGTTCATCGGGATCGGAATGATGACGGCCGTGCTCCCACTGATCTCACCAGAGAAAGGCACGCAGCTGGGTTTCATCGCCCAGGGCATGTTGCTCGTCGTATCGGGCGTCTACTACAGCGTGGATATCCTGCCGGGCTTCATGCAGGCGATGGCGGTCATCTCGCCGGCTACCTACGCTCTCGAGGGCATTCGAGAGGCCATCCTCGAGGGAGCCTCGGTGGGGGACCTCTGGGCCGAGCTGTGGGCGCTCGTTGTCATCGGTGTGATATCGGTGCCTCTGGGCCTGGCGATATTCAAGCGCGGGGAAACGTACGCGAAGAGACACGGAAAACTGAAGCGATCGGGCTAGCGGTCGGAGTCTGCGACCTCGTAGTGGGCGACTGTCGGTTCCCGTTCGACGAGGAAACGCTCGTCCTCAGGGTAATAGACCGCCCGCTCGGGGTCGTCGCCGGCGAAGGCCTTGATCGCGTCCATCGACTCCCAGGTCGTGAACATCACGAACTCGGTGCGGTCGCCCACGTCGCGCCGCAGCATCAGCGCGCTCAGATTTCCGGGAGTGCTTCTGTACTCGGCCAGTCCGGTGTCTCTCATGTACGAGGCGTACTCGTCTCCGTCGGCGATCCGAACCGCGCCACGCCAGATGCGGGCGGTCACGCGAGGGCCATCCCGAAAAATGACTGGACCCTGCTTCATTGCCATGATGGACCTCCGGGGCTCTACGGTTACGTAACCGACAAAACGCGTTGGAAGGTTACATCAGACAGAGGGAGGTTCGCGGTGGGAGATCGCAGGAGTGCACCGGCTGAGGCTCAGCTCGGGCTCGCCCGGGTGGGCACGGCCCTGGCCGCGGCGAGCATCGGGGCGCTCGCCGTCGGTGCCGTGGCGGTGGGGGTGATGGCCATCGGCCGGCTGGCCATAAAGCGGCTGCAGCTCGAGGCCGCGCAACTCAAGAGCGTGAAGATCGACGAGCTGGACGTCGCTCGGCTGCGCGTCGGCGAGCTCGTCGTAGAGACCCGCCGGGATGGGGGAGCGGGGTGAGGGTCATCGAGGGCGCCGGGCGCTACACGGACCCGGGAGCCGAGGAGGTGAGCTGGATCGAGCATCTTCGGGTGGCGGACCTCAGCGTCGGCACCTACTCGATCCCGGCTGGGGGAACAGATGGTCAGGTCCCGCACACCGAGGATGAGATCTACGTGGTCCGGCGGGGGAGGGCGACGCTCGAGACTACCGACGGCAGCGAGGACGTGGGCCCCGGCTCGGTCGTCTACGTGCCCGCGAACGAGAACCATCGCTTCGTGAACGTAGCGGAGAACTTCTCGGTTCTCGTGTTGTTCGCGCCGTCCGAGTACTCGCGAGCGGGAGAGAAGGGTTGAGCGGTGCCGGGAGGGAAGTGGACTAAGGGTCTCTTGGCCCTGCTCGTCTTGCTGGGCCTCCTCTACGCTGGTCTCGTGTTCGGCGAGAGTCGTTTCATCTACTTCCCGGCCCGCGGGCTGACCGCCACTCCGGCGGACGCCCGACTCGACTTCGTCGACGTGAACTTCAACGCCGAGGACGGCGTGCGCCTGAACGGATGGTGGGTTCCGGGGCAAGTCAACGACGCAACCCTTCTTTGGTTTCACGGGAATGCGGGCAACCTCAGCGACCGTGTCGCGTTGCTGAAGCTGTTGCACGACGAGCTCGACGTCGGCGTCTTCATGTTCGACTACCGCGGCTACGGGAGGAGTGAGGGAAAACCCTCGGAGGCCGGGCTCTACGCCGACGCTAGAGCGGCCCTGGAAGTCACCCGGAGGCGCGCCGGAGTGCACCGAGGCGAGGTCGTGCTCTTCGGCCAGTCGCTCGGTGCGGCCGTTGCCGTCGAGCTCGCGAACGCCCATCCGGTTCGTGGCGTCGTGCTCGAGTCGGCGTTCACCTCGATACCCGACATGGCCCGACACCACTATGCCTTCCTGCCGGTGGGGCCGTTCCTCAAGACCAGCTTCGACTCCGAGGCAAGGATCTCGGGCATCGACGCGCCGCTCTTGATGCTCCACGGGGCCGATGACGACATCGTCCCTCTCGACATGGGCCAGAAGCTGTTCGCCGCCGCTAAGGCCCCCAAGGAGTTCAATGCGGTGGAAGGAGCCGGGCACAACGATATGTATCTACAGGGCGACTACATCGCGACGCTGAGAGGTTTCTTGGACTCCCTGCATGCTTCCGAGTGATGCACGCTCGATTCATGGTCGACTCAGCGGTCGAGCGCCTCCCGAAGCGACTCGGCCGGGAGCGCGTACACCTTTCCCCCGTGGCCCTGCATCGTCTCGGCGGCGAGCGCGGCGTTTACGATCGCCTCCTCGGTGGCGTCGATGACGGCGTCGTACAGGGGATTGATGTAGGCATCCGAGAGCATACGAATTGGGAGCTCCCGGGCCCCCTGAAGCGCGGCCTCGCCGACAGCCATGCCGCGGTTGCCGGTGGCGAAGGCGAGCACGAGGTCGCCGCTCGAGTGTTCCCCCACGCCGCCGGTGCGAGCCACGCCGAAGCCGGCGCGCAGCGCAAGCCGGTTGCACTGATGGGGCAGCAGGGGAGCGTCCGTCGCCACCAGGATGATTATCGAGCCCGAACCGTGCGACTGGCCCGTTTCCTCGGGTAGCGGCACGACTTCGGCTCCAAGCCGCTCGCCGATCGGAATGCCGTTCACGCGAAAGCGCTCACGGCGGCCGTGATTCGCTTGGACGAGGACGCCGACCGCGTAGCCGCCGGTGTCTCGATCGACGACCCGCGAGGAGGTGCCGATGCCCCCCTTGAAGTCGTGGCAGATCATCCCCGTGCCGCCGCCCACGCTGCCCTCGTCCACCGCGTGACCGACCGTCGCGCCTCGAGCCGCCTCCAGGGCCGCCAGGGCATGCTCGGCCGTCACGTGCTGACCCTCGATGTCGTTGAGGCCCCCGTCGTAGGTCTCGCCCACGACCGGAAGATGTTCCGAGTGCCCGGAGGTCGCCAGGGCGTCCCTGACCACGCCGACGCTCAGAGTGTTCGTGATCCCGATCGGGGAGGTAAGCATGCCGAGCTCCCTGACCCACTCGAGCCCGGTCATGTCGCCGTTACCGTTGATCCGGTGACAGCCGGCGAAGACGGGATCGGTACCGGGGTGGCCGTCGTGGGGGACGACCACCGTGACTCCGGTCCGGACCGAGTCGCCCTCGATGAGCGTGGTGTGACCGACGCGAACGCCTGCAACGTCGGTGATGGAGTTGGCCGGCCCGGGCTCCATCGACCCGATAACGATGCCGAGATCGCGCGCACGGTCGGTCATGGGACGGAAGCATACGGGTGCCGTCCCGGTGAAAACCAGGACCAAAGGGAACCTGTTCCTGGACCTCGGCGATGCATGGGGGGATGATGAAGCTGAGTTGTTTTGTCCGGTATATACGGATATTGGTAGGAGGGGAAGCACATGTTGCTACAACGCAAACTCGTCTCGAGCGGCGGCCGGCGGCTTTGGATCGCCGTTTCCTGTGCACTCGGTGCTGCGCTGCTCGCCTCCGGGGCCACGCCGACTTCCGAGCCGGCGAGCGCCACCGCTCAACAGGAGGGCAACCACAGCGAGCTCGTGCGCGACGTGGTCTTCGCCATCCACGGAGGCGCCGGCACGATTCGGCGGGAGGATCTCAGTCCGGAGCTGGAGGAGAGGTATCGCAACGCACTGACCCGAGCACTGCAACGGGGATATCGCGTCCTACAGCGAGGAGGCGACAGCACCGATGCGGTCGAGGACGCGATCACCTCGATGGAGGACTCGCCGTTGTTCAACGCGGGGAAAGGTGCGGTGTTCACCACCGACGCGGCCAACGAGCTGGACGCTTCGATCATGGACGGCGAGACCCTCGACGCCGGAGCGGTAACGGGCACCACGCACATCAAGAACCCCATCTCGCTGGCGCACGAGATCATGGACCACTCTCGCCACCTTCTCTTTGCGGGCGAGGGAGCGGAGCTGTACGCGGCTCACCGCGGGTTCGACCTCGTAACGCAGGACTACTTCTTCACACAGCGCAGATGGAGATCCTTGCTGGACGCCAAGGACGGCGAGTCCGACTTCAACTTCGGGGAGACCAACACCGTCGGGGCGATCGGCATCGACGATGAGGACGACCTGGCGGCGGGCACCTCGACGGGCGGACTCACCAACAAGCCCGTCGGTCGTATCGGCGATTCGCCCATCATCGGGGCCGGCACGTATGCGAACAACGACACCGTGGCGGCGTCTGCGACGGGAACCGGCGAGCTCTTCATACGGCAGGTCGTGACGCACGACATCTCCGCTCTCATGGACTACTCGGGACTGCGCGTGGACACGGCTGCCGGCAAGGCCATCGATAAGACCGCCGAGATCGGAGGACCGGGGAGCGGCGGAGTGATTGCCCTTGGCAACGACCAACGACTCGCCTTCGTGTTCAACACCGACGGCATGTACCGCGGCTACGTCACGGAGGACGGCGAGGTCGTGGTGAAGATCTTCGCCGACGAGTAAGGGGAGAGGCGTCTCCTGGCTAAGTAGACATAATGATGATTACCGGCGGTCTGGCAGCGCCGGAGAGCGGCCCGGGAGGGTCTCTGGATCACCCGGCGCCACCGTCCCCGGAGGCGTGATGTTTGCGCTCAGTCGCGTCACGAACAACAGGACGAGGCCCACGAGCAAAATCAGGACGCAAAGCCACGGGAACCAATCGCCGTAGCGCGCATAGAGCGTGATGTTGGCTGCGAAGCGGATCTCATCGATCAGCGCGGCCGCCGTCCACAACGACGTCGAGTCGATCACCTGGCCATTCGGGCTGACGAAGGCCGAGATCCCGCTCAGGGCGGCATGGGCGACCCAGACTCCGTTCTCGACCGCCCGCACCTGACTGAACGCCACGTGCTGAGCCGAGGCCCACGAGTACCCCCAGGTCGACGTGTTGGTGGCGACCACCAGAAGCCGGCCTCCCTTTGCGATGGGTTTCCGCACGAGCGAACCAAAGTCTCCTTCGAAGGAGATGACAGGAGCGACCTTGCCGCCGGCGATGTCGAAGACCACAGGATCGTCTGCGGCGATCGCGTCGCGCGGCACCTGCTCGAGGGCCGGGATCCATCCGAAAACGCTCCGGGCGGGCACGTACTCACCGAACGGAACGAGATGAGTCTTCTCGTAGACGTCGGCTATCCCGCCCGACTCATCGACGTGAAAAGCGACGACCTTATAGCGGTCGTCCCCGATGTCGATGTTGCCCCCGACGATCATGGGAGCACCCACCGCCCGCGCGGAAGCTCGCACGGCGTTCTGCGCGTCCTCGTTCGTCGTGAGGTCCATTCCAACCGAACTCTCCGGCCAGATGACGAGATCGGGCTCGCTGAGGTTCAACTCCTCGGTGAGGTGCTGATGGCTGCCGAGAATCTGCAGTTCCTTTTCGTAATAGGGGCCCGTGAAATCCTGTGGCACGTTGCCCTGCACGATTGCAACCTTGATCGGCTCCCCCGTCGCCTCGTTGCTCGGCACCAGGAGAGGAGCGACCAGAAGAACCGCGACAGTCATCACGGGGACCAGAGCCGGGCGCTTGTACGTGACGGCGTAAGAGACGACCTCGAGGATCGCAGCGTTCAAGGCGACGACTACTGCGGAGACCAGCCACCCACCACCGAGAGCCGCCAGCGGCAGCAGCCAGTCGATCTCGGTCTGGCTCTGTGCGAGTTGCCCCCACGTGAAGCCGCCCACGGGGACGAGCGAACGAATGAACTCGACCGCAACCCAGGCGGCGGCCGCCGAACCGATGCGCGCTGCGGGCGTACCGAGGCGCGACAGCAACGCCCAAAGGCCTCCGAACACTCCGAGAAAGGCCGCCTGCAGCACAACGAGAACGATCCACCCCATAACCCCGATGATGCTTATCCAGTAGAGAAGAGCTCCGAAGAAACCGAGTCCGAATACGAATCCCAGCAGCACTCCCCTGCCGGTCGTCTCGCCCGCGGCGAGCGCGAGGAGCGGAGCGATCGCGACCCACGCGAGTGGTCCAAGTCCGGGTTCGGGGAACGAGAGTGCAAGCGCGGCCCCGGTACCGGCGACAAGTGCGAAAGAGCGCGCCGCGTTTAGACGCAGTCGCGGCACAGCATGCGCTCGGAGTCGGCGAGCTGAACCTTCGGCTTCAACAAGAAGCAGCGCTTGCACACGAACTCTTCGCGGTTCCGCAGTGGTGTGACCTTTGACTTCGTTCGCGAATCCTTGCGGGTCGCCTCGGAGCTCAGCGCGATGAGGTCATCGTCCTCGTCTGGATAGTCGGTCCCCTGTCGCGCTGCGGTCCTTCGGGCAAGGAGCTCCTCGAGGCTTGTCGAATCAGAGTCCTCGGCGACGGCGTCGTCGGACTCTTCCTCCTCTTCCTCCTCTTCCTCGCTCTCTTCGTCGGCCTCTGATTCCTCGTCTTCATCCTCTTCGAGGTCCTCGTCTTCATCGAGGACGTCCAGCTCGTCGTCTAGCTCATCCACGAGTTCGTCGTCGAGGTCCTCTTCGTCGAGGACTCCCTCTTCCTGGTCCTCTTCCTCGAGTCTCTCGAGGCTCTGTTCGTCGGCGATCACGGTCGGCTCTCCATCTCCTTGCTGCAGGGCGGACCGGGGTGTTTACCCCTATTGCGCGCAACGATAAAGGAGAGGGTTGGCTAGGGGAAGTACCAGTTTTCGCGGCAAAGACCGGGAGGGAGGGGCCGCCCCGGAGGGGCCTGGGAAAAGGAAAGACCCGAGAAACCCGTTGGGGCCGCCCGGTAGCCGATCCGTGGATCGGTTATTGGGACGTTGTCCTCAGGACTTCTCGGGCCTTGCCGAACCTAAGTGTCCCAAGCAACCACTCGGTGCCACGCACCATTTCGCCTGACCAGGTCTCTCGGCGAGCCTCCTACCCGAAGGTAGACCCTCGCCCGAGCTCCTCGACTCCGGTATCCGTCTCGGCGAACCGATGCGGTCCTGCGAATCACGGCCATTCGCTCGAGACCTGACGCTGCAACCGGTACGAGTACCGTCTGCATCGCTTCCCTGTGCCCGAAGGCACCGAGTCGATCCCGTTCCGTTTCCTCCGAAGAGGTCCCAGATGGTGCTGCTTGCCGCTTGACTGCTTGGGACGTGCGTCAACTTACGGGCCCGCAAAGGCCCCCGTCAATACGAATCCACGATTAATGGAGTACGTCGCGAAAGTTTCTATCTGTCGTCAGGAGTTGCACATGGTGTCCGCAGGGTTATCCGCAGATTGCCCCTCGGGCTGTGGAAAAGTTCGCGGGGCGGGCTCGGCCGGACCGCAGAAAAGAGTCGCGGGGCGGGCTCGGCCGGACCGCAGAAAGCGAAGGGCCCGTTGCCCATCCCGGTAATGTCCGATGCATAATTTGCCGCAGACGAGCCGAAAACCCGGACAAGGAGCCCTGGCGGCCATGAGAACCCATCAGATGGAGTACGCGGCCGTGACCAAGGCTGCGCCCTCCTTCGTGGATCTCACCGAGGACATCCAAAGGGCTCTCGACGAATCCGGCATCACCGACGGGCAGGTAACGGTCTTCTCACCCGACACGACCTGTGCACTGTTGGTCAACGAACGGGAGTCTGGTCTGCTCGAAGACATCAAGCGAACGATTGCCCGGCTGAGCCCCAACGGCGACGAGCCCCGAGCCGGGATCCTCGGAGCAACGTCCGTAGTCCTGCCTGCGGTGGAGGGACGACTTCGTCTCGGGATGTGGCAACGCGTCCTGCTGGTCGAGTTGCGCGAGGCTTCGGAGCGCTCGATCGTGATCCAGATCGTCGGCGACTGACGCCGAGGACAACAGGGAAGTGGGAAGCTGAGACACTAGGGACATGGCGAAGAGCAAGCTTCCAAAACAATCGGAGGACTTTCCCGGCTGGTACGTCGAGGTCGTGAAGCAGGCGGGCATGGCCGAGCACGGACCCGCCAAGGGTTCGATGATCATCAAGCCCCACGGCTACGCGGTGTGGGAGCACACTCAGCGGGCGCTCGACGACCGTTTCAAGGCCACCGGCCACGAGAACTTCTACTTCCCTCTGCTGATCCCGATGCACCTGCTCGAGAAAGAGGCCGACCACATCGAGGGTTTCGCCCCCGAGGTCGCCGTGGTCACCCACGGCGGTGGCCAGAAGCTCGAGGAACCTCTCGCGATTCGGCCGACGTCCGAGACCATCATCTGGAACACGTATTCAAAATGGATTCAGAGTTACCGAGACCTCCCACTTCTCTACAATCAATGGTGCAATGTCCTCCGCTGGGAGATGCGGACGCGCCTTTTCCTGCGAACCAGCGAGTTTCTGTGGCAGGAGGGACACACGGCCCATGCCACCGAGGCCGAGGCCGTCGAGGAGACGTTGCGAATGCTCGAGGTCTACCGGGAGGTCTCCGAGGACGTGCTCGCCATTCCGGTGCTTGCGGGCCGCAAGTCGGCGAACGAGCGCTTCCCCGGCGCGGTCGAGACCTACACGATCGAGGGCCTCATGCGAGACGGCAAAGCCCTTCAGTGTGGAACCTCGCACTTTCTCGGCCAGAACTTCGCCAAGGCGTACGACGTCAAGTTTCTCAACGCCGAAGGGCAGCAGGAGCACGCGTGGGCCACCTCCTGGGGCTTCTCGGCCCGCATGATCGGTGGCACGATCATGACCCACGGGGACGATAACGGTCTTCGCCTTCCTCCTGCGGTTGCCCCGGTTCAGGTCGCCATCGTCCCGATCTACAAGACCGACGAGGAGCGCTCCGCCGTTATGGAGGTTGCTATGCGGATGCGCGACGAGCTCGTCGGTCAGCACAATCTTCGGGTGAAGCTCGACGACCGGGATCACTACCGACCGGGGTTCAAGTTCTCCGAGTGGGAGCTGAAGGGTGTCCCTCTACGGATTGAGGTCGGCCCCCGCGATGTGGCGAACGATCAGGTTGTCGTCGCCGAGCGTGTGGAGGGCAACAAGAAGCAGCTCTCGACCGGCGAGGCCGCGGCTTCGATGGCCGAGATGCTGAACGACATCCAGCGGGCTCTCTACGAGGACGCGGCGGCCTTTCTTGACGACAACACGCATCAGATCTCGAGCTTCGACGAGTTCGTCGAGGGGGTCGGGGCCGAAGGGGGCCTCTGGGTTGGAGCCTGGTGCGGCGGGTCCGACTGCGAGATCAAGATCACCGAGCGCACGAAAGCCACGATCAGGCTCCTGCCGATCGAGCGGGAAGACCCCGGAGCGGCATGCATGCACTGCGGTCGGCCCGGAGCCGAGCGGGCCACCTGGGCAAAGGCCTACTAGGACCGGCCGCCTAGACGCGAGGGCGGCGAGGGATTCTGCAGAGCTTCACCCGAGCCCGATGACTTCGAGTAGCTGGCGGTGGTCGTTGATGACGATCTCGGCTTCCACGAAATCAGACTTGTCGTCGTGGATACCCTTGAATCGAGCCGCGTGCATACCCATGTCATGGGCGCCCGCAATGTCGGTTCGCTTCAGATCGCCGACGTGGATGGCCTCGGGGGGCCGCGCGCCAAGTTCGGCGAGAGCCTTCGCGAAGATCTCGTTTCCGGGCTTGGGAACGCCGACCTCGTCCGAGAAGCACAGGACTTCGAGGTGATCGCACAGGCCGGACTCGTCTAGCAACCGGCGCACGACACGACCGGGAGTGAATCCGGTGTCGCAGACCAGCCCCAGGCGGATGTTTGCTGCACTCAGGGCTGCGAGGGTCTCGCCGGCGTGCTCGACCCCGGCGACACCGGCTTCGATCGACGCTTCCTCGAATTCTTTGGTGAGGTTCCGGATGGAGTCGTCGTCGTCGATGCCGCGGGCCTCGAGGCAGTAGGCGGCCATTCGCCCGGGGCCGAAGGTCTCGACCTGCTTCCAGGCCTCGTCATGCCTGGCCCACGCGTCGGCCAGCAAATCGTCGGCCTCCTGTTCGCTCAGACCCAAGAAACGACGAAGGGCGCCCGCTCTGGTGGCCATGGCGCCCTCATAATCCTTGTCCTTCAACAGCGTGCTCCAGCAGTCGTAGGTAACTGCTCGAATCCCCTCGACTCTCTTGATCGTGCATCACTCCCCTCGTTCGGAGGTTCCTCAGACGACACACGTTACCCCCACCGCAGGGTGTCGGGAAGTCCGGTCCAGACCCGACCCCGAATGCGACGATCAGGTCATGCGCTGACGGTCCTTCGGTACGACGCAGGTTCCGGTGGCGCGCGCGATCGGTTCAGGTTGATCGAGCACGTCTGCGGCCGAGTCCGAGATATCGGGCCTGGCGACCGCGTAGCGTACGACCTCGAAGTTCATCCGACGGGAGGTGTTCCCAACCCTCGTGACCGTGCCGCGCACTTCGACGAAGTCGCCGGCATATGCGGGGGCCAGGAACTCGACCGAGGAGTAACCCGCGAAAAGTCCCTCGTCCCCATCGCCCCGGATGCACAGCTCGGTGGCCGCGTCCCCGAACAGCTCGATGAGCTTGGCGCCTGCCACGAGATTGCCGCCATAGTGTGCGTCGGCCTGCGAGAACCGCAGCCGAAGAGTCGCGGTCACCGGATCGGTCATCGCAACAGGCTACTCCGGTCTCGATGAGTGACCTTTGGAGATCCGAGCATGCCGTCGGTGTCGAGATTTCCAGACCTGCTCAGTTCGAGCCGGCCGCATTGCGATTGACAACCGCGTAGGCCAGGTACGAGGCGACCTCGGATGGCTTGGTGCCCCGTCCGAAGATCTTGTCGTAGCCGAGGCCGGCCGCCTGTTCGGCGCTGAAGCGCGGCCCCCCACCCACGAGGATGAGCCTCTCTCGCAGACCCGCATCAACGAGCGAGTCCCTCACTTCCTTCAGGTGCACGATGTGGGCGTCGCGCTGGGTCACGACCTGCGAGACCAACACGGCGTCTGCGCGGGTGGTCCGCACCGTGTCGACGATATCGGGGGGCTCTACCTGGCTCCCCATGTTGATGACGCGCATCTCTGGGAAGTACTCGAGTCCGTGATCACCCGCGAATCCCTTCATCGACAGGATGGCGTCGAGTCCGACGGTGTGCGCGTCGGTTCCCGTGCAGGCACCCACCACGACGAGTTGGCGCTTGAGCGACTCGCGCAGCACGCGGTTGACCTCCTGATAGCTCAAGACCGGGAACTCCCGCTCGGGCACCTGCAGCTCGGCGGGGTCGACAGAATGCTTCGTGGCGCCGTAGACGATGAAGAACGTGAAGTCGGGTCCCATCGCCTTCATATGGACGACCTGTGGCCGGTCGAGTTCCATCTTGCGGGCAAACTCGAGAGCCGCCTGACGAGCGCGTTCCGATTCCGCGATCGGCAACGTGAAGCTGAGCTGGATGAGACCGTCGTCGGTAGCGTCGCCGTAGGGCTTGATGGCGACCATCTAAACGACCCCCAACCTCTGGCTCAGGAGATCCGTAACCGGGTTGACGTAGTCTCCGCTGCGCACCACGACACCCGAGAGCCCCTTTCCACCGGTCCGCGATCGGACGGTGTCGGCGAACATCCCCGCCTCGATCGCGGCGAACATTCCGATGTCCGCGACCTTTGCCAGCATCTGGCGCGTCTCCTCGAGCACCTGGTTGGCTCGGCGCTCGACGTCTCCACCAGGTTCAAAGCGCAACTCCCCCGCCAATGCACCCGAGCCACCGAAGATGTAGTTGGCGTTCTCGATGGCGAGATCTCGGTCACTGAGGAACGGCGTGTGGATGCCCTCGGTCATCATCCCGAGAAGGATGATGTCCTGACCGGTCAGCGCCCCGACGAGGTTGAACATCCCGTCGTTGAGGAAGCCGCGGAAGATGTTGCCGGTCATGTGTTTCGTCGGCGGCATGTACTTCAGCGGCGCGTTCGGAAAGCACTCGCGGATGAGCTGCGCGTGAGCGATCTCGAGCGCAACCTGGTTCGGAACATCGGGATCGATCTCGAACGCGTGACCGAGCCCCTGCTGCTCCTCGGGGAGGCCTGCGGAAAGCGCAAGCCGCTCGTTGAGGAACTGTGAGGCTAGGACGCTGTGGGCGCTGGCGACCGCGTCGGCCGTCGTCAGGTAATTGTCCTCGCCTGTGTTGATGACGATTCCGGCAAGCGAGTGGACCATGCGACTGAAGTGCTGGTCGATGAAGGTTCGCTGCATGTTTATGTCGCGGAAGATGATTCCGTACATGCAGTCGTTGAGCATCATGTCGAGGCGCTCCATCGCCGCCATGGCCGCGATCTCGGGCATGCACAATCCGCTCGCGTAGTTCGTGAGTCGGACGTAGCGGCCGAGCTCCTCACCGACCTCGTCAAGGGCCGCTCGCATGAGCCGGAAGTTCTCCTGCGTAGCGAACGTCCCCGCAAAGCCGTCCGTCGTCGCGCCGTACGGAACGTAGTCCAGCAGGCTCTGGCCCGTCGAGCGGATGACCGCGATGACATCGGCCCCCTCGCGCGCTGCAGCCTGAGCCTGAGGGATGTCTTCGTGGATGTTGCCCGTAGCGACGATCAGGTAGAGCCAGGGCTTGGTCGCCTCGCCGATCCGGTCGATCGCTTCCGCTCGGTTCTCGTTCGCAACTGCGATGGTCGCCACGGCCTCCTCACCGGCTCGGGTGGCCGCCGCCAGCGCCCGCTCGTAGTCGTCGCCCTCAGGCCACGAGGGGACGAGCTCGCCCGATGCGATCGAGTCCGCGGCCCTCTGGACGTCGCCGGTTTCCTCGACGGCATGGAAGAACGGAACCATCGCACCTCGTTCGAGTCCAACCGACGCGGCCACCTCGTCGACGACTCGATTCGGGATCGGGACCGCCTCGACTCCCTCGCCCTCGACCCCGTCCACTCCTGCGAAGCGCAGGCACGCTCGCTCGATCGACACCGTCGTGTGGGTGCGCGCAAGCTGCTCGATCGGCTTCGAGATCTCGGACGCCAGCGCGCGGCACTCCGCGACGGAGGCACGGTCGATCTGGAGGCGTCCGACGGGCCGCGTGAACGCGCGTGACGTTTTCACTCAGCCCCGCGCCTCCGAGGTCGGCCACACCCTGATGCCGGATGCCCAGGTGCCGAGCACCTCGGTGCCCATGAGCTTGTTTGGATCGGCCGTGACCGGATCTCGGTCGAGCCATGCGAGGTCAGCCATCGCGCCGGGTTCGATCGCGCCGCGCGCGTGGTCCTGACCCGCGGCTCCGTGGCTTCCGATCGTGTGCAACCTCAGCGCAAGCTCACCCGAGACGCTCTGACTTTCGACGTGATGAGCGCGCAGCGCCTTCATCTGGAGGAACGGATCCAAGGGCGTGACCGTCGAGTCCGAGCCCGCAGCGAGGGCGAGGTCCTGTTCGCACATCGAGCCGAACCTGTTCATGCCCCGAGCGCGTTCCCGGCCTATGCGGTCTGAATAGAGGCCGTCCTCGCCGCCCCAGAACGCGTCGAACGCGGGCTGCACGCTGGCTCGGAGGCTCAGACGCTTTGCGCGCCGGATGTGATCGTCGCTCGCGCACTCGAAGTGCTCGATGCGATGGCCTAAGTTCGCCACCGCGGCCTCGCCGACCTCGGTCGCAACGCGTTCCCACGTCGTGACGGCCTGCTCGATCGCCGCGTCGCCGATGGCATGGACGCCCACCTGCAGACCTTCCCGCTGAGCGTTCAGAAAATACGCATAGAGCTCGTCGTCATCGCGATACTTGATTCCGTTGGCGGGGGATCCCTCGGGAGGGGGCGAGATGAACGGCTCCTTCATCCAGGCGGTGTGCGAGCCGAACGAACCATCGAGGAAGTAGTCGCCGCCGATCCGCGGGTGTCCCATCGATTTGACCTTGTCGACCTCGTCGGTGC
>JBOGWS010000020.1:0-2097 GCA_050693895.1 Actinomycetota bacterium | reverse complement strand
GGAGTCTTTGCAGTTACTAGTACGATTAGAAAATGAGCAAGGCGACGACGGTTGAGGAGCAGGTCAACGAGGCTCTCGAGCTCATCCGTCCTGCCATACAGATGGACGGGGGAGACATTCAGCTCGAGTCGGTCGACGGCAGCACCGTCACGGTTCGGCTGTTCGGCACCTGTGAGACGTGCCCGATCTCTCCGGTGACCCTGAAGCACGGCGTCGAACGCATCCTCAAGGAGCGGGTCGATGGCGTCACCGAAGTCGTCGCAATCGAGAGCTGACGCCTCCCTGATGGCAGGCGTGCCCGATCTCGTCACACGCGCCCTGGACGGAGAACGACGTGCGATCGCGCGTCTCATATCCCTGGTGGAGGACGGCGGCGCGGAACTCGCCCAGGTGATGGACGAGCTCTATCCCCACACCGGACGCGCCTACTCCATCGGCATCACCGGAGCCCCGGGATCGGGGAAGT
Source organism: Actinomycetota bacterium (assembly GCA_050693895.1). Taxonomy (GTDB): domain Bacteria; phylum Actinomycetota; class CADDZG01; order CADDZG01; family WHSQ01; genus WHSV01. The sequence continues at coordinate 1,631 of JBOGWS010000020.1, read as the reverse complement.
CGACCCTCACCGAGCGTCTGGTCGGACGGATTCGGACCGACGACCTCACCGTCGCGGTGCTCGCAATCGACCCCTCCAGCCCGTTCTCGGGTGGCGCGCTTCTCGGCGACCGGGTTCGCATGCAGAATCACGCGCTCGACACCGGTGTGTTCATTCGCTCGATGGCGACGCGTGGGCATCTCGGGGGGCTCTCTCTGGCCACGCCCGAAGCGGTGCGCGTGCTCGACGCCGTCGGCAACGACATCGTCGTCATTGAGACCGTCGGAGTGGGTCAGGCCGAGGTGGAGATCACAGATGCGTGCGATACGACCCTGGTAGTTCTCAACCCGGGCTGGGGCGACGCGGTTCAGACCGCCAAGGCGGGCCTGATGGAGATCGCCGACGTGTTCGTCGTTAACAAGGCCGATCGGCCCGGAGCTCGGGACACCGTGCGCGAGATTCGCCAGATGCTCGACATGTCCGACGCCGAGCACAAGCCCGAGGTCGTCTCGACGGTGGCCACGAAGGGCGAGGGTTTCGACGAGCTGTGGGCCGCAATCGAGAAGCATCGCAACTACCAGGAGGAGAGGGGTCTCCTCGAAGCGCGCCGCCGCCGGCGTATCGAGCGCGAGATCAAGGAGATCGTGGCCGAGCAACTGCGACAACGGGTCGAGTCCGAGGGGAACGACGAGCTCCAGCGGTTGACCGACGAGGTCGTCAAGCGTGCGTGCAATCCCTATCAGGCCGCGGATAGATTGCTGAGGACTCTCGACGGCGGAGCAAGTTAGCGGAGCGACCCGCGACCCGAAAGAGGTGAGCATGACCACTCCCACCACGCAAGCTCCCGAGGGAAGGGTCCTGGGCTATCTCCCTCCCGACGTTCCGCCACCTGCAGCACTTGTAAGTCTCGGTTTCCAACACGTCTTGACGATGTTCCCTGCGACGGCGCTCGTCGCTATCATCACGGGATTCGACGTCGCAGTGACGGTGTTCGCGTCGGGCTTGGCGACGGTGGTGGCGTGCCTCGGGTCGAGGAACCGAATCCCGCTCTACTACGGGGGAAGCTTCGCTTACCTCGCCGCCGTCGTCGGCATCGTGACGGCCGAGTACGGCAGCCTGGAACTGGCTCAGGTTGGCGTGGTTGCCACCGGTGTCCTCAACATCGTCGTCGGCTTCGTGATTCGGGCGGCCGGAAAGGAACGACTCGACCGCGTGCTCCCGGCATCGATCACTGGGCCGATCGCGATCGTGATCGGGATCGCGCTTGCCAAAGAGGCGCTGGATATGGCGGTCGACAACTGGGGCGTCGCGATGTTCACGTTGGTCCTGACCATCCTGTTCTCCGTCTACCTGCGCGGGCTGGGGTTGTTCGGCATGCTGCCGGTGCTCCTTGGGGCCATCTGCGGCTACGCGATCGCGGCGGTTGCGGGCGTGCTCGACCTTGCGCCGGTCGGCGAGGCCGCCTGGTTCGCGCTGCCCGACTTTCAGTTGCCGGCGTTTACCGACGAGAACGCCTGGCGGGCGATCGTGGCGATTGCCCCGATCGCCATAGCCACGATTCCCGAGAGCACCGCCCACCTCTACCAGGTCAGTCTCTACGTCGACGAGCTGGCGGGCGAGATGAGGCGACCGCCGTTCAACATCAAGCGGCT
>JBOGWS010000019.1:0-78551 GCA_050693895.1 Actinomycetota bacterium | reverse complement strand
GGCGAGAAACGCATGCTGACCAAGGCCCGCCAGATTCTCGTGTCCGAGCTGACCTTCTCGAAGAACTGCAACGAGGAGGAGGCCGAGAAAATGCTCGACGAGGTGCTGGGATAGCCGACGCGGGGCGCCCTCGGCCGGACCGCCCGGCGAAGAGGGCTACCGGCTCGGTTGCGGCGATCGTCGCGGCGGGCGGACGCGGCGAACGAGCACGCGGGTCAACCCTCAAGCAGTTTCAAGACCTCGGGGGCCGGCCGCTCGTCGAATGGTCACTCGACGTGCTTGCGTCGTCCGGATGCGATCCCCTTGTGCTCGTTGTACCACCCGAGTCGCTCGAAGGAATCGGCAGCGCCCTCGGACACCGGTGCACGGTCGTCGCCGGAGGCGACAGCCGGCAGCAGTCCGTGCGCAACGGCCTCCAACATGTCACCTCGGACTACGTCGTCGTTCACGATGCGGCCCGCCCCTTCGTCACCTCCGAGATGATCGAACGCACTCTGTCGTCGCTCGATGATGCCGAGGGTGCGATCGTCGCGACGCCTTTGGACGAGACCCTCAAGAGGGTCGATGGTGATGTGATAGCTGAGACCGTCAGTCGCGCTCATCTCTGGCGCGTGCAGACTCCTCAAAGCTTTCACACGGAGGCTCTGCGCCAGGCCCACGACAAGGCCGCGGCCGAGGGTGTCGAGGCAACCGACGACGCGGCCCTCGTAGAGCGCAACGGGGGCCGAGTCGTTGTAGTGCACTCAACGCGAGCCAACATGAAGTTGACCTACCAAGAAGACTTCGTGATTGCGGAAGCGATGTTGGAGAGTCGCAAGAGGTGATCCGCGTCGGGACTGGATTCGACGTGCACGCGTTCGATGATGACCGGCCGCTGATCATCGGCGGGGTACTCGTTCCCGAGGGACCCGGACTCGGCGGACACAGCGACGCGGATGTTCTGAGCCATGCGGTAACCGATGCGCTGCTGGGAGCCGTTGGTCTGGGCGACCTGGGTACGCTCTATCCCGCTACGGACGAGTGGAGGGACGCATCGAGCCTGTCGATCTTGGCCGACGCGGTAATGAGGGTGCACGATGACGGATGGGTCGTGTCGAACGTCGATTGCACGGTCATTGCCGAGCACCCGAAGCTAGGCGCCTTCAAGGACGAGATGGCAGCGAACCTTGCTCGCACAATGCATGTCGAACCGGACGCCGTGTCCGTCAAGGCCACCACGACGGACGGGCTGGGGTTCACCGGACGCGGCGAGGGCATCGCCGCGCAGGCGGTCGTGGTGCTCGCGAGTGGAAAGTTAGTCTGAGTTCTATGGCAATCCGTGTTTACGAGTCCAGGCGTCGCGAAGTGGTCGACCTCGAGCCGCGCGATGAGGGACGCATCTCGATGTATGCGTGTGGACCGACGGTCTACAACCTCATCCATGTGGGCAACGCGCGCACCCTCGTTTGGTACGACCAGGTGCGTCGTTACCTCGAGTACCGCGGCTACGACGTTACTTACGTCATGAACTACACGGACGTTGACGACAAGATCATCGAGCGTGCCAAGATCGAAGGAATCCCTCCCGAGGGTGTGACGAGCAAGTACACGCAAGCGTTCGAGGACGACATGAGGGCGCTCGGAACCAAGTCCGCCTCTCTCATCGTGCGGGCGACCGATCACATCGGTGACATGGTCGTCGCCATCCAGGGCCTCGTCGACATTGGTCTCGCCTACGAGGCCGAGGGAGACGTCTGGTACGAGGTCGAGAACTTCGATGGCTACGGCAAGCTGTCCGGCCGCTCGCTCCAAGACATGAGGTCCGGTGAGCGGATCGAACCGAGTCCGGGAAAGAGGCATCCCGTCGACTTCGCCCTGTGGAAGTCCGCCAAGGAGGGAGAGCCGTCCTGGTCCTCGCCCTGGGGGCCTGGCCGACCCGGCTGGCACATCGAGTGTTCCGTCATGTCGACGAAGTATTTGGGGATGGGGTTCGACATCCACGGGGGTGGGCGGGATCTGCTCTTTCCCCATCACGAGAACGAAGTCGCTCAAGCAGAGGGTCTGAACGGAGGCGAGTTCGTGCGCTACTGGGTGCACGCGGGACTCGTACAGATGGAGTCGGAGAAGATGTCGAAGTCACTCGGCAACGTCGTGCTCGCGCGCGACGTGGTCGAGCAGTACGGAGGCGAGACGGGGCGGTACTGGATGCTCGCGTCGTCACTTCGAAGCCAGGCCGTCTTTTCGGACGACACCCTCGACGACGCGGCCCGCTCGCTCGAGCGGTGGCGGACATTTCTCGAGGCAGCTCGACACGCTCTCGGCCACGAGGCGCCGGCCGCACAATCCTCTTACGTCCGCCCCCTGAGCGATCCCGCCCCGGAGGGGGTGGGGGCCGAGTTCATTTCTCGTTTCCTGTCATCGATGGACGACGATTTCAACTCGGCACAGGCGTTCGCTGCAGTTCACGACCTCGTCAGAGCGGGCAACAGGCTGATCGAGGGTTCACAGCGGGGAGACGAGGCCGAACGCAAGTCGCTGGCCGGGCTCCTCGAGGTGTTCCTTGAGCTGACGAGCATCCTGAACTTCCGGCTCGAGTCCAAGGGGGACGGCTCGGAGATCATCGGTGGTCTCGTCGAGTATCTGCTCGAGTTGCGAGAGTCCGCCCGCTCCGAACGGGCGTTCGAGCGCGCCGATGAGATTCGTGATCGGCTGACCGAGCTCGGTATCGCGATCGAGGACACACCGGCCGGGGCTCGGTGGCGCGTGAGTGGCACCGGCCAATAGACGCAGACCCGTCGACGACTCGTCCGTTCTGGCGGGCAGACGACCTGTGGTCGAGATGCTGCGCTCCGGGAGCGTCCCGGAACGAGTTCTCATTGCTCAGGGCGCGGCCATGAAGGGTGCCCTAGGAGAGGTTCGCCGCAGAGCCGACGCTCTTGGCGTTCCGGTTCGCATGGTTCCCCGTTCCGAGATCGACGGTCTCGCACCGGGGGTCAACCACCAGGGCGTCGTCGCCATCACGGCTCGCTACCGCTACACGCCGTTGGAGACAATGCTCGAGAGACCGGATCCCGCCTTGTTGTTCCTAGACGGCGTCATGGATCCGCACAACCTGGGATCACTCCTTCGAAGTGCCGATGGCGCCGGCTTCGACGGAATCGTGATCCCTACGCATCGAGCCGTGAGCGTCACCGGAACCGTACGTCGCATCTCCGCCGGAGCGGCAGAGATCGTCGCCGTGGCCCGGGTAGGCAACCTGGGTGCTGCGATCGACAGGGCGCGAACCGCGGGAGTGTGGATCCTCGGGCTCGACGCTGGAGGGACGAACGACATCTGGTCGACAAATCTTGCCGAGCCTCCGGTTGGAGTCGTGTGCGGCTCGGAGGACAAGGGCTTGTCGAAGGGAGTGCGCGACAGATGCGACGAACTGGTGCGTATACCGCACAAGGGGTCGTTAGAGTCATTGAACGTCGGAGTCGCGGGGGCGATCGCAATGTTCGAAATAGCTCGAAGACAGGCCCCATCCGATACGCTCTAGCCTCCGCACGCGGCGTCTCCAGGCGTCGATGTGGGCTCGCCTTGGGGGGAGATGAGTGTCAAACGAGGGTGCCTTCACAGACACGGACGAAGGTCTGGTCGAGGTCGCCCGCGCCGGCGACGACGCCGCAATCGACGTGCTGCTGACCAGATACCGCCATTACGCACGGGCAAAAGCCCGCTCGTATTTTCTGGCAGGCGCCGACAGGGAAGACATCGTTCAGGAGGGGATGATCGGCCTCTACAAGGCGATCCGGGACTTCGAGCCCGAGCACAACACCGCCTTTCGAGCCTTCGCCGAACTCTGCATCACACGGCAGATCATCACGGCCATCAAGACCGCGACGCGGCAGAAGCATCAGCCGCTCAACTCGTACGTTTCGCTGAACCGACCCATTGGGAGTGGGGATGACGACGACCGGTCACTTGCCGACTCGATCGAGACAGTCGAGGTTGCCGACCCCGCTGAGCTCGTGATCTCGGCCGAGGAGGTCCAGACCATAAAGGCCCAGATGGGAGAGGTGTTGTCTCCCTTCGAGGTCGAGGTGCTCGAGCATTACATCGACGGTAAGTCGTATCAGCAGATCGCAGACATGCTCGGTCGTCACGTGAAATCCATCGACAACGCCCTTCAACGCATCAAGCGCAAGCTCGAGCGTCACATCGCACAGCACAATCCGCTCCACGCCTGACCCGCGTTTCGGACGGTGACGCGGACCGCTGACGGAGGCGGTAAAGCGGGTACCCTCTGTGGAGGCCGGGTTAGCTCAGTCTGGTAGAGCAAAGCTCTTGTAAAGCTTAGGTCGTCGGTTCGAATCCGACACCCGGCTCGTAAGGCAATCTTGCCCTTCGTTTGCCACAAAAGGAGTGATGGCTTGGCGTCGGAACCGTTGACGGAAGCACACATACCCGTTGGCGATTCGGCCTGGGCCACCGCGCTCGCACAACTGGACGAGGTCGCCGAGCTCATGGGCCTGGCCCCCGGGGTCCACGAAACACTTCGTTCCCCCAAGCGGGCTCTGATTGTGGCGGTCCCGTTCCGGCGCGATGACGGTTCGACCAAGGTCGTTCAGGGCTATCGGGTCCACCACAACGTGACGAGGGGTCCGGCCAAGGGCGGAATCCGCTACTACCCGGGGGTCGACCTCGACGAGGTGAAGGCGCTCGCGATGTGGATGACGTGGAAATGCGCCATCGTGAACATCCCGTTCGGAGGCGCGAAGGGCGGGGTGTCGGTCGACCCCAAAAACCTCTCGAGGGCCGAGCTCGAACGAATGACTCGTCGGTACGCGAGCGAGATTCTGCCGCTCATCGGACCCGAGCGCGATATCCCGGCCCCCGACATGAACACGAACGAAGAGATCATGTCATGGATCATGGACACCTATTCTGCCAACAAGGGTTACTCGGTCCCCGGCGTGGTCACCGGAAAGCCCGTCGCGATCGGTGGCTCGAGAGGGCGGTCGGGAGCGACGTCGCGCGGGGTCATGTACGTGGTGTTCTCGACCCTGAAGCGGCTGGGCGTTCCCGTGGAGGAGGCATCGATCGCCATCCAGGGGTACGGAAAGGTCGGTGGCTTCGCCGCGCAACTGTTGCACGACTCGGGTTGCCGGGTCGTCGCCGTGTCGGATGTCGAGGGTGGCTTGTATCGCGAGAAGGGGCTCGACCCCGAGGCCATCAACCGCTACAAGCGAGAATCGGGCACCGTCGTGGGTTTCCCGGGGGCCGATCCGATCAGCAACGAGGATCTACTCGAGGTCGAATGCGACGTGCTCATCCCGGCGGCCATCGAGGGCGTGATCACTGCCAAGAACGCAGACCAGGTCAGGGCGCGCATGATCGTCGAGGCCGCGAACGGCCCGATTACGTTCGAGGGCGACAAGATCCTCAACGACCGTGGCGTCTTCGTGATCCCGGACATCCTCGCCAACTCGGGCGGTGTCACGGTGTCCTACTTCGAGTGGGTGCAGGACATTCAGGCCTATTTCTGGAGCGAGGAGATGATCAACGCCCGGCTCAAGGAGATCATGGACGGCGCCTTCAACGAGGTCTTCAAGCTCCACAAGTCAAAGGGCCTCACGATGCGCCAGGCCGCACACTGGATCGGCGTGGGCCGGGTCGCCGAAGCTCACCTCACCAGAGGCCTCTTTCCCTGAGCACTCCTCCGAAATCCGGTAAATGACAAGGTTGTAGTTCGTCAGGGGCTTAGAGTGTTGCCCATGGACGAACTAACGCAGCGAGACATCGACATCCTCGACTTCGAGCGCTCCTGGTGGAAGCACGCGGGCGTCAAGGAACAGGCCATCAGCGAGCGATTCGAGATGTCCGCCACGCGCTATTACCAGATACTCAACGAGCTTCTCGAGTCGCCCGCTGCCATGGCTCACGACCCGATCCTGGTCAAACGACTCAAGCGGCTTCGGAGTTACCGGCAGAAGCAGCGCGTCGCGAGACTGCTGGGCGCCGAGTACCAATCAAGCCGGCACTAGTGCTGGAACCACTCGGGAGGTAAGCAGTGGGGAGGCATTCCTCTCCTCGGCAGTGGCGCTATTACCTCTCCATCTTCAAATACGCCCTGCCCTGGATCCTTGTCGCAGTGGTCGGCGTGTCGGCGGTATGGGCGGGAGTCGGCGCGCTGGGAGACGACGAACTGGACCCGTCAAAGGGCCCCGTGGTCAGCGAGTCCGAGCACCCGAAGCCGCGCGATGAGCCGACTACAAGAGCCACTCCGGTCGAGCCCGAAGAGACGCCCGAGGAACTTGCGGAAGAGCCCGAGGAAGAGGTCCCCCTCATCACCGATGGCATGACCGTTCAGGTTCTCAACGGCACGACGGTCGGCGGAGTCGATCAGGCGATGGCCGACCGTCTGGAGGAACTCGGCTTCCAGGTGGTGAACGTGGTTCCGGCCGCGATCGATTACACGGAAACCACGGTGCTCTGGTCGTACGCGGAGTCCGAGGATGCCGCCGCGCTCCTCGCCGAGCGATTCGGCTGGCAGGTCAAGCCGAAGCCCGACAATCTCTCGACCCAGGTCGCGCTGCACATCGTCGTGGGGGCGGACGAGACCTAGAGGTCTCGCGCGACCGGCCCTTCCGCTGCGGCGGGACACCCCGCTCCGTCGCGCCCACGCATCGCCTTCAGAGCGCTCCTCCGGGGCGCCGCCCCGTCCTCGCTCACGGGCCTCCTCTTTGGCGCCCGTCAGGGCACCGGTTCCTCACTCTCTGTAGCGGTGGGTCCCTTTGTCGTAACCCTCCGTCTAACTTTGGCGAATATCAGGCTCGTAATTCGGGCACACGGGTTGACACTCCTGAGGTCTATTGTGCTTCATGTGGCTTCTGTCAAGAATGGACGAGGTGAAGATCGATGCGATTCGCGGGCTACAGAGGGAGGCATCTGCGGCCCCGTCCGAGACGGCGCGGGCCGGTGGTCGTGGGCACGGCTGCGGCGATCTGGGTGGGGCAATGCGCGGTCGCCTATGCGGGCGACCATGTCGTGTCGAAAGGCGAGACCCTGTCGGACATCGCAGTTCGCTACGGCACCACGACCGGGGCCATCGCTCGCGCTAACGGGCTCAACGATCCGAACCTCATCGTCGCGGGGACGAGACTCTCCATTCCGACCGGTGGCGCTTCGAGCTCCGCGGTGAGGGCAACGCACACGATTCGAGCGGGCGAGACGCTGTGGGACCTTGCTCAGCGATTCGGAACCACGGTCGACGCTCTCGCGCGCGCGAACGGAATCTCCAATCCGAACCTCGTCGTCGCGGGAACGACGATCAAGTTCTCCGGCGGAGACGGTGGCCGCGCGCCGGTTGCGGTGAGCGGTGAGCGGCATCGCGTGCAAGCCGGCGAAACCCTTTCGGATATCGCCGCGCGTTTCGGTGTGAGCGTCGGCTCGCTCGCCCGCGCCAACGGGATTTCGAACCCCAACTTCATAGTTGCGGGAACATCAGTAACGGTTCCGGGGAGTAATGGCTCCGCAAGCACGAGCGCGCCGGTTGCCGTTAGCTCGACCGAGATCGGTTACCTCCTGGAGCAGGAGGCAGTCGCAAATGGGGTGAGCCCCTCGCTCATCAAGGCCATGGCGTATCAGGAGAGCGGCTGGCAACAGGACGTCGTATCGAGCGCGGGAGCCATCGGAGTGATGCAGGTCATGCCCGGCACCGCGCGGTGGGTGAATAGGGTTCTTCTTGGTGGCGCGTCGCTCAACGTGCGTAGCGCTCACGACAACATCAGGATGGGCGTGTCCTACATGCGCTACCTGCTGTCGATCATGCCGACCCAAGAGCAGGCGCTAGCGGCGTACTACTCAGGGCCGGGCAATGTGGGGAGCAGGCTTCACAGGTACCAGCGTGTCTACGTCAAGGCGGTGAACGCTCACTTGACGCGCTTCTAGTAGTCGAGGCAAGTCCTTAGGCCTCGGGACTAAGAGCTTCCTCTTCGGGTTCCCTGTACGGGGTTGCGATCACGCCTCCGACCGAGGCAACCAGGCCCGCGATGGCTCCACCCGCAACGAGCGTGAGCCCGAAACCCGGCCGTGCTCTGCCCACAAGTTCCAGTTCCTGATGCAGCGGCGACGAGGTATCGGCGATGCCGCGATACGCCGTGATCGCGAGTCCCCCGGCAATCACGGTGGCGAGGAAGCCCAGCCAGGCCCATTTTCCCCGTCGTCGGGCGAGTAGCGCCAGCGCGGAAGCAATGAGAACGGCGCCGGCGACCAGCGTGTTGATTCCATACGGCGTCTCGGTCCCCGACACGGGCTCGGTCCTCTGTGGCTCGTCTTCGAAGTCCTCCTCCGATCCGAAATCAGTGTCCTCGACTCGATTCGGGACGTCGGAGAGGGATACCCACTCGAGGAACGACCCGATGGCGATGGCCGCGCCCGCAGCGATCATCAAGGCGACCGCGACCGCGCGCGCACGATCGAAGAAGTCTCGTTGCAGGGGTGGGGGCAGCACCCGGGTAGCCTACTTGGATGTCTGAGAAACAGCGTTGCCTTCTGGCGATCCACGCCCATCCGGATGACGAGTCCTCCAAAGGCGCGGGGACCATGGCCCTCTACGCAGACGAGGGTGTGCGCGTGGCGCTCGTATGCGCCACAGGTGGTGAGGAAGGCGAGATCCTCAACCCCCGTATGGACAAGCCGGGAATACTCGATCGCATAGATGAGATAAGGAAGGCTGAGCTTCAGACCGCATGCGACATGCTCGGCGTCGCCGAGATCTACCTGCTCGATTATCGCGACTCTGGCATGCCTGGCCGTCCCTCGAACTCCGATCCGGGGGCGTTCACGAACGCAGATCCAAGTGAAGCCGTCGGCCGCCTCGTCGAGATCATCCGCAAGGAACGTCCCGAGGTCGTGCTCTGCTACGACGAATCACGCGGGTACGAGCATCCCGACCACGTGCGCGTCCACGAATGGGGAACCCAGGCGTTCAAGGAAGCCGGAGACCCGGACCTGCATCCCGGACGCGGCGAGCCATGGCAACCGTCCAAGCTCTACTACTTTGCAACGTTCAACAAGCGCCGTATGGAGGCCCTGCACCAGGCGATGCTCGACGAGGGCAAGGAGAGTCCCTATAAGGGATGGCTCGAGCAGTGGGAGGAGAGTGGGTTTCGCGACCCAGAGATCAACGCGCGCGTCGATGTCGGCGACTACGTCGAGCTGCGGACAAAGGCATTGCTCGCTCATGCAACTCAGATCGATCCCGACTCTTGGTGGTTCGCCATTCCGGACGATGTCATTAGGAAGGTCTATCCCTGGGAGGACTACACGCTGGTGACCTCCACCGTCGAGACAAAAGAGCTCGAGGATGATCTCTTCCTAGGGACCTAGCCCCTAGCCTTTCACGACGCCCACCGGTCTCAAACGAGCGACTACGCGGCTCAGACCGGCCCCCTCACACGCCGCAACTACCTCCTCGGCATCCTTGTATGCGTAGGGAGCCTCTTCGCTGAGCAGCTTCCACCTCGTGTTGGCGAGCACGATGCCGGTCGATTCGAGCTCCTTGCGAAGCTCTTGACCGCTCATCTGCTTTTTCGCTTTGGTTCGTGACATCGCGCGTCCCGCCCCGTGACAGGTAGAGGAGAAGGACTTCGTAGCAGCCGCATCGGTTCCGGTTAGCACGAACGAAGGAGTCCCCATCGAGCCGGGAATCAAGACCGGCTGACCCGTAGATCGAAAGCGTTCCGGGAGATCGGGATGTGATGGCCCGAATGCGCGCGTCGCTCCCTTGCGGTGGACGCAAACGGTGCGAGCGATCCCTTCGATGGAGTGCTCCTCGAGCTTCGCAAGGTTGTGACTGACGTCGTACACGAGATGCATTCCGAGGTCTCGAGCCGAACGCCTCAGGACGGACTCGAACGCCGAGCGGACTCCGTCCATCAGCACCTGGCGGTTGGCCAGCGCGAAGTTGCCACACGCGTTCATCGCTCCCCGGTAACTCTCGGCGAGTTGGTGGCTGAGCGGGACGCACGCGAGCTGTCGGTCGGGAGGTTCGTACCCAAACGCGTTGCCGAGCCGGTCGATGGAGCGCAGATAATCGGTGCACGTCTGGTGGCCCACACCACGCGAACCGGAATGGATCATCACGCACACCTGATCCTCGACGAGCCCGAGCAACTCAGCCGCGCGCCGATCGCGGATAGCGTCCACGACCTGGACTTCGAGAAAATGGTTGCCCGCTCCCAGACTGCCGAGCTGACGCTGCCCCCGTTCCTTGGCGCGCTCCGACACCTGTGACGCGTCCGCTTCCGGCAGGGTCCCAAGGTCCTCACAGGATTGCGCGTCCTCGGCCCAGCCCGCACCTCGTTCGATCGCGTAGGCGACGCCTTCGGTCAGGACCCGGTCGATGTCCGACCCCTCGAGCGACAATCGCCCGCGACCTCCCACCCCGCGAGGAACGTGATGTCCCAGCGCATCGACGATCTCTCTTAAGAGATCGTCCAGGTCCGCCCGCGATAGATCGGTACGTACGAGGCGCACTCCGCAGCCGATGTCGAACCCGACGCCTCCCGGCGAGAGAACGCCGTCGGAGACCGGGTCGGTGGCGGCGACACCGCCGATCGGAAACCCATATCCCCAGTGGATGTCCGGCATCGCGAAGCTCGCCCCGACGATGCCCGGAAGCGTGGCAACGTTCGCCACCTGCTCGGCGGCCCGGTCATCGAGCGCTTTTTCGAACAGTGCGGGCGTTGCGAACACACGACCGGGAACTCTCATGCCGTCGACGAAGCCGATTGGGAGCTCCCACTCGTATTCGTCGATGCGCCTCGGCTTGCTCAATGCTTCGCCTAACCCGATTCAGATGTCGAAGAACACGGTCGCGCTCCATCCCGTTGTGGTCTCGCGCACCGCAAGCTGATGGTATGTGACCGCCTTCACCTGGATGGCGGTTTCGTCCCCATCGCCCAGCGGTCGAACCGTGATGCGACCGCGGGCTCGCCCTTCTGAAACCTCATCCACCTCGACTGAGCAGACGGCCACGGTGCGCGCATCGTGAACGTAGAGCACCTCGTTGAGCCAGTCCACCACGAGGCCCTCATGGTCGCGCGCCTCAACGTCGATCTCGACCGGCGTTCCCGACCCGTCCCGCCAGATGCCCGCGATCTCGCACAGCCCGCGTGTCGCCTGCTCGAACAATGAGGTGACATCAGGAGCGCGAGCGCGGAGACCGACATCCGCCGTATGTTCGAGAATCTTGTAACCGTTCATGGCTCGTTCCCCAGTGCGGGCGGGCGGAGCCACCCAGCCTAGGTCCTCTTGGAGCGAAGTGCTTAGTTGCGTTCCGCCAGAGTCTTCTCGATAACCCCTCGGATGTCGTCGCCGAGCAATTCCTCTTTCTCGAGCAGCGCATCGCGTAGAGCTTCGATGAGGTCTCTGTTGTGCTCGAATTTGTAACGGACCTGGTTCTTCTGGTCCACGAGCATGTCCTCGACCTCGCGCTTGGTGTCGTCGTTGCTGAGCACCTTTGCCACGATGTTGGGAGTACTGTGCGCTCCGTTGCTCACGGCCTCGTAGGAGACGAGTGAGCGACCCATACCAAACGAGCCGATCATCTGAGCTCCCAAGCTCGTTGCGGCGAGGAGATCGCTCGACGGACCGGTCCCGTGCTCGCCGAAGAACAATTCCTCTGCGCACATCCCTCCGAGAGCGATGCGGATGGTTGATTCGAGCTCGGACTTGGTCTTGGTGAATCGCTCCTCGGTATCGGAGTGAGCGAGCAGACCCAGAGCTTGGCGACGTTTGATGATCGACAGCACCTCGAGCTTGCGCCAGTCGCTAGCGAACAGGTACGCCGACACCGCATGCCCTGCTTCGTGAGTTGCTATGAGGTCGCGCTCGCGGTCCGTGTAGGCAACTGGTTGGGCGAGTCCAATCTCCTCCGATAAGCGCGCTCGCTGAACATCGCGCCAGTTGAGCTCACGTCGGCTCTCGCGGATCGCCCACATGAGCGCTTCGTCGAGGATGTGTTCGAGCATTGCAGGGCTGTACCCCAGCGTCATCGCCGCGAGCTCTTCCCGCAGATCCTCTCGGTCCATGTCCTCCTCGTGAGCGCGACGGGCGAGGAAATAATCGAGTAGGTCGCGCCGGCCATTCCTCGAGGGCAGATCGAAGTAGAGCGTCCGGTCGAAACGACCCGGTCGCATCAGCGCGGGATCGAGTACGTCGGCCCGGTTGGTCGCAGCGATGATCAGGATGTTGGCGTAATCCGCCTGTCGCTTCTTCAGCTGACGGTGGCTCGGCAGGTACTTGTTGGCGGCGTCGATGAAACGGTTTCGCATTCGGTGACCGAACGGAGGCGTGTCGAAGCTCTGAAGCTGGATCAACATCTCGTTGACGGCAGTGTCCTTGTCGCCCGTTCCCATCATGCGAGACACATTCCAGCGCCCACCCTCATACGCGGTCGCAGAATGGAGTCCGTGGCGAGCCGCGCCGATCGCATCGATCTCCTCGATGAAGCCGATCGCGCCACCCTCTTTGCGAGCGGCTTTCTTGACCGCCTTGAAGAAGCTGCGAATCTTCAGCGACGAGCCGGCCTGCCACATCGAGCTCAGCGCAGGCGATGAGACGAAGAAGAAAGGAACGCCGGCCTCGGCCGCCATCGCTTTCGCGATGTGGGTCTTGCCGGTACCGGGGGGGCCCTCGAAGAGGATGCCCCTGCGCGGGTTGCCTCCGAGCTCTTCCCGGAACGACTTATAGGTCAGGAAGATCTGGAGACTGCGCGTGACCTCCTCGAGCACCGTGTCCACGCCCCGCACGTCCGAGAAGTTGATCGGGATCTCCTCGGGGCTGAACCTAACGTGGGGGCTGCGGTTCATCATTAGTGGAGCGCTGATCGCGACGCCGACCATCAACACGATGACGACGGGGAGCAGGTAAAGCATGGTGTCGGGTCCGAACTGGGGCAAGCCGAGGGCCAGAGGGTTGTTCTCGACGGCCCGCCTGATGAAATAGACGAGAACGAGCACCCCAAAGACGAGCACCCAGCGCAGCCGCGATTGGCGGTTGCGCTCCCTGGCCTGCTCGACATCCGCCCTATGGACCTTTGCGACCCTGCGCCAGGCCTCGCCCGACGGCTTTAGTTGCTCGGCGCTTGCCGCTGTGGACTCGTCCACTTCCGCGCGCTCCTTGTCTCGACGTTCGAGCAGTGTGGCACTAATTGGAAATCTTCGGTACCCGGTTCAGCCCTCGATAATGCCAGGGATACGACTATTCGTGGTCGGCAAACTACAAAGAGTGGGAGATAGCGGTGGCCAGGGCCGATTCGTCGATGCCGGTTTTTGCCTTTTTCCAGCCCAGGAACTCACCGGAGCGGGCCTCGAAACACGATCAATTCGCCCCCGTCCGATGCCGGTTTTGCCTTTGCCCTTGGTGCCGTTTGCCGTTGACTACGGCTCCGACCGGCTCCGGGCCTCCACAAGTCCGACCAGGAGGAAAGGCAGTGCGAGCGCCAGGGCCGCCCCCCTGGTCAGGCCCACGACCAACCAGGCGACCGAGTCTGGCATCGGGGCAGCCAGAAGGGCCCCGATGAGCGTCGCGAGGATCAACACGACCAAGGCGAAACCGGCCATTGCCAGCGCAACCGAGAGTTGCCACCGGGCCGACGACCGGGCCCCCGACGAGCGGCCGACGGCTCGCCAGGCTCCCAGAGCGGTCGGCACATGGCCGGAGGCGTCCTGCTCGATTGCCCTTCGAGTGGCCCGCAGGAGCAAGGGAATCGAACCAAGCTCGAGCGCAAGCACGATCAATTGTGCGTAGCGTGAGCGCTCGATGGCGTCGCCGTCGACGCCGCGAACCGGGTCCTCGGATGGCAGGCTCTCGATGTCCTCGTGGATCTCACGAGCGGCGATCACATCCTGAAACAGCGTGGCCCATGCGAGGTTAAGAGGGATGGTAACGGCGGCGACGATCAGCCAGAAGGTCGAGAAGTTTCGCAGCGTCGTCTTGAGCGCCCAGTCGACAAGCATCGATGGAGTTTAGGCATGCCCCCAGCCTGGTGGTGCGGAATTGCGTTCGAGCCGGACATCAGCGGCGGGATAATCGTCGCTTGTGGCTAAACGGAGTTCACGAGTGAGGATCCTGCTGTGGCACGGGTATCTGCTGTCGGGATCGGGCTCGAATCTCTACACGGTCAACATCAGTCGCATATGGCGATCCGAAGGACACGACGTTTTGTTGATGTGTCAGGAGAGACACGCCGGTGAGTTTGCCTTCGTCGACGCTGCGGGAGGCTTCAACGCAGACAACACGGGGTTCGAGCTAGCGCAAACAGGTCACGAGCAGGCGGCTGGGCGCCTCCGAGTCCTGCGTCCGAACATAGGCGAGGTTCTTCCTGTCTACGTCTACGACGAGTACGAGGGATTCACCGCCAAGCGATTCGTCGACCTCACAGATGAGGAGCTTGAACGCTATACCTCTGCCAACATACGGGCGATGGTTACCGCAATCGAGGAGCATCAACCTGATGCGATCATCACCGGTCACGAGGTGATGGGCCCCTACATCGCGAGAGAGTCCTGCAGACGCACGGATACCGAGTACCTCGCAAAACTGCACGGGAGCGCGCTCGAGTATGCAGTCAAGGAGCAACCGGAACGATATGTGGAGTTCGCTAGTGCGGGGCTCGGCTCGGCTCGGGTTGTTACCGGTGGAAGCAACTACATGGTGGCTGAAGCCTCATCGGTGATCACGGGGTGGGAGAGCCGCGCGAAGGTCGTCAATCCAGGCTGTGACGTCGATCTGTTCCGTCCGGTCGACCGAGACGCGTCGGGGCCCCTAAGTGTTGGCTACGTCGGGAAGTTCATCGTGTCGAAAGGCGTGCACAACCTGCTCGGATCACTCGGTCTGACCAGGACGGAGAATCTCAACGTCACGATTGTCGGCTACGGCGGCTTCGAGCGAGGTCTCCATGAGATCGGTAGCGCTCTGAGAACGAATGATCCCGAAGTCCTCGAGACATTGGCCGTCCGCGGCGACGGCACCCAGGAACTCAGTCATCTGCTCGAGTTCATCGACGCGGGCAAGGCAACGGGACCGTACTTCGCGCGCGCTGCCAGAGTGAATGTTCAATGGCCGGGACGGCTCGAGCACGCGGCCCTCTCACAGGTCCTTCCGTACTTCGATGTCCTCGTCGTTCCCTCCGTGCTTGCCGAGGCGTTCGGAATGGTTGCGGCCGAGGCCGCAGCCTGCGGCGTGCTTCCGATCGTTCCCGACCACTCCGGCATTGGTGAGGTCGGGCGGATGGTCGAAGAGGCGGTCGGGGCTCCGGGACTGTTGACCTACGACCCAGACGAGCCGCTCGAGGGGATCGCTCGATGTATCGACTCAGTGTTCGCCATACCTCGGGCGGAGAGGACGGCGATGGAGGCCAAAGCGGTCGAACTCGCGCGCTCGCGCTGGTCTTGGACGGTCGTGGCCGATCGGTTACTCGAATTAGCGGCTGCCACGGACTAAGGGTCTAGTCTGGGCCAATAATGACTGCGTTTACGCAAGACGGCACCGAAAACACCATGCGGTGGAATCGCAAAGCTTCCGGCTTCATGGAGATCTGGTACTCGACCATCAACCACCCCGAGACGGGTGGTGGCGTGTGGATGCGCTACGCGATCACGGCCCCTCGCGCCGGCGAACCCTATTGTGAGCTGTGGGGCTTCTACTTCGATCCATCGAACAAGCGGACGTTCGCAGCCAAACGCCGATTCTCGATCGACGTTCTCGGACGCGAGCGCGACGAAGGGGCGCTCGTGCGAATTGGTGACGCGTGGCTCAGCGAGCGCCACCTCGAAGGCCAGGTTCGGGATGAGGGAGGACGCGCACTGGAGTGGTCGTTCGACCTCGAGCCCTCGGTTCGCTGCTTTCACCACATTCCTCAGCCCCTGCGTCAGCGCGTGGAGCAGCGCGTCTCGACCGTTTGCGTCCCCAATCTCAGCGTGCCCTTCAGGGGCACCCTCTCGCTGGATGGCGAGGAGTTGTCCTTCGAGCAGGTCAGAGGCAGTCAGGCGCACCGCTGGGGAAGAGCACACCCGCAGTCGTGGGCTTGGGCTCATTGCGACAGCTTCGAGAATCATCCGGACGCGATCTTTGAGGGGGTTGCGGCGCGCGCTCGATTTGTCGGTCTCCCTGCTCCGACGATGACCTTCGCCTATCTCCGCTACGACGGGCGTGATATCGAGTTCAACTCGTTGAAGCACTCGCTGCGCGCCAAAAGTCGCTACGAGATGCCCACCTGGGCCTTCACCGCCAACAACGACGAGTTCAAGGTCGTGGGGGCGGCGCGCGCACTCCCCGAGCGAATGGTGCAGGTGACATACGACGATCCCGATGGCTCACGGCGACATTGCGCCAATTCCGAGATCGGTGACATGGGTATCGAGCTGTTTCGCAAACAGAAGGGGATGTGGCGGCATATCGACAGCCTCACTTGCCTGCGAACCGCCCATCTCGAGTTCGGACGCAAAGAGGCGTTCGTCGAGGTGCCGGTAGCGTTCTGAGCGAAGGAGGAGGCGACTGGCCGTTGCTTCTGGAGCAGGCCCTCGGCCGCAAGTTCCCGTAGGGCCTTTGGCTCTGAATTGAGCGGGCCCCCTATGCGCCGGCTTCTGGCGCGATCGTGGAGACGATCGCTAGTCGTCGTGGGTCACGCGCCGGGCCCGCTTGATCTCGGAGCGTCGCCGCTTCTGTTGCAGTCGCCGCTCCTTGCCGGCTCTGGTCGGTTTCGTCTTCACTCGAGCGGGTTCCACCTTCAGCGCTCGGTCGATCAACTCCGCCAGTCGTTTCTTTGCCTCCTCTCGGTTGCGAAGCTGCGAACGATGCTTCTCGCTCGCGACGCGCAGCACGCCGTTGGAGTCGAGGCGGTTCGCGAGGCGCAGCAGAATCCGTTCGCGCTGACGGGGGC
This sequence comes from Actinomycetota bacterium, assembly GCA_050693895.1. Taxonomy (GTDB): domain Bacteria; phylum Actinomycetota; class CADDZG01; order CADDZG01; family WHSQ01; genus WHSV01. The sequence goes on along the minus strand of JBOGWS010000019.1, from coordinate 61,642 downwards.
CCAGAACGGATGAGCTCTCTACGTTCCACACCAGTTCGGCGCGCGTCGATGCTTTGTTGGCATGCTGGCCGCCGGGGCCCGACGAGGTCGAGAAGCGCTCCTCCAACTCGTTGGACGGGATCACGAGCCGGCGGTTGACGCGGAGATCCGTCACGGGGACTCGATCTGTTTCAGCATCGCCTCTGCATCGTTGACCGGCAGTTTGCAGACCCCCCTCCTGCAGACGAAGGCCGTGGCCTCGCGAATGTCGGTGCGGCCCTCGAGCAGCGGAAGACGTTGCACGTCGGCTGTGGTCGGACGTTCGGAGGCGACGAGCACCCTGCTCGGCCAGTAGTTCGTATGAACGGCTTCTACGAGCTCGGTCGATTCCGTCCCCACGATGACGATCTCGACCGTGTCGCCCGCGTAGAACTCGTACGCGCCGAGCATGGTTCCGAATCCAAGAGGGGACCGGGCGGCAACCGCTCGCACCAGTTGCATCGCTCTTAGCGCTGCGTTTTCGTACGAACCGTCTCCCGTAAGAAGCGCGAGTCGCTGCAGCTCCAAAGCAAAGGTCGAGTTCGCCGACGGCACGGCGTTGTCGAAGAGGTCCTTGGGGCGCACCACCAGACCCTCGGCGTCGACACCCGTCGTGAAGAAGCCGCCTTTGTCTTTGTCCTCGAAGAGCTCGATCCCGCGGTCGGCCGCCCAGCGCGCGCGCTCGAGCCAGCGGTCCTCGAAGGTCGCCTCCCACAGAGCGAGAGAGGCCTCGAGGTAGAGGGCATAGTCCTCGGCAACTCCGAGATGCTTTACCTGACCGGCCCCCGAGTCCGTTCCCCGGTAGGAGCGCATCAGCCGGTCGTCGACGATGAGGGCCGAGGTGACGAACTCCATCGTCTCGGCAGCAGCGCGGGTCCAATCGAGCCGGCCGAGCAGCGTTCCAGCTTCCGCCAGCGCCGCCGCCGCCAATGCGTTCCAGGACGCGAGCACCTTCTGATCCGTGCCGGGACGCACCCGTCGGTTTCTGTACTCGAGCAGCTTCGTGCGAGCCCTGAGCAGAGCCTCCACGTCAGAAGGCTCCGCAGCGTAGACCGGGATGTTGGCCCCCTCGAAGTTGCCCCCCGGCGTGAATCCGAAATGGTTGACCGCGACCCGAGCGTCATCCCCGAGCTCACTCCGCACGTCGTCGATCTCGAAGACGTAGAATTTCCCCTCGACTCCCTCCGAGTCGGCGTCGAGACTCGAGTAGAAGCCTCCGGCCTCGTCGCGCATCTCGGTCAGCATCCAGCGCGCGGTCATTTCGGCGACCTCACGGAAACGCAGGACGTCGGTCGCGGCGAATGCCCGTGCGTACGTTCGCAGGAGCTGAGCGTTGTCGTAGAGCATTTTTTCGAAGTGCGGCACGGTCCACGTTGCGTCGACGGAGTAGCGGGCAAACCCTCCCGCCAGTTGGTCGAACATTCCGCCGGCGCTCATTGAGCCGAGGGTTTTGACGGCCATGTTCGCCGCCTCTTCGTTGCCCCGTCGCGCGAGACGAAGCAGGAAGTCGACGTTCATAGGTTGGGGGAACTTAGGCGCTCCGCCGAACCCCCCGAACTGAGAATCGGAGCTATCCGAGAACCCACGAAGAGCTTCGTCGAGCACGTCGGCAGTGATGTCGTCCTCGGACGGCACCAGACTGCCCACCTGCCCGATGTGTTCGATCAACTTGTTTCCCTGGTCCTCGACTTCATCACGGCGAGTGCTCCAGGTCTCGGTGATCGCCCCGAGCAACTGCTGGAAGGATGGCATTCCATGGCGAGGCTCGGGCGGGAAATACGTGCCTCCGTAGAACGGCACTCGCGCCGGGGTTAGAAAGACCGTCATCGGCCAGCCGCCCTGTCCCGTCATCGCCTGCACGGCGTCCATGTAGACGGAGTCGACGTCGGGTCGTTCCTCACGGTCCACCTTGATCGAGACGAAACCCGCATTCATTAGCCGGGCCGTTGCCTCGTCTTCGAAGGATTCGCGCTCCATCACGTGACACCAGTGACACGCGGAGTACCCGATCGAGAGCAACACGGGCACGTCGCGTCTCAGTGCCTCTTCAAATGCCTCGTCGTCCCACGGATACCACTCCACGGGGTTGTCCTTGTGCTGCAGAAGATAGGGGCTGTTCTCGGATGCAAGTCGATTGGCCACGACTTCAATGATTAACCCGATTAGGGTCTTGTCTCGATGGCCGCCCTTGCCTACCTTCTTCCACCGCTCACCGGTCTGCTGGCCTATTCGCTCGGTCGCGATCAGCGGGCCCGGTTTCACGGGCTGCAGGCAGTCGCGTTCGGGTTCCTATGGCCGGTGGCCATCTACGCTGGATCGCTGGCGGGGCCGACCGGCACGAGGGTCACCTTCGCCATCGGCGCGCTGATCTGGATCGGGCTCCTGATGATGACTGCCTTGGGGCGCGACCCCCGGCTTCCCGGGGGTCGACGCCTGAGATCCCTCAGCGGAGGCTGACCCGTCCTAGGGTTTGGGCGTGAAGCACATACGGCAGGACGTTGCCGTGGACCCGTTGACCGCGCCGCACGACGGGCACTTCCAGAAGCTCCCCGGCTCCTGGGCCTGCCGAGCGGCCTGCTCGGACTGCCCGCCAACATCGGACTGCCCGCCCACCCCCGGTGAAGCCCCGCTCTGTTGCCATGACTCCCCCTGAGGCGCGACGGGGGGTGCGGGGCTGGGTGTAGTGGGGGCGGCGGGGGCCGGTTCCCATTGACCGCTTTGCTCGTCGTATACCAGCAGTTCGTCTCCGCGCTTGAACCACCAGCGTCCATCTCGTTCGAAGGGCTGCTCCTCGGGGGCGTCTTCGAAGCCCGTGGCAGCCCGGGCCTCCTGTGGCTCCTGCACGTCCTCATCGGCGACGGCGACCGGCTGCGGCTCCTCTGTCCGCACGGGCTCCTTGTCCACCTCAGGCTCGGGCTGCTTGGCCGCGGGCTCGGTCGCCTGAGCCGCCGGGAAGGCCGACGTCTGCACCACCGGCTCGGGGGTGCTCGTCTCGGCCGGCGCCGCCTGGCTGGGAGCGGGCTCCTCCTGCCGGTCCTCATCCCGGGGTCGGTGAGATTCCGCGGGTGCACCCACACCCTCTTCGAGCCTCTTGGTGACTTTGTTGAGCGTCAGCAACGTCACGAGCAGCACGAGCAACGTAACGCCGAGAAGCGCCAGGGTCACAAGTTGAAACAGGTTCTCGTCCATCTTCGATGTCTCCCCTCCCGGCCCCCGTAGAGACCTCGGTCGGATACTCAAATCATCGCAAAACATTCCCTGCGCGCAAACATGTGCCGGGTCGTCATCTACATCGGCGGTGGGGCCGCACTTCTGTTGCCGAAGTCGTCTGTATCTTCGCTTCGCAGGTGCAACCAGCCTCCAGCCAGGATCGCAGCACAAAGGACCACGCCGGCGTACAGGAGGGGTCCGCGCGTCGCGTCAATCGGGAGGGCTAGGACTGCGGTCCCTTCAACCGCCGGCCCGACTGCGAGGCCCATGAGCATCAACAGTGTGGCCGAGACTCCAAGCGCGAGATAAGTGACTGAGGGAACCTGCCTAACGGCGCCCACAGCTCGGACCAGGATCAGGACGACTGTAGCGAGTCCGATTAGCACGGCGGATCTCGGTAGGACGCCGAAGACCCCCTCTTCCCAGAGGCTGAATGAGTTGTCTGTGCCGAGTTCCGATTCGTTGAGGAAGCCGCCCTGCCCCTCACGGAGCGACACCGATCCCCACTGGGGGATGACCGAAATGATGATCAGCGCGACACCTGCGATCCCGGCGGACCATTCGCCGCGCGTGAGTCTCTCCTTGTCCATCCCATCCTTTTTCGCCGACTGATTCTGCTCGCACTATAGGCATCCCCGACCAACCGAACCAGGGTTCGCGCTACCTTCTCTTTCGTTTCCCGCGCTGACTCCGAGCGAACCCGATTCCCGCGAGAGCGATGAGCACACACGGGACAAGCGCCGCGACAACCAGGGGCTCCCGAGACACCTCGATCCCCGCCACACCCTCGAATCCGCTCGAGGCAGGTCCTCGGACGACCGACGCGAGCGCCAAGACGATCATGGCAAGACCGATCCAGAAGTAGAGCCAGCGAGGGAAGCGAACCTTCGCGAGCCCTCGACCCAGAACGAGGCCGGTGGCAGCCATTCCCAGAATGATCGCAAGCTCAAGCGTCCATCCGTATCCGTAATAGGCGTTGAAGCTACTGGTCGCCGAGGGTAGCAGACCGCTCCCTCCCAGCCTCAGCGAGCTCGTGGTGATCGAGCCCCACCAGGGTACGAACGAGAACACGAGGAGGGTGACTCCGCTCAGCCCGATGACGAATTCAGGTCGCGTCGACCGTCTTCTGGTCGTCGTGTTAGCTCTCATGTCTCTGTTTCCCTCACGCTACTCCGCCCATCGGGGGGCGACCATATGCGACGATGGGACAAGAGGACCATTGATCTCGCCGCCGGCGCGGCGGAGCTATCCCTGCGACAGGTGAGGCTGTGGACGAACCCATTTATCGAGCCGGAGCGTGGTGGATGCGGCGCGCGGACGGTCACTGGATCTACTGGAACGTCCGGAGCGATAGCTGGGACTATCACCCCTACGGTCCACCGGCCGTCCCGATCCCTGTGTCCGCGCCCGAGGAGCGAGATGCTCGAGCGCGTCCGCCCCCGCCGTCCGAACACGTTGTGGCCCCCGGCGCACCGCCCGGTTACACCTATGGCGATGGGCCACCTCCGCCTCCACCGGTGACCCCGGCCCCCCCTCCGCCGTGGCCCGAAGCCTCACCGCCCGCGCAGTGGCCGCACCCCGGACCGCCTGGATCATCGGCGCCCCAGCAGTATCCACCGGTGCCTTATGCGCCCATCCCGGCGAAGCCGAAACCGGCACCGGCGTGGGCGGCCGGGACGCCCGTCGTCTTCGCCAATTGGTGGCAACGCTTCTGCGCCATTCTCGTGGACCTGTTCGCAACGTGGGGGCCTACGCTTCTCGTCTTGACCATCATCGACGCCGCGATAGTGCCTGGGTCCTTGGATCCCTTCGCCAACGAGATCGACTCGACGACGCGCGCCGTCGCGATGATCGTGGCCTTTGCCCTGTGCTACTTCGTGTTTTTCTCCGCCTACTTCGCCTTGTCCAATGGAGGCGAGAGCGGCGCGACGCTTGGTAAACGCTTGATGAGAATCCGCGTCGCCGACCAGTACGACGGCACTCGAATCGGACCCGGTCGAGCGTTCTTGCGATGGGTGCTCATGGGCATGTTCTGGGTGTTCGCCTACCTCCCCGGGCTTGTCAACCTCCTATGGCCCATGTGGGATTCGCAGCGCCAGGCGTGGCACGACAAACTCGCAAACAGCGTGGTCGTGACGGCTCCCCGGTAGGATGCCGGGGTTGCGACGATCCTGAGCGAAGGGGTGCATAGGTGGCTGTGATCAAGACCATAGATCTCGTTGGCGTGTCGGGCGAGTCGTGGACGGATGCAGCGGAGCAGGCGCTGGCCGAGGCATCGAGGACCATCCGTGGAATCGATGCAATGGACGTGCTCGAGACGTCGTGCAAGGTCGACAACGGCAAGATCGTTGAGTATCTCACCCACGTGCGCATCAAGTTCCGTATCGAACGCTAGCCGGTTACAGGAAGGATCACTAAGCCATGTCAGGCACGGCCCTCGTCGGCATCCAGTGGGGCGACGAGGGCAAGGGCAAGGTCACGGACCTCCTCGCGGAGCACACCGACTACGTCGTGCGTTACCAGGGTGGCAACAACGCGGGCCATACGATCGTCGTCGGTGACGAGAAGTATGCGCTGCACCTCGTCCCAACGGGAATCCTCTACGAGCACTGCACGCCGGTGATCGGACCCGGGGTTGTAATCGATCCGGGAGTGCTCCTGGACGAGATGACCGCACTCACCCAGCGGGGTATCGATACATCGGGGCTGAAAATCTCCGGAAACGCGCACGTCATCATGCCGTACCACCTCGAGCTCGACAAAGTGACCGAGAGGTTCCTCGGGCGGAACAGGCTGGGGACGACCAAGCGCGGGATCGGGCCGGCTTACGCCGATAAAGCCGCGCGCATCGGCATCAGAATGCAGGACCTGCTCGAGGAGAAGATCTTCTCGACCAAACTCAAGGTGGCTCTCAAAGAGAAGAACCTGGTCCTCACGCGCGTCTTCGGGCGATTGCCCGTCGACGAGAACGAGATCAGAGAGCAGTACATCGAGTACGGGGAGCGGCTGCGCTCTCACATCTCCGACACCGCACTACTGGTGCAAAGGGCCCTCGACAACGGGGAGAATGTATTGTTCGAGGGGGCCCAGGCGACGATGCTGGATCTCGACCATGGCACGTATCCGTACGTCACCTCCTCGAATCCGATAGCGGGAGGCGCGTGCGCAGGAGCGGGGGTCGGGCCGCGCGACATCGAGCGCATCATCGGCATCACCAAGTCGTACTGCACGCGCGTCGGCTCGGGCCCCTTCCCGTCCGAGGCCGATCCAGCCGACGCGGACGTTCTGGTCGAGGTGGGCGGAGAGTACGGCACAACGACGGGGCGCAAGCGGCGGTGCGGGTGGTTCGATGCGGTAGCGGGTCGTTACGCGGCGCGCTTGAACACGTTGACCGAACTCGTCGTCACGAAGCTGGACGTGCTCAGTTCATTCGAGTCGATCAAGGTATGCACTGCGTATCGGTACGAGGGCGAACGTTACGAGGAGTTCCCGCCCCATCAAACGATCTTCAACAAGTGCACCCCCGCCTACGAGGAGTTTCCGGGATGGGGCGGCGACATCACGGGCGCTCGTTCGGTCGACGACTTGCCGAAGGAGGCGCGCGCCTATCTGGAGACCATTGAGGACCTGGTCGGTACCCCCGTTTCGTGGGCATCGGTGGGTCCGGAGCGCGACGAGATCGTCCACGTGAGGGACGTGCCATGAGAGTTCTCGTCATAGGCTCAGGAGGCCGCGAGAGCGCTCTGGCCTGGGCACTGGCGCGCTCACCCTCCATCGGAAGTGTGTTCGCGGCTCCCGGCAATCCCGGCATCGCTCGCATCGCGGAAGTGCTTGACGTGGATGCCGGCTCTCCCGCCACGGCAGTCGAATCCGCTCGTTCGGTAAACGCGGACCTGGTGGTGATTGGGCCCGAGGCGCCGCTCGTTGCCGGAGTGGGTGACGCACTTCGTGCTGAGGGCCTCAAGGTATTCGGGCCGAACGCGAACGCTGCTCGCATCGAGGGATCGAAATCGTACGCGAAGAATCTGATGGACCGAGGGGGCGTTCCCACCGCGCGCTGGCAGGCCTTCGACGAGGTCGACAAGGCGGTGGGATTCATGGACGAGCTCGGCCCCCCCTACGTCGTCAAGGCCGACGGCCTTGCCGCCGGAAAGGGAGTCCTCGTTGCAACGGATCGGGACGAGGCCGTCGAGGCCGTACGCGATCGGATCGAGCGGCGCGTCTTCGGCGATGCCGGAGCGAGTGTCGTCATCGAGGAGTTTCTCGACGGCGAGGAGACGTCTCTTATCGCCTTCACCGACGGGGAGGCGATCGTCGGATGCGAGGCCGCACAGGATTACAAGCGGGTCTTCGACGACGATGCCGGCCCCAACACCGGGGGCATGGGTTCCTACAGCCCGGTGCCGGTATGCCCACCGGAGACCGCCGAGCAGATTCTTTCCGGGGTCATCGAACCAATGGTGCGCGCCACGGCCGAAGCCGGCGCTCCCTTCGTGGGGGCGCTGTATGCGGGCCTGGCGCTGACGAGCCGGGGGCCGCGCGTGGTCGAGTTCAACGCCCGCTTCGGAGATCCGGAAACCCAGGCTCTCCTGCCGCGCCTGCGCAGCGATTTCGGCGAGGTCCTGCTGGCGACGGCGACGGGCGAGCTGGCGGGATCACGACTCGAGTGGTCACCTCAGACATGTGTCAGCGTCGTGCTCGCGTCGGGGGGTTACCCGGGAAGCTACGAGGTGGGCGCCGAGATCCACGGGCTCGACGAGGTCGAAGGCATGGACGACGTGATGGTGTTTCACGCGGGCACCGCACGGGATGGGCAGCGTCTGGTGACCTCGGGCGGGCGCGTCCTGGCCGTGAGCGCACTTGGCGACGATTTCGTAGCCGCGCGTGAACGCGCGTACGAGGCAACAAACGGGATCACCTTCGATGGCAAGCATCAACGGTTCGACATTGGACTTAGGGCTGCGGAGGTTTCGTCGTGACGGCACTGGTGGGAATCGTGATGGGCTCCCGGAGTGACTGGGACACGATGAAGTGGGCCGCCGATGTACTCGACGAGCTCGACGTCGCCCACGAGGTCAGGGTCGTGAGCGCGCACCGCACACCGGATCTGTTGTTCGAGTACGCGTCGGGCGCCGCCGAGCGCGGGATCGAGGTGATCGTTGCGGGGGCCGGAGGTGCTGCGCACCTACCCGGCATGCTTGCGTCCAAGACACCTCTTCCCGTGCTGGGAGTGCCCGTGCAGTCACGTGCGCTGAAGGGCCTCGACTCTCTGTTGTCGATCGTCCAGATGCCCGGCGGGGTACCGGTCGGAACGCTCGCCATCGGCACGGCGGGCGCGACGAACGCAGCACATCTCGCCGCCCGCATCCTTGCCATCAAGCACGACGCCGTGCGCACCTCCGTCGAGCGATTTGTCGCAGCTCAAACGGAGAGAGTTCTGCAGGACGGCGACCCGCGCGAGCCCGCGGATTGATTGGAGTACTGGGAGGCGGTCAGCTCGCCCGGATGCTGGCGCTTGCCGGTTACCCGCTCGGCGAACGATTTGCATCGATCGATCCATCGCCCGAGTGCGGAGTGCGCGATCTCGCTCACCTAATCGTCGCCACCTACGACGATCCCGTTGCACTCGATTGGATGGCCGAGCACTGCGACGTCGTGACCTACGAGTTCGAACGAGTCCCGGCCTCCTCCGCGCGACGAATCGCCGAACGTACGCCCGTTCATCCCCACCCTGGTGTCCTCGATGTGGCGCAGGATCGTCTCACGGAGAAGGAACTGTTCACGCGTCTCGGACTGGCCACTCCCGCGTTCGTCGCGGTCTCAACGCGTGCAGAGCTCGAAGCTGCGGTGGCTTCGGTGGGCCTCCCCGCGCTGACCAAGACTCGTCACGAGGGCTACGACGGCAAGGGGCAGTCCGTGATCCGCGCTCGAGCCGACCTCGACCGCTGCTGGGACGAGCTCGGGGGTAAGGACCTCATCGTCGAGGCGCTGGTCGATTTCTATCGGGAGCTATCGGTTCTGGCGGTTCGTTCGACAAACGGTGAGACGGCCGTCTATCCGGTCGTCGAGAACGTGCACAACCAAGGAATCCTGCGGGTCTCGCGCGCTCCGGCCCCCGCACTCGCGCCGGAGGTCGAGTCGGCCGCCGAGTCCTGCGCGCGCTCGATCATGGAGGAGCTGGACTACGTCGGTGTGCTCGCGATCGAACTCTTTCAGGTCGGCGATCGACTCCTGGGTAACGAGATGGCTCCGCGTGTGCACAACTCGGGCCACTGGACCATCGAGGGAGCGCTAACCTCCCAGTTCGCCAACCACCTGCGTGCGATCACGGGACGCCCACTCGGCTCTACCCGGGCGCTCGGTCACAGCGCGATGGTCAACCTGGTCGGAGCACTCCCGGATCTCGACGAGCTGCTACGGATCGAGGGGGCGCACCTGCATCTGTACGACAAACAACCGCGGGCGGGCCGGAAGCTCGGTCACGTGAACCTGGTCGCGGACGACCCAGAGGAGCTTGAGGAACGGTTGGCTCGCCTGACGGCCCTGGTGGGCTGAGCGGGGGACAGGCTTCTCTGTGCGTTGAGCCCGTCTGGCGGAAGCTCCCCCGCTCAGAATCGAATTACGGGAGACGGTAGGTGCGGAGGGCGATCTCCAGGTGGTAGTCGTAGCGTTCGGTTAAGGGGCCGTAGCGGTCCTCGGCCCACCGCCGGGTGTGGGCCGCCGCCCGCCGTCTCGTCGCCTCGTCGGCCGCCCATGTGATCGAGTACGTCCCGGCACCGAGCGCCTCGATCGTCTTGTCATAGGTGGCCGAGCGCCGCTCCACGATGGCCTCGGACTGGGTGAGCTCCGCATCGAGCCCGGCCATCTCGGCGTCGAGCTCGTCCGTGTCGTTGATTCCACGGTGAGTCTCGGGGATGTTCGCCGCCGCCGCGAATTCGGCCAGCAGGTCGCGAAACGGGCCCTGAGTTTGACGGCCGATATCAATCACGAGCGCGCCGCCCGAGCGAACGACCCGGACGAGCTCCGCCAGGGCCCGGTGCCATTCGGGAATCAGATGGAGGACGTGGACGGCGAGGGCGGCCGAGAACGAGCCTTCGGCGAAGGGGAGCGAAGAGGCGTCCGCCGCCACCAGTGGAAACGGAAGTCGCCCGTCGGCGTTGTGCACCAGTCGCCGCAACATCGGCTGCGACAGATCGAGGCCCACCATGGCGGTGCCGTCCGCCTGAAGCGGCAGGGCGATACGGCCGGTTCCGACACCGATCTCGAGGCACGGCCCGTCGCCGACCTCTCCCCGAATCAGGGGGACAAGCTTGTCCATGCTGGCGCTCGAGAGAGAGCGAGTCTTGTCGTAGTAGTCGACCGCGCGGTCGAAGACGAGGGATTCCGCTCGTTTCATGACCTCAGCCTAATTGTTCGTCAAAGGGCCGGATCTGCGCCGGCCGATGGCCCAGAAACGCGGGGCCCACGCGCGGTCCGCATCTATCATGGAGCTGTGATCCCCCGATACAGCCGAGAGGAGATGTCCGGCATCTTCTCCGAGCGTGCCAAGTTCGCGCGCTGGCTCGAGATCGAGATCCTCGCCACCGAGGCCAGGGTTCGGCTCGACGAGGTGCCGGTCGAAGACCTCACCGAGATAAAGCAGAAGGCGACCTTCGACGTCGATCGAATCGCCGAAATCGAATCGGTGCGTCAGCACGATGTGGTTGCGTTCGTGGAGAACGTGCGCGAGAACGTCGGGGAGGCCGGCCGCCATATTCATTACGGGATGACCTCGTCGGATGTCCTCGACACCGCCACGGCCGTTGCGCTGAGGGACGCGGGTGATCTCCTCGTAGAGGAGGTCGGGCGGCTGACCCAGGCATTGAAATCAAAAGTGCTGGAGCACCGCGGTACTCTGATGGCCGGGAGGACGCACGGCGTTCACGCCGAGCCGACGACGTTCGGGCTCAAGCTCGCCGGCTGGGCCTTCGAGCTGGCGCGCGACCGCGACCGGCTCCGCAGGGCGCGCGACTCCGTTGCGGTGGGCAAGCTCTCCGGAGCGGTGGGCAGCTACAGCCAACTGGACCCCGAAATCGAGTCCTATGTCTGCGACCGTCTCGGTCTTGCCGTGGAACCGGCAGCGACCCAGGTGACGGCACGCGACCGGCACGCGGAGTTCCTGTCGGCCATCGCGCTAACGGGGGCCGGGCTCGAACGCTTTGCCCAGGAGATTCGCCACCTGCAGCGCACGGAGGTACGCGAGGTGCGCGAGCCGTTCACCGAGGGGCAGAAGGGCAGCTCGGCGATGCCGCACAAGCGCAACCCCGTTATCAGCGAACGGATCTGCGGGCTCGCTCGGCTTCTCCGTAGCTACGCGATGACCGGGTACGAAAACGTATCGTTGTGGCACGAGCGGGACATCAGTCACTCGAGTGTCGAGCGCGTCACGCTCGGGGATGCGTGCATCCTTCTCGACTACATGCTCGCCAAGATGCGCTGGGTGATCGACGGTCTCGTGGTCGACGCCAAACGCATGCGGCACAACCTCGATGAGTCCTACGGACTGGTCAACTCGCAGAGCGTGCTGACCGCGCTGCTCGCCAAGGGGACTCTGCAGCGCGAGGAGGCGTACGGGCTCGTGCAACGCAACGCCATGACCGCGTGGGACGAAGGTCGACCACTCATTGAGTTGCTTAAGAGCGACTCCGACGTAACCACGCATCTCGATCCGTCGGAGATAGAAGCTTGCTTCGACGAGACGCACTACCTGCGACACACGAACGTCGTATTCGAACGGTTGGAGAATCTCTAGAGGTGGCGGGCTAGTGGCAACCAAGCACGTTGGCTCGGGCAAGGTCCGAGAGTTGTTCGAGGTGGACAACGAACGGCTGCTGCTGGTGGCGACGGATCGGATCTCAGCCTACGACGTGGTTCTCCCCCAGATCATTCCCAACAAGGGGCTTGTGCTTACGGGACTCTCCGCGTACTGGCTCGAGTACTTCTCGGACGTTCCCAACCACCTCATCAGCTACCGGGGGGCGGACCTGCCCGATGTCGGGATGGGTGATCTGCGTGGCCGAGCGATGCTCGTGCGCAAGGCAGAGCCGCTCCCGGTCGAGTTCGTGGTGCGAGGTTATCTATCGGGGTCTGGTTGGCGCGAGTACGTGTCGACCGGTGAGGTCTGCGGGCACAAGCTTCCCGTGGGCCTCGGGGAGTCGAGTGCGCTCGATGAGCCTCTACTAACTCCTGCCACCAAAGCCACCAGCGGACACGACGAGAACATCACCGAGGAGCAGGCCGCGGACATCGTGGGGGCCGACGCGTATCGCTCTGCGCGCGGCTACGCATTGGACATGTACGCGCGCGCGGCCGAGCTCGCGGCGGCGCGCGGCGTCATCATCGCCGATACGAAGTTCGAGTTCGGGCTGATCGGCAACGACGTCGTTCTGATCGACGAGGTCCTCACTCCGGATTCCAGCCGGTTCTGGCCCGAGGACCTGTACAGGCCCGGTCGGTCCCAATCCAGCTTCGACAAGCAATACGTGCGCGACTGGCTCGACGAGCAGGGCTGGGACCATACTCCGCCCGCTCCGGACATGCCCCAGGAGGTCGTCAACGCCACGACTCAGCGTTATCTCGAGGCTTACGAGCGGGTCGCCGACCGGCCCTTCATGACATTCCTCGACGAGGTCGTTGGGTGAGAACCCAAGAGCGTTCGCCCGCTCGGTCGTCGGCGACTCTCGGCCGCAGACTGCGCAGCGTTCTCGTGGCACCCGCCGAAGGTTTCGAGGCTGCCGTGTCCGCCGCGGACCGCAGGGCCCGCGCGGGGGAGTCCCTTCCCGAGGGCCTCACCCCGTACGTGCTCGCGGTCGTAGGAGGAGCGTCGCTGATGATCGGCTGGCTGAAGATCGGTGGGCTGCTGGGGGGCCGGGACGTGGACCCAACTCAGTTCGGGATCGCGGAACTGATCTTCGCGCTCACGACGGGGGCCGCGCTGGCCATGCTGGGTCAGGCCGTGTTCGGCGTCGTGGCGCCACTCGTCGCGCGCGCCTTCGGCGGCGAACTGTCCGGGCGCGATGCGCGCGTTGTGTGGGGGGCTTCGGCATTCCCTCAGGTGTTCACCGTGCTCGTGCTTCTGCCTCTCGATCTGATCATCGTGGGCCCGGAGATATTCGCGACCACCAAGCCTGGGGACTCACTGGCGACCGGCTGGGCCGCCATTTCCGTCGCGCTCTGCCTGTTGATGGTCGTGTGGTCGCTGTCGTTGTTCGTGCGCGGCGTGCAGGTCGTGGCTAAAACCGACCTCTCGCGAGCACTGGGAGCCGTAGTCGTGGCGGGGGCCTGTCTTTCGCTGGTGATAGTGGCGGGCTCCTTGATTCTGTTGTCGGTGTGGGGATGAAGCATCGGACATTGTTCATGTCGTCGTACTCAAAGGCAGGTAGATGACGAACTACAATGCAACGGTCCACGTCAGCCTGAGGCCGGGCATCGCGGATCCACAAGGTCAGACGATCGAGCGAGCGTTGCCCGCGCTCGGCTACGCAGGTGTGTCTGGAGTGCGCGTCGGCAAGTTGATCGAGTTCGAACTGAACGCGAGCGACGCTACCGAGGCCGAGTCGAAGGTCGGCGAGATGTGTGAACGCCTCCTCGCCAACACGGTGATCGAGTCCTACACGGTGAGCATCGCCAATGGGTCAGACGACCATGCAGGGAGGGAATCGTGACCGCTAGTGTTGGCATCGTTATGTTTCCGGGGTCGAACTGCGAGCTCGACTGCGAGCGGTCCTTCGAACGACTCGGGGCCAGCACGGAATTCGTGTGGCACGACGATCAGGCCCTTCCGGATGTGGACATCGTTGTGCTGCCGGGTGGCTTCGCACACGGCGACTATCTTCGCACGGGAGCGCTCGCGCGCTTCAGCCCGATCATGGATTCAGTGGCCGCTCACGCGGAGTCGGGCGGACTGCTCATCGGTATCTGCAACGGGTTCCAAGTTCTGTGCGAGGCGGGCCTCCTTCCGGGAGCCCTGAGGAAGAACAAGGGACTCAAGTTCCTGTGCAAGTGGACCGAGCTGCGCGTCGAGGTTCCCGCAACGCCGTTCACCGCACGCGCCGAGCGCGGGCAGGTTTTGCGCATCCCGATCAACCACTTCGAGGGCAACTGGTACGCGGATCCTGACACGCTCGAAGGGATGCGCGCGAACGACCAGATCGTGTTGCGCTACGTGAAGAACCCCAACGGATCCCTCGATGCCGTCGCCGGAATCTCCAACGAGCGCGGAAACGTCCTGGGCCTGATGCCGCATCCAGAGAGGGCATGCGAGTCGTTGCTCGGATCGGAGGACGGGGCCGTGATCATCGGCTCGATGCTCGATCACGTGGTGCACATGCAGCCGAGCCCGGCAGGCGTATGAGCAGGACCGAGTCCGTGCACCGCGATCTCGGTCTGACCGACGACGAATTCCAGGCGATCTGCGACAGGTTGGGACGCGCGCCCAGCTACACGGAGCTCGCAATGTTCTCAGTCATGTGGAGCGAGCACTGCAGCTACAAGTCGAGCCGCGTCCAACTCAAGACGCTGCCCACCGAGAGTGAACGGATCCTCGTCGGACCTGGTGAGGGGGCCGGCATCATCGAAGTTGCCGACGGCGTCGCCGTTGCGTGGAAGATCGAATCCCACAATCATCCGAGCTTCGTCGAGCCCTTCAACGGAGCGGCCACCGGAGTGGGGGGCATCGTCCGCGACATCCTGTCCATGGGGGCGAGGCCGATCGCACTCATGGATCCGTTACGCTTCGGGCCTCTCGACGATGCCAGGACCCGCTATGTGGTCGACGGGGTCGTTCACGGAATCTCGTCGTATGGGAACTCCATCGGCGTCCCGACCGTTGGCGGCGAGTGTGTTTTCGATGAGTGCTACGCAGAGAATCCACTGGTCAACGTCGCCTGCCTCGGAGTGGTGGATACGAAGCTGATGCACGGGCGCGCCGAGGTACCGGGCCAGGTCGCCATCCTCTTTGGCTCGTCCACCGGCCGAGACGGCATCGGAGGAGCGAGCGTGCTCGCCTCAGCGGAGTTCGACGAGGACTCGCTCGATAAGCGACCCTCGGTACAGGTCGGTGACCCGTTCAGCGAAAAGCTGTTGATCGAGTGCTCGCTCGAGCTCATCAAGCGCGACCTCGTCGCCTCGTTCCAGGATCTCGGAGCCGGCGGGATCTCGTGTCCGACCGCCGAGATGACGGCCAAGGGTGGGACCGGAATCCAAATCGACCTGGACAACGTGCACCGGCGCGAGCCGAATATGGAGCCGTTCGAGGTCATGATCAGCGAGTCGCAGGAACGAATGCTCGCCGTGGTCGAGCCAGAGGATGTTGCCGAGGTTCTCGAGGTCTGCCTCAAGTGGGGACTCGAGGCGCGCGTGCTGGGCGACATCACCAAGACCGGCAGGGTCGAGGTTGTCGACGGGGGGAGAATCGTTGCCGACGTCCCGAGCCTGGCCCTCGCCGAGGAGGGGCCCGTCTACGAACGGCCGATCGAACGCCCTCGCTGGATAGCCGACATCAACGCAGCCCCCGCGGGCGATGAGGCCCCGGAGCACTACGGCCAGTCGTTCCTCGCGATGGTGGCGTCTCCGCAGTTGGCGTCCAAGCGCTGGGTCTGGGAGCAATACGACCATATGATCTTCTTGGGAACGGTAATCGGACCGGGGGGCGATGCCGCCGTCATCCGTCTTCCCGGCACGGAGACGGCCGTCGCCATCTCGACCGACGGTCCCGGCCGCCTATGCATGCTCGATCCCTACGAGGGAGCGCGCCACGCGGTCGCCGAGGCCGCCCGCAACGTCGCGGCTGTGGGGGCCCGGCCAACGGCGATAACGAATTGCCTCAACTTCGGAAGCCCGGAGCGGAGCGGTGTCATGTGGCAGTTCTCCGAGGTCGTGCGCGGAATAGGGGACGCGTGCCGGGACCTCGGCACCCCCGTGACCGGAGGGAACGTCTCCTTCTACAACGAGACGAATGGACGCCCTATCTATCCGACGCCGGTCATCGGCATGCTCGGCATCGTCGGCGAGCCGGCGGCGGCCGTGGGCGTCGGGTTTCGCGACGAAGGCGACGCCATCGTCCTGCTGGGTTCGACCGAGCTGGGCGACTTCGGCGGAAGCGAGTACGGCAAGATCGTGAACGACGCCATCGGCGGTGTTCCTCCGAGCCTGGATATGGCGGCCGAGAAGGGGCTTCACGAGGTGCTGATCGCGGGCGCGGACGGCGGGTTGTTCAATTCGGCTCACGACCTGTCCGGCGGGGGCCTGGCGATCGCCCTCGCCGAGTGTGCCTTTGCCTCGAACCGCGGGTTCTCCGTGCAGGTCGGAGGCACCGAACCTCATCGCGCTCTCTATTCCGAGAGCCCGTCGCGCGCCGTTGTGTCGTGCGCACAGGGACTGGTCGACGACGTTCTCGTCCTGGCCGGCCGCCACGGTGTCGCCGCCGAGGTAATCGGAGCGGTGGCTAAGGACATGTGCGACTTCTCGGTGTTCGCGACCAGCCTCGAGGAGGCTCGATCCGCGTGGGAAGGCGGCTTGAGCGGCCACCTGTCAGCTAGGGTGGAATAGATGATGCTTTCGGAGCCGTTTGCGGACGGCCGGTCACGGCGGGGACAAGTTTGCGGAAGTATGGCCGGTGGGCGGTTGCAGACCCACACGCTTGGCCGGGTTTTTGCTCTGAGTACCGCTCGGCGGTTGCGAGGTCAAGAACCCCCGGCGGGGCCGCTCGGAACCGACGAGTCCACCGACCCCCGCTCTTCGATGCCGGGTTTTCTCTGCACTGCTATCAAGTTTCGGCGGAGGCGGTCGCGAAACCCGGGTGCCGGCGGGAAAGAGGACCATGTCAGGAGAAGCTAGAGACGCGTGCGGTGTCGTCGGGATCTACGCTCCCGACGAGGACGTTGCGAGGCTCACCTACTACGCTCTCTACGCGCTGCAACACCGCGGCCAGGAGTCGGCCGGGATCGCGATCTCGAACGGCGACTCCATGGTCGTCTACAAGGACCTCGGACTCGTCAGCCAGGTCTTCGACGAGCCAACGCTGAGGAGCTTGCACGGTCACGTCGCGATCGGGCACTGCCGCTACTCGACGACCGGTCGCAACACCTGGGCCAACGCGCAGCCGAGCTTCAAGAGCGGGCCCGAGGGCCAGGTCGCCCTCGCCCACAACGGCAACCTGGTGAACACCCTCGACCTCAAGCGCCAGCTCGACGACGCGGGCGGCGATCCCACACCCACTGGGGCACGACTCGGCTCGTCGAACGATACCGAAATCGTGACGGCGTTCATCGCGCGGGCCCAGAAGCAGAGGGACACGCGTCAGGCGCTCAAAGAGATCCTGCCGCGACTTTCCGGCGCCTTCTCGTTCACGATCATGGATGAGCACACCGTTTTCGGCGTGCGCGATCCGTACGGCTTTCGCCCTCTATGCATCGGCCGGTTCGACTCGGGTGGCTGGGTCCTAACCTCGGAGACCTGTGCACTCGATCTCATCGGCGCTCGTTTTATCCGGGACGTAGAACCGGGCGAGATGGTGGCAATCAACGCGGACGGTCTCACGAGCGATCGTTTCGCGGCGCCGACGGTCGCGGCCTGCGTGTTCGAACACGTCTACTTCGCCCGCCCCGACTCCGCGTTGATGGGCCAGAACGTTTACGCGACGCGCTACCGGATGGGGCAGCGTCTTGCCGAGGAAAGCCCCGCCACCGCGGAGTTGGTCATGCCTCTTCCGGACTCGGGGGTTCCGTCCGCGCAGGGCTTCGCGCAGGCATCGGGGATTCCGTACGGGGAGGGCTTCGTCAAGAACCGCTACGTGGGTCGGACCTTCATTCAGCCGACCCAGGCGATGCGCCAGCAGGGCATCAAGATGAAGCTCAACCCGCTGCGCGAGGTGATCGCCGGCAAGCGCGTCGTCGTCACCGACGACTCGATCGTGCGAGGCAACACGACTCGTCAGGTCGTGAACATGCTGCGAGAGGCCGGAGCGCGCGAGGTGCACGTGCGCATCTCGTCACCACCCGTGAAGTGGCCGTGCTTCTACGGCATCGACATGCCGAACCAGGACGAGCTGGTCGGCTCGCAGTTGAGCGTCGAGGGAGTGCGCGACCACATCTCCGCGGATTCGCTCGCGTACCTCAGTCTCGAGGGCATGCTCGCCGCAACGGAGCTGCCGAGCGACTCGTTCTGCACGGCGTGCTTCAGCAGCCGGTACCCGATCCCGATCCCGGAGCGCGAGCTACACACCAAGCACGTACTCGAGACTCCCCACGCACCCTCGGACTAGCGCCGCATCGAGAGGCTTAGTGGTAGACCCGGACCTGTTTCCCAATCGGGGCATTGTTGTACGCCCAGACGGCCGCCCACATCGGTATGCGCGCGCATCCGTGACTCGCCGGGTAGTTGGGCACTTCGGGCCATCCGTGGATGGCGCGCAGACCGTCGAAGTAGCTCGGGTAGTAGAGCCTGTTCGGAGAGTAACCCGCGACCTTGCGGTGCATCCGGAAGACTCCGTCGCGGGTTGCACCACCGGCTCCGGTCGACGTATGAAGGATCCACTTCACCTTGCCCTTGCGGACCCACATGACAACCTGACGTGTCTGGTCGATCTCGATGTGATTGCGGGGCGACCTGACGCGCGGCTTTGGCCTCTTCGGTCTCGCCAGTGCGCGCCATGTCGATTCCGTGACATTGCCCGTGCGCGCGCGGCGCTGGATCTTGTTGAACGCATACATGGCGTCACGCGTCGGTTCGCCGAAGCTCTTGTCGGCCAGGGGGATGACGTACCCGAGCTGGATCAGCCGCTTCTCGAGGCGCTTGACGTAACTTCCCCTTGACCCCATCGCGAGTGCCGGAAGCCGCGTCCTGCGCTTGCCGGATGCATCGGAGCCCGGATTGAGGTCCTTGGTTCCGAAGGAGACCTTGGCCTTGAATGACCCTGGTTTGCGGATATCGAAACCGGCTCTGAACCGACGGCCGTTCTGGAGTCTGACCTTCTTTTTCTGGGCGAGTTTGTCGTTGCGATAGAGGCGAACGACTGCCTTCTTGCCGGGCTGGGCCGGCTTGACCGACCCCGACGTCCTGGCGCGCCCGAACAGGTTCACCTTCCGCAGGCCGACCTTCACGATGGCGGCGACCTTGATGGGCACGAACGTGCTCTTGGCGGTTAGCGTGCGTGCACGAATCTTCAAGTTTTCCCTCGGCTGGAGCCAGAGCCCGTAACGACCGTCTTCGTTAGTCCTCGTTTGTGCGATTGGGCCTTCTTCACGATCGATGATGGTGACGAGCTCGTTGTCGACGGCGGGCCTGGCCCGGCCTTCGATGCGTACCCACTGGCCGAACTTGATGCGGGTCCTCGCTGCCTTGATAGTCACGCTGCCGGCCCCCGGCCCCGCCGCCGCGACGGGAACCAGCGTTGCAAGGACTGCGACGGCGGTCGCCATCGTCAGAATCAGTCTGCGCACTTCACGTGTCCTGTCTGTCGCCCGATGTGGTGAACGGAACGGTACCTGAACGAAAGGTTGAGGGCCAGCCTCTTCGCTCGTAATAACCTGCAACCCATGTCTCTCAGATACGAGGTCTCGGACGGCACGGCGGTTCTCACACTCGACCGGCCCGAGGTGCTCAATGCATTCAACGACGAGCTGGGACATGCCGTCTTGCAGGCGGTCGACAAGGCCGCGGGTGACGACGGCGTGCGCTGCATCGTCATCACGGGCGAGGGCCGGGCGTTCAGCTCGGGCGAGGACCTCGGCGCCCTTGCCGACGGCTATCAGAGGGGCCAAAGCGCCCCACTCGGCAACGTCCTCATCGATCGTTACAACCCACTGATCCGAGCCGTGACCTCTGCGCCCAAGCCGGTCGTGGCGGCGGTGAACGGGGTTGCCGCGGGAGCGGGGGCCAGCCTCGCCCTCGCCTGCGATTTTCGGATTGCTTCCGAGAAGGCCAAGTTGGTTCTCGCCTTCATCAAGGTCGGGCTCGTGCCGGACTCGGGCGGGATCTGGTTCCTCACCAAGATGGTCGGAGCAGCAAAGGCGTGGGAGCTTGCGGCATTGGGCGAACCCATCCCGGCGGACGAAGCCCTGAGGCTCAATCTCGTCAACCGGGTGGCTCCCGTGGACGAGTTCGAGGACGCTTGGAGAAGCTTCGCCGGCGAGCTAGCAGCAGGGCCCACCAGGGCGTACGCGCTGACCAAGCGCTTGGCTCACTCTGCGATGGAGAGCTCATTAGACGACCAGCTCGACCTCGAGGGCGAGCTCCAGGCCGAGGCGGGGCGAACCCGGGACCATCTCGAGGGAGTCCAGGCGTTCCTCGGCAAACGGGCGCCGAGATTCGAGGGCAAGTAGTGAACCGCATCGGGACCGACGTTCTCGTCGTGGGCGCGGGCGCGGCCGGACTGTTCGCGTCGCTTCACCTTCCAGAGACAACCGAGGTCGTGGTGGTCGACAAGGGCCACAAGGGTCAGGGATCGTCTCCGTGGGCCCAGGGCGGAGTGGCAGCGGCACTCGGGCCCGAGGATTCCCCCGAACTTCACGCGCAGGACACGATACGCGTGGCGGCGGGCCACGCGGACGCGTCGGCCGTCGCCCTTCTTTGCAGCGAGGCGCCGGAGTGCGTGATGGAGTTGGCCGAGCTCGGCTGCGATTTCGATCGTTCGGAAGAGCCCGGAGGTGAGTTGCACCTCGCCCGGGAAGGTGGCCAGAGCGTCGCGCGCTCGGCCCACTCGAGCGATGCGACCGGCGCCGCGATCATGAGGACCTTGCGGCAGCATGCTTCTCCGCGAGTCAAGCGGGTGGAGGGGGCCTGCGTCCAGCTCGCGGTGTCCGAGGGGCGGTGCGTGGGCGGCTGGATTCTCACTCAGGAGGGCCTTCTCGAGGTGCAGGCGACCTCGACCGTGCTGGCCACTGGTGGGCTGGGTGCGCTTTATCACTCAACCACGAACCCCGCGGGGGCAACCGGCGACGGGATCGCGCTCGGTTGGGATGTGGGCGCCGGCCTCTCCGATATCGAGTTCGTGCAGTTCCACCCAACCGTGCTCGCCTTGGGGGAGGGCGACCAGAGACTCATGTTGACCGAAGCACTCAGGGGGGCCGGGGCACACGTCGTAGACGCGGAGGGGCGCCGCTTCTTGTTCGAGCACCACAGCGACGGCGAGCTTGCCCCACGTGACGTCGTCGCGCGCGCAATCGTGGCTCGCCACTCATGGCTCGATTGCCGGCACCTCGATCCCGAGCTGCTCCGTCACGAGTTCCCTACAGTGGTATCTGGATGCCGCACCTTCGGACTCGATCCGGCCAAGGATCTGCTGCCGGTCATGCCCGCGGCCCACTACTCGGTGGGAGGCGTACAAACGGACCTCGACGGCCGCTCGTCGATCCCGCGGCTCTACGCCGTCGGCGAATGCGCGAGCACCGGCGTCCACGGGGCCAACCGGTTGGGGGGCAACTCTCTGGCCGAGGCGCTCGTGTTTGGCCGGCGCGCGGCGCGCGCTATCGCGGGGCAGCGGGCGGGACGCATCAAGTCGATGCCCGAGCCTCCTCAGCTCCAGAAGGTGAGCCTCGACGTGGATGGTGCATGGAAGAGTCTCAAGGATGTGAGTTCGTCCCTGCTGGGCATCGAACGCGACGCCGGGGGGCTGCGAAGGGCGCACGACGAGCTCGAGGAGTTCGCCCGCCTGCCTCTCACCGCGGACCGCGCCGTGCTGGAGCTCCGCTTCGGAGCGCGCGCCGCACGTCTGGTGGCGCGCTCCGCGCTGTTGAGGCGCGAGTCGCGTGGCGTGCACCACCGAGCCGATCATCCCGATCCTGACCCGTCGTGGGCGGGCGTCCGACTGAGACTCACGAGGAAGTAGCGGGACGCCTAGTGCAAGTCATCCCACAGGGTTACGAGGGCCATCTCGGCGTCGTGATCACCGAAGAGATGACCGTCGACTTCGGCGAGCTGGGCAAGATCCATCCCGTCTACGCGACCTATTGGATCGCTCGCCATATGGAAGAGGCCGGCCGGAAGGTCCTCCTCCCGTTCCTGGAGAAGGCCGATGAGGGCCTCGGGACGGCGGTTGAAGTCAGACACATGGCCTCGGCTCTCCCGGGGATGCGCGTCGAGGTAATCGCGAAGCACGTCAGGACCGAGGGGCGCAAGATCGTCTGCGAGTGCACGGCGACCTCCGAGCTCGGCGACCTCATCGCAACGGGCTCGACCGAGCAGGTCGTTCTGCCCGCCACCAAAGTGCAATCGGGATTCGACGACCTGGAGAAGCGTTGGAACCTCTATCAGGAAGCCAAGCGACAGCGCCGTCCCGACATCTTCCTGGACGCCGAACGACGTTCCTGAAGGGCTAGCGCGGGGACCCGTCGTCGTAGTACCGCCGCTCGACACGAGTCGTGCGACTGCGGTTCAACATGAACAACGAGAGCAGAATCCCCAGTCCACCGATCACCATGAGGATCACGCCGACGACCTCGAGATCGATCCCGGCAACCTCAGCCTCCACGGCGAACTTCAGGATCGCTCCGGCGGCGAGGAGAAACAACGAGGTCCCTATTGCCATATCTCGCTCCTTGGATGTGAAATCGCAGCGTTCAGTCTCGCACTATCCGGGCCGAGAGGGTCGAATTGATCTCGAGCGTGATTGATACCTCGCCGATCAAACCGATAAGGAGGCGCTCATGAAATCTCACACCGCCTACCGGACCTTCAATACGAACGAGCGGCGGGAGTTCGTCCGTATTACCGAGGATGTCGCAGCCACCGTCGAGGAGTCCCGTATTCAAGAGGGCATGGTGCTCGTCTCCGCGATGCACATCACCGCGGCCGTGTGGATCAATGACGACGAGCCCGGCATCCAGGCAGATGCTCTCGAGTGGCTGGACAAGATCGCTCCTCCTTCCTGGAAACCGCCGGCCAACGAAACGGCCGAACAGCTGCTGCCCGACCCCGGCGACTACCGGCACCACCGAGGAGGCGAGGACAACGGCGACGCGCATCTCAAGAACATGCTCATGCACCACCAGGTCATCGTGCCGATCACCGAGGGCAAGCTGGACCTCGGGCCCTGGCAGGCGGTCTTCTACGTCGAGTTCGACGGCCGGCGCAACAAACGCCTGGTGATCAAGGCCATCGGCGAGTAACTGGGCATTCAGCGGGCAGAGGAATAGAGTGAGAGCTCCAACCGGCACCGATTCTTGGGGGGTGGTAGCCGGTGCGATGTCGTCCTGCTCATGACGCGATGCGCCTTGCTCATAGGGCTCCCTTGACGATGCAAACTGATTGCTTCGAAAGGGTGTTTTTTGAATGGGAGGAAACAAGGCGGTTGCTTACATAGGACCGGGAAAAGTCGAGGTTCAAACGATTGATTACCCGGAGCTCGTTCTCAAGGACGGCCCGGGCGTGGACAAGCGCAACATCGGCCGTAAGTGCGACCACGGTGTCATTCTCAAGATCGTGTCGACCAACATCTGCGGCAGCGACCAGCACATGGTTCGAGGACGTACAACGGCTCCGGAGAACCTGGTGCTCGGGCACGAGATCACCGGCGAAGTGATCGAGGCGGGACGGGATGTCGAGTTCATCAAGGAAGGCGATCTAGTTTCCGTTCCCTTTAACATCGCGTGCGGACGGTGCTCGAACTGTAAAGAGCGCAAGACGGGAATCTGCCTGAATGTGAATCCGGCTCGTCCCGGGTCCGCCTACGGCTATGTCGACATGGGCGGATGGGTTGGCGGCCAGGCCGAGTACGTGATGGTCCCCTACGCCGACTTCAATCTCCTGAAGTTCCCCGACAAGGACCAGGCGATGGCCAAGATCAAGGACCTTACGATGCTGTCGGACATTTTCCCGACCGGTTTTCACGGGGTTTACACGGCGGGCGTCGGTCCCGGATCCACCGTCTACATCGCTGGTGCGGGCCCGGTCGGTCTGGCCGCGGCTCACTCCGCGCAGTTCCT
This sequence comes from Actinomycetota bacterium, assembly GCA_050693895.1. Lineage (GTDB taxonomy): Bacteria > Actinomycetota > CADDZG01 > CADDZG01 > WHSQ01 > WHSV01. The sequence continues at coordinate 37,454 of JBOGWS010000019.1, read as the reverse complement.
CGGCGCGGCCGCGGTCATCGTGGGCGACCTGATCGATGAGCGCCTTGCTCAGGCGCGGAGTTTCGGATGCGAGACCGTGGACCTGCGGCAGGACACCCCTCTGCACGAGCAGATCGATCAGATCCTCGGAATTCCTGAGGTGGACGCCGCCGTCGACTGTGTCGGGTTCGAGGCGCGTGGACACGGCGCAGGTGCTGCGGAGGAGGCTCCGGCAACCGTCCTGAATTCGATCATGACCGTCGCTAAGGCGGGGGGCCGCCTGGGTATTCCAGGTCTCTACGTCACGGGAGATCCCGGTGCGGCAGACGACGCCGCCAAAGAGGGATCACTCAGCATTCGTATCGGGCTCGGCTGGGCAAAGTCGCACGTCTTCACGACCGGTCAGTGCCCGGTCATGATGTATCACCGCCCATTGATGCAAGCGATCCTGAACGACAAGGTGCAGATCGCGAAAGCCGTCAATGCGACCGTGATCACACTGGACGACGCGCCGCAGGGATACAAGGACTTCGACAAGGGCGCCAGCAAGAAGTTCGTGCTGGACCCACACGGTCTGGTCGGAGCCGCGTAACCCTCACGCTCGCTAGGGGGCCGGGCGGTGGCCCGGCCCCCCCGTCGCGTCCCTTGGTGACTCGGCGCCTTCTCGTGACCCACAGACTCGCTCAGCGGGTCAGAATGTCGGAAGATGCTGAGCTAGAGGGGGCGCGCCTTGATCTTCGAAGCCGAGTTCGAATCCATGCCGGTTGCCGACCTGAGGAAGCTGCAGTCGGAGCACCTGGCGGCTCTTGCGGCGCGCGTTTACGAACGAGTCGACTTCTACCGCAACAATTTCGACGAGACCGGTGTGAAGCCGGGCGATATCTCGACCATCCAGGACATCGTCAGCCTTCCGATCACGCGCAAGAATGACCTCCGCGACCACTACCCGTTCGGACTCTTCGGCGTGGAACGGGACCAGATCAGCCGCGTTCACGCATCCAGCGGAACCACAGGGAAGCCGACGGTTGTCGGCTACACGCGCGACGATGTCGATCTGTTCGCCCGGATGAACGCTCGTTGCCTCGCGATGGCGGGGGCCGAGCCAACAATGATGCTGCACAACGCGTACGGCTACGGGCTCTTCACCGGCGGCCTGGGACTTCATTACGGCGCCGAGCGACTCGGCATGACGGTCGTACCGGTGTCGGGTGGAATGACGGAGCGACAGATCATGTTGATCACCGACTTTCGGCCCGACATGATCTCGTGCACGCCGAGCTACGGCCTCACGCTCGCGCAGGAGTTCGCCGAACGGGGAGTTGCTCCCGAGGACATCTCGTTGAGCCTGGGCATCCTGGGGGCCGAGCCCTGGACCGAGATGATGCGTGAGGAGGTCGATGCCGGCCTGGGGCTCAGGGCATCGAACATCTACGGTCTGAGCGAGATCATCGGCCCCGGTGTCTCCTGCGAATGCGTCGAGGAGCGGGCGGGGAGCCACGTGAACGAGGACCACTTCTTTCCCGAGATCCTTGACCCGATCACCGTTGAGCCTGTGCCCGAGGGCCGGGAGGGAGTACTCGTCCTCACGACTCTCACGAAGCAAGCGCTCCCGCTGTTGCGCTACTGGACGGGCGATATCACGTCGATGTCCAGTGAGGAGTGCAGTTGCGGACGAACGCTACGACGCATGGCACTCATCAAAGGGCGGACCGACGACATGCTCATCATCCGCGGCGTGAACCTCTATCCCACCGAGGTCGAACTGGTTCTGGGCGGCAGTGCGGAGGTGTCGCCGCACTACCGGTTGGTCGTTTCCCGCGAGGGCACACTTGACGAGCTGTCGGTCGAAACGGAGGTAACCGAGGAGGTCTTTCAGAGGGTGGGCGGCGACGTGCTCAACGACGAGGTCGTCGGTGCGGACGAGTTCCTGACCGGATTGCGCGGCAAGATCCAGCATGGCCTCAAGGAGTCGCTCGGTGTGACCGCAAGCGTCGTGTTGAAGGCCCCCGGCACCGTTCCTCGGAGCGAGGGCGGAAAGCTCAACAGGGTCGAGGACCGCCGCAAGCTAGTCTGAGTCAAGCCTGCGGCGGCCCCCAACCGTCTACTCGATCAGGCTCCAATCTCCGCCGCTGACCTCGAGCATCACCACCGCTTCAGTGTCGAGACCCGCGTGATCATCGGTGGAGTAGCTGAACACTCCGCCGGTTCCCGCAAGTTCGCTGGTGGCCTCGATCTCGTCGCGCAGGGTCGACCTGAAGGCCTCGACGTCGGAGGGGTCCGCATCGCTCTCCAGGGCGCGCTCCAGGGCCCCCTCGAGTACCAGCATGGCGTCGTACGCGTGCCCGCCGAACGTGTTGGCACTCCCCTCTCCGTACTCCTCCTCGTAGCCGTCGCGATAGGCGAGGAGGACATCCTTCTGCTCGTCGTCGTCCGGGAGGTCGTCGGCAGTCAGCAGCTTGCCGGCCGGGAGAAAGGTCCCCTCGATGGCGTTACCCCCGAGCTCGAGGAAGGTCGCATTCGCGACACCGTGACTCTGGTAGACGACGCCCTCGAGCCCCAGATCGACGAGATTCTTCTGAGCGACGTCAGCGCCAGGCGGAATCGCCCATATGAGATACGCGTCGGGGTTGTCTCTCGAGAGTTGCGTGAGTTGCGCGGTGACGTCCGTGTCCTCACGAGCGAAGGTCTCTGCGCCGGTCATCTCTATAGGTTTCTCGGAGATGATCTGCTCGAACGCCGCCAGACCTCCCTCGCCATACGCGTCGTCGAAGCCGAGAAAGGCGACACTCTCAATCCCCTGCTCGAGCATGTGGTCGGTCAACACGTCGACCATCAGTGCATCGTTCTGCGGAGTCTTGAAGACCCACTTTCTTTCTGCAGCCGGCTCCACAATCTGGGCGGATGCCGCGAGTGAGATGTTCGGAACCTCGTCTCCATCGATGGTTTCGATGATCGCCAAACTGTTGGGCGACACCGTGCAACAGACGACGGCGTGCACGTTCTCCTGGTCGATCATCTGCTTGACGGCGGTAACGGCTTCAGTGGGGTCGCTCGCGTCGTCCTCGATTATCCACTCGACCTCGGTCCCACCAATCTCACTGAACTCTTCTTCGAACAGTTGAACGGTATTGCGTTCTGGTTCGCCCAGCGAGCTGGCGGTACCAGTCACCGAGACGACAATTCCGATGCGTATCGTCTCGTCGCCACTCGCCGTGTCCGTCGGTGCCGAACATGCAGCTCCCACGACGATGAGCACCGCCCCAAGTAGCGCGCTGACCCTCCTCGATCTGTTCATCGTTGTTCCCCCATTCTTGAATAGGACGCTGAAGTTGCCCTAGCCCTCCTTCCGCTCACTCGCCGCTATTTTCGGTTGCTTGCCATTGCCCAAGTCTCTGCCGAGGAAAGCCGCTTTCAGCTCGGAAGAGTTCATGAGTCTTGCGGCGCTATCCGAGAGCACGACTCGCCCGTTTTCGAGTACGTAGGCGCGATCGGTCACCGGCAACACAGCCCCGACGTTTTGCTCGACCACCACCACTCCGATGCCGTCGGCCCTCAACCGGGTGATGGTGTCCAGGATGTCCTCGACCACGCGCGGAGCCAAACCGAGGAGGGGCTCGTCGAGCAGGAGCAATTTCGGCCGGGCCATGAGAGCCCGAGCAATCGCGAGCATTTGTTGCTGCCCTCCTGATAGCGAGCGGGCGATATCGTGCTCTTTCTCGCGCAGGATTGGGAACAACTCGTAACAACGCTCGATGTCGCGACGAACCTCGGCGGAGCTCGCCGATCTTCGGCGGGAATAGGCCCCCAGGTCGAGGTGATCGCGCACGGTCATCGACTCGAGTAGCTGGCGCCGCTCGGGCACGAGAGAGAGGCCCAGGCCCGTGATGGCCTCCGGCGACCGTCCCGTGATGACGACCTCGTTCAGACGAACCCGTCCCTCGCACCTGATGAATCCCATGATCGCCTTCGTCAAGGTTGTCTTGCCGGCACCGTTGCGACCGAGTACGGCCACGACCTCACCCGAGTGAACCTGCATGCCCACGTCGTGCAGTACATGAACCTGGCCGTAACCCGAACTGAGACCCTCGACCGAGAAGAGCGGCTCACCCGATCGCACAACGGGCACGGCAGGAGGGCGATCACCGGCCTCTCCGAGATACGCAGCGATCACCGCCGAGTCGGCCTTGATCTCGTTCGGAGTGCCGCGCGCAAGTACTTCACCGTGGTGGAGTACGAGAACCTCATCCGCCAGGTTCATGACCATTTCGACGTTGTGCTCGACGAGCACAACCGCCACTCCCTCAATCTGAACCGTCCTGATAAGAGCCACGAGCTGGTCGCGCTCGGTTGATGTGAGTCCCGATGCGGGCTCGTCGAGGAGAAGCAGGCGGGGCCCAGAGGCGAGTGCCCGAGCGAGCTCGACGAGACGTTGAGCGCCGAAGGACAGCGTCGAAACTCGATCGTCGGCCTTGTCACGAATTCCGACGAGGTCCAACGCCGCCAGCGCTTGACCTTCGATCCGTTGTTCTTCGGCCCGCGCGAGAGTCAGGGCGCTGCGCACGAAGCCCGCGCGACTCTGCCGGTGAACACCGACCTTGACGTTATCGAGGACGCTCAGGAGCGAGAACAGCCGAGGAGTCTGCCAGCTGCGCGCGACGCCCAGGCTCGCGATTCGGTGGGCCGGGGATCCGGCGACCGATCGACCGGCCACGTCGATGTCCCCGGCGGACGCCGTAAGGACGCCGGACATCAGATTCAGAAGGGTGGTCTTGCCGGCGCCGTTCGGTCCGATGACAGCGAAGATCCGGCCCGGCCCGACCTCCAGGTCCACCTTCTTGACCGCGGTCAGACCACCGAACCGGCGGGTCAATCCGCTCGTCGAAAGGACTGCCGAGCTCTCGTCCGCGCGGTCGAACTGGATTTCGCCGGTCGCAGAGGTGCGCTCCATGCGTTTGCCCGGCAGGGGAGGCAGCAACCGTGCCAGCTTCGGCCACAGTCCCTCCGGCGCGAACATCACGATCAGAACCAGCAGGACTCCGAAGACGACGATTTCCGACTCGGGTGATCCTCCGCCGAGCCAGCCGGGCGCGTTCTTCAGCTCCTCGCGCAAGAGCTCGAGCAGAGCCGTTCCCAGGAGAGCCCCGGGAATCGACGCGATTCCCCCAACAACTGCCATCGTCAGCAGCACGACCGAGAAGCTGAGGCCAAATGTGGAGGGGCTGATAAAGGAGACCCAACCCGAGTAGAGGACTCCGGCTGCTCCCGCCAGGAGCGCACTCCACACGAACACGAGATTCTTGTAGTGGGCGCTTCGAATGGACAGCGTCGCTGCGGCGGTCTCACTCGTCTCGATCGCCTGCAGGGCCCGTCCGAAACGGCTCTGGACCAGGTTGCGCGACAACAGCATGGCGGCGATCGTCAACAGTCCCGCCGCGTAGTAGTAGAAGACGTCTCCCTCGTAGGCTCCGATCTCGAGCGAGGTGATTCCCGGTAGGCCGCTGTTTCCGCCGGTCAGATTGCGGAGCTGCCTCGCGAACACTTCGACGATGATGTTGAACCCAAGTGTTGCAATGACAAGATAGTGGCCACGCAACATCAAGACGGGTCCTCCAACGAGGTAGGCAAGGAGGCCGGTGGAGGCGATCGCCACGACGCCGGCGAGCAAGGGGTTCGTTCCGTACTGGGAGATCAGAATCCCGTTTACGTAGGCGCCGGTGCCGAAGAAGGCGGCCTGACCGAGCGACGCTTGACCAGCGTAGCCCGCCAGCATCGACAGTCCGATGACGATCGGTGCATAGATGAGAATCGTCACGAAGATCGACAGTCGTCCCGGCAGAAGATAGGGGACGGCGGCCCATGCCGCGATCAGCGCCAGCGAGATCAGGTAACGGACGTAGCTAGTCATGTGCCTCCTCGGCCGCAAGAACTCCATGGCGCAAGGCCGGCAACGCCCGGTAGATCAGGATCGCGATGAGCACTCCGAATGCGACGGCGTCGCGATAGCCGGACGGAAGCAGGCCCGCCGACAGCGACTCGAGGAGTCCCAGAAGAAGACAACCCGCTACCGTCATCGGATAACTGCTAAGTCGTCCGATAACGGCTCCCACGAAACCTTTGAGCCCGAGCAGGAGTCCCATGTCGTAGGTAGCCAGCGTGTCCGGCGTGATGAGCACCCCTCCGGCGGCCGCGAGCGCTCCGCTTAGGGCGAACGCCAGAAGTCCCATCCGGTAGACGGGAATTCCCATGAGCCGGCTGCCGACCACGTTGACGGCGGATGCGCGCAGGGCTTTTCCCAGCAGGGTGCGCGCAAAGAAGTAATAGAGCGCTACGACGATCACTACAGTGGAGCCCACGATCCAAAGGCTCTGCCGGGTTATCACCGCGTTAAAGATGCGTACGGGTTCCCCCTGCGTGAACGCGGGCAGGTTGTAAGAGCGCGTGCCCCAGACTATGAGAGCGACACCCTTGAGTACGAGGTGCATGGCGATGGTCACGATCAGCAGGGATAGCAAGCTAGCGCCTTTGCGCTGGCCCGGAAGGATCGTCACCCCATACATGGCTCCTGCGATCACGGCACCGAGGATCACGGCTCCCGCAAGAGCAACGATCAACGGGAGCCCGGCCCGGTACATCGACACCGCGCTGAGCGCGCCGATCGTGGCGAACTCCCCGATGGCGACGTTGACCACCCTTGTGGTGCTGTAGGTCAGAGTAAGACCGAGCCCAAGAAGCGCATAGATGGCTCCGGTCGTTATGCCCGTTGCAATGAGTTGTGAGAGCTGCTGCCCCAACTCCAGTTGCGATTCCCCCTCTGGTGACCCGTCACGCGTTCCCTGCCAGCGCTCTTCCGGTTCTGTTGCTTACCCTAGTTATTGCCGCCGGCGCGCCGGTTGAAGCCTCCGACCTGTGACCGAACTAGATCACGGTCTGCGGACGCTCGGTCAGAGTCTCCTTATGGACCTCGACGGTGCCCCCGTTGAGATCGGCCACTATCGACGACTCCTCGAACCAGCTTGCGGGCGCCGCGTGGCCCCAGAAGGTCCCGCGCATCGGGTCGTTGACGCTCCAGCGAAGCGGCTCGGTGTCTGGGTCTCCCGTGTAGTAGTCGTTCGTGTACAGCTCGATGCGATGTCCGTCGGGGTCTCTCAGGTAGAGGAAGAACGCGTTCGATAATCCGTGGCGGCCCGGCCCCCGTTCGATCGCGCCGGCATGACCGAGTGCCGCAAGACGGTCGCAGGTCCGCAGGACGCTCATCGGGTCGCTGACCCACCAACCCGTGTGGTGCAGACGGGGACCCTTCCCGTTCATCAGCGCGACATCGTGCACGTCAGGTTTGCGAAACATCCATGCCGCCCAGAGCTTCTCGTCCTCCCCATCGGTCGATGTGTACTCGGAGCAACGGAAGCCGAGGGACTTGTAGTACTCGAACGCGGCTGCACAGTCGGGAACGTGCAGATTGAAATGGTCGAGCCGCAACACCTCCGCTCCACGGTGCAGGTCGTAGCGTCGAAGCAGTGACTCCACCGGAGCCATCTCGCAGAAGAACTCGATCGGAAACCCGACCGGATCCTGCACTCGGAGCGCTCGACCTTGGCCCGGTTCCTCGTTCGCCATCCACCTGGGTTCCAGCCCGGACTCCCGGTAGTGCTCGAAAAGGAGCTCGAGGTCCTCGTTGGACTCGACGCGATAGGCGAGATGACCGATGTGTGGCTTGGAACCCCTGGTGAGCTTGAGCGAGTGGTGGAGGCGCTCCTCGTACCCGCGCAGGAAGAGTGCGTTGGGGGTCTCCAGCGTCATTACGAATCCCAGCACGTCGACGTAGAAGTCGTGAGCGCGGTGCAGATCGGTGACGACGTACTCAGCGTGAGCGGCCCTGAGTATGTTGAACTCCGTCTTGGTGTAATGGAAGTCGATCATTAGCTGTCGCGCTGGAGAAACTCTTTGATCCGGTCCATGTACTCGGCCCGGTCGTAGGTCGCCACCAGCAACCCTGCCATCCGGACGGGGTCACCGAAGAAGTAGTGCTCGTAGACCTCCTGGCGTCCGCCGAAGCTCGACACGCTCGCGTCCCACGCAAGACGGAAGAGCTTGACGCGGTCCACCCCGTCCATGGAGGCGCAGGCGAGATACTTGTCGACGTCCTCGCGTGCATCTCCGGTGGCATCGGCTTCCGTCGGGAGCCCGAAGAGACCGGACGCAGACATCTTCCAGATGGTGTCGATGAACTGCGGATACTGCTTCGGAAACCAGTTGCGCGCGGCATTCAACGGCGCCCACTTCGGAGTCATCACTCCCCAATCGTTCATCTCTGCATCGACCTCTGCGGTACGGAGGAAGGACTTGAGCGTTTCGAGGGCGATGATGATCTCGCCGATCTTCTCCTGGATGTGCTGGAACTGCTCGATCTTGATCGCGTCGGCGATCGTCGAGATGAGACCAAGCACGAACTCGGTCTTGGCAAGGTCCTTGACGACCACCTGATGCGTCATGTGAACCAGAGCGTCGGTCTCGTTGTAGAGCCTGCCTCTGGTCAGCAACTCGGGATGGCGGATCATGAAGCATCGCTCGTAGGGAACGAGCACGTCGTCGAAGATCGCGACCGCGTCGATTTCATCGAATCGAGAACCGAGCGGGTGGTCGTAGTGGCTGCGCCCGTAGTCGAAGCTCTCCCTGCAGAGGAAGCGGAGACCCGGCGTGTCACATGGGATGGCAAAGGCGTAGCTGTAGGGCTCGTCCTCCGGCCGGTTCTGCAACACGGTCGACGGGAACACCATGATCTCGTCGGCGATCGGGCCGATGGTGGCAAGCATTCGTGCGCCCCTGATGACGATGCCCTCGTCGTTCTCCTCGACTATGCCCGCTGCCAAAAAGGGATCCGTCTGCTCACTGGGTGGCTTGCTGCGGTTGCTCTGCGGGTTGATCAACGTGTGCGTCAGTAGCAGGTCGTTTTCGCGGATGTACTCGTAGTAGTTACGGATGTTGTCGGCGAACTGTTTGTCGACCTGGCCGAACCAGTCGGCCGCGGAGGCCATCGCCATGACCGAGCTGTTGAGGTAGTCGCCGGTCCGACCGAGCTGCCCCAGGCTGTAGTCCGACCACGTCTTGATCATCGTCCTGCGCCGCTCGAGGTCGTCGATCGATTCGGGTTGCAGGAAGGACATACCGACCCGGTCGCCGCTCGAGGGCGACACATAGGTCATGGTGTCGCTGAGCTCGGCGTCGTGCTGCATGTCGAACAGTTGCCCGTAGGTCCGGACGACGTTTCGAAATGCCGGATGGTCGGCTAGTCCCTTCTCGACCCTCTCGCCGTGGATCTGGACGTCGCGGCTCGAGTTGTTCAGTGCGTCGATGTAGCCCTGTCCCGTTCGTGCTGGCATGTTTGGCTCCCCCCTAGGTCCCGAATCGTGGAATGTGATGTTTGCCGAGTGCAACGTGAATCGTTTCGATCTCGCAGTAGAACTCGAAGCTGTAGTGACCACCCTCACGACCTATGCCGGATTCTTTCACCCCGCCGAAAGGCATTCGTAGATCGCGTACGTTCTGACTGTTGATCCACACCATGCCGGTGTCGATCGATTGCGCGACGTTGTGCGCCTTGGTGAGGTCGCCGCTCCACACGTAGCCGGCCAGTCCGTATGGCACGTCGTTCGCGAGCTCGATTGCCTCCTCGGTCGAAGAGAAGCTGGTTGCGACCAGCACGGGCCCGAAGATCTCCTCCTGGAAGACGCGGGCGGACCGGTCGACATCTGCGAACAGGGTCGCTTGGAGGAAGTTTCCGTCCGGCAGGTCGCTGGGGCGCTCACCGCCGGCCACCAGTCGCCCTGCCTTCTTGCCGGAATCGACGTAGCCCATGACGCGTTCGTAGTGCTCCGGATGGATAAGGGGTCCAAGCTCCGTCGACATGTCGGTCGGGTCTCCGACGCGCACGTTGGCCGCTCGCCGCCCGACCGCCGCCACGAAGTCGTCGTAGATCGAGTCCTCGACCAGGAGTCGCGAGCCCGCTGTGCAGCGCTCGCCGTTGAGCGAGTAAACGCCGAACACGGCCGCGTCGACCGCGCGCTCGAGATCGGCGTCTGCGAACACAACCACGGGCGACTTTCCGCCGAGTTCCATCGAGTTGCGCTTCAGCGTGTCGGCACCGTTGCGAATGATTTCCCTGCCGGTCGTGGTCTCTCCGGTGAAGGAGATGAGGTCGACGCCGGGATGAGTTACGAGCGGTGCCCCGGCCGACTCGCCGAAGCCGTGCACGATGTTGAATACTCCCGGCGGAAGATCCGCTTCGGCGATCAGCTCGCCGAGCTTGCTTGCGGTGATCGGCGACCACTCCGCAGGCTTTAGCACCGCAGTGCAACCGGAGGCCAGACAGGGAGCGATCTTCCACGACTCCAGCATGAGCGGTGTGTTCCAGGGAGTGATGAGCCCGGCCACGCCGACCGGTTTGTGGATCGTGTAGTTGAGGAACTCAGATCCGAACCGGTGCGCCTCACCTCCGAGGTCTTGGATCACGCGAGCGAAGAAGCGGAAGTTCTGAGCTGCGCGGGCGGCCTGGCCCTTCGCCTGCTTGATCGGGAGGCCGGTGTCCATGACCTCCAGCTGTGCGACCTCGTCGCCCGAGGACTCCATGATCTCGGCGATCCTCGTCAGGTAACTCGCGCGCTCCTTGGCGGGCATCCTTGGCCACGGACCCTCGTCGAAGGCCCGGCGCGCTGCCACCACAGCGGCGTCGATATCGACTTCGCGCCCCTCGGCGACCTCGGTAATGACCCGGTTGGTCGACGGATTCAGTGTCTCGAAGGTGTGACCCTCGACCCCCGAACGGAACTCGCCGTCGATGTAGTGAAGGGGTTGCTTGACGGGGTCGGTCACGCGCCGCCACCTCTGGTTGCCGGCTCCTCCACCACCGGATTCTCCAGTACTCCGAGGCCGTCGATCTCGAGCCGCATGACGTCGCCCGCGTGCACGTGACTGAGCCCCTTGGGAGTTCCCGTGAGAATCATGTCGTTGGGCTCGAGGGTCATGAAGCGAGTGACGAACTCGATGATCTCCGGAATCTTCCACATCAGGTCCTTGGTGTTGCCCTGCTGCCGGAGCTCCCCGTTGACGTAGGTCCGCATGTCGAGAGAGTTGGGATCGTCGATCTCGCCCTCTACAAGGAAGGGACCCATGGGGCCGAAGCTGTCCCAGCCCTTCGCCTTCACCGGGGGCCGGTAGAGGTTGCCGACGAAATCACGCACGGTCACGTCGTTGGCGATCGTGTAGCCGCGGATGTAGGCGGACGCATCCTCGGCCCGAATGTTTCGCGCTCGCCGTCCGATGACGACCGCGAGCTCGTTCTCGTAGTGCATGTACTCGACTCCTGCAGGACGCACGACCTCGGCGCGATGTGGAACCCAGGAGTTGGACGGCTTGAAGAACAACACCGGTTCCTTCGGCTTCTCGAGTCCCAGCTCCTCGGCGTGGTCGGCGTAGTTGAGGGCGAGACCGATCACCTTGCGGGGCACGATCGGCAACATGAAGAGAACGTCCTCGGCGGAGTAGGCGACGCCCGTTTCGGCGCGCAGGACTCCTTCCGATATGAGCTCGCCTTCGTGATTGCGCCCCTCGGTAATGAAGCGCGCCCGTTTGGCCATCAGTTGTCCTCCTTGATTGACCCGTAGCTCGACAGCACGTCCCGAATCCGCTGCTGGTTTGCCTCGGACGGCTCGCACAGTGGCGGGCGAAGGGTGGGGTTGATCCGGCCCAGTTCGCCCAGAGCGAACTTGAGGGGGCCGGGGTTGGTCTCGAAGAAGATCATGTCGTTGACGGGCAAGAGGTAGTAATGAAGTTCGATCGCTTCGTTCCAGCGACCCGCCGTGACGTGGTTATAGATGTCGGCGACCTCGCGCGGAAAGATGTTCGCAGTCGCGCTGATGTGGCCGGCCCCCCCGATGGCGAGCATCGGATAGCAGAGCAACTCGATTCCCGAGTAGACGTTGAAGTCGCGCCCGCACTGGTGAATGACGCGCGAGACGTGCTCGAAGTCCTTGTTCGACTCCTTGGCCCCGACGATGCTCGGATGTGATCTTCGAAGGCGGGCCATGGTCTCCGGCGCCATGTTGACGGCCGTTCGTCCAGGGATGTTGTAGATGACAATCGGCATGTCGACGCTGTCGGCCAGCTCGGAGAAGTAGCGATAGAGCCCTTCCTGGGAGGGCTTGTTGTAGTAGGGCACGATGACGAGTGCTGCGTCTGCGCCGAGAGACTCGGCGTGGCGAGTCAGGCGGAGCGTTTCCTGCAAGTTGTTCGTTCCCGTGCCGGGCACGAACGGGACTCGTCCACCCACCGTCTTCGCTGCGGTCTCGACGACGTGCTCGCGCTCCTCCAGTGAGAGCGAGCTCGGTTCGCCGGTTGTACCGGTGACGGAAACGCCGTGACTTCCCGACTCGATCTGCCACTCGATGAGGTCGATGAAGCTCTTATCGTCGAAATCCAGAGACTCGGTGAAGGGTGTGACGATCGGAACGATCGACCCCTTGAGATCGGACGCGGCCCGTCGGCTCATACAACGGTCTCCTCTTTCTTGGCGGAGTGGTCACCAAAGGCGTCGATGGTGCGCACTTTGTGCTCGCGCGCGGCTCGTTCGATGTCCTCGAAGTCAGCCGGGCGTTCGAGCAACTGCAGGATGGCCGAGTGCTCCGCCACCGACTCGTGTCCCCGCTCGGGGTTGCGCGTGAACACTGTCCGTCGAATCGCATCCATGCGCTCCTGTGTCTCGCCGATGACCTGCACGAGGTACGCGTTGGGGCAGCGGGAATAGATGACGCGGTGCCATGCGCGGTTGAGCTTCGATGCCTCCACCATGTCCGAACGCTCGACGGCCGCGGTCAGGCGGTCATTGATATCGCCGAGAGAACCAAGGTCCGCTGGGCGCATGTGCGGCGCCGCGAGCGCGGTCGCGTTGCCCTCGAGAATGGCGAGCACCCGCATCTCTTGCTCCCAGCGTTCATCGTCGATCGGCGCGACCTGCGCGCCGACGTTGCGTGTATAGACGACCCATCCCTCGGCCTCGAGGCGCCTTAGGGCCTCGCGGACGGGCACGGGACTCACTCCCATTTCGCGCGCCAGCGCATCGAGCACGAGTCGATGCCCGGGCTCGTAGGTACCGACGAGGATGCGGCGACGCATCGTCGCGTAGGCACGCTCGGCCTTATTCATAGGCGTCGTAGGGGAGTTCGAAGGGATCGTGTGTCCCTGGAGACGCCGCGACCCTCGGCTCGGCGAGAAGCGTGAACCTGCTGCGGAAGTACCCGAGGGCGTCACCGTCGTTGTAACGGAAGTGAACGATCCTCCCGACGAAGAGGGTGTGATCGCCTCCGTCGTAGGCCTCATGCGGTTCGCACTGGAAGTGGGCGACCGTCCCTCCCAGGTACGGCGCGGCTTTTCCCTCCCGCCACGGGATCTCGAGCTTGGGGTCGTGCCTACCGGCAAAGTTGAGAGCAAGGTGTTCCTGATCGGAGGCCAGCACGTTGATGGCAAACGGGTTGGCGCGCAACAGATCGTGGCTCCTCGCCTTCTTGTTGATCGACACGAGTACCAGCGGAGGATCGAGCGAAACCGAGGTGAAGGCATTGACCGTCAGTCCGCGCGGCTCGGACGGTCCCTGGACGGTGACGACGGTCACCCCGGTGCCGAAACAGCCGAGGCAGGTGCGGAGCTCGTAGGTGTTCAGACGGCAACCCCCGTTCCCGTAAGAGACCTGCTGCTGAAAAGGAATCGTATACGATTCCGCGACTCCGCATCCCCTCAGTGGTGACTGTCCTCCGCTACCATCTTGGCCGCCTCGACCACGGCGGGTGACGACAGGTAATCGCCGTAGGTCACCGGCGCGAAACGCTCGAAGGGGATTCCCTCAAGGGCGTCGGTCGCGACGGACCGGTGCAGGTCGCTCAGGTGGTCGGCGATCTGCCTCTTCGTCTTCTCCGGCAGGGACGCCCTCACGACCGCGGGCTGGATTGGGAACGGTCCCCAGGACTCGATGACCCTCAAGCGAGTCGCCTGGCCCGGGTGTTCCGCCTGCTCCATGATCAGCGCGTTGGAGTCGATCGCCGCGGCATCGACCCGGTGCCGGCTCACGAGCCGAAGCGACTCCAGATGCGAACCGGATGCAACCGTCGACGAGAAGAACTCTGATCCGGCCGGGATCGCGCGGAGGCGTTCCAGCGCGCTGTGCCATCCGCTGAGCGAGCGGGCATCGTTATATGCCCAGGTCCGTCCACGAAGCTGATCGAACGAGACGATGTTCGAGTCGGCGCGCACGACGACATCGGAAAAGTAGATGGGCAGTCCCTTGGCTCTTTCGTCCGCGAACACCGGTGCCACCGGCAACAGGTCGACGCTGGGACTATCGGCTGTGCGCAGGAGCACGAGTGAGGGTGCGCACATGAATCCGACGTCCATCTCGTTCAACTCGAAGGGGTCGTCCTGGCGGCGCGGACCCGACATGCGCGGTTCGACCGTCAGCTCTGCTCCTCCCCCGAGACGCCGGCCCAGGTAGTCCGCGATCACACGAAAGAACCGTTCGGGAATGCTGGGGGCCAGGTACGTGATGACCCTGAGCGGTTCCCGCGACACGAGGAACCTAACTTTCCAGCGCGAGTACTGCGGGGTGCTCGAGCAGCCTGACGATGTCGAGAACGAACCTCGCTCCCGTCATGCCATCGAGGATGCGATGGTCGAAGGTGAGAGACAGGTTCATCATCAGACGTACGACGATCTGCCCGTCTCGTACGACCGCGCGCTCACTCGCTCGGTGAACTCCGAGAATCGCAGCCTGTGGATGGAACACGATCGGAGTCGCCATCAAGCCACCGAACGGTCCGGGGCTCGTAACGGTAAAGGTCGAGCCGCGCAGCTCGTCGGGTTTGAGTGATCCGTCACGCGCCGAGCGCGCAAGGCGGTCGATGTCCTCGGCGATCTCGGCCACGCGCTTGCGATCTGCGTCGCGTACCACCGGGACCATTAGGCCAGATGGTGTCTCGACCGCGATTCCGATGTCGTAGCGATCGTGAACCACGATCTCCTGAGCGTCTTCGTCGAGCGACGAGTTCAGCATCGGGTGACCTTTCAGGCCAGCAACGACTGCCTTGACGATGAAGGGCAGCACCGTGAGCTTGTTGTCGTCCGTGTTGCGCTCGTTCGCAAGTTTGCGGGTCGCGTCGAGCTCGGTGACGTCACACTCCTCGACATGGGTCACCGGCGGCACGAGCCTGTGCGCCTCGGCCATACGTTCGGCGATGGTTCGACGAATGCCGCGGAGCGCGATCCGCCGCCCGCCGGCGGGAATCGTCGCGCGCACCGGAACCTGCGCCTGAGTTGTCGCGACCGACGGCTCCGAGCCCTGTGCCGCCGTCGTCTCGACGTCCGACCTCGTGATCCGTCCACCGGGACCCGAGCCGCTGACCGCGCCGATGTCCACTCCGAGGTCGCGCGCCAGCTTTCGCACGGGAGGCATCGCCTTCACGCGACCGTTCCCCGCCTCATCCCCGACGTCTGCGGGCGGAGGCGGTGGAGGTCCGCCCGCCGCTACCGCGGTCGCGGGCGTGAGACTCTCCTCTGGCGTCAGGGGAGGGGCCGGTGTCGTCGTCGCCGCTTCCTCACCGATCGTGATGAGTACCGAGCCCACGGGAACGACCTCGCCCTCGGCGCAGTGGATCTTCGATACGACCCCCGCAAAAGGCGAAGGGATCTCGGCAGTCGCTTTGTCCGTGATGACCTCGACGATGAGGTCGTCCTCTTCGACGACATCACCTTCCTTGACCAACCACTTGTCGATCTCGCCCTCGGTCATTCCTTCGCCGAGATCGGGAAGCTTGAAATCTGGCACCTTGTCCGGCTCCTAGAAACTCAGGACCTTCTCGGCGCCGCGCGTGATGCGCTCGACCGAGGGCAGGTAGTCGTCTTCATTGGCAAACTGTGGGAACGGCACGTCGAAACCGGTGACGCGACCAACGGGGGCCTCGAGGTCGAGCATGACGCGCTCGTGGATGAGGCTCGAGACCTCGGCGCCTATGCCTGCCGTGCGCGGCGCCTCATGTACCACGAGAGCACGCCCGCACTCCGACGCATGACCGGTGATGGCATCGACGTCGAGCGGATAGAGCGAGCGAAGGTCGACAACGCGCACTGAGGTGCCCTTGTCGTTTTCGAGTTTCTCGGCAGCCTCGACACTGAGCGGCACCGTCGCGCCGTAGGAGAAGATGACGAGGTCTTTGCCCTCGCGGGCTAGACGAGCCGTCGACAACAACGAGCTCGCGTCGCCATTGGTGTTCTGGAGGTCGAAGGGCATGTCATCGGATACCGCCTGCCGTCCGGCTCGGTAGATTCTCTTGGGCTCCATGAAGATGACTGGGTCGGGATGCGCGATCGCGGCGAGCAACATCGCGCGCGCGTCCGAAGGAGTCGTCGGACACACGACCTTCAGGCCGGGCGAATGGGCAAAGAGGGCCTCCGGCGAGTCGGAGTGCAACTCGGGGGCCCTGACACCACCGCCGAACGGGATGCGAATGACCATGTTCGCGGGGCATTCACCGGTCGTGCGCCACCCGTAACGAGCGACGTGCACGACGATCTGCTCGAACGCGGGATAGACGAATCCGTCGAACTGGATCTCGACGACCGGCAGCAGGCCGTACAACGACAGTCCGACGGCCGTTCCTACGATTCCCGCCTCGGACAGCGGTGTGTCGATAACCCGTTCGCCTCCGTACTCCTTGAGAAGGCCGGCCGTCACTCGAAAGACTCCGCCCGTCCGAGCGACGTCCTCGCCGAGTAGCACCATGCGTTCGTCTGCGGCGAACGCCTCGTGCAGCGCCTTGTTGAGCGCTTCGACCATGGTCAGCTCGGCCATATCACGCTCCCTCCGCGCGGGTGCCCGGTGCGCCCGATTCAGGTTGTATCTCGACATCGCCTGCGGATGGCGGGGTCGGCGGCTTGGGTGGGGCCGCCTCCGGTTTCCGTGCCACCGAGTTCACTTCCTCGAGACCCTCGGTGAAGGTCCACGGATTGCCGGACGCGTAGACGTAGTCGAACATCACTTCGGGCCCGGGCTGCTCGATCGACTCGAGGCCTCGGACGCCCTGGGCGATCATCTCTTTCGCCTCTGCCTTCAACTCGTTGTCCTTGTCGTCGTCGAGGATCTCGAGTCTGCGCAGGAAGGAGGCCATGCGACCGACCGGCTCCTGCTGGGCCCACTTCTGCGTCTCGGTCTCGTCGCGGTAGAGCGACGGGTCGTCGGCCGTCCCGTGCGCCTTGATGCGGTACGTGAACGCCTCGATAAGGGTGGGTCCGCCTCCATCGCGTCCCCTGTCCAACGCCTCCTTGGCGGCCTTGTAGCAGGCGAGCGGGTCGAACCCATCGATCCGGACCCCGGGGATCCCGTAGGCGGCGGCCTTCTCGGCAACGGTCCTAGTTGCCATCTGACGCGTCACAGGAGTCGAGATCGCCCACTGGTTGTTGGTGCAGAAGAACACCGTCGCGGTGCGAAAGACACTGGCGAAGTTCAGGCCCTCGTGGAAGTCGCCCTCGGAGGTGGCGCCGTCGCCAAACCATGCCAGCGATGCGGTCCGCTCGCCCCTGATCTTCGCCGCCCAGGCGACTCCCGTGGCGTGCGGAAGGTGCGTGGCGATCGGCACGCAGATCGGTCCGAGCCGATAGTCGCGCGGGTTGTAGAAACCTGCCGGGCCCCCGTAGCCGCGCACCCATCCTAGAACCGTTGCAACCGGAAGACCCCGCAGAATTCCGACCGAGCACTGGCGGTACGACGGGAAGACCCAGTCGGCGTCTTCGCAGGCGAACAGCGCGCCGGCGGCCGTGCCCTCCTCGCCCCAGTAGAGCGGGTAGGTGCCGACGCGGCCCTGACGCTGGAGCATGACCGCACGCTCGTCGAAGGTTCGCAAGATGACCAACCACCTGTAGAGCTCGAGCAGTTCCTTCTGGCCGAGCCCGTCGGGAACCGGATGATCCGGAAGGTCACCTCCGTCACCGATGATGCGAAGTGGCTCTTGGGTGCTCATGCCCGAATCCTCACGCTCGGTGTCACTGTCTCGACGGTGCCGCCCCGTCTATTGATGGCCGGCCGTCCCGTACTCGGTCGTCCGCAGCAACCGAATCCTACTGATCTTTCGAATCCGATCCTGTGCGTACTCCTCTGCTGCGCCCGCGGTCGAGATGCTCCTCTCGCGCGACAGAGCGAAGATGTTCTGCAACTGCTTGTAGATGCCCTCTACTCGCTGCATCGCTCGTTCCCGGTCGTACCCGCGCAGCTCGTCTTCGACGTTCATGAGTCCTCCGGCGTTGATGACGAAGTCGGGCGCGTACAGAATGCCGAGATCGCGCAGCTTCTCACCATGCTCGGGACGAGCCAGCTGGTTGTTGGCAGCGCCGGCAATAATCTTGCAGCGAAACTCACTGATCGTGTCGTCGTTGATCATTCCGCCGAGCGCGCAGGGAGCGAATATGTCCGCCTCCATCTTGTGAATCTCTTGTAACGGCAGGGTCTCGACACCATGAGTCGAGACCGCGCGCGCCAGGTTGTCGACGCTGATGTCGCCGACAGTGACCTTGGCGCCCTGCTCGACGAGGTAGCCGCACAAAGCAAAGCCCACTTTGCCGACTCCCTGCAAAGCTACCGTTAGACCCTCGAGCTCGGCGCTTCCGAACATCTCGAGAGCGCATGCCTTGATTCCCTGAAGTACGCCGTAGGCGGTCACGGGCGAAGGGTCGCCCGAGCCCCCGTAGGTGTGCGAGCAGCCGCAAACCCAGCGCGTCTCGCGCCGGACGGTGTCCATGTCCTCGAGTGCGGTTCCGACGTCCTCGGCCGTGATGTAGCGACCGCCGAGGGTCTCGATGAAGCGCCCATAGGCCCTGAGCAACTCCTCGGACTTGATGCGCGTCGGGTCTCCGATGATGACGGCCTTGCCGCCACCGAGGTCCAGCCCGGCCGCGGCGGCCTTGTAGGTCATTCCCTTAGCGAGGCGGAGGACGTCGATGAGCGCCTCTTGTTCGCTTCCGTAGTCATAAAAACGGGTCCCGCCCAACGCGGGACCCAGTTTCGTCGAATGAATTGCGATGATCGCCCGAAGGCCGGACTGATCGTCCGAGCAAAATACGACCTGTTCGTAGCCATCGCCATTGATGTGCTCGAAAACGCTCATGCCTGCAGTGCCCCCTGGTGGTTGGTGCGGCTTCGCTGACGCAACCTCGGTGTCTTTGGGCAGATGCTACCAATCGAATTGGGAAAGCTGCTTTTCCGATTGATTTCCCGTCGGGAACCGAGCGGGCGAAATTGACACACACCACCGATAGCATGGCTGGATGATCCGGACCTCTTATCTGCGTATCTACGAACCCGCCTCGACCTTCACCGAGGACGAACGGCGGCGCTGGCTGTCCGACCCGGGAGAGGGCGAGGGGAGCGAGCATCCCCGCTACCGGGCGTGGCTCGTCACCGGCCGCCTGCCCTCCGAGGAGCCGGGCTTCGGCTCGACCGATAACGCTTTCGTGCGAGAGGTCGACGGTCACTTCTACATCTGCCCGTGGAGAACCCGTCTGCGGATGCTCGCCGGCCTCCTCGCGTTTCGGGACAGCGTCCCCGAAGAGGTGGCGGAGGCCTTCGTTCCACAGAGCGAGGCGCGCCGGGCGGCCAAGGAGCTGGCGGCCCTGGACGAACGTTTTCCCGAGATCCGCTCTCACATTCTTCATGCGAACTGGCACGTGCCCCTGCGCTGGTTCTCGGCGTTCGATCCCTCCGAGAGGGTCCTCGTCGAGGACCGTAGAGGACTTCGCATCCGCTATGAGACCCGCCTGGCCGACGCTTTGGCCCGGCTTGCTCACGTCATCACGGTGCTCGAGGAAACCTGGCTCGACGAGGCCGTCGTGGCTGCGCTCAAAGAGCTGACCGGGTGGCTCGAGGAGTTCACCCCCGACGCCCTGCTCGAGCTGGATTACGGTTCGGTCGCGGGCATGTTCGAGCACGACGAGCTCGTCGAGGATCAGTGTGCCGCCGACGTCGCCGCCTGCATCGAGGCCCTCGAAATGGGGGATGGTCCCCGGGCCAGCCGCCTGTTTGGGGACCTAACGGACAAATGGGCCACGGTTCGAGCTCACGAGATCGTCAATTAGTCCACTTTGGACCCGCTTTGTGACATGGCTGTCCAGTGAGAAATAACTACTCCTCCGTAGCCTTGCACAAGTACGGAAAATGGCTCTATTGGGCCATTCCGCCCAAAGGTCCGAGAGGTAATCATAATTGGTGACGCGTCCGACGATCACAGGTCAATTGGGTTCCTGGGGCAGGGGTAGTCGGACCTTGATGAATGGAGGAAGGATGGAGGCCCAGAAGGACGACCTTCTGACGCCGGCTGAAGTCGCCAAGCTCTTCCGGGTGGACCCGAAGACCGTTACCCGGTGGGCGAAGGCCGGAAAGCTTTCCTCGATACGGACCCTTGGTGGGCACCGCCGCTACCGCAAGGAAGAGGTCACCAGGTTTCTCGAGGGCACTACGACGGGTAGCGCGGAGCTGCGCTAGCCAACGAAGCCGGACAGAAAAACGGACGCCATGTCATGGCGTCCGTTTTTATGTGGGCGTGGCGAGGGGCAGAATCGAACTGCCGACACCGCGATTTTCAGTCGCGTGCTCTGCCAACTGAGCTACCTCGCCCGGACGGTGTGTGGCGCCCCTGACCAGATTTGAACTGGCGGCCTTCTCCTTGACAGGGAGATGAGCACTCCTGACTGCTCCACAGGGGCATACGGGTTTCAGAGGCTACCAGAAACCCCGTCCCGCCCTGGTTCGAGAAGGGCCTCGCCTTCGGGCCCGATGGTTGCCCTCGACTCCCTGCTTCCTTTCCCTATGCTCATCGAAGAACTCGGGCGAGCTTCGGGAGGTAGGGGTCGATGCGCGAACGGTCGAGACATGATCTGCGGACGGGGGTCGTAGCGGTCGTCGCCGCAGCGGTGACGGGACTTGCGGTCCCGGCAGTCAGCGCAGTGGTCCAGGCGACCAACGCCGACAAGGTGGACGGCAGACACGCGGTCGGATCGGGGGCCACTCAAACCGAACGCGCTCGGAAACTCGTCGCAACGGGCAAGAACGGCAAGCTACCAAACGGAATCATCGCCAAGGCTCCGAACGCGAACAAACTCGACGGTCTCGATTCCACCGACTTAATGCGCGGCGCCGGACCCGGGCGCAGCATTGTCAATGACCTCGGTTGCGATCCGACCACCAATTCGTACGTTTCTTGTGGAAGAGTTCAACTCAAGCTCCCGCGCCGCGGAAAAGTGATGCTGACCATGGATGGAGCCTGGGCGACCTCGGCGGCTCCCTCGATCGGCCGCTGTCGCTTCTTCGGCCCCGGGACCTCGAATCAGCAGGTCAACCTGGGCGAGCCTGGCGACTCGGATACCGACCACTTCTTCGGCCTCAACGAGGTCACCCAGCGCGTCAACGGTGGAACCAGAACGTTCGGACTGGAGTGCCGTGAGTTCGCTGGAGACACGATCTCGTTCAAGGAGATCATGCTGTCGGCCACGTATGTGTGAAACCGCTAGAGACCGCGCGGACCTGTCTCTCTACGTCCTCTTCCTGCCGCTCAGCGACTCCGCGATGCCGAGCAGCAGCACTGACGCGATTACGGCAAAGATGAAACCCAGGAAGTTCAGTTCCATGATGTCACCGGATCCGATCAGGCTTGCGATTGTCCCTCCGATCACCGAGCCGACCACCCCGAGCAGGAGCGTGGCGAGGATCCCAAGGCTCTGCCGGCCCGGTTTGAGCAGACGAGCCAGCGCGCCGATGATCAATCCAGCGACGATGAATCCAATCATTGAGGTCTCCTAAAGTGGTAGTCGGTCTCCCAAGGCAGGTTTGCTCTACCCATCCATGGTCCCGCGTACGCAGCACGCGGGCCCTGAATGCCACATTCCGGTCGTGACGCCCTTCTCCGGAGGAAAGCCGCGATCGGCAACGCGCGCGTAGACCTTCTGGACCAAGTGCGATAGCAACGGTAGAGGGCCCTTTCGCGCGCGATCGTCTCAACGGTCGCGGAGAGCGGAAAGACGCTCCATAGCAGGAGGCTGTCGACTTCATGGCAAGACGACCACCCGGTGAACTCGGACCGACCGAGGAGGTTCGTGTTCACCCCGCGATCGTAATCGTCAGCGAGGACCCGGACAACTTCGGGATCGTGGCGACCGAGGTTCGCAAACGTTACGGGACCGACTACCAGATCGTGACCACCACGAATCATCACGACGCGAGCGAAGACCTGCAGAGAATGAAACGTAACGACGTACCTGTGGCGTTGATCCTCGCGACCCACGGGGGCCGCGAACAACGTGGGATTTCCTTCCTCGCGCATACGCGGTCGCTGCATCCAACTGCCAAGCGTGTGGTGGTCGTCGTTTGGGGGGATTTCGAAACCGCCCGCCCGATCTTCGACGCGGTCATCTTGGGCGAGATTGATCACTGGCTGATGCGGCCTGAACACGAGCGCGACGAAGAGTTTCATCGTTCCCTCACCGAGTTCCTCGAGGACTGGACGTCCGAACGAGAGGTCACCTTCGAGGCCGTTCGGATGATCGGAAGACGGCGCTCGCCGCGCAGCTCGGAGCTTCTCGACAACTTCGCCCGCAATCACATCCCGGTTGGGTTCTACGAGGCCGACTCGGAGCAGGGAAGAAGGTTACTTGAGGACCTCGGCCTCTCCGACCCAGAGCTCCCCGTCGTTCTATTGCGCTTCGCGCCCGAGCCAACCACGCTCGTCAACCCCAGCGATATGGACATCGCCGACGCGTTCGGGATCACTCAACCGCTCGAACCGGACGCGCACTTCGATGTCGCCATCATCGGATCCGGCCCGGCGGGTCTGGCGGCCGCGGTTTACGCAGCTTCAGAGGGCTTGAAGACGCTCGTCATCGAGAGGCAGGCAGTGGGTGGTCAGGCGGGTACGAGCTCGCTGATTCGCAACTATCTGGGCTTCCCGAAGGGCGTGAGCGGGAACAAACTGGCGATCAGCGCGTACCTCCAAGCGTGGTCCTTCGGGGTCACCTTCCACTTCATGCGTGAGGTGGAAGGTCTCGCTTCCGACAACAATTCATACGTGCTGAAGCTCTCTGACGGAACTGAGGCTCGCAGCAATTGTGTGATCATCGCAACGGGCGTGACCTACCGGCGGCTGAACATCGAGAGTCTGGACTCCCTTCAGGGCAGAGGTGTGTTCTACGGTGCGGCGGTCTCGGAAGCGCACGCGATGAAGGACAAGAAAGTGCTCGTTGTCGGTGGAGGCAACTCCGCCGGCCAGTCGGCCGTTCACCTAAGCAAGTACGCATCGCAGGTAACCGTGTTGGTGCGAGGCGAAACGGTAGCTGCCAGCATGTCCGGTTATCTCGTCAGAGAGCTCGAGGCCATTCCCAATATCGAAGTCCGACACAACGTCGAGACGATTGGTGGCGGCGGTGTAGACGGACTTGAACATGTCCTCGTTCGGAGCCGAGTTTCCGGTGAAGAGGAAGAGCTCCCAGCCGATGCCCTCTTCGTGCTCATAGGATCACAGCCTGGTACGGACTGGCTCGAGGACTTCGTCGTGCGCGACTACTGGGGGTTCATCGTGACCGGGCACGATCTCATGTCGGACGACTACGACTACTCGTGGAGTCTCGCCCGACCTACGATGCTGTTGGAGACGAGCAAGCCCGGCGTCTTTGCCGTCGGAGACGTTCGACGAAACTCGGTCAAGCGAGTCGCCTCTGCCGTCGGGGAGGGGGCCATCGCCGTTCAGCTTCTCCATCGCTATAGAGAGGATCAGCGGCAAGATTCAGCCGACGAAAGAAGGGCGCAGGTCGAGGCGCGGACGTGACCGAAAAGACGGACTTTCGCACGAGGCCGCCAATTGCGCCCGAGGGCGATCAACTCCGGGTTTTGTCCCGAGGAATGCGAACGCTGCTGATGATTGCCGGTGGGCTCGTATTTCTCGCGGGCCTTCAGTTATTCGTGTTCCCCGAGCGCACCGACGAGTTTTTCGCGTGGACCATCGACGTTCCTCTAACCGCAGCGTTTCTTGGAGCCGGATACTGGGCGAGCGTTGTGTTCGAATGGCTCGCCGCGCGCGAGAAACTGTGGGCCAACGCGAGAATCGCGGTCCCTTCGGTCTTCGTTTTCACGTCACTGACCCTGGTGGCGACGCTCCTTCATCTCGATCTCTTTCACCTCGACTCGAGTCTCGATTTGATGACGCGCGCGGTCACATGGGCTTGGATCGCTATCTACGCGAGCGTGCCGGTGTTCATGGTCGTGCTGTTCGTAAGGCAGATGCGTATGCTCGGTCACGACCCCGAGCGCGAGATGGTGTTGCCGCGGACGGTCGCTCTCGTTCTCATTGTTCACGCCATCCTGTTGCCCGCGATCGGTTCCTACCTCTTCGTCGCCCCGGACAGCGCGGCGTCGCTCTGGCCATGGGCCTTGACTCCGCTCACCGGCCGGGCGGTCGGCGCCTGGGTTCTTAGTTTGGGGGTGGCTGCGTCGCACGCCCTATGGGAGAACGACCTCAGGCGGGTCCGAGTGGCGGCCGCCGGATACGCCGGGATCGGTGTTCTTCAGGGAGCCGCCCTGGCCCGTTTCCCTGACGCGGTCGAGTGGAGCGAGCCCCAGACCATCGTCTACGTGGGCGTTCTCTCGAGCATGGTCGCCGTCGGCGTCTGGGCTTTATGGCTCGGGCGCAGTGGGCCGTGAGCGGACAGGGAGAAAACTCCAGAAAAATAACTCTTGTCACAATTGAGCTTATACGCCTACAATCCGGCCAACTCGGTTGCGGCAAGAGGAACCAAGAGAGCGACATCCAAGTCACGGACATCGGGCCACCGCGACTCCGCCCTATTGCTCGCACCCATGGCGATCCATCCCAAAGGGGGGATGTAAAGGTGGCGAGACGCGTATTTCCGAGGGGTTGCGCAACCCTCACCGTGGCTGTGCTGGTCGCGCTAACTCTTGTGGGTCCGGCGGGGGCACAGCCTCAACGTCCTGGCAAGAGCCTTGCGAACAGTTCCGGCCGGGCGCCGGTCCTCGGCCTAAACAAGCCGTCCGCCATCAACGGCCGATACATTGTCGTGTTCGACAAGGAGGCACCGAGCACGGCGACGAGAGTCGCTCGTGTGAACGCCCGTGCCCTTGGCGCCAAGGTCCTTCACCGCTACAGCCATGCTCTGGCCGGCTTTTCGGCGAGGCTGCCACAGCGCGCGGTCGACGCACTGCGGATCAATCCGAACGTTGCCTACATCGAAGCCGACTCAAAGATCACCGTGTCCGACACACAGTCACCGGCTACCTGGGGCTTGGACCGTATCGATCAGCGCAACCGTCCCCTGTCGAACAGCTACACCTATAACGCGACGGGGACCGGCGTGACCGCTTACATCATCGATACGGGCATCCGGTTCTCGCATACGCAGTTCGGGGGCCGGGCCGTAAGTGGCTACGACGCAGTCGATGGTGGCTCGGCCGACGACTGTAACGGACACGGAACCCACGTCGCGGGGACCGTCGGCGGTTCGACTCACGGCGTGGCCAAGAACGTCCGGCTGGTTGGCGTACGTGTCCTGAACTGTCAGGGCTCCGGATCCAACTCTGGAGTAATCGCGGGGGTCGACTGGGTCACGGGAAACCACTCCGCGGGGCAGCCCGCTGTGGCCAACATGAGCTTGGGCGGTGGTGCCAACACCGCGCTCGACAGCGCCGTCAACAACTCGATCAACGACGGCGTTTCCTATGCGGTTGCCGCCGGCAATTCAAATGCCAATGCCTGTACCTCCTCGCCCGCAAGGGTCGGCGCGGCGATTACGGTCGGGTCCACCACCTCCTCAGACGCGCGGTCCTCGTTCTCGAACTACGGAAGCTGCCTCGATCTCTTCGCGCCGGGCTCGAGCATCACCTCGACCTGGCACACAAGCAACTCCGCCACCAACACGATCAGCGGGACCTCGATGGCGAGCCCTCACGTGGCCGGGGTCGCGGTCCTCTACCTGCAGGGCAGCCCCACCGCCTCACCGGGGACCGTTCGGAGTGCGATCGTCAACTCGGCGACGCCCGGGGTTCTTTCCGGGGTTGGTTCGGGCTCACCGAACCTGCTTCTTTACTCGCTCCTCGGGTCGGCGCCTCCTCCGCCTCCTCCGCCGAGCGGTTGCTCGCTTGCCGAGTCCTACAATGGCTCGCTCTCGGGAACCGGGGACTACGATCATCATCCTGGAGGCACGTACTTCTACACGAGTCGCTCCGGTACGCACCGCGGCTGCCTGCGCGGCCCATCAGGAGCCGATTTCGACCTCTACCTGTACAAGTGGAACGGGTTCAACTGGTCGATCGTGGCCCGCGGTGAGAGCTCGTCGTCCTCTGAGGACATCACCTACAACGGGACCGCCGGCTACTACCTGTGGGAGGTCTACTCCTACAGCGGCAGCGGGAGCTACAGCTTCGGAATGACCAGACCATAGGTCGGTGTGAGGGGGCGGCGGCGGACGCCGCCCCCTCAATCTTCAGTCGCTCGAAACACCGTGCTGCGTGGATCGGGCATAGAAGCGTTCGGTTGACACGCGCCCACCGTTAGAGTAGAAGAAACCGATTGCAGAAACCGATTTCTGAAAGCGGTTGCTATCGCTTCTGTCTACGATGTGGCAGCACGGGCCAACGTGTCTCCGGCCACTGCGTCCCGGGTCCTGTCCGGAGGGGACTACCCGGTTCGCGCCGAGACGCGCGCCCGGGTGCTCCAGGCAGCCGCAGATCTCAACTTCCAACCGAACCGGATGGCCAGAGCCCTGGTCACGGCCCGAACCTCGACCATCGGCGCGATCGTGCACGACATCTCGGATCCCTACTTCGGCGAGATCGTCCGTGGGCTCGAGGACGCGGCACGGCTTCACGGCTATCAGCTGTTCGTGTGCAGTTCGGATCGGAACGCCGAACGAGAGCTCGAGTACGTCCAAGCGTTGCTTTCCTACCGGGTGGACGGGCTTGTATTCGCGGGCGGTGGCATCGAGAACGAGGACTACAAGCGAGAGCTGCGCAGGACGCTCGACGGATTTCGCACTTCTGGCGGAGCCGTCGTGATGTTGGCTCCCAATTCGTACAGGGCGCCCTCCGTTGTGCCCGACAACGAAGGGGGATCACGGCTTCTTACGCGCCATCTCATTGACCTCGGTCACAGAACCATCGGCTTCGTATCCGGTCCGGATCATCTCCGGACGAGCGCGATACGCCTGCAGGGGCATCTCGCCGAGCTCGGAAAAGCCGGGATCGAGTCGGAGGGCGATCTGATCGAGAGCGGACAGTTCACCGCCGAGGGGGGAGCCAAAGCCGTGGCCCTGCTGCTCGAGCGCCGGCCGGACATCACGGCCGTGTTCGCTTCGAGTGACCTGATGGCGTTCGGGGTGCTGAGCGAGCTCGCTGCTCGATCCATTCTCGTACCCAAGGACATCTCCGTTGCCGGCTACGACGATGTGCGACCTGCCGCTTACGCCGGCGTTCCGCTTACCACCGTCGCGGTACCCATGCAGTCGCTCGGAGCTGAGGGAGCGCGCATGTTGGTCGAGGTCCTTGCAGGAAAGCGACCGCGTTCGCGCGTACTGCCCGTCGAGCTGGTCGAGCGTCGGTCAACCGCGACCGTTTCTCGCACGAAACGCACCAGGGCCAGGAACAGGTAGAAACAACGATTGGAACGGGGGAGAAGATGAAGGGTCACTTCAGAGTAATGGTTGTTTGGCTCGCGCTTCTGGGGCTCATGGCATCGGCGTGTGCGCCGGACAGCGCGACGGACGAGACCGGAGAAAACGGCGAGGAAGGCCCGATCAAGATCGGTATCTCCCTTCCACTAACGGGCGACTTCACCGAACCCGGTGAGGGGGTAAAGCGAGGCTACGAGCTCTGGGCCGACAGCATCAACGAGAACGGTGGGCTCCTCGGCAGAGAAGTCGAACTCATGATCGTCGACGACGGATCCGATCCCAACAAGGTGGTCAGTGACTACGAGCGACTCATCAACGTGGAGAATGTCGATCTTGTGTTCGGCCCCTTCTCCTCCTTGCTCGTTGTCCCATCTTCCGAGGTCGCCGAGAAG
Organism: Actinomycetota bacterium; assembly: GCA_050693895.1. Classification (GTDB taxonomy): domain Bacteria; phylum Actinomycetota; class CADDZG01; order CADDZG01; family WHSQ01; genus WHSV01. Next base: position 9,336 of record JBOGWS010000019.1, on the reverse strand, counting down.
TACGAGATGCTTTTCGTTCAGCCGGCCGGGGCCGCTCCAGAGGTCTTTGATCGAGGACTCGAGTACCTTTTCTACGCGGCGCCCGCGGTGGCGGACGATCACGGTAAGTACTTCAACGAGTACATCCTTTCTCTTCCTGAGGGCGAGCGTCCCGAGACCGCCGCATATCCAGAACTAGATGACCCGTTTGCTCAGGGAACGGCCGAGGGCATTCGCGCCGAGCTCGAGGCGGGCGGCATCGAGACGGTATTCAGGGAGATCTATCCGCCCGATCAGAGCGACTTCGCGCCCATCGCTTCGAAGATCGCGGACAGCGGGGCGGAACTTGTCGTCGGCGGCACCCAGTACGAGGACTGTGTCAACCTGATTCGCGCGTTGCAAGAACTCGACTACCAACCGAAAGTAGTGATCTCGAGCACCGGCCCGACTCTTCAGAGCTTCTCGGAGGCCGTCGGAGAAGCCGCCGAGGGTGTAATGGCACCGGTCGGCTACCACGCGAAGGCGGACTATCCCTCCAATCAGGAGTTCGTCGAGCTCTACGAAGAGGAATACGGTGAGTCCCCGACTGAGGACCCGGCCAACGCCTACACGGTCGGTCAGATCGTGCAGCAGGCGGTCGAGGAAGTCGGATCCGTCGAGGACCAAGATGCGCTGCGGGACTATATTCGCGATAACGAGTTCGAGACCATCGTTGGTCCGCTCACGTTCAACGAGCGCGGTGAGCCCGAAAGCGCGCACATGATCCTTCAGTGGCAGGACGGCGAGATCGAGATCGTGCTTCCGGAGGACGAGGCTGTGCAGACCTCCGAGCTGGTTCTACCCAAGCCGACCTGGTAACCGATGCCGTCTCTTGACCTGCTGGTCCAGGCCGGCGCCGTCGGCGTTCTGACAGGAGGGGTTTACGCACTCCTGGCATCGGGGTTGACTCTGATCTTCGGCGTGATGAAGATCGTGCACATCTCGCACGCGGCGTTCATCATCCTCGCGGCATATCTGACCTACTTCATTTCCAACAATCTGGGAATCGACCCCCTGCTAACGGTCGCAATCACGGCTCCGCTCTTTTTCGTGCTCGGTGTGCTTGTCCAGCACCTGTTGCTGAGTCGCTTGAAAGAGAACAAAACGATGATGTCGGTGTTGTTGACCTTCGCGATTGCGATCGTGATCGAGGGTGGCATCGGTCTCCTGTGGACCTCGTCGCATCGTTCGATCAATGTGGCCTACGGACAGGAGGCAATCAATTTCGGAGTCGTCCGGCTGCCGATCGATCGCACGCTGGGCTTCCTGTTGGCAGCCACGACTTTGGCTCTGCTGTTCGCCATGCTGCGCTACAGCCGCTATGGGCAGGCGCTTCGGGCGACCATCCAGCATCCGGCCGCGGCTCGCTTGGTCGGCGTGAACGAGCAGAACGTTAGCGCCATCGGTTTCGGTCTCGGCCTTGCCACCGCGGCAATCGGAGGAGCAATACTCGCCATTCTGGTGCCGTTCTTTCCCGCGTCGCACTATGCGTGGATCGGTCGTCTAATGGCGATCATTGTCCTCGGAGGCCTCGGGAGTGTGGGCGGCGCTGCCATCGCAGCCGTCGCCATGGGAGTCGTGGAATCACTGGTGCTCGTGTCCATGGACGCGACCTGGGCGTCGATGATCTTCTTCATCGTGTTGTTCATGACGCTCGCGCTGAGGCCGCATGGTCTGTTCGGAGGTCACCTTGCAGAGCGCTTCTAGACGTCGCACGCTGATTGGGCTGATCGCCGCGGTCGTCGTGCTCCTTGCGGTCTCCTATCCATGGCTGGCGACCAACCCCTACTACCGCTTCGTCGGCACGATGACTGTGATGTCCATGGCGCTTGCGATGTCATGGAACATCATGGGCGGGTTTACCGGCTACGTGTCGCTGGGACACTCGGCGTTCTTCGGCCTGGGGGCGTACTTCACGGGCGTCACCGTGACGCGCTTGGACCTGCCTCCCTTCGCCATGGTGGTGGTCGCCGGTCTATTCGTTGCTCTGCTCGCCGTGCCCATCGGATACCTCGCCCTTCGTACTCGCAACGCGAGCTTCGTCATCGTGACACTCGCACTTGTTTACATCACTCTGCTGCTGGCGCAGGCGTGGCGAGGACTGACGGGCGGCATGACGGGACTCAGCCTGCCTCGCCTGGAGGGCTTCGAGCGCGAAGAGGTGCACATCCCCTTTTACTTCGCGTTCCTGATTCTTCTGGCGGTCGTCTTCCTGGTCACTTGGTGGATCTCGCGCTCCCGCTTCGGGATGGGGCTGATCGCTATTCGGGAGGACGAGGACAAGGCCGAGATGCTCGGGGTTAACACGGACATCTACAAGTTGACGGCGTTCATCGCCAGTGCATCCTTCGTAGGAATCGGCGGAGGCATCTACGCGTACTGGTTCTCGTACATCGATCCAACATTCGTATTCGACGTCGGCATCGGCCTGAATATGATCCTGATAGCTCTCTTCGGTGGAGTTCGATCCATCTTCGGGCCGATGCTCGGGGCGCTGATCATCGTCCCCTCGAGCGAGTACTTCCTCGCGCAGTACGGTGCCTCTCAACTCCACCTTATGGCCACGGGTCTGCTGCTCGGCATCGTCGTGGTTTTGATGCCCCAGGGGATCATTCCCGCGGTCGAATCGGTCATCAAGCGCCTGCGGGCGCCCGCGCCCAGCATCCGTGAGTCGCCCACGGAATCGGCGCCGCCGTCGGAACCGACCAAGGCCGCGTCATGACCTACTTCGCTACGAAGGAACTGAGCCGCTCGTTCGGCGGTGTCGTCGCCGTCGACCGGGCCAGTGTCGAGATAAGGGAGGGCCGGGTCAACGGGCTCATCGGACCTAACGGTTGCGGCAAAACCACCTTCTTCAATCTGGTCACCGGAATGATCCGCCCCGACGACGGAGTCATCACGTTCAAGGACCGTAATCTTGCTGGGGTCAGGCCCCATCAGGTCGCGCTCGCAGGTATTGGACGAACGTTCCAGGTTACGCGCCTGTTTCCCCGCATGACGGTGATGCAGAATATGTTGGTCGCGGTTCGACGACGAAGCGCTCGCGAGCTCGCGGCGAATGCCGTTCGGGGCGACGATGTCGAGCGCGCGGAGATGTGGCTCACGAGGGTCGGCATCGAGCACCTTAAGGACACGGAAGCGCGCGACCTCTCGTACGGACAGCAGAAGCTGCTTGAGATCGCAGGGTTGCTGATGGGCGACCCAGAGCTAATCCTGCTCGATGAACCTGCGGGCGGAGTCAACCCGGTGATGGTGGAACGGATCTCGACGCTCGTTCGGGAACTGAACACCGAGGGCAAGACCTTTCTGGTTGTCGAGCACAACATGGAGATGGTCATGAGTCTGTGCGATCACATCGTCGTGTTCGACCGTGGAGCTCCCGTGGCCGTTGGGACCCCAGAGGAGATCCGTACGAACCAGCGCGTTCTGGAGGCGTACCTCGGTGGGTGACGCGATGCTGCAGTTGAAGGACCTCGAGGCGGGCTATGGCCACGCGGCCCTGGTCCTGCGCGGAATATCGATCGAGGTTCGGGCGGGAGAGATCGCGTGCTTGATCGGACCCAACGGGGCGGGGAAGTCGACGGTTCTGCGCGTTGCGAGCGGCCTGCTCCGTCCTCGATCGGGCGCGGTCATCCTCAGGGATCGCGATGTCTCTGGAATGCCACCACACAAGCTGTTGAGGCAGGGGATGAGTCACGTCCTTCAGGGCCACAGCGTCTTTCCCGAGATGACCGTCGCCGAGAACGTGAGAATGGGCGGCTACACGCTCAAGGACAGGAAGCTCCTGGAGGAACGTGAAGCCACAGTTCGAGATCATTTCCCCGTGATCGCGGAAAGGTGGAAGACACCGGCAGGCCTGCTGTCGGGGGGTCAACAGAAGATGGTTGAGTTCGGTCGCTCGATGATGCTCGATCCAGACGTGCTGCTGCTCGATGAGCCGTCTTGTGGCCTCGAGCCGCGCTCAATGGCAACGGTGTTCGAGGAGATTGGACGCCTTAGGGACCTGGGCAAGGCCGTGCTTTTGGTTGAACAGAACGCGCGCAGCGCGCTCGGAATGGCGGATCGAGGCTGCGTGCTCGACCTTGGGCGCGTTCGCATAGAGGGTTCGGCGAGAGAGTTGCTCGATGATCCCGAGTTGGGCTCCCTGTATCTCGGCGGTGCGCCAAAGAGCGCGGACGATCCTGCCGATGACGGAGCTGCATCAGGGCGGGGACAGGTCGTCGACGGAAAGGGGCCTGAGTGACGGCACGGAGGCTGGGCATCATCATGAACGGCGTGACCGGGCGCATGGGCAAGAACCAACACCTGCTTCGGTCGATCCTCGCCATCCGTGACCAGGGGGGCGTAGCCCTGAGCGATGGATCGTTCGTGCAGCCGGATCCACTTCTCGTCGGCCGCAACTCCGAGAAGCTCGAGTCGCTGGCGCTCGAGGTGGGGCTTGAGAACTTTACGACGAACCTTGAAAGCGCTCTTGAGAATACCGAGTATCCGGTGTACTTCGACGCTCAGATCACGTCGTTGCGGGCCGACGCCGTCCGAGCCGCGCTCGAGGCCGGCAAGCATGTGTATTGCGAGAAGCCTCTCGCTGAAGACGCGAACACCGCGATCGACCTCGCGCGCCTCGCTGTCAAGCTGGGGGCCAAGTCGGGCGTCGTGCAGGACAAGCTCTTCCTTCCCGGGCTCGTCAAGTTGCGCAAGCTAATCGAATCCGAATTCTTTGGACGCATCCTGTCCGTCAAAGGCGACTTCGGCTATTGGGTCTTCGAGGGTCACGATCGGGAGCCTCAGCGGCCGTCGTGGAACTACCGGCGCGAGGACGGCGGCGGAATCATTCTCGACATGTTCCCGCACTGGCACTACGTCCTCAGCGGTCTCTTCGGTCCCATCGACTCCCTTATCTGTACAGGGGCAACGCATATCGAGAGACGCGTCGACGAGAACGGTCAAGACTATGAGGCTACGGCCGACGATGCGGCCTACGCGACCTTTCGACTTGCCAACGGAGTTCTCGCGCAGATGAACTCCTCATGGTGCACACGCGTGTACCGAGATGAGCTGTTGATGCTGCAGGTCGATGGGACTGAGGGGAGCGCTGTGGCTGGCCTTCGTGGATGCAAGACCCAATCGGCCGAGCAGACCGCACCGGCGAGCTGGAATCCAGACCTCCCCAACCCGATCGACTTTCGTTCCGGCTGGACGGACGTTCCAGACTCGTTCAACTACGAAAACGGATTCAAGGAACAGTGGACGAGTTTCATTGCGCACGTCGTAGAGGATTCACCTTTTCCCTGGGACCTGCTCCAGGCCGCGCGCGGCATGCAACTTGTTGATCTTGCTCTCACGTCGTGGAGGGACGGCTGCTGGGTGAGCGTTGAGGAGCTGGAGCTGCAGAGGTGACGGCCGGTAATCTCTTGCTGCCCAAGGTGGACGGATCGCTTGAGCGATACGAACTCAGCGGCACACCCTTCGAGCCACTGAAGGATGGCCGCGCATTCAAGTCTCGCGTTGTCTATGCGGCCGTTCATGTGGTGTGCGATCCACTGCGAGCGTCGGCTTCGTCTGCCTTCCCTGATGTGGATTGGGACGCAACGCTTGCCTACCGGTCATATCTATGGTCGATGGGGTTCGGCGTTGCCGAGGGGATGGATACCGCGCAACGGGGGATGGGACTCACCTGGGAGGCCGCCCGCGAACTCATCGGTCGCTCGCTCGCTGCTTCCCCCGACCGGAGCGATGCGATCGCATGTGGAGCGGGAACCGACCAACTCGATCCCACCACAGCAACGCTTGACGAGGTCATCGCTGCATACGAGGAGCAATGCGGATACGTCGAGTCGGCTGGCGGTCGGGTCGTTCTCATGGCGAGCCGCGCTCTGGCGCGCTCGGCCCAGGGACCGGACGACTACCTTGCCGTCTACGACAAGGTGCTGTCGCAACTAACTCGCCCGGCCACGTTGCACTGGCTCGGCGAAGCGTTCGACCCCGCCCTGTCAGGGTATTGGGGGCCCGGAGATCTTGCAGTGGCGACCGAGACGTTCGTGGCCCTGGTCGAAGCCCATGCATCGAAAATCGAGGGGGTGAAGGTCTCGCTGCTCGACAAGCAGCTCGAGATCGGGCTCAGGGAACGCCTCCCCGAGGGTGTGCGGGTGTACACGGGCGACGATTTCAACTACGTCGAGCTGATTCGGGGCGACGATCGCCACCACAGCCACGCGCTGCTGGGAATCCTCGACGCGATCGCGCCGGTGGCAGCAGTTGCGCTGCGCGCGCTCGATGAGGGCGACGGCGAGGTATTCGAGAAAACGCTTGCTTCCACGGTTCCCCTGGCACGCCACGTTTTCTCGGCCCCCACGCGTTTCTACAAGACGGGTCTAATTTTTCTCGCTTACCTCAACGGACATCAATCGCACTTCAGGATGCTGGCGGGTCTCGAGAGCGCGCGCTCGGTCGTTCACCTGACCGAGACGTTCGTCCTGGCCGACCAAGCGGGCCTGCTTCGCGATCCGGAAATGGCCGGCAAGCGCATGCAGGCGTTTCTAACCACGGCAGGAGTCGACTGAGTGCCCGACTTCCGTCCGGCGGACATCGATCGCCTCAGCCTCAATCAGGTCACCGTTGACCAGTGGAGTCTGGAGGAGGTCATCGAGGGATGCGGTCGAGCGGGCATCGGTTGGATCGGACCGTGGCGCCACAAAGTACAGGAGGTTGGGATCGACAAGGCGGCGCGCATGGTGAGCGATTCTGGCCTGAGGGTATCGAGCTACTGTCGCGGTGGTTTCTTTCCCGCACCCGAACACGAGGTCTCAGGCCGGCACGACGACAATCGCCGAGCGGTCGACGAGGCTGCCGAGCTCGGCACCGATGTCCTCGTCTTGGTTTGCGGGCCTTCCATCGACAAGGACATCGAAACCGCGCGCCGTATGGTCGTCGACGGGATCGCCGAGCTCGTTCCGCATGCTCGCGCCGCGGGAGTGCGGCTGGGCATCGAACCGCTCCATCCGATGTTCGCAGCCGATCGTTCGGTGGTGGTCACTTTGGGGCAAGCCAACGAAATGGCATCGAACTTCTCGAGCGCCGAAGTCGGCGTGATCGTCGACGTGTATCACGTGTGGTGGGACCCAAGTCTCTACGATGAGATCGAGCGCGCGGCCGGACGCATCCTCGGGTTTCACGTCTCGGACTGGACGATCCCGACGGAGGAACTCTTGGCCGGGCGCGGCTTGATGGGAGACGGCGTCATCGAACTCCGTCGGATTCGCGCAGCGGTCGAAGCTGCTGGATATCGGGGGCCGATCGAGGTCGAGATCATCAACCGCGACCTGTGGGGCCGATCCGGGGATGAGGTTCTCGGCGCGGTGGTTGGTCGCTTTTCCGAGTACGTCTGATTGACTTCGAACTCTAGGCTTGTTCTACCTCGTGCATAGAGGAGACTCGAATGACCACGGTCTTTCTGGAGACCGAGAGGCTGCTTCTGCGTCGTTTCACAATGGCCGATGTCGACAACCTGGTCGACCTCGACGGTGATCCCGAAGTCATGCGTTTCATCAACGGCGGTCAGCCAACCTCTCGTGAGGAGATTCAGAACGACGTCCTGCCCTGGTTCCTGCAGTACTACGAGCGTTTCGATGGCTACGGTTTCTGGGCAGCCATAGAGAAGTCGACCGGTGAGTTCCTGGGCTGGTTTCACTTCAGGCCGGACGAAGGCGGCCCCCACGACCCGGAGCTCGGGTACCGACTCCGGAGGTCGGCTTGGGGCAAGGGGTTCGCCACCGAGGGATCGCGGGCTCTTATTCAGAAGGGCTTCACCGAGTTCGAAGTTCAGCGCGTGGTCGCGTCGACGATGACGGTCAACATGGCTTCCCGGCGAGTGATGGAGAAAGCCGGCCTGAGATTCGTGCGGACCTTCTTCCAGGACTGGCCGGAGATAATCGAGGGCTCGGAAGAGGGCGATGTCGAATACGCCCTGAGCAAGACCGAATGGCAGCAGCAGAACGTGTGACCCGCGCCTCGGCTCTTGGGTTTGGAAGGGTCTACTCTCGGCACTAGTGGGAACATCCGAGCGGGCCGGTGGCCCTCTTTGCAACTGGAATTGGAGGCGAGGCAATGTTCAAGCACGCAAAGCCGTTCGGTGGTTTCTCCACGGACGACATTCCTAAGGCCAAGGACTTTTATGAGCAGACCTTAGGCTTGGAGGTGACCGAGTCGAACGGCATATTGTCCCTGCAGCTCGACGCCGATACCGCCGTGTTGGTCTATCCGAAGCCGGATCACGTTCCCGCGGTGTTCACCATCTTGAACTTTCCTGTTGCCAGCATCGATGAGGCCGTTGATGCTCTAACCGAGCGCGGAGTGCGTTTCGAGATCTACGACGAAGGTGATCTCAAGACGGATGAACGCGGGATCGCCCGCGGTGAGGGGCCGGGCATCGCGTGGTTCAAAGATCCCGCGGGAAACATCCTGTCGGTGATCGAGCTGGATTGATCGAGCGTTCGTAGATTTACGGTGGGGGGTTGTGGGCCTCGGGGTCGCGCGCGAGAACCGATCGCCCACCGTCGACGGGGACGGTCGCGCCAGTGATGAAGCTCGCTTCGTCGGATAGCAGGTGGGCGACGGACGCCGCGACCTCATCGGGCTGTCCGGCCCGGCCGATCGGGTGCAGCCGGCGCATCTCTTTCTCGATCTGCGCGAGTGTTGCCGGGTCCTGCTGATCCAGGAACGCCTGGTAACGCTCGGTGCTGATCGAACCGAGAGCGACGGCGTTCACTCGAATGCCAAGTGACCCGTATTCAACTGCTAGGGCGCGAGTGAGACCTTCGATCGCCGCCTTTGCGGTCACGTAAGTCATGCACCCCGGAACCGCCCGCTGCGCCTGGTGCGAGGAGACATTGACGATTGCTCCACCGGTTCCCGCAGCGAGAAACCGCCGGATCGCGGTCGCGCACCCGACCACGACGGGGTTGAGGTTCAGGCCGATGAGCTCCAGCACTGTGTGCGTCGACGCCCAGTGGATGGATGCGTCGCGAAACACTGCGGCGTTGTTAACCCAGCCGGCAAGCGGCCCCGCCTCCTGTGCGAGGTCGGCCGCTTTCTCCGCAACCCCCTCGTCTGAGGCGTCTCCGACGACGGTAATCATTCGGGAGCCGGACGGATGGTCGTTCGTCCAGGTCAGTGCGTCTGGGTCGACGTCGATTGCGACCACGACGTCCGAGTCTTCTACGAGTCGCTCGACAAGAGCGCGGCCAACGCCCCGCCCTCCTCCAGTCACTACATAGGAACGACTCAAACCAGTCCTTTCATCGAGACCGAACCTATACCTAC
>JBOGWS010000018.1:0-105726 GCA_050693895.1 Actinomycetota bacterium | reverse complement strand
CTGCCTCCCCTCCCCGCGCTGCGTAGCGGCGGCGGGCGATGAATACGGCGAGCATCGCGCCGGTGGCGATGAAAAGGCCGTAGAAGTGCACCTCGAGGGGGCCGAGGCTGAACGTGTTGCTCTCGGGCGAAGGTATGGAGGCCAGCAGTAATGACATGAGGCCTACGTTAACCGGCCGGGCATTTAGGCGAGAAACCCCACGAAAAGCTCCCGGGTGCCCGCTCGTTGGGCCTGAACCTGAAGTGATGACATCCAGCCACCTTCTGGGGGGTTGAATGTCCTCACTTAGCTAAGGTGAAGCGCTTGGTTCTTGCTCGGTCGGCCTTTGAGCACTCGGCCAACTATCGATCCGTGGTGCTTCTCGGCGTTTTTCGGCTCGTCGATCAGGATCGCCGCAAGCTCGAGGCGTTCCAGGCATTCACGAACAAGGTCATTCCCGGCCGTTGGAAGGAGGTTCGGGCTCCCAATGCCCGCGAGCTGACAAGCGCGGCCATCCTGGAGCTCCCCATCGACGAGGCGTCGGCGAAGGTGCGAGTCGGGCCTCCAACCGACGACGATTCACCGGATGCCGAACTACCGACGTGGGCCGGCGTCTTGCCCGTCGTCACGGGCTTTGGCGACCCACAGCCGTCACCGGGGCTGACGAGTGGAATCCCGTTGGCCGAAAGCGTCCGCTCGCTCATCGCTCCGGGCGGAAACCCAGCTGAGTCTGCCGAACGGCGTCACGGGTAAGGGAAGAGCTCGGGGGGCGGGACTCGAACCCGCAACCTACCGGTTAACAGCCGGTTGCTCTGCCGGTTGAGCTACCCCCGATCGGCCGGCACATACTACGTGGCCGGTTGAGTCTCGGGCAACGGGAGCGATCGTCTCGACGATCGCGGGCATTACCCGACGAAGCCGGCCCGCAGGGGCGGCGTAGTGTGAGGAAAGCAGAATTGGAGTGACTAGCGGGCGCAGCGTAGTGTCAGAGAACCAGACACGGTTTAACGGACTCGAGAGGGATGGTGCCGGGCTACCGGCAGGAGAGAGAGGGAACCAAACATGAGCAAGCTTGGATTCATGGTGGGTTTTGGTGCCGGTTACGTTCTGGGCTCGAAGGCCGGTCACGAGCGCTACGAGCAGCTCCGCCGCCTTTACGACAATCTGCTGTCGTCACCTCAGCTCAAGCGAGCCTCGGGCAAGGCCAAGGATGCCGTCGAAACCGGCTACGAGCAGGCGCGCGACAAAGCCTCCGAGGGGGTCAACAAGGTCCAGGAGAAAGTGCGCGACCGCCGATCTGACGACCGCTCGGGACTCACGGTCGCGCCTCCCCCATCGTCCAACTGACTCAGCCGCTCACAGAGACAGAGAAAGGCATCGGGGCCTCTCCGTAGCGCCCCTTCCTACTCGAGGTAGTCGCGCAGCTTTTGGCTTCGCGATGGATGGCGAAGTTTGCTCAACGTCTTTGATTCGATTTGGCGGATGCGCTCACGTGTCACTCCGAACTTCTTGCCGACCTCCTCGAGGGTCCGCGGCTGTCCATCGACCAGACCGAAGCGCAGGCGAATGACTTCCTTCTCTCGTCCCGAGAGCGTGTGCAGCACGGACTCGAGCTGCTCCTGAAGGAGTTTGAACGATGCGCGCTCGAGAGGGACCACCGCCTCCGAGTCCTCGATGAAGTCGCCGAGGTGACTGTCCTCTTCTTCGCCAATCGGCGTTTCGAGTGAGACCGGCTCCTGGCTGATCTTTTGGATCTCGCGCACCTTCGCGGGAGTCATCTCCATCTGAGCCGCGATCTCCTCGGCCGTCGGTTCCCGCCCGTGGTCCTGGAGCAACTGACGCTGAATGCGCGCCAGCTTGTTGATCGTCTCGACCATGTGCACGGGAATGCGAATCGTGCGGGCCTGGTCGGCGATTGCTCGCGTTATTGCTTGCCGGATCCACCAGGTTGCATAGGTCGAGAACTTGAAGCCCTTGGTGTAGTCGAACTTCTCGACTGCGCGAATGAGGCCGAGGTTGCCTTCCTGAATCAGGTCGAGGAACGCCATGCCTCGCCCCACATAGCGTTTCGCAATCGACACAACGAGGCGGAGGTTGGCCTCGACTAGGTGTCGCTTCGCCATCATGCCGTCGCGCATCTCGAATCGGAGGTCTCGCACCTCGTTGCTCGTGCGATCCGCGTCGGGTCCTAGTTCGGTGAGCCTGTCCTCGGCGGCCAGGCCTGCATCGATGCGCTTCGCAAGGCTGACCTCTTCCTGTGCGGTGAGCAGCGCCACTCGGCCGATCTCTTTGAGGTACATCCGCACCGGATCGTTGGTGGGTGCCTTGAGTGCCGCATCGACCTCTTTCCGGGCACGCACGCGATCTTCCTCGGGTGCCGCGGCCGGCTGCTCGACCTCCTCTACGACGGGTTCCTCTTCGATGACGGCCTCGTCCTCGACCACGTCGACCCCGTACTCGACGAGTCGCTGGTAAACCGCGTCGATCTCGTCGACACTGAGCTCGAGCACGGCCAGCTTCTCCGCCAGGTCCGCATTGGTGATCGAGCCCTCCTTTCGGGCAGCCTGAATGATGGCGTCGACTTCGGCTTGTGCCGGCGCGACCTGCGTGATGGTTGCGGCGGGCGCGACGTTGGTCCCGTTCGCGTCCACTGCTTTTGGTGTCGGTTCGTTCATTGTTAGGCAGCTCCTCTGATTTTCCGGAGCAAGTCGCGCCGCTCGGCCTCGAGCTTTACCAACTCCGTAAAGAGGTCGTCGTGGCGCGCCGGGTCGACTACAGGGTTGATACCCCCGAGAGTGTCCCGTCGCTTCTTGATCTCTCGTTCCAGGCTGAAAACCCTAATCCGTACGAATATCTCCTCGCACCGCCGTGCGAGATCCTCCTCCTCCGAACCATCGGCACCGACGGCTAATTCCGTAAACAAAGAAAGTGCGTCGGGCGACAGGGTGTCCGCCATGCTCGCCAACGGCTGCGGACGGTCCGAGGCATACAGAGCGCTCGCCGCACGGAACAACTCGCGCCGAGGTGGAGATGTGAAGTCGGATTCGGACACCATGTCCGTCCATCGCTCTATCTCGCGCGCTCGCGTCAAAACCAACTGCAACGCCTCCCGTTCAACCTTCACATGCCCGGGAAGGCGGCGATCCTGATCCCGCCCGGAAGCATCCCCCGAAGCCCCCGGTGAAACGCGCCCCTCTGCGAGGGCCCGCTGCACCGCCTCCGGATCCACACCTATCCGTTGAGCAGCAATGAACGCGTACTCGTGTCGAGCTATCGGATCCGGGTGCCACCCTAGCACCTGGGCCACTTCCCGAACGGCTCTTGAACGCGCCTCGGGAGTGTCGAGTTGTACCTTCAGAAGCAATTGCTCGATCTTGAATTCGAGCAGTGGCTGAGCCTGATCGATGACTTTTCGAATGCCCTCCGACCCGTCCGCAGCAACCACCTCCGCGGGATCGCGGCCGGGCGGCAACGTGGCTACGAGCACTTCGATTCCGAGCCGGTGATGGCTGCCGAAACTGCGCTCAGTTGCCCCCTGTCCCGCGGCGTCTGCATCGAGCATCAGGATCGCCCGGTGGCCAAACTTCTTCAGTTGCTCGAAATGCGTTTCACCGAGCGCAACGCCGTTGGTGGCGACGGCCTCCTCGACGCCCGCTTCCTGTAGGGCGATGACGTCCGTGTATCCCTCGACCACGAGTGCGTCCGCGCCTCGAGCAATTGAGGACTTCGCGCGGTTGAGTCCGTACATCACGCGCGACTTCGAGAACACGGGCGTCTCCGAAGTGTTGAGGTACTTGGGTTGAGCATCGCCCATTGCTCGCGCTCCAAACCCCACGACCGCGCCCTGGAGATTCCAGGTCGGGAACGTGATGCGCTGGCGAAAACTGTCGTAGAGGCTTCGATCCCGCTCGCTGCGCCTACCGAGATCTGCATGTTCGATCTCTTTCTCGGAGAAGCCCCTGCCGAGAAGGTGGCGGCACAGAGAGTTCCGTCCCGGCGCGTAGCCGAGCTGCCAGCGCTCGGCAACCTCCCGTCCGAAGCCCCGATTCTTGAGGTAACGCCTGGCGTCGGATGCGTCGGGTGAATCCATCAGGGTCTTGTGGAAGAACGCGGTGGCCTCGGCGTTCGCCGCGAGGAGTCTCGCCTTGAGCCCGCGCGCCGCTTGTTCGCCGGGACGCATCTCCTCGTAACGAAGCTCGAAAGCGAATTTACGCGCGACCCACTCGACCGCCTCGGGGAAAGGAAGGTTCTCGATCTTCTCGACGAACTTGTAGAGATCGCCACCCTCCTGACACCCGAAGCAATAGAAAAGGCCACGCGCTCTGTCGACGGTGAAGGATGGAGTCTTCTCGGTATGGAAGGGACAAAGGCCCTTCACCGTGTTCGTCCCGCCACGTTTCAGTGATGTGTAACCAGAGATAACCTCGACGATGTCCGCGCGCTCACGCAGCGTGTCGATGTCCTGTTGATTGATTTTCGCCATATCTGCCGATCTGCTAAGAGCGCGGAACTACAGATCCGGCGGCGATCTCTCCAACTTCTTTTCGCGATCGTCGAGACGATCGCTTCCGGACCGCCGGGGACCTCTTGTGGGGAAGGCTTCTCATACTACGGCGACCACGTTGGGGGCCGGACTCCCTGCGATGCTCTCGAAGGCTCGCAAAGCAAAGCGATCGGTCATTCCGGCGACGTAGTCGACCGCCGCCACCCGTGGATCTTCGTCCGGTGCTTCACGAGTCGTGTCCTGCGCCTCGGGAATGGGGTTGACCGTGTAGTGCTCCAGCAAGCTCGTAATGATCCCCCGTACGGCGTCTTTGGTGGCGGGAGCGACTCTGCCGAGATAGACACGCTCGAAGAGGAAATCACGCGTTTCCATCATGGCCTCGAAGACGGCCGGGCTCATCCGTATCTCGTCGAGATCCTTGGAGCTCTCGACGAGATCACCGACCATGGTCGAGATGCGACTCCTGTGGCTTTCTCCCAGCACCGCGAGAGTGACCGCCGGCAGTTCATTCTCCGCGAGGATGCCGGCCCGCTCGGCATCGTCGATGTCGTGGTTCAGATATGCGATGCGGTCGGCGTAGCGAGCGATCTGGCCCTCGAGTGTCTCCGGCATGGGCATCGACCACGTGTGGTTGGCGATGCCGTCCCTGACCTCCCAAGTCAGGTTGAGCTCCTCGAGGACATCCACCACCCTGACGCTTTGAAGATTGTGTCTAAAGCCGGGCAGGAACTCCGCCACCATCTCCTCGCCGAGGTGGCCGAAGGGTGTGTGGCCCAGGTCGTGCCCCAGGCAGATCGCCTCGACCAGGTCGGCGTTTAGCCGGAGCGCTCGCGCGATGGTCCGGGCCACCTGATTGACCTCGAGCGTGTGCGTGAGTCGCACCCTGTAGTGATCGCCTTCGGGGGCCAGGAACACCTGCGTCTTGTGGCCCAGGCGCCTGAACGCCTTTGAGTGAACGATCCGGTCTTGATCTCGTTGCCAGCAGGTCCGGATATTGTCCTCGGGCTCGGGCGTCGTCCGGCCCTTCGATTCGGCTGCGAACTGCGCTCGGGCCGACAGCAAGGTGATCTCGGCATTTTCGCTGTTTCGTCGGTATTCCATGAAAATGAAGGTAGCACCCGCCTATGACGAAGAACCGCGCGCAGATAATGTGGCAGGAGATGGAGAACTACCTCACGAATCTGACATTTCGCATCCCAAGCCGGTCGGTCGGCGCGCTGCTTGTCGCGCTTGGAATTGTCCTCGCCGGCAGCCCGCCGGCCGAGGCCCGCGACAAGCCCAAGCAAACGGGGCCTCTCAACTTGGACGAGCGTCAATGCGGCCGCAGGACCTTCCGAACGAAGGTGAACGGCCACCGGGAGGTGGTTGCCGAAACGGAGACCTGCCTGCTCTTCTACACCTACGATCCGTTCGCCGAGGACAACGAGGAGCGCGATTACGGCCTCGCCTGGGTCCAGGCTCGAGTCGAGCCGCGCGGCGCGTGGTGTGCGACGAGGGTGTGGTCCGACCTGGGTATCTCACGGGACACGAAGTTCCACAAACGTGTCCCGGCAAGGAACCTTTCGATGAAGAAATCTCGAAAGGTCCGCGTCAGGCTCGCCAGCCTTGCCGGTGGATTCGGGAAAAGGAGTGCGACGCTGACCGAAAGCACCTGGTTCCGCCCCCGACGACTGCGCCACTCCCGATCTACGATTCAAGGAACACGAATATTCACCCAACGTTGGACCGGCCAGCGAGGAGGGGTCCTAAACCTCACATCGGGGGCGGGGGTCTCGTGGGACGTCGACAACCTGCCGAACGCCATCGCTTCCGGACTCCGGTATGACTTTGAGAGGAGAGGTAAATGCTAGGCAAGAGGTCTGCATTGATCGTCATTGCGGTGGCTCTCGCGCTCACGCCCCTGTCGGCCGGCGCCCAGTTGGACCCACGAAGCAAACCGACAACGGTGGGGCCCGTGACCTTCGACAGAGATACCTACCCGGGGCCGGACTGCAAGGACGGGAGATTTCGCCGCAACGGAGGCACCGGACGGGTAATGTCGAAATGGACCTTCTGCACGTTCTTCTACCGATACAGCGCCGCCCAGGACAACAACTCCAATCGCGACTTCGGTGCGATGTGGCTGGCCACGCGAACCAACCCGGTCAACGGGTGGTGCGCCCGGCGCGTCGTAAGCCAGCTCGGCGTGCAAACGAGCGGGACCGGAAAGGTGCTCAAGCGCGCTCCTCAGGGGAGGAGCCTCGGAGCGAACAGGTCGCGCACGGTGCAGACGAGACTCGTCGTCAATGCCGGCGGCTCGGGCTCGTTGAAGGGCGTCCTCAAGAAGAACTGGACCCTTCACCGCGGGGACTTGAAGATCCGCAAGTTCAAGCGAGGGGGCTTTACGAATCTCCAACTCGACTACGAGGGTCCCACCGAGAAGACGGCCTCGTTTGCCGCGGCCTTCGAGATGTCATGGCCTCAGGGCGGGCGCCCGCCGTCGATCTTTCCCGAACTGCGAGCGCTGCACGTAAAGCCCTGCTCGAACTGATGCCTGGTTGTACCCAGCCTCTTACTTGGACGAGGTCGTAGCCGCTCCCAGCTTTGCCTGTGCGGCCGCCAGCCTCGCAACCGGCACGCGGTAGGGAGAGCAGGACACGTAGTCGAGCCCGAGCTCGTGGCAGATCACAACCGAGTCGGGGTCTCCGCCGTGCTCTCCGCAGATGCCGAGATGTAGGTCGCGGTTCGCCTTTCGACCCTCTTCGACGCTGATACGCATAAGCCGCCCGACCCCGGCCTTGTCGATCGTGACGAAGGGGTTGTAGGGCACGAGCTTGCGCTCTTCGTAGAACGCCAGGAACCTCCCGATGTCGTCCCGGCTGAACCCGAACGCCGTCTGTGTGAGGTCGTTGGTTCCGTACGAGAAGAAGTCCGCGTGCTGGGCGATAGCGCCCGAGTCGACGGCGGCACGAGGCAGCTCGATCATGGTGCCGAACTCGATGTGCAGATCGACGCCGGCCTTCTCGATGATGGCCTTGGAGATGGGCTCCAGTTCGTCGCGCATCTGCTGCAATTCCTCGGCCGTTGCGACCAGAGGAATCATGATCTCGGGTCGTGGGTCGAGCCCTTTCTTCTTGAGCTGCACCGCGGCCTCCGTGATGGCGCGCACCTGCATGGCGTAGAGGCCCGGCTTGACTATGCCGAGACGAACGCCGCGCAGGCCGAGCATGGGGTTCGCTTCGTCCAACTCGCTGAGCTTGTCGCGCAGCTTCTCGGCGTCTTTCATCGACATCTTCTCGCGGTCGATCTCGACCTTGCGCTTGCTCTTCTGCTGCGCAAGGGCGACTGCAACCTCGACCTCGACACGATTTGGCAGGAACTCATTCAGCGGCGGGTCGAGGAGACGCACCGTGACGGGAAGCCCGTCCATCGCCTTGAAGATGCCGAGAAAGTCCTTCTTCTGGAGCGGGGCAAGGATCTTGTAGGCCTCGGCCTCTTCCTCTTCGGTCTCTGCAAAGATCATCGTGCGGACGGCGGCGACCCGCTCTTCGCCAAGGAACATGTGCTCCGTCCGGCAGAGACCGATTCCCTCCGCGCCGCGCGCCCGCGCGTTGGCCGCCTGCTCGGGAGTGTCCGCGTTCGCCCGGACGCCTAGATCGCGATTGGCATCGGCGAACGTCATGAAACGCTGGTAGGCAGCCCACAGGTCCGAGCTCAGCGACTCCTTCTCGGCCTTCGTGAGCCTCCTGCCCTGGTTTTGCTTCGCCGACGCAAGCTGAGCCACCTCGAGCTCGGAGGGCTCGGTTTCGAGTTGCTCCGCGTAGACGGTTCCATCGGTGCCGTCGATCGTGATCCAGTCGCCCTCGCCCACCGTCGTGCCACGCACATTGAAGGCCTTGGCCTTGCGATCGATGCGGATTGCGTCCGCACCACAGACGGCGGGAATGCCCTCGCCGCGCGCCACCACTGCAGCGTGCGAGTTGGTCCCGCCCGCCGAGGTCAGGATCCCCTGGCTCGAAACCATGCCGTGATAGTCGTCCGGGTTCGTCTCACGCCGAACGAGAATGACCTGCTCGCCGCGCTCGGCCCACTCCGAGGCGTCGTCGGCCGTGAACACGGCTCGGCCGACGGCCGCGCCGGGAGAGGCGTTGAGGCCCTTGGCCACCGGCGTCATGGAGCCCTTGAGGTCGGCTCGGATGATCGGCTTGAAGAGCTCGTCGAGCTTGCCGGCCGTTAGACGGTCGCGCACCGCCGCTTTGTCGTCGATGAAGCCCTCTTCGAGCATCTCTTCGGCCATGCGCCACTCTGCGAGCGAGGTCCGCTTGCCCACGCGCGTCTGGAGCATCCACAACTTGCCCTCTTCGATGGTGAACTCGGTGTCGCACATATCCTTGTAGTGCCGCTCGAGGGTGCCGAAGTGCTCCTTGAGCTCCTGGTACGCGCGGGGTTGGATCCGGTTCATCTCGGTGATCGGCAAGGTGTTGCGGATGCCTGCCACGACGTCCTCACCCTGAGCGTTCTGCAGGTAGTCGCCGTAAGGAGTTCGTTCACCCGTGGCGGGATCACGCGTGAAGCCGACGCCGGTTCCCGAGTTCTCGCCCTTGTTGCCGAACACCATCGTCTGCACGTTGACGGCGGTTCCGAGGCTGTCTGAGATCCTGTTGCGGCGCCGGTAGTCTTGTGCTCGCTTGTTGTCCCACGATCCGAACACCGCTTCGACCGCCTGGTGCAGCTGATCAGTGGGATCCTGAGGGAACTCCCGCTTGGTGTCCTTCTTGATGATCGACTTGAAGGTCTTTGCGAGCTTCTTGAGGTCCTTCGTGTCGAGGTCGACGTCGTTGGCGACTCCCTTTTTGTGCTTGGCATCCTCGAGCGCTTCCTCAAAGAGATCGCCGTCAACACCCATCACCGTTTTGCCGAACATCTGCACCAGACGCCGGTAGCTGTCCCACGAGAAACGATCCGAGCCCGTCTGCTTGATCAGGCCCTCGACACTGTCCTCGTTCAGCCCGACGTTCAGAACCGTGTCCATCATCCCCGGCATCGAGAACGGAGCGCCGGAGCGGACGGATACGAGCAATGGGTCGCGCGCGTTCCCGATCTGACGGCCCATCTTTTCCTCGAGCTTCTTCCGGTGCTCGGCGACCTGGTCGAGGAGACCCTCCGGGAACTGCTGGCCCGCCTCGCGATAGGCGTTGCATGCGTCCGTGGTGATGGTGAATCCCGGAGGGACGGGAAGGCCAAGATTCGTCATCTCGGCCAGGTTGGCGCCCTTGCCCCCTAAAAGATTCTTCTGGGTGGCGTCGCCCTCTTCAAAGTCGTAGACCCACTTGCTCATGAAGCCAAACCCTCCTCAAATTGGTTACCCCCCGTTGCCCTTCAATCCCGCAGTCGCCCGCAGGTCGATGTCCACCTCGGTGTCCTCATCCTTCTGCAAATCGACGCTTACTTCCGCGCGCCCCCCCGTGGGGTCCCACACGAACAGTCGCCACTCGCCCGGGGAGAGGTGGTAACGGAATCGTCCCTGACTGTCGCAGACGATCTGGTCGAGGATGTCACCCGAGGAGTTGTGAAGCTCGACCGTAGCAGTCTGGGCGGGCTCACCCGTCGGCCGCGTGACCGTCCCGAACAGTGTTGTGCTCATCACAGCCTCTTTCTCAGGAACTCGACGAGTCCCTCGATCGGTATTCGTTCCTGCTCCATCGAATCCCGGTCCCGCACGGTGACCTGGTTGTCGTCGAGCGAATCGAAGTCGAACGTGACGCAGAACGGAGTTCCGACCTCGTCTTGACGACGGTATCGCTTGCCGATGGAGCCCGTCACGTCAAAGTCGCAGACGAAGTGCTTGCGCACCTCGGCGGCAAGCTTCTCGGATGCCGGCGCGAGGTCCACGTTCTTCGACAGCGGCAACACGGCGACCTTGTAGGGCGCCAGGCGCTTGTCGAGTTTGAGCACCGTGCGCCTCTCGATCTTGCCCGAGGCCGTGGGAGCCTCCTCTTCGCGGTACGCGTCGATGAGAAAGGCAAAGGTCGGCCGTTCCACCCCGACGGCGGGCTCGATCACATAGGGCACGTACCGCTCGTCCGTATCGGAGTCGTAATAGCTCAGATCCTGGCCCGAGTGCGCAGCATGTGCCTTGAGGTCGAAGTCCGTCCGGTTGGCGATCCCTTCGAGCTCGGACCATCCCATCGAGGGGAACTCATACTCGATGTCGTAGGTGTCTTTGGCGTAGTGGCTCAACTCGTCGGCATCGTGTTGCCGCAGACGCAGGTTGGCCTTTGTGATCCCCAGGTCGAGATACCAGCTCATACGTTCGTCCAACCAGTACTTGTGCCACTGTTCGTCCGTTCCCGGCTTGACGAAGAACTCCATCTCCATCTGTTCGAACTCGCGCGTTCTAAAGACGAAGTTCCCGGGCGTGATCTCGTTGCGGAAGCTCTTGCCCTGCTGTGCGATGCCGAACGGGATTTTCTTTCTCGAGGTCTGTTGAACCGTCATGAAGTCGACGAACATGCCCTGCGCGGTCTCGGGCCGTAGGTAGGCGACATGGGCCGAGTCCTCGACCGGACCCATATGGGTCTTGAACATGAGATTGAAGTTTCGCGGCTCGGTCCAGGTGGGCCCCTGCCCGCAGTTGGGGCAGGACTTGGCGAGATCGATGTGGTCGGCCCGAAACCGCTTGTGGCAATTCGTGCACTCGACGAGCGGATCGGTGAAGGTCGCGACGTGCCCGGACGCCTCCCATACCTTCGGCGACATCAGAATCGAGCTCTCGAGCCCGACGACATCGTCGCGTGTGTGCACGATCGCCTTCCACCATTCGTTCTTGACGTTGCGCTTGAGCTCGACGCCGAGGGGCCCCCAATCCCACGCCGAGCGAAGTCCGCCGTAGATCTCGCTCGAGGGGAAGACGATCCCACGCCGCTTACACAGGTTGACGATGGTGTCGATGGATACTGAACTCATGATGCATGATGATAATGGGGTTGTCCCCGCCCGCAGGGCGGTACCGAGCCTCTTGCTCGGCGAGGCGCAGCGAAGCTCCGCCGAAGCCCAGAGACTTGTCCGCCCGCAGGGCGGGTACCGAGCCTCTTGCTCGGCGAGGCGCAGCGAAGCTCCGCCGAAGCCCAGAGGCACATGATCCTGGAGACAGATGACCGAGCTCGGCAGTGACCGCCCTCCGTCGGCCGGCAGCCACTTAGCCGGGCCCCCGCTTTCGCGCCGAAGACCGGTCTAGGCGGCCTCGATCGAGACCCTTCTCGGCATTCTCGTCGTCTTAGGACTGATCCTCGTCAACGCCGTCTACGTTGCGGGGGAATTCGCCCTCGTCGCGGCAGATCGCACGAAAATCGAGGCGCTGGCCGAGAAGGGAGACCGCAGGGCCAAGAGCGCGATGGCCGCGCTGCACACTCTGAGCTTCCAGCTCTCTGGGGCCCAGCTCGGCATCACCGTCAGCTCGCTGATCGTGGGTTTCATCGTCGAGCCGGCCGTGGGCCGGCCCCTGGAACCACTCGTCCGGTCTCTCGGCGCTCCCGAGAGCTCCAGCCTGGGTATCTCGGTTGCCATCGCCCTGGTCCTTGCAACCGCGACTCAGATGGTCATAGGCGAGCTGGTCCCCAAGAACCTTGCCCTCGCCCGGCCCGTCGGGCTCGCGCTGAGGATCTCCGGGCCCATGCGAGTGGCAAACCTGGCCGCGAAGCCACTGATCCTCTTCCTCAACAACTCCGCCAATTGGACGGTGAGACGGCTGGGCATCGAGCCGCAAGAAGAGCTCAATTCCGTGCGCTCGCTGGAGGAGATCGAGTTGTTGATCGAGTCCTCGCACCATGGTGGAGCCCTAGACCCGGCTGAGTTCGCGCTCCTTGCGCGCTCGATTTCGTTCGGGGAGAAGGACGCGGAGGATGCGCTCGTCCCTCGCACGGCGGTCGAGTCCATCGCCGAGAACGACACGCTGGACGATCTGGTCCGCAGGGCCCTTGCCACCGGCCACTCACGGTTCCCCGTAACCGGGCGCGACATCGACGACATCGTCGGGATGGCTCACATCAAGGACATCTACCGGATTCCGATGGAGGAGCGGCCGACAACCAAAGTCGTCAGCATCGTGCAGGACGCGATCGTGGTGCCGGAGTCCCGCAACCTCGACTCGATGCTGCTCGAGATGCGCAGGACGCGCAAGCAACTCGCCGTCGTAATCGACGAGTACGGGGGCACCGCGGGAATCGTCACCCTGGAAGACCTCCTAGAGGAGATAGTGGGCGACATCGAAGACGAGTACGACGCGGCCCCCACGACCGCGCCCATGACCGCCCCTCCCCTGGGCGTGCACGTGGTCTCGGGAATGCTGCACCCCGACGACCTCGAGGACCTGACCGGATTCGAGATGCCCGAGGGTGACTACGAGACCCTCGCAGGCTTCATCCTGAGTCTTCTCGAGCGCATCCCCGAACAGGGTCAGCACATCGCCTACGGGCCGTGGGAGTTCAAGGTCGTCGAGATGGACGGCAAACGGGTCGCACGCGTATTGATCGCGGGTCCCCCCGAGATCGCAGGCGCGATGGAAGGGAATTCATGAGCCCCTGGCCGTTGATCATCGCTCTCCTCTTGCTGGTTGCCAACGGGTTCTTCGTCGGCGCGGAGTTCGCTTTGACTGCGGCTCGGCGCACCAAACTCGTGCAGCTCGATGCAGCGGGCAACCGACGAGCGAAATCCGCAATGAAATCCATCCGGGAGCTGTCACTCATGCTCGCGGGGGCCCAGTTGGGCATCACGATGATGTCGTTCGGTCTCGGGTACCTGGCCGAGCCGGCGGTTGCAGCACTGATCGAGCGAGCTCTCCTCGGGATCGTCGACCTGCCGGACACGATTCTTCACACCGTCTCGTTCGTGGTGGCTCTCTCCATCGTGGTCTTTCTCCACATGGTCGTTGGAGAGATGGCTCCAAAGAACATCGCCATCGCCGAGCCGGAACGCAGCGCGCTTGCGATCGCTCTGCCGTTTCGTGCGTTCGTCAACGTCTTTCGCCCCTTCATCTATCTGATGAATGCCACGGCGAACGCCACCCTGCGACTGTTGAGGGTCGAGCCCGTCGACGAACTGAACCCGTCCCACTCTGCTCAAGAGATTGGGGCGATGATCGCCGAGTCGGCGCGCGAGGGCATGCTCGAGACCTTCGAGCACAAACTGCTGACCGGCGCAATTACATTCGGAGACCTCGATGCCGCAGCCGTCATGGTCCCGCGCACCGAGCTGACCGTGATCCCTTCGTCGGCCACGCCCGAGGAGATAGAGAAACTAGTGCTCGAAACCGGTCACTCGCGCTTCCCCGTCTTCGGCGAGAGCCTCGACCAGATCCTTGGTTTCCTTCATTCCAAGGATCTCCTCAAGGTCCCGCCGGAGGGGCGAACCAAGCCCTTGCCCCCTCGCTACTTTCGCCAGATGCTGATCGTGCCGGAGTCCCGCAAGCTTCATCCTCTGCTATTCGACATGCGTCGCCAGCACTTGCACTTCGCGCTCGTCATCGACGAGCACGGCGGTACGGCGGGAGTCGTCACGATCGAGGACCTGGTGGAGGAGCTCGTAGGAGAGATTCGTGACGAGCACGACGACGCCGAGTCCGAAGTCGAAAGAGTCGCCGAGGGCCGCTTCTTGGCGCCCGGCTCGTTGAGAGTGCACGAGGCGGCCGATGCCATAGGCCTCGAGCTACCGGAGGGTGACTACGAAACCATCGCAGGGTTCCTCATGGACAGGTTGCAGCGCATTCCGAAAAGCCGAGACGAGGTCGTCCACGACGGATGGACGATCCGGGTCACATCAACGCATCGCCGGCGCGTCGTGCAGGTCCAGATCGAAGAGGGGCCGAGGACCGGCCACGACCAGAGGACGAGGCGAGCCAGTTCGCTGCGATGAACTCCCCCTGGTTTTCTCCTCACCTCCTGTCGTCGTCGCCGCCCTCGTCGACGAGCGCACGACGAGTCGAGCGCGCCGGTAGACGTGCGTTCCAGTCGTAGATGACAGACGTGCCGAGAACAACGTCCTGAAGTGACCGGTTATGACTGCTGACCAGAGACCAAAGAAGGCCGACCGGAAAGACAACACAGGCCAGCGCTCTCAAGAAGGCTCCGCCGGGGCGCATCAATTCGCCCCGGTGATTGACGACTCGGAGTCCCATCACCTGCTTGCCGACCGTTCGTCCGGTCGTCGCCCATCCGACCCAGAGATAGATGGTGAGTATGAACTCGCCCAGGAGGAAGGCACCAAGGGGGCCCGGTGTGGACAGCGCAAAGGCTCTGTCACCCAGGGACGTGATGAGAGACCACCCCAACACGACCCCAGCGGTCGCGAGCGCGACCACGCTCACATCGATAATTGAAGCAAGTGTTCGCGATACCGGCCCGGAGCGCAGACCCTGAAAGGCCCTCGCTCTCGCGGGCAGCACCTCTGTCACGAGAGTTCCGGTTCGTTCTCAGCGCGGGTCGACTCGGGCTCGCCGGGAGCGTCCAGGTGGCGCTTCCGCCGGCGAATGATGCGATCGACCATGCGAGCGACAACTCGATCGGCGTCGACGCTCACGTATCGAACCTCGTCGACTGCGTCTCCGGTCAACGTCGAAGTCGACTGGCGAATCAGGTCCGCGACATCTATCTCGGCTAGAACCTCCTCGACCAGCTTGGGTAGATCGAGTTTGAGGATGATGGCATCGAGATCCAACCTCTCGGCCACTCGATCCACGTCGATCTGTTCTGCCAGCTTGTCCAGCTCGACACTCTCGCCGACTAGTGCCGTCAGGTCCAAGGGCTCGAGCACGGCACGCACGATCTGCGGCTCGAGTTCTCGCACGAAGGCCGCAGCGGCCTGCATCGACTCGACCTCGGCCGCCCTCCACTTTCGGTCCGAGTCCGAGAGGGCCCGGCGAAAAGGTTCCTCGAGCGGCCGGACCGCAGGTGCAATGGCGCGCATGACGGGGGCCCCCACGGTGTCGAGCGCCTTCGTGGCGAGTGCAGAGGCGCGTCTGGCTCCGCCCAGGGACAAGCCAAGGACCGCGCCCGGGACCAGAGCCAGCAGAGAGGGATCGGTACGACGTTGGATGGCTCCCGACAGCGAACGGCTTCGTTGCAGAGCACCGGCGGTAACGGCTACGGCCGCAAGCGTCGTGCCGACGGCGACGCGAACGGCGTGCCTTGCGACGGCCCGAGAATCTCGCGGGACAACGACCAGCTCGACGCTCGTCGGTGCGAGATCCTCTTCCATTTTCGAAGGCTCCTCCTTAACGACCAAGGGTAGCCATCAATCCCCTCCGAGGGCAACGACACCCTGCGCTCTACAAACTGCTTCTTCAGATCGCGCTAGAAGAGCAAGGTGCCGACCGCAAAGCCCACGATTCCACCAAGGAGTGAGACGGCCAGGGACCGCTTGGGGCTGACGAGCAGGGCACCGAGGGATGCGACGAGAATGGGCCCGCCGGTCAGCGCCCCCTCCTCCGTGATGAGCGTCAGGGTGGCGAGACTGGCGAATATGGGAGCCGGCATGCGGCCGAGAACCACCTCGAGCCGGCCGCTGGGTCGCGGAAGGATCGCCAGGGCGGAAGCTCGACTGCCGTACGTTATCAACGCGATGGCTGCGACCAAGAGAGGGCTCAAGCCTGATCCTCCTCACCGGATTGGGTGGCTTCCGAAGACCCGGGAAGCGCAACCAGAGTCCCCGCGATCACGGGGGCCAGCGCGCGAATGTCGGGCAGCAGGATCGCGACGGCCGCGGTGAGCACAACTGCTGCGAGGGCTCGAACCACCAGCGTCCCGGTCGTCGCTGCCAGAGACGCCAGACCAATGAACAACACCGGGAATATCGCGTCTGCGAGTCTTGCGACTCCGGAGAGCCCGGCACCGAGCACGCCGATCACTGTGCCGACCTGCCATGCGAGATAGCACGCGATCCCCGACACGAACAGAGTGCGCTCGGCCCCCGCTTCCTCGGGCGCCGACACCGCGAACCCGAACGTTTCGTCGAGCAAGGTGAAAGCGAGCCCTGCGCGCCTAACGCGGGATCCGCCGATTCGTGGACGGAGCACCGCGCCCATCACGAGGTGGCGCAAGTTGAGTGTTCCTGCGGTGAGAAGCAGCGCAGGCGCTCCTGCCCCCGCGCTGAGAAGCCCCACGAGTGCGAACTGCAAGGCGCCCGAGAAAATGAACATCGATGAAGCGATGGTCATCGGAGTCCCCAGAAGGGGCTGAGCGCCGGCTCCGTAGAGAGTCCCGAACACGGCGATCGCGCCCGCTGCGGGGAGACTGGTCAACAGGATGCTCCGGATGACCTTCGCCGAGCCCGTGGATGTCATGCCGGCCACCGTAACCTACGAACCCCCTTTACTGGTTAGGTAGGCCGGCGACCCGATCTGCGGGGGAAGCAACGGATCGGGCACCGGCTCACCGGGCTCGAGGGTGACGGGGACCAGCCCGGCCCAAACCTCGAGTTGGAGGTCTCGTCGTCGTCGACCGGGAGGACCCGTGCGTATCGTGCCCGGAAGGCACGAACCCCAGATGTACGAAGCCCGCATCCAGGATCTGCTCGATTCCGTTGCGGTCGTAGCTCGCTCCGGTGCCCTTCTGACCTCAACCCGTTCGCTCGGTGCCAGACCCATTCCTTGCTCCCCTTTGGAAGTTTGTTATATAACAAAAGTATGTCTGTATCGCGACGTTACCAGCTGAGGGGCGCAACCGCCAGGGAGATCGGGGCCAGCATCGAGACCGGCATCAGACAGGGGCACCTCAATCCGGGTGACGGCCTTCCCACCGTCCGTGCCGCGGCCGCCCTCCTCGGCGTCTCTCCCGTTACGGTCGCCTCGGCCTACCGCCTGCTGAAGGCCAGAGGATTCGTCTCGACCGACGGCCGGCGAGGAACCCGAATCACCCGGGCCCCGGCGCTCACCCTGCGACACAGCGCTCCCCTGCCCGAGGGCGTGCGCGACCTCTCGCAGGGAAACCCGGACCCCGATCTGCTTCCCAGCCTGGAGAGCGCACTCGAGGCGGTCGATCCCGCTCCGAGCCTCTACGGCGAATACGCGAACCTCCCCGAACTGATAGAGCTGGCTCGTGCCAACCTCGTCGCGGATGGGATCGATGCTTCGTCGCTTGCAATTGTCGGCGGAGCGGCCGACGGAATGGAGCGCGTGCTCGAGGCCAACCTGAGGCCTGGAGACGGAGTCGCAATCGAGGACCCGTCGTTCACGCGTGTCATCGATCTGATGGGCGCTATGGGGTTCATGCCGCTTCCGATTGCGATGGATGAATTCGGGATGCTGCCGGAGGCTCTGGGGCGAGCGCTCGAGACGGGAGCCAACGCGGTCATCATCACGCCGCGCGCGCAAAACCCAACAGGAGCGGCCCTCGACGCGAACCGCTCGAAGGAGCTCCTCGCGGTGCTGGCAACCAACCCCGAGGTCCTCGTGATCGAAGACGACCATGCCGGCCCCGTGGCGGGGCCCTCAAAGGGAGCGGAGCCCCTCACGCTCTGCGTCGATCGGCCGCGCTGGTCCACCCTTCGATCCGTGTCAAAGTTTCTCGGGCCGGACCTACGTCTTGCGGTTTTGGCCGGGGATCCCGTAACGGTTGCGCGGGTCGACGGGCGCCAGCGCATTGGGACGGGTTGGGTGAGCCACATCCTTCAGCAGGTAGTCGCACACCTGTGGAGCGATCCGAAGGCTCCCCAGCTCTTCGCGCGAGCCAAGGCGTCATACTCCTCCCGCCGAGAGAACCTGGTGGACGAGTTGATGAAGCGGGCGATCCCCGCCACCGGTCGATCCGGACTCAACGTCTGGATCGAGGTCGCCGAGGAGGCCGAGACCGTGCGCGCCCTGATGCAGGGCGGGTGGGCCGTCGCTCCGGGGGAGCGCTACCGCATGGAGTCCCGTTCCGCCCTGCGCGTGACGTCGGCGGCCCTCAGGGAGGGTGAGGCTGAGGCGTTCGCCGGGGATCTCGCCGTGATTCTGCGACCCCAGACCCGCACCTACTCCGCGTAGCCGCTCGTTCGCGTAACCTCCTGTCCATGGAAAGAAGCTGGCTGAACGAGGCGCGCCCGCACCTAAGGCGGGCGATCGTCTTTGGGGTCATCGCGATCGCTGCTCTCGTGCTGGAGTCATTGCCGTTCACCTTCGGAGGAGCCGAGGAAGCTGTCCCCTATCTGAGCGCGGTGATCTTCGCCGTTGCTGGGATCCTCGCGGTGAGGGCCACAGCACGAGCCGGTCGCCTGCTATCGAGTCACACGGTCGGCGACACACGCGGGACCGGGTTGGGCCTTCTCATACAAGTAATCGGTTACTTCGTCGTGCTTCTCACCGTCCTGGGCCTTCTCGGCCAAGATGTCTCCGGTCTTCTTCTCGGAGGGGCCATCACAGGGGTGGTGCTCGGCATCGCCGCCCAACAGACCTTGGCGAACTTCTTCGCCGGACTTGTGCTCGTCACGGTCCGACCGGTAGAGATCGGCGAGCGCGTCGTCCTCCGTTCCGGTCCACTTGCGGGCGAATACGAGGGCGTGGTTACCGACCTCGGCATCTTCTACGTCGACATGGTCACGGCTCAGGGACCTGTGAAACTCCCCAACGCGGGCGTACTCGCGGCCGCGATCGGCCCGGGGGCGCGCGCTGCCAAGGACGAGGAACCGGAGGCCGAGGAAGAGCACCGAGGGCAGGCACCGCCTTCTGAGGGCGGAGCGTGACGGATCCGCAATCGGCACCCCCTTAGAGGCCGCCGAACCGCCGCTTGCGTCCCGAGTAATCGCGCAGAGCCTCGAACAAAGCGTGCCGATCGAAGTCGGGCCACAGCGTCTCCGTGAAGTAGAGCTCGGCGTACGCGCCCTGCCACAGCAGAAAGTTGCTCAGCCGCATCTCCCCCGAGGTCCGAATCAGGAGGTCGACGTCCGGTGCGTCGGGGGCATAGAGGTGATCGGCGATAGATCCGTTCCCATCGCTTTCGCGCAGTCGCTGCGCCGCGTCCTCAAGCTCGGCCCGCCCGCCGTAGTTGAAGCACGTCAAGAGATCCATGCGGGTGTGATGCGCCGTCTTTCGTTCCGCCTCGTCGAACTCCTCGAGAACATCGGGAGGAACGAGCTCTCGTCTGCCGATTCGCCTGATGCGTACGCGCCGTTCGTCGAGCTCTTCCCGCCGTTGACGCAGCAGCGCTCGGTTGAAATTCATGAGGAAGTCGACCTCTTCCGAGGGTCTATTCCAGTTCTCGGTCGAGAAGCTGTAAACGGAAAGGTAGCGAATGCCGGCTTCGAGAGCGCCCTCGACAACATCGAAGAGCGCCTTCTCCCCCATCTCGTGTCCCTTAGTCCGAGGTAAGCCCCGCTGCTTCGCCCAACGCCCGTTGCCGTCCATGATGATGGCGACGTGCGCGGGAATCCTCTCCGATACAACGTCCATGACGGGTGAGCCTAAGTGGTCGCGAGGAGAGCCAGGCTGCGCAGGGGTCGTTCGAGGTGATACTCCGCATACCGCCGCAACGCGTGCGTGACGTCGATGGTTGCCTGCTTCTCGGCGCTCGCCCCGAAGTCGCACGACAGCAGGTGCGCGAGCAGTTGAAGTCGGTCGGGGCTCAACTTGAAAGCGCTCTCGTCTTCGAAGCGACAGGTGACACAAACCGCTCCCCCGAGTTGGGGGCCAAACCCAACGAGCTCACCGTCGTCGCCGCATCCCGCGCACACCATGAGGCTCGGGTGATAACCGGAGACCGACAGAAGCTTGATCATGAATGCAGGAACCGTGGTTTCGACACGTCCCTGTGACAGGGCCTGGAGGCCGGACAGGAGAAGCGAATACGTCTGGAATGCGCGCTCGCGCTCCTCGGACACCTTGTCCACGACGTCGGCCAGCGCACTGGCGGCCGTATACGCCGCGTAGTCGTCACGGACTGCAGAAAACGGTTCGATGACACTCGCGGCCGTGATGGTGTCGAGGCTCCGCCCCCTGTAGAACATCAGATCGACGAGCGTGAACGGCTCGAGCCGTCCGCCGAAACGACTCTTGGTCTTGCGAACGCCCTTTGCGACCGCACGCACCTTGCCGTTGTTGCGCGTGAAGATGGTGACGATGCGATCTGCTTCGCCGAGCTTGATACGACCGAGGACGACCCCCTCGTCCTTGTAGAGACCAGGCATCGTCTCAGCGTAGCCGTGGCGGCCGGCCGGAAGCCGACTATCAAGCGCTTGTCTGGCTCGTCTGGGCGGGGCTCGGCACTCGCAGCGACCTTCGATCGTCCTCCGCCAAACTCGAAAGGGAAGGCGTCTTGACCGATTCGGGCGATCGCCCTAAGGTTCGACTCGAATCACCGCGAATATGTATAGACCGACACATATCGGGAGGTCGCAATGGAGCCCCGCTCACACCGATTCCGTCGCGCATCGATCGCCGCCGCAGCGGCCGGCACCCTTCTCGCCACGGCTCTTGCCGGCAATCCCCCGGCACTTGCTCAGACCGAAGGTCCCGGCGAGGGCACCTGCAAGAGGTTCGACGATCCGCAGTTCAATGGCTGGACGACGCACGATGAACTGGGACCCAAGCTCGCCCGGATCGAGCAAAACAGCCACGGGCGAATCGAGGTGGACGAGGTAGGCCGTACCGTCCAAGGTCGCGAGTTGTGGGCCGCCCGCGTCGGCACCGGGGACCGGGTCCTGCTGGTGCAAAGCGCGATCCACGGCAACGAACGCACCGGCACCGAGGCCTTGCTCGGCATCCTCAGAGATCTGGGTACCAGCAACGACGCCGCCACGGAAGAAACCCTCCGCAACATAACCATCGTCGCCATGCCGATGGTCAACCCCGACGGCGGCGAGCTCAACCGCCGCATCAACGTCATCTCCTGGGACCAGGTGGCCGATCAGTTCCCGCAGCTCGAGGGATCACCTCGAGCCTGGTACCACAGCCTCAGCGGCGACGGTATCCCGCTGCCAGGCTTCGACCTGAACCGCGACTTCAACGCCGATCTCGACTACGTGCCGCAACCTGAGGACATGCCAGGCCGCGAGACCGACGCCGGTTTCTTTCTCTCACCCGAGTCCCAGGCCATCCGAGACGTTTACATCGACCTGCAGCAGGAGTTCGGAGCCGTCGACGCGGTCGTCGACCTGCACCACATGGGCCCCTGCGATCGTCAGACCGGCGGCCCGCAGGACGGCAAGTTCATCTCCGTGGCGCTCGACTATCCGCCGCTCGGCGTGAACGACGGTGCCGCTTATCAGGACGACTGGCCGTTGCTCGATCAGGACAAGTCCCGCCGCTATGCTCTCGCCGTCGCCAACGGCATCAGGGCCAAGTACGGCGAGCAGTCGCCGCTTGCCGCGGTCGGCCGCTACTTCCACCCCGATGCCCGCGAGTTCGCCGGGCAGGGCCGTTCTGCGTTCGGGCTGAATGGTTCAGGCACAGTGCTCTTCGAGGTCCGAGGACAGCAGGACGACTTCGGCCAGAAGATGAAGGGCATGCTGGTGCAGAGCGTCCGAACCGGCGTGGAATCTCTCATAGACGGTCTTGCTACGGGCAGCGTCGACACGCTCGACGGGGACGACTTCTTCGACCTGCCCGACTACGGCTGGGACAACGCCGACTGAGTTGAAGGTTGGGCAACGGCTGACCGGATCGAGGGATGATCGGCCGTTGCTCCCAGCACCGACTTAGGCGATGCCGATCCGCAGGTTGCGGATCTTCTGCTTGCCGTTCTCGTTCACATAGTCGAAGGTCACGCGCTGTCCGGGTCTGAGAAACCGGAACATCTCAGACGAGTTCATGACATCGCCGTCGACCGGGTACTCCACCTCGCCGTCGTCGGAGACGAGCGTTCCGGTCCTGGTCAAAGAGTCGTACCTCTTAACTGTGGCCTGTGGCATGACCAGAGAATACCGGGCCCCGCGCCCTCTTGGGCCTTCAGGTATCGCCTGGTGCACCCTTATGGGTCCCAGAGTGCAGATCGAACTTACCCGCCGAAGCCCAGCCGTTCGAGGGCGTGCGCCCGGCGCTGCCAATCTTTTTCGACCTTCACCCTCAGATCGATGAAGACACGGCGGCCGAAGAAGACCTCGATCTCCTCTCGGGCCTCGGTTCCCACGGCTTTGAGCGTCTCGCCCCTGTGACCGATCACGATCCCCTTTTGCGAATCACGCTCCACGAAGATTCGGGCATGGATCTCAAGAAGGCCGTCTTCCCGCTCTTCGTAGTCTTCGGTCACCACCGCGATCGAATGAGGGAGCTCGTCGTCCGTGCGGCGCAGAAGCTTCTCGCGCACGAGCTCCGCAACGAAGACCGGGGGCGGTTGGTCGGTGTTCGTGCCGGGTGGGTAGAACATCGGGCCAACCTCGAGACGTTCGAGGACAAGATTCCGAACGATCTCGACGCCATCCCCCGTCTTGGCGGACACGGGAACGAACTCGTCGAAGTCGCCGAGGCCCGAGGCCAACGCCAGGGCCTCGACAATCTGCTCTTTCCTCATGAGATCTGCCTTGTTCACCAGACAGATCGTGTAGAGCTTTGCCGAGCGCAGGTCGCTTGCAACTCGCGCATCACCGCGTCCGATACCCGAGGCCCCATCGACGACGAACAGCGCCAGGTCGACGTCGGACCAGGCCTGCCGGACGACCTCGTTGAGTCGCTCACCAAGCAAGGTACGCGGCTTGTGGTAGCCGGGCGTATCGATAAACACGGCCTGGGTGTCGGGAAGATTGAGGATTCCCCTCACCGCGCTACGAGTCGTCTGCGGTTTGTCGGAGGTAATTGCGACCTTGCCCCCGACCAACTGGTTCACGAGCGTCGACTTGCCGGTATTGGGTCGACCGACAATGGCCGCGAACCCGGAGCGAAAGGTTGATGGCCGCTCCCCGAACGTGTCGTTCATGAGGATTCGGCGTGCTCTTCCACCGGAGTCTCGACTCTTCGGATAACCACCTTCTGAATGCGGCGACCGGTCACTTGCTCTGTCTCAAACTCGATGTCGGCGAAGCGCACGGTCTCGCCAACAACGGGGACTCGTCCCGTCAATTCGTACACCAGGCCCCCGACCGTGTCCCAGTCATCGTCCGGCAGCTCAGCTCCCAGCAACTCGTTCACCTCGTCGATCGGCATCCTGGCGTCAACGCGTATCACTCCGCCGCCGAGCGGTTCGACGAGCGGTTCCTCTTTGTCGTACTCGTCAACGATCTCACCAACTATCTCCTCGACCAGGTCTTCGATGGTGACGAGTCCGGCCGTGCCACCGTATTCATCGATCACGATCGCCATGTGGACTCGCTGCTCTTGCATCTCGCGCAAAAGTTCGGCCAGTTTCTTTTGCTCGGGAACGAAGAGCGGTACTCGCGCCAGGGACGCTGCTCTTATGTTGCCGTCCTCGGTCGAGCGTTTGAGAAGATCCTTCGCGTACAGAACTCCCACGATGTTGTCGGTGTCACCCTCGTAGATCGGGATGCGCGAATAACCAGCTTGCGTGATCGTTTCGAGAGCGTGCTCGAGCGTGGCATCGGAAGCGAGCACGACCATGTCGGGGCGAGGAACCATTACCTCACGTACGATCGTGTCGCTGAACTCAAAGACCGAGTGAATTAGCTCCTGCTCCTCCTCTTCACCCTCCTCGTCGTCATCCGTTGTTTCGACCAGCTGCCGCAAGTCCTCCTCCGAGATGAAGGGGCCGTCGTGCAGGCGGCGGCCGGGAAGCAACAGCATCACGAAGTTCGAAGCTATGACCAACAGCCTGCTCAAAGGGCTCAGCAACCGGCCGAGCAGATAAATGGGTCGCGCAACGAGAAGAGCGCAGCGGTCCGTATGCTGCACGGCCAGGGACTTGGGTGGTAAGACCGCAATGACATAGAGCACAACGGTCACTGCGACGGCCGCAACCACCTCGCCCGCACCAGAAAAGGCATCGATTGCAAGTCCGGTCGCGAGCACGGCGGCGGTAACTTGGGCGACGAGCATGAGCAGCCAGACAACGTTCTTGTAGCGAGCAGGATCCTCGACGATTTGCAGGAGGTACTCCGACGAGCTCTTCTTCTCCTGCACGAGGTGGTGTGCCTTGCCCCGACTCACCCGGTCGATCGCGGTCTGAGCCATGGTCAACAAGCCTGCCAGGAGAACCAGCACGCCAATGCTCGCGATCGTCAGTCCGGTGCCCAACCTAGTTGCCTCGCGCGGTTCGATTGAATTCGTCGAGCACTTCGCTCACACGTTCGTCCATGCGCTCTTTCTCTGAGGCCACCTTGTGGTCGTATCCAAGCAGATGCAAGGTGCCGTGCACGACCAAGACCTCGAGCTCGCGATCAAGTGAATGATCCAACTTCTCGGCATTCGTCTTCGCAATGTCGGGACAAAGCACAACGTCTCCGACCATGGTCGAATCCTCATCCCCTTCGAGCATGGGGAAAGCCAGGACATCCGTCGCGTAGTCGTTCTTGGCGAAACGAGAGTTCAACCGGCGCATGTGCTCCCCATCGATGACCAGGATCGAAAGCTCGGCGTCGTCGTCGACCTTTTCTGAGTCGAGAACGTGGCGAGCAAGCGCAGAGAGGCGCGCCTCGTCAATGGGCACCGGTTGCTCGTTGGCTAAGAAGACGTCCACTTCAGTGCTTCGTGCTCGTTGCGGAGGAGCCCTCTGCGTAGATCTGGTAGGCCTCGACGATGTCCTGCACGATCTTGTGCCTGACGACGTCACGCCCGTCGAGGTTGGCGATGCCAACCCCGGCGATCTTCCCGAGGATCTCCTGCACCACGATCAGGCCCGAACGAGCACCGGAAGGAAGGTCGATCTGGGTCACGTCGCCGGTCACCACGGCTTTAGAACTGAAGCCGAGACGGGTGAGGAACATCTTCATCTGTTCGGGTGTCGTGTTCTGAGCCTCGTCGAGGATGATGAACGAGTCGTTGAGCGTGCGGCCGCGCATGAAGGCGAGCGGCGCGATCTCGACGGTCCCCTGCTCGACATAGCGGTGAAAGGTCTCCGGCTCGAGCATCTCGTAGAGAGAGTCGTACAGAGGTCTCAGATAGGGATCGATCTTCGCGGAGATGTCGCCGGGTAGGAAGCCGAGCCGCTCACCTGCCTCGACCGCCGGACGCGTCAGGACGATGCGCGACACCTCTCCTGCCTTCAGGGCCCTGATCGCCATGGCGACGGCGAGGTAGGTCTTTCCCGTCCCCGCGGGTCCCACACCGAGCACGATGGTGTTCTCGCGAATCTGGTCCACATAACGCTTCTGGCCCGAGGTCTTGGGCCGAATCGGCTTGCCCGAGTGCGTGACCACCACGGTGTCGCCGAGCACCACGGAAGGCTTGGCCCGGGAATCGCCCTTCACGATCTCGATTGATCGGGAGACCGAATCCTTGGTGAGCACATGATCCTGGTCGAGCATGCTTATCAACTCTTGAAAGAGATTCGAGACGCGCTCGGTTTCCTGCGCGCCTCCGGAGATGACGATCTCGTTGCCTCGCACGAGAATGCGGGTCTCGAACGCCCCTTCTACGAGCTTGAGGAGTTCGTCTCTGGCTCCCACCAACCGCACCATGTCGTGCTGGCTGGGTACGAGGATCTTTACTTGCGTTGTCGTTAGCATCAGTCCGCCTCAGTCTACCTGCGTGTCACTAGTGGAACCCATCACCCGGGAGGCCATTCCATGGTTCGCCCTCCGAGGAGATGGAAGTGAAGGTGCAACACGCTCTGACCGGCATCGGGACCGACGTTGGTCACGATTCGGTAGCCGCCGTCTGTTCCCTCACGATCGGCGATCGTGCTCAGAGCTATGAGCATCTCCGCGAGAACACCCGCATGGTTGCGGTTGAGCTCATCCACGGATGCCATGTGCTCCTTAGGAATGGCCAGAACGTGTAGCGGCGCGGCGGGATTGATGTCCCTGAAGACCATGATGTCGTCAGACTCGTGCACGATGTCTGAGTCCAGTTCCCTGCGAGCGATCTTGCAGAAGAGACATTCGGTCACGGTGCGCTCCCTTTCGACGAGGTGCTCAGAGTGGGCAGGCGGGCTTCAAGTCCGTCGGCTCGAACTCGGACACCCTCGACCGTTGCCATCTGACCCAGCAAACTCTCCTCCCCAAGGCGTTCGAACCACACGCGAACGAAATCACTTGTCTGCCCCGAGGAAACCGCCACGCCGTCGACCACACGCTCCTCCTCGACGAGCACCTCGAACGGACGGTCAATGTGGTCTTGAAGAAACTGCGAGCGAATCTCCTTGCCCAAGCGGATCAGACGCTTGGAGCGATCGCGCTTGACGTCTCCGGGGACTTCGCGGTCACCCATGGCAACCGCGGCCGTGTCCGGCCGTTCCGAGTATCTGAAAACGTGCAGCTTCGAGAATCGAACCTCGCGCACGACTTCCATCGTGCGCTCGAATGCTTCCTCACTCTCGCCGGGAAACCCGACGATGATGTCGGTCGCGAGAGCCAACCCCTCTATGCGATTCGTCGCTCTCTTGATCGATTCAACATAGCCCCTTATGTCGTATGGCCGGTTCATGGCCGTGAGCACCTCATCGTCGCCGGCTTGTAGTGGAACGTGTAGGAAACGGCAGACCCGAGGTTCGGCGGCGATGAAATCTACGACTTCGTCGGTCAGGTGCTGGCTGAGAATCGATGACAGCCTCAGTCGCCAGACGCCGTCTATGTCGAGGAGCCTTTGCATGAGGCGAATGAGATCGCGCTCGTCCCCTCCCCGGTCGAATCGGTACTTGCCGAGGTGAACACCCGTCAGAACTATCTCCCGCGCGCCCGCGTCGACCTTGGCTCGGGCCTCTTGGATGAGCCCGTCCTCCTCGATAGAGCGAAGTGGCCCCCGCGTCCTCGGGATGATGCAGAAGCTGCACCATTCGTCGCACCCGGTTTGGGCTTTCAGATTGGCGCGCACGCGGTAGGGAAGCGAACGTTTCCGCGGACCGCAGACAGAAGAACCCCGCATGCCGATCTGCAGAAGCGGCTCGGGTTGCTCCCCAAGGGCCTCGAGAAAGCTCTCTTTGTCGTCGTTGCTCAAGATCGCATCGACGCCTTCGATGGCCTCGATCTCCTCGGGGTTGGATACGGCGTAGCACCCGATGACCACGACCTTTGCATCCGGGTTGCGCTTCACCGCCTTGCGAATCGCCTGACGAGAAGCCTTCGTCGCTTCGCGCGTAACGGTGCAGGTGTTGATGACGACCATGTCGGGAGAGTCGTCATGGGCCGCGATCTCGATCCCTTGGGTCGCAAGATCCTCGGCCATCGAATCGGACTCCGCCTGATTGAGGCGGCACCCGAGAGTGGTGAAGGCCACTTTTTCCATCGTTCTGAACCTATCCCCGCTAGCCGATGAGCCCGTAATGAAACAGCAAGGCCGAGGTCGCGGCAAAGGCGGCGTTCTCAGTGCGGAGAATGCGGGGGCCCAGCGATACGAGCTGCGCACCTGCATCGGCCAGCGCCTCCGCCTCGGCGCGCTCCAAACCTCCCTCGGGCCCTACCACGAGAGCCACCCGCTCGGCGGGAGACATCAGAGCGGTCCGAAGAGGCAGGGACGCCTCCTCCCACAGGCAAGCCGCCAACGGCTCGCTACCGACACGAGCAAGAAGATCGGAGAAGTCGAGGCCGGCCTTGGTTCCCATCACGAACGGATTTCGTGACTGCTTCGCGGCAGAGCGGGCGATCACCGCCCAGCGCTCGTCGAGTCGCTTCACCTTCGGCTCGTCCCAGCGGACAACGCTTCGAGCCGACTCGAACGCGTACGTCTCGGCCACGCCGAGCTCGGCCAGTCTCTCGACCACCGAATCCACCTTGGACGATTTCGCCGTCCCCTGGTAGACGACCACCTGCGGCCTCTGACGCCGGTGAACCGACCGCTCTACGACCTCGGCGATAACGGATTTCTCCTCGACCGAACGCACCGCACATCGCGCCACGATTCCCTCTCCGTCGATAACCGTGATGACGTCGGGAGGCGAAACCCGAAGTACGCGGAGCGCGTGATGGGACTCATCCTCGGGAAGCCGTACGTGCCTCCTCGTCCAGCACTGTGGTGGAGCAACGAACCACGGTCCCATCTACGGCCGCAGATCCCTTAACCGGAGGAGATCGATGGCGCTTACTTGAACGCTTCCTTGACTCGGTCGAAGAAGCTCTTCGAACCGGCGGACTCTCCACGCATTTCCGCGAATTGAGCCAGAGCCTCGGCCTGCTCGGGCGTTAGTTTCCTCGGTGTCTCGACCCTGAGAAGAACAACGAGTTCGCCGCGCCGCCCGCTGCGAAGGTGCGGCATGCCCCGCCCCTTGAGTTTCACGACCTCGCCCGACTGCGTACCCGGCTTGATGTCGAGGTTCTCAGCGTCCTCGATGAGCATGGGCACATCGATCTCACCACCAAGGGCGGCAACGGTCATGGGTACGGTCACCTCGCAGCCGAGATCCACCCCGGCGCGCTTGAAGACAGGATGCTCCGCTATGCGGATCGCGACGTAGAGATCCCCCGCCATGCCCCCGCGCGCTCCCGACTCACCGCGCCCACTTACTCGGAGCTGGGCCCCGTCGTCCACCCCCGCCGGAATCTGAACGGTCAGCGTGTCGGTCACCGGCACGCGACCGGTTCCGCGGCAGTTCTTGCAGGGATCGAGAATGCGTTCGCCGGCGCCTCGACAGGTCGGGCAGGGATGAGCTGTAACCATGTTGCCCAGCATCGTCCGGCGCACCGTTCGTACCTCACCCGTCCCACCGCAGTCCTCACAGGTGACGGGTGATGTTCCCGGACGAGCACCAGATCCCTCGCAGTCAAGACACGTTGTGAGAGTCGTCACCTCGACGTCTCTCTCGATTCCAAGCGCAGCTTCCTCCAGCGTCAGCTTGACCTCGGCCAGCACGTCTGAGCCTCGTGCGGGCCCGGTTCGGCTCTGCGATCCACCCGCACCCCCGAAGAATTGGGAGAAGAGATCAGAGATATTGCCGAAGTCTCCGAAATCTCCGAATCCCCCGCCGGCTCCAGCACCGCGTTCGTCGCCGAACGTGTCGTAGTTCCTTCTCTTGTCGGGGTTCGACAAAACCTCGTAAGCGTGTCCTATCTCCTTGAAGCGTTCGGCGGCGTCTGGATCGCCGGAATTCGCGTCGGGGTGATACTGGCGCGCGAGTTTTCGGTAGGCGCGTTTGATCTCCTCCTGGGAGGCCTCCCGCGAAACGCCTAAACGCTCGTAGAAATCGGTTGCCATTGGGATGCGTTAGAGACCGAGGTCGGCGAGCATGCGACCCAACGCGAGGGCGACCTCGTGCACGGTGGCGATGCTGCGGTTGTAGTCCATTCGTGTCGGGCCCACTATTCCAAGAGAGCCGAGGGAGTTCCCGGTCGACCCATAAGGTGCAGTGATGACCGTGCAGAACTGCATCTGCCGCGCCGTGTTCTCGGACCCGATCCGAACAGAGACCCTGTCGCCGGAAAGTGCGTCGGCAAGCATCTCGAGGACCAGCCGCCTGTGCTCCAATGCTCCGATCACCCCCCGAACTGTTTCGAGATCGGCAAACTTCTCCTCGTCGACTATGTTGCTCGCGCCCTCGAGATAGACCCGTTCGGTCTCGCGCTGCGACAGCTCTTCTTTCAGAGCTTTAACGACGGACTTGACAGCGTCGCGTAGCTCTAGCGGGAAACGCTCCAGGCCGTTCTCGATCGTGTCCGCTGCCGCGTCGATCTGATGGCCGATGACGATTCGGTTAAGCATCTCGTTGGCACTCTCGAGCTGGACGTCATCGACGGTCTCGGCGACCATCACGACGTGGTTCTCGACTCGGCCGGAATCCGTCACGAGGACGAGCATTACCCGGTCACCGGACAACCTCACAAGCTCGACGTGCCGTACAACGCTGTGGTCCAAGGCCGGAGCAAAGACGACGGCCGCGTGGGTCGTCACTCGAGACAAAAGTGAGGCGGTCTCCCTCAAAGCCTCTTCGAGCTCCCAGCGCGGCTCCGTGAAGAAACGCTGAATGCGACGAGCGTCACCATCGGGAAGATGGACGTCGCGGGCCCACGCGTCGACGAAGTAGCGGTAACCGATGTCAGTTGGTACCCGGCCGGCGGAGGTGTGCGGCTGGTAGATGAACCCAGCATCCTCCAGAGCGGCCATCTCGTTGCGAACAGTTGCGGACGACACGCCTAGATCGAAACGATCGGCGATGGTCTTCGACCCCACCGGCTCGCCGGATCCGACGTAGTGGGACACGATCGCCCGCAGGACGGAAGCTTTTCTGGGGTCGAGGTGGGTGGTCTCATTCATCTGTCGAGCTTTTTCGTCGTCGCGCTGGGGAATTTCGGCATCGCCCCATGGTACCGCGGGGAGCCGGTTTCTGGCACTCCCCGACCCAGAGTGCTAATCCCAGTTGGCCAGAAGGACCTGGTGATCCCGGCCCCCGCAGATGGGACAGGCGGGTAGCCGGCCCGCCCTCAGCTCGCCGTCGCACAGGGGGCAGAGGCCCCGCAGCTCGGCAAGGGTGAAACCTCCGGTCGGCGAGCCGTCGACGGTCAGTACCCTTCCGCCCGCCGCCTCGACCAGAACCACGTGGTCTGCTTGGCAGCGGTACTCGTCCGCCTCGGGCAGCGAGCCCCACTGGGCCGTGAAGGTCAGCCCGCAGTCCCTGCAGATGAGATTGCCCGAGTAGGTCATCGTTCCAGGATGCCAAGCCCGTCAAATCCGGCCCCAGGCTCGGCCCTGGGAGGGCGAACTTTTTTCACTTTCACGGCGTCGAGTTGGCGTGAGGTGCGAACATGAGTTTTCGCCATAGCCGATGCGGGGGGACGGCGTGCACGAGCCCCACCCACAGGTCGTTGCAAAAGCCCGGCACGGGGATCCGGTCGCGTTCGAATCTCTCGTGCGCGCCTATCAGGGAGACGTATGGCGGCTCTGCTTTCATCTTCTTGGGAACTCGGCCATGGCGGACGACGTCACCCAGGATGCCTTCGTACGGGCCTTCCGCTTCCTCCATCGCTACAGAGGTGAGAGCAAGTTCTCGACCTGGCTCTTCTCGATCGCTCGCAACTGCGCCCTGGACGAGGTCCGGCGGAATCAGCGACGACGCAAGGTGACGGACGTCATCGAAGCGCAGCCTGAACGGGCCCCTGTTCGGACGGAGCTTGGCATCGAGGTGCGCGAGGCGGTGACCTCTCTGCCGTTGGAACTCCGAGAACCGCTCGTCATGATCGACATCCTCGGCCAGAGTTACGCGGACGTCGCTGAAACAATGGGGATCCCCGTTGGGACTGTAAAGAGCCGCGTTCACCGAGCACGCGACACCGTGGCGCGCGTCCTCAGCGACGAGATCCAAGAGGGCAACCATGAAAACTGACACCTGTGACTCCCTGCGCGCCGACATTTCCGCCCGGCTCGACGGGGAATTGGACGAGCGTTCGTCGAGGGCCGTCGAAGACCATCTTGAAACCTGCGCTTCCTGCCGAGCCTATGAGCACGATCTGAGGCGCGCGCGCAGCGCCCTGCGGGTTCAGAGTGCCGAATCCGTGCCGGACCTGAGTGACTCGATCATGTCGCAGATTTGGAGCGAGGGGCCGCGCGTCGCTCGCCGGCGAGAATGGCGCTCGGGTGCGCGCATCGCGGCGGTCGCGGCGGTCGTGGCCGCACTCCTGGTATTGGCAACCTCACTCCCTTTCTCGGAGAGACAGCCTCAGAGTGCAAACGCGTCTCAGATCATCGAACAGGTGAGAACCGCGGCTCAGGACCTATCGACCTACAGAGCATCCTTCTCGATTGTCGAAAGGGGCTACCCCGCACAGGTCGATCAACGGCGTTTCAGCGCCCAGGTCTTCTTCCAGGCCCCCGAGCGCTTCCGCCTGAAGGTTCGCGACCTGACCACGTATCCGGATCCACGCTGGCCGGCGAACGACGTCGACCTGATTGCGGGACCAAGCCGATGGTGGATCGAGCAACCGCACACATGCCCGGTGGAAGTGCTGCTCGAGTGCTCCGTGCCGCAAGGCACCTCGGAGCGAACCGTCGTGGCGCGGCAGCCATTCGATGGAACGAGCACGCTTCCTACCGACATCATCGTGCCGCTCGAGACTCTTGCGAGCTCGGGAAACTTCGAAGTGCTCGAACGGGGTCGTGTTGCGGGCAGGCAGGCGATAAGGGTGCACATGCCTTTCAAGGAGGCGCTCCCGCTGGTTACGGCTCTGCAACCCGCGGGGCTCTGGCGCTCGTTCCATCCACTCGATCCCGTCGACATATGGCTTGACGAGCAGACGTGGTTCCCACTTCGCTTCGAGGTGCGCGCCGGCACGGCCAGGGGACGTTCGTCGTGGGCGAAGATGGAGGGCTACGAGGACAGGGCGGGAACAACCTTGCTCGAGGTGAGGGCCAACCGTTTCGAACGCGACCCCATCAGTCGCCGGATCTTCTCGGTCCCGGTGGACGGAACCATTCGATCTGGAGAGTTCGATGAGGTAGACGAGCCGGGAAGGGGATGGCTGCAGCCCGGCTACACCGCGGGACTCGATCCGCATCGTTTCGGGCGAACCGGTGAAAACCGCTGGGTTACGAGCTGGTCGAGTGGCATGACGTGGCTCAAGGTCACCGGCACCAC
This sequence comes from Actinomycetota bacterium, assembly GCA_050693895.1. Lineage (GTDB taxonomy): Bacteria > Actinomycetota > CADDZG01 > CADDZG01 > WHSQ01 > WHSV01. The sequence goes on along the minus strand of JBOGWS010000018.1, from coordinate 72,702 downwards.
CTCGAGCGACCTCGTGCTGCCGGCAAGTGCCGAGGAGATCCGGCTCGACAATGGTGGTTGGGCCTATTACCAGCCAGCGACAGAGACCCTCAAGCGACGCGTCGAGATCACCGCCGGAGACCGTCACCTCTATCTCGAATCGAACCTCTCACGGGCCGAGCTCCTGGCCGTTGCGTCCTCGCTCGAGGTCCGCGGCGAACGGCTGCCGCGCAACGTGGCGCGCACGAAGAAGTCAACCGTTCGGCGCCTCGATATCGAGACGGTGGCAGGCATCGCCTTCGTGAAAGAGCCTGCGCAGCTCCCCGACGGTTACCGTCCTAGCGCCGCGGTGCTCAGCAAGTCGAAGACGAGCGGCAAGAGCATCACCGTCTATTACCGGGGCCTCGAGGCAGAGTACGACGGTGACGGTATTCGCGTTGCGCATTCGCCGAGCATCAAGACCCTCGTCCCGACGAGCGAGGCGTCACAGCTCTACGACCTGGAGGGTGTGGAGGCCCGCTGGCTGTTGAACCGAGGCCAGCTCGAGTGGATCGACGATGGTGTCTATCGGTCGGTCACCGTACCGTCCGGGGAACTTGCGACGGCCTACATGATCGCGAGGAGCCTGCAGTGAGCGGTGTTCGGCGCGGTCTGTTTCGCGGCGCTTGCGCGCTCGTCGGTCTGCTATTGGGTGGGCTCGTGATGATGGGAGCCGCGGCATTGACGGATGCAGAACCGGAGCCCGCGCAGCCGGACGGGGTCGAGGCAACCGATCGTGGTGAATCCATCGAGAGAATCACGAAGGCCCACACCGAGGAGCCGTCCAAGGTCGCTCCTCTGCGCAGCGTGTTGCTGGCGTGGGCTCCGGGAGGACTGCCTGCAAGGGCGCAGCGCATCCTGGAGCGCACGTCGCGTGTGCGCTCCGTTGCGACCATCGATGCCGGCCTCGATTGGATCGAGTCGTCCCGCAACTCGGACGGCACGGTTCTTGATCGAACCCCCGGCGGCATGGCTATTCCGTTCGAGAACGCATACGTCAACCCAGCCGACTACGCGGAGTTCGTTTCTCCGGCCGACAGAGACAAGGTGCGGTCGCTCGACGAGGGCGAGACTCTCTTTCCGCGAACCTCTGAGGAGCTCAGAGGCGGAGGCACGGGGGTTGTCCTCCGACTGCAGACCGGAAACCTGACCGTTGCCGGAGTGGTCGACGACGTCACGACTGGTGGATACGAAGCTCTGACCGCTGGCCCGGCCCCCAAACCATGGGATGGTGGCGACCGTTTCCTGCTCATCCGGCTCAACCAAAGGGCAAAGTCGGGGCTCGTCGAACGGAAACTCAGAAGTCTGCTCGAACCGGGGCAACCGTTGCGGCTTCGCCCTAGCGGCGTGAACCCGTTCCTTCGCTACGGCGATTCCGTATTGCCGCAGCTGATCATCAAAGCCAACTTCGGGGAGTTCTCGGCTCGGCCGATTCCCGGCGACCGCTTCATCGAGATCGCCGAGGCGTGGCAAACGCGCAACATCAGGGGCGCGACTCTTCCGGTGGTCGGCGAGGTCGTGTGCCACCGGTGGCTCATCCCACAGTTACGAGCGGCGCTGAAAGAGGTCGTCGCGCGCGACCTCGGCTACACGATTCAACCGGAGCAATACGCCGGATGCTTCGGAGCTCGCTTCATAAACGCGGGGCCTCGGCATCGTCTCAGCCATCACGCGTGGGGCATTGCCGTCGACTTCAACGCCTCGGAGAACCCGACCGGCATACGCCCCAATCTCGACCGCAGGCTCGTCAGCGTGATGCGCGAGCACGGATTCACATGGGGCGGCGACTGGCTGGTCCCCGACGGCATGCACTTCGAGTGGGTGGAGTTCTAGGGGCGGCGGCGGGGAACCCGAAACCCCAACCCCGAAACCCAAACCCGAAACTCCGAAACCGAACCCAAAAAACCGGCATCGAGGCGGGAAGGTTGAAGGGGATTCGGCTGGTTCTGCCCGCTCATGCTGGAGCCGAACGTCGCCCGGCGTTTGGTTCGCTACGAACGAATTCCTGGGCCGCGTTCCAAATACGAACCGTTTCCTGGGCGGCGTTGCGAGATCCGACCTGAGCGGGCTCGAAAAGCGCGCCCCCACCCAATTCCCCCCGTCGATGCCAGTTTTGCCTTGCGGCTCAGCCCCCATCCGCGAGCCTCAGCGCCAGGTTCACGGCCTCCGCCGGTGTGGCCGCGGGTTTGATCGCATCCACGACCTCGCCGCGTCTGTGCAACTCCCAGGTGCCGAGCCCGACGACGGGCTTGCCGATCTTCAGAGCCAAGCCGATCTCGGACAGGGTGCCGAACTCTCCCCCGATCGCAATCAGTGCGTCCGCGGCGCGCGCCACGAGGGCGTTGCGCGACTCACCGAGTCCGGTTGGAAGTGCGATGTCGACGAAGTCGTTGGCGTCGGAGCGCACCATGCCGGGAAGAATTCCGACCGTGGTGCCACCTGCGGACTTGGCCCCCTTGCAGGCCGCTTCCATCACACCTCCGAGACCTCCGCACACCACAATCGCACCGGCTTCGGCAAGCAGAGAGCCGACCTTCTCAGCGTGGGCGCTCATCTCCGGAGACGCATCGCCCGAGCCGCTAACCGAGACATAGAGAGGGCCGGTCACAGCAGGCGGCAGATGATGTCGTTGGCAAGCATCGTCGACCGCTCCGTCAGCCGCAGCCAACTCCTCGACCGCTCGAGGAGTCCCGAGCCCACGAGTTGCTCGATCGTCGGCTCGCGTTCGGCGAGAAACTCCTCGCCGTAGAGACGCTTCAGCTCGCTCAAGTCGACGCCCGATGACAATCGGAGCCCCAGCATGAGTGCTTCGGGACCGCGTTGAGAATCATCGAGTTGCTCGAAGCCGGCCTCGGTGCCGACGCCTTCCTCTACCGCCGAGATGAAGTCGCGCGGCAACCGCTCGGACCACCACCTGCGCCCGTCGACGTGAGCGTGAGCACCCGCGCCGAAGCCCGCGTAGTTCCCTCCACTCCAGTAGAGGACGTTGTGACGTGACGCTCGGCCCGGCCGTGCCCAGTTCGATGTCTCGTACCGGTCGAAACCCGCTGCACATAGAAACTCATCCGCGACGGCATGCCGCTCGGCCTGAACGTCGCCGTCGACGTCGGGCACCCTTCCGGTAGCGACCAGAGTGTGAAGCGGCGTGCCCTCCTCGACCGTCAGGGCATAGGCGCTGACGTGATCCGTTCCCGCATCGATGACGCCCTCGAGTGAGTGAGCCCAGTCGCCGGGCCGCTCCCACGGCGAGCCGTAGATGAGATCGGCATTGAGGTCGGATACCCCGGCTCGTCGCGCCGCGGCCAGAGCTTCGAGTGCTCTGTCGGCCGAGTGCGTGCGCCCCAGGCCCTCGAGCACATGCGGCGCCAGGCTCTGGATTCCGATAGAGAAGCGGTTGAAGCCGGCCCCGAGCAGCGCGAGGAAGGTCGCCTCGTCGACGGTCTCCGGATTCACCTCGACGGTGATCTCGGCATCGTCCTCGAACCCGGTGCGCGCTCTCACTGCCGCGAGGACACGACCGAGCTGTTCCGGCGCGAGCAAAGTGGGCGTGCCTCCACCGAAGAAGACCGAAGTGGCGTGAGAGGACTCGCCGTCCCACCGGCCGATGTCCGCGACCAGCGCGTCGACGTAGGGCGCGAAGAGCGCGTCGAGGCCCTCGTAGGTGTTGAAGTCGCAGTAGTGACAGCGGTGACGGCAGAACGGGATGTGCACGTATACGCCGAAGCCCGGCTTGGCCGACCACGCTCCGCTGCAGTTGCCCGACGGTGCGATCGCGACAGTCACGAGCTCGCCCCATCGCTGTCGACGCGCAGTGCCTCGATGAAGGCCGTCTGTGGGACCTCGACGGTCCCGATCTGCTTCATCCGCCGCTTACCTTCCTTCTGACGTTCGAGGAGTTTGCGCTTTCTCGTGATGTCACCGCCGTAGCACTTGGCCGTGACGTCTTTGCGCTTGGCCTTGACCGTTTCCCTCGAGATGATGCGCGACCCGATTGCTGCCTGGATCGGCACGTCGAAGAGTTGGCGCGGGATCAACTTCCGCAGTCGTTCTGTCATCGTCTTGCCGTACTCGTAGGCCTTGTCTCGATGAACGATCGTCGAGAACGCATCAACCGGTTGCGCGTTGAGCAGAACGTCGACGCGCACGAGCTTCGACGGTTGCATGCCAGCCGATTCGTAGTCCAGTGACGCGTATCCTTTGGTCTGCGACTTCAACTGGTCGAAGAAGTCGAAGATGATCTCACCGAGCGGCATCTTGTAGTGGATCTCGACACGCTCCGGCGAGAGATAGTTCATCCCCTGAAGGTCACCGCGTCTGCCCTGGCACAACTGCATGACTGTACCGGTGTAGTCGGTTGGGGTGACAACCGTCACGTCGACGTACGGCTCGAAAATGCTCTCGATCTGCGAGGGGTCGGGCATGTCGGTTGGGTTGTGCACCTCGATTCGCTGGCCGCTGGTGAGCTCGATCTCGTAACCGACACTCGGGGCGGTTGCGATAAGCGAGAGGTCGAACTCGCGCTCGAGTCGCTCGCGCACGATCTCCATGTGCAGTAGACCAAGGAATCCGCAACGAAAGCCGAAGCCAAGGGCAGTCGAGGACTCGGGTTCGTAGACGAGCGCGGCGTCGTTCAATTGCAACTTGTCCAGCGCGTCGCGCAACAGCGGAAAGTCGTCACCCTCGATTGGATAGATTCCGGCGAAGACCATGGGCTTCGGCTCCCGGTAACCCGGCAACGGCTCGGCAGCTCGGTTGTTGCGGGTGGTGACGGTGTCGCCGACCTTGGCGAGCCGTACCTCCTTTATCCCCGAGATGAGATAACCGACCTCTCCGGTCTCGAGCTCGGGCATCGGCGTAGGGTCGGGGGCCATGATGCCGATCTCGTCGGCTTCGACCTCGACGCCGGTCACCATGAACGCGATCTCCTCGCGCGACTTGATGCGGCCGTCGACAACTCGCAGGTAAGCGATGACTCCACGATAGGCGTCGTATACCGAGTCGAACACGAGCGCTCTCAGAGGAGCGCCGGGGTCGCCCTTTGGAGGCGAGACCCTCTCGACGATCTCCTCGAGAAGCTGGGCGACCCCTTCGCCGGTCTTTGCGGAGATCTGATGGACTTCGTCGAGCTCACACCCGATCAACTGCGCCAGCTCCTGCGCGTACTTCTCCGGCTGAGCCGCGGGGAGATCGATCTTGTTGAGAATCGGAATGACCTCGAGGCCCGAATCGACCGCCAGGTAGAGGTTCGTCAGCGTTTGAGCTTCGATTCCCTGAGCTGCGTCCACCAGGAGCAGTACGCCGTCGCAAGCGGCCAATGACCGAGACACCTCGTAGCCGAAGTCGACATGGCCGGGGGTGTCGATCAGGTTGATCTGGTAGGTCTCGCCATCGTTCGCCTGGTAATTCATCCGGACGGCGGCGGCCTTGATTGAGATTCCTCGCTCGCGCTCGAGGTCCATGCGGTCCAGGTACTGAGCGCGCATGTCTCGGTCCCCCACGGTCCCCGTCAGTTGCAGGAGTCGGTCGGACAGGGTGGACTTCCCATGATCGATATGAGCGATCACGGCGATTGCCCGCTGGTGCTTCTGGTCCATTTCCGCAAGATATCCGCCCCGGCCCCTTTCCGAGCGCGGGAACTCCCGCCGGATGGGCCTGTAGGCACAAGAAGCCGGCACGGCGGCGTCTGATAGAGTTCCGGGCTGGAAATCCCTTAGTAAGCAGGTGTCCTTACGCATGGCCAACATCAAGAGTCAGATCAAGCGAAACCGCCAGAACGAGGCTGCGCGCCAGCGCAACAGAGCGGTTCGCTCGGCTCTCAAGACGAAGACCAAACAGTTCGAGCAAGCCGTCGAGAGCGGTGACTCGGACTCTGCTGTGGAGGCGCTCGCGGCCGTCACCAAAGCGTACGACCAAGCCGCCGCGAAGGGCGTCGTGCACAGGAGCAAGGCCGCCAACAAGAAGTCTCGGCTCGCCAAGCGCCTAAGCAAGTAGCCGAGTCCTTCAAGCGAAACGTCCCCTTCAAGAGCGCTTACTCGCGCAGGAACAAAACCGGCCCGTCATAGGGTCGAAGGGAACGTGAGAAAGCTTGCGCTTGTGTTGATCGTCCTGGTCGCCGCCGCTCTGGGCTGCTCGGAGGGCGAAGACGCTCCTGCCGCGGAGAACCCCGCTCCGGACCCCGGCACCAAGACGGAGACGGAGGACCCCTCCAATGCCCCGGGATCGACCGGCGTGCTGCTGACCTTCAGGAGAAGCGGCGGCCTCGCCGGAACCACGGAGACGATCACCATCCGTTCAGACGGACAAGGGGAGATCGAGGGTGATGCAACTCCTCCGCAACGTCTCGAGGTTCCGCCCGAGTTGCTGGGCCAACTCGAGGAGGAGCTCCAAACGTTGGACTGGGCACGGGCGGCGTCAGAGCCGAGGAACGTCGACTGCGCCGACTGCTTCGTCTACGACATCCGATCGGGCGGACAGCGCCTAAAGACGACCGGGATGGGACAATCGGGAGAGGAGCTGCGGGATCTTCTGGCACTTGTCGAGGAGATCAGGGCTTCCAGCTCGAGCAGATAGCAAAATCCTCGGCTCTGCTACCTACTGACGACCGGCGATAATGCGGGCCACGGCCTCCTCGAGTGGAACCTGCGGCAGCGGCGCGTCCCCCTTCATCTCGACGTCGGTTTCCGCCAGCAACGTCATCGCCGAGATCAACTCCTCCTCTCTGTAGGTACGCGCCTGGGCCATGAGTCGTTCGGTACGCCAGTCGGGCATTCCGAAGAAGCTCCCCGCCGCTTTCGTCGAGTCGAAGCGATGAGCCTGAAGCAAACGGCGTACATGATTCGAGAGCGCGCCGAACAGCACGAGCGGCGGCTCCCCCTGATCCAGAAGCCTGCGCAGGGTGCCCATCGCGTCGGCCATCTTTCGCTCGCCGACGGCATCCGTGAACGCGTAGATGCGCTCATCGGCCAACCGGATGAAGGCCTTGCGCACCTCGGACTGCCCTACTCTGCTGCGCGTTCCCAACTGCGTAGCGAGTTGGCTCAACGCTCCATCGAGATCACGAAGCTCGTTTCCCACCGAGTCGATCAGCGCCCAGGCCGCTCTGTCGTCGACGGTCAGCTCGTGGATTCGAGCCTGTTGCTTGATCCATGAAGCAAGACGACGGCCCTTCGGGGCCTCCAAGCCGACGACCGCCCCCGCCCGCTTGGCGAGATCGGTGAGCTTCGCGTTCTTACCAGACGCAATCGCCACGAGGACGGACGTCGTCGAAGGTGACTCGAGGTAGCGCTCGAGAGCCTCGATGTGCTCCTTGCGAAGATCCTGGGCCCCCTCAACAACCACGAGACGAGTTCCGCCGAGCAGGGACGCGGTCTCGAGTGCCTCGATGATGTGTTGAGCGGGAACGCTCGCGTCGAGCGTTACCTCGGACAGGGGATCCGTCTCTGCTTCCGCTCGGAGCTTGTCCAACGCTTCCCCCGCGAGGAACTCCTCACCCGTCAAGAGATAGAAAGCCTCTGCCACCCTATTGACCCTCGGACAGGCCCATGCGGTAGACGAACTCGTCGCCCTCTTTGAGCAAGACGAACTCACCGCCCTCGTCGCGCAGCGCCGACCACTCGGCCCCCATCCACGCCTCCGCCTCTTCTTTCGTGGAGAAGGCCTCCGAGGTGCGCAGGTCTCTGCCGCTGCGATCTTGAATCGTCCAAGTGAATTCGGGCATGAGTCGAAGACTACTTGGCTCCTGCAGGGGACGATGGGCTTGGTTGGGGCTCGGCGCGGCCGGCTCTCAGCGAAGCTAGAGCGGCCGCGATCACGAAGGCCCCGAGGGGCCACGCCCACGCCTCCGGCACGTCGATGGAAGCCCACGACCAACTCCCCGTCGTGCGACCCACCGCCAGCACCCAGGTGACGAACGGCTCCGCGATGCGGGCGGACGCCCACCCCAGTGGCGGCGCCACGGCTCCCGCGACCGCGGACGCCAGCCCGAGCACGGTTGCGGGAGCGACAGCGGGAACGGCAAGGAGATTCGCAAGCGGCGCAACAAGCGACAGCTCACCGAACGTCCCGACCAGGACCGGCGCGACGGCGAACTGGGCCGCGAGGGTCACGGCCAGCGGGAGCGAAACGAATCGCGGAAGGCGGGGTCGGCTCGGCGAGACCGCAGAAGCGGCGCCGGTCATCGCTCGCGTCAGCGGTCCCGAGAACAGAACTATTCCCGCGGTCGCGGCGGCGGATAGGTGGAGCCCCACCGAATGAACGAGGCCGGGCCGAAGCAGGAGCAGCACGACGAGCGCGACGCCGAGTGCGTGCAGCGGTTCCGAGCGTCGGCCGAGAGCGAGCGCCAGCAGCCCGATGACACCCATGACCGCCGCTCTCAGAACCGAGGGTTCAGGCCCGACGACCAAGACGAAGAGGCCGAGCGCGAGACCACACGCCATCAATCGGATCCATAGGGCGGCCCCCGACACCATCAATGCGGTCGCTCCGACCACCATCGCCACATTGCTGCCCGACACGGCCACCAGGTGAGACAGGCCGGCTCGTCTCAGTTGTCCTTCCGTGGTCCAGACCATCCTGGTCGTATCGCCAGTCGTCAGGCCCGAAAGGAGTCCTGCCCTCTCCGGATCCATTCCGGCGGTCGCACGATCGAGGCCTGCGCGCACAGCGGCGGCCAGCCCGTGCAGGCCGCCCGGGCCCTCGAGCGCTTCGATCGCCTCGGCATGAAACGCGGTGTGCGCACCGAGTCGACGGCGGGCTTCGTCGAAGGTGTCGTCGGTGCGCAGTGGAATGAGCCAGCCCGTCGCGCTCACGATTGCGCCCGAGTCGATCTGGGACGGATCGACAACGACCACCCCCGCATCGCGGCCGGGAGCGAACCCATCGCAGTCGACAAGGTCCGCGCTTACGAGGCTTCCGAGACCCCCGGCATGCTCAATCAATCGACCCGACAATTCGCAGTGCGGAATGCGGCCCGCCAGAGACTCCAGCGGCGACGGACCCGTTCGAGGTGCCGTTACCAGAACGCCGCAGGATGCGGCCGTTGCCATGAGTCCGATGAGCGAAACGAGCGCGCGACGTCGCCAGCCCGCGGCAACCACAGCGCAGCATCCGGCTCCGACGGCAAGGGCTTGTGGAACGCTCTGGGCAAACCAAATCCCGGCAACAAGTGCGGCGAGCGCGGCGTAAAGGCGCAGCAAGGAGGTGCCACGAATCACACCGTTACGAACGGACGCATTGCCTCGAGGGTCGCCGGGCCGATGCCGGTCACGTCGATGAGTTGCTCGACCGAGGTGAACGACCCGATCTGGGTCCGGTATTCGATGATTGCCTGGGCGGTGGCCGGACCAACCTCGGGAATTGTGTCGAGCAGCGCTTCGTCGGCGGTGTTGACGTTGACCATCGTGCCGACCGTCTCGGTCGAGGTCGATGTCGACGTCGAAGGAACGCTCCCCTGGGCTGAATCAACCATCTCTCCCCGGCGAGGAACATCGATCTTCGCTCCGTCCGAAACAAGCTCGGCGAGATTCAGAGCATCGAGATCGGCATTGGGTCGCGGCACCGCTAGCTCGAGGGCGTCGGCGACGCGCGCCCCCGGTTCCAGTTCGAATATGCCGGCGCGCCTCACGGCGCCACCGACATGCACCACGGTGCCGCCTTCCGGCGCGGGGGTCCCGGCTGAAGGGGCGAAGGGCGTTCCGCTCGTGGCGGGAGGAGCGATGTTTGCAGGCGCTCCCCGCATCCAGAAAACGAGCGCAACGACTCCGGCAGCCAGCACCAGAAGCGCAACAACTCGCACCTCGCGCCGTCGCCCGACGAGCTCCTCGAGGCGTCGTCTCATCCCACCGTCGACGATGATTTCGGCCATGCTCGTATACTCCTCGGCCGGGACGACTTCAACAGTGACGCACGTCACAGTTGGCCGAATCTTTTCTGCCGAGCGACGGACCCCCGATAAGAGAGTTGAGAAGGAAGCGAGACGATGGGATACGAGATCCGTCCCGTAACGGAGGAGCGGTTTGCCGAGTTCTTGGAAGTGGCTCAGATCGCTTTCGGTGAAGAGAACTCAGAGGAAAGAACCCGACGCTCCCTTGCGATAACCGAGCTGGACCGCACGGTGACGGCGTTCGACGGAGACGACATCGTGGGCACGAACTCCTCGTTTGCCTTCAGCTTGACCGTGCCCGGCGGCGAGCTACCGGCGGCGGGCGTCACGATCGTGGGAGTCCCGCCCACGCATCGCCGACGAGGAATCCTGCGCGACATGATGCGTTACCAGCTCGAGGACGTGCACCGACGTGGCGAGCCGCTTGCGATTTTGTGGGCCTCCGAGAGCAACATCTACCAGCGCTTCGGCTATGGAACCGCAGCGCGCATGTCGTTCATAAACATCCTCAAGGAACGGACTGAGTTTCTCGACTCAACGCCCGCGGTGGGTCAGGTGAATCTCCTGAGTCCCGAGGACTCGATGCGCGCACTGCCACCTATCTACGACAGAGTTCGCGCCAAGACACCCGGCATGTTTCGGCGCGACGAAACCTGGTGGAAGGAACACACTCTCTACGATCACAAGGACGTAAGGTATGGGGAGAGCCCGTTGTTCCGGGCCGTCTGGAATCACGATGGCGATGTACAGGCGTACGCGACCTACCGAGTCAAGCCCGACTGGGACGACGACGTGGGCGCGCCGACCGGAATCGTGACGATTCGAGAGCTCCAGGCGACATCGCCTCTGGCGCTGCGAGAGATGTGGCGCTACATCTTCGGCATCGATCTGATCGCTCGCATCAAGGCCTACTGTCAGCCCTTGGACGATCCCCTCTTCTTCATGATGGCCGAGCCCCGTCGATTGCAGTCTCAGATCGAGGACGGCCTGTGGCTGCGCGTCGTCGACGTACGCGGCGCCCTCGAGGGTCGTTCCTATTCCGCCGACGGTCAGGTCAGCTTCGCCCTGCAGGACGACCTCTGCCCGTGGAACCAGGGCCGCTACACGCTCGAGGTGAAATCGGGCGAGGGCCGGCTCACCGAGGCCCCCGGTGACGTCGACCTCGAAGTGAGAGCGCGCGACCTCGGAGCCATCTATCTAGGTGGGACTCCCTTGACCGCATTGGTGGAGGCCGGTCGTGTCGTCGAAAACAGTCCCGGCGCGGCGCGCAAGACAGACCTGATGTTCCACAGCGAGGTAACTCCGCGCTGCCCGGAAGTGTTCTAGGCACGCTACTTGACCACCAGAGACACCAGTTTCGGGGGCTTGACGATTACCTTCGTGGGCTCCTTGCCGTCCAGGTAGCCCTTTATCTTGTCGGAGCCGAGGGCACGCTCGCGCATCTCGTCCTCGGTGATCGACACCGGCACCTCGATGGTCTCGCGCACCTTGCCGTTGACCTGCACGATCATCGTGACCTCGCTCTTTGCGGCGAGGTCCTCCTGGAACGCCGGCCACGAGGACAGGTGGATCGAACCCTCATGGCCGAAGCGCTGCCACTGCTCCTCGGTCAGATAGGGAGCCATCGGTGCGAGCATCTTCAACAGAGACTCGACCAGCTCGGTCATCACCGCTCTGTTCGACCCGCCGGCCCCTCTGTAGCGGAACGCCTCGTTCACCAGCTCCTGCATACGAGCGATCGCGGTGTTGAAGGAGAACGCCTCGTAGTCGCGCGTAACGACCTTGATCGTTCGGTGCAGCGCCCTGCGGAGCTCGGCCTCGAGCGTTCCTCCCGCGCCACCCTCATCGTCGAGCGTTCGCACCTCTTCGCTCAACCGCCAGACGCGCTGGAGCCATGGCCATGTCACGCGTCCGATGGCCTCCACGCCCTCGGGGGGCCAGTCGAAGTCCTGTTCCGGAGGCCCGGAGAACAGCATGTATAGACGCAGTGCGTCCGCTCCGTAGCGGTCGAACGCCTCGACGGGCTCGACGATATTTCCGCGCGATTTGCTCATAGCCTTGCCGCCCATCGTGACCATGCCTTGATTGAGCAACCGCGGGAACGGCTCGGGGTCATTCAGCATGCCCATGTCCATCAGGACCTTTTGGAAGAACCGCGCGTAGATGAGGTGCATGACCGCATGCGTGATTCCACCGCTGTACTGGTCCATCGCCATCCACGCATTTGCCTTGTCCGGATCGAACGGGGCCTCGTCGTTGTGGGGGTCCAAATAGCGCAGGAAGTACCAGGACGAGTCCACGAACGTGTCCATGGTGTCCGTCTCTCGAAGCGCTGGCGCTCCACACTTCGGACAGGTCGTATTGACCCAATCCTCCGCCGTTGAGAGAGGCGAGGCCTCCCCGGTCGGATTGAAATCAACGTTCTCCGGGAGCTCGATCGGGAGCTCCTCGTACGGCACAGCAACCTCGCCGCAGTCCTCGCAATGCACGATGGGGATGGGCGTGCCCCAGTAACGCTGGCGGCTTATCAGCCAGTCTCGCAGCCGGAAGTTCTTCGCCGGACGCCCCTTGCCCTTGGATTCGAGCCACTCGGTGACCGCCGCGACCGATTCGGAAGCGGGCGTTCCGTCAAAACCGTCGGAGTTCACCATGACGCCGTCGTGCGGATAGGCCTCGGTCATGCTGTCCGCATCCAGAGACGCGTTGGAGGATTGAATCACGACCCGAATGTCCAGTCCGTAGGTGCGTGCGAACTCGAAGTCTCGCTGGTCGTGCGCCGGCACCGCCATGATCGCTCCGGTGCCGTAGTCCATAAGCACGTAGTCCGCTACCCATATGGGTATGCGCTCGTCATTGACCGGATTGATTGCATAGCGTTCGAGGAATAGTCCCTTCTTGGGGCGTTCGGTGGACGTGCGATCGATCTCGCTCAAATGAGAGACCTCGTCCTTGAAGGTGGCCAGTTGCTTCGCCACGGGTGTGCCCGCGACCAGCTCCTCGGCCAGTGGATGCTCGGGGGCAACTACGAAGAAAGTCGCTCCCCACAGGGTGTCGGGGCGCGTCGTGAACACGGTGATCTGTTCGTCCCGGCCCTCGATAGGGAAATCGACCTCGGCCCCGTAGGAGCGACCGATCCAGTTGCGCTGAATCATCTTGAGTCGCTCGGTCCAACCCTCGTTTACGTCGAGATCGTCGATCAAGCGGTCGGCGTAGTCGGTGATCTTGAAGAACCACTGCGTGAGGTAACGCTTGATGACCTCGGCTCCGCAGCGCTCGCACCGGCCCGCTATCACCTGCTCGTTGGCGAGGACCGTCTTGTCGTTGGGGCACCACCACGCGCCGGCTTGTTTGCGGTAGGCAAGTCCTCGCTCGAAGAAGCGAAGGAACAACCACTGGTTCCATTTGTAGAAGCCTGGCTCGCAGGTATAGAACACCCTGGTCCAGTCGAAGCTCAAACCGAGATGTTCCATCGACGCGCGGTGCATGTTGATGTTGTCGTAGGTCCATTTCTTGGGATCGACGCCCCGGCGAATGGCCGCGTTTTCCGCGGGTAGCCCGAAAGCGTCCCAGCCGATCGGGTTCAGCACGTCACAGCCGCGCATCCGTGCGAAGCGGGCGATCGCGTCGTGGATCGCGAAGATCTCGACGTGCCCCATGTGAAGGTCGCCTGAGGGGTACGGAAACATCGTGACGAGGTAGCGCTTCCGCTCGTGGTCCGGTTTGTCCGGTGCCTTCCACAGCTCGTCGTCAATCCAGGCCCGCTTGTAGCGGTCCTCGATCGCCTTGAAGTCGTAGTGCTCCTTCATGACGGCAACCCTAAATGGTTGGAGGCGGCGACCTATGCGTCGGGGCAGCTCGAGAACGGGGGCCCGGCGAACTCGGGAAAGGAGCGGGGGATCATCTCGAGCCTCAGCCGCTCCGTTTCGTCCATGGCTGGGTTGCGCGCGAGCACGGCCCTGTCGAACTCGTAGGTGTGCCGGTCGACCCGGTAACGACGTCCCTCGGCCACCGCTGTCGACACGATGACGCCCTCGGCCGCGCAGCCGGCCGCGCTCAGCTGCGCGATTCCCCCGCCATGCGCGAAGAGGTTCTCGGCCGGTGGCTGACTGCCCTCGATCCGAATTTGGTCCAGGCCCCCGTCGGCGAAGACAAAAACGCCCGCGAACAGGGTCGATGCTCCCGCGGCCATGTCCACAATGACGTCGCTCCCGCCGTCGCCGTCGATTTGCTTGAGACCTGAGAGAGCGGGCAAACCAAGCCCCAAGTCGGTGTCCTCCACGTCAAGAGAGGCGGCGCGCGTGCCTCCGTCGGACCTCACGAACAACAACGCGCGACAGCCGATCTCGGCCTCCTCGTCGACCGCGATGAAGACCTCGTCCGCGGCGCCGTCGCCGGTGACGTCCCCGCTCGTCCCCCCTCTGCGCGCCGACCCATCCGCTCGCATTTCCTCTTCGTTCGAGCAGGTGGTCGAGGGAGCGTCGGAGCGTGGCGCCACGAGGTCCGGCGACTCAGAGTTGCAGCCGGGAGCAAGACAGAGCAGTAGGAGCAGGCCGCACAGATGTCTGAAGAAGGTAGACATATGGAAGAAATGGTAGGACCGATGCAATGCGAATACGACTCGAGCGCCAATCGGGGGACTGATCTATGACGGGCATGGTTCCGAAAGATGTCTACGAGCTCACCGATGTGGGGAGTCCGCGCCTATCCCCCGACGGCCGAACCGTTGCCTACGAGCTCTCCACCATCGACGGTCCGGCCAACGAGTACCGAGGCTCGATCTGGCTCGCCCCGGCGGACGGCTCGGCCGAGCCTCGTCAGTTCACGTCGGGAAGGACTCGCGACTCGGCCCCCGTGTGGTCCCCCGACGGAAGTCGCATCGCGTTCACCTCGAAGCGCGCATCGAAGTCGATGCAGCTGTTCGTGATCCCGATCGAGGGAGGCGAAGCGGTTCAGCTCACGGAACTCTCGGAGGACGTCGAGGAGCTCGACTGGTCGCCGGACGGGACGAAGATCGCCTTTAGCGCGCGGGTGCCGGATCTCGAGGCGCAAGAAGATGATCAGACTCGTCCCCCCCAGCGCCTCACGCGGTTGCAGTTTCGGCTCGACAACGTTGGTTGGACCGCAGGGCGGCGCCGGCATTTATTCACCGTCCCCGCCGATGGATCGGCCGAGCCGACCCAGCTCACCTTCAGAGACTTCGAAGACTCGGCCCCCGCCTGGTCCCCGGACGGCGACCGCATCGCGTTCACCTCGGCCCGGCACGACAACTGGGACATAGAGCCGACGACCGGTCTCTATGTGGTGGCTGCCTCGGGAGGGGAACCCGAGGTTCTAACCGGTCCGGAGACGAGCGCGTGGGCCCCCTCCTGGTCGCCCGACGGAACGCGCCTGGCCCACCACTACTCCTCCGAGGTCTTCGACGAGCCTCGACACGCACAGATCGCGGTATTGGAGGTCGCGTCGAGGGAGCAGCAAGTCCTCACGACATCGCTCGACCGCCTGTGCGTTCCGTTCCCTCAGCTGAGAGAGCCGCTGTGGCGCGACGACGACCTGCTCTTCTGCATCGAGGACCACGGAAACTGGCATCTCTACTCAGTGGCATCCGACGGGTCACGCGAGCCAGACTTGGTCCGGGGCGGAACTCTCGGCATCACGGGATACGACATCGCGGGTGACACCATCGTGTACTCCACCAGCGAGCCCACCACGATGTCGGAGCTCTTCAACGGTGACAAGAGACTTACGAACGTCGGTCGAGACTTTATCGATGAGCGCGAGCTCGTCTCACCCGAGCGCTTCATCGCCACGTCGAAGGACGGCACCGAGGTGGAGGCGTGGATCATGCGCCCCGCCGGATTCGAGGAGAACAAGAAGTACCCCGTGCTGCTGAATATTCACGGAGGTCCGTTTTCTCAGTACGGCAACAGGTTCTTCGACGAGTTCCAGGTGTACGCGGGCGCCGGCTATGTCGTCGTGTACTCGAACCCGCGCGGCTCGTCTGGCTACTCCGAGGCGTGGGCGCGCGCGATACGGGGGCCGAGTGAAGGGGGGCCCGGAATGGGTTCCGTCGACCACCAGGATGTCCAAGCCGTCCTGGACACGGCGCTCGAACGCTACGACTTCTGCGATTCGACTCGACTCGGCGTCATGGGCGGCTCGTACGGGGGCTACATGACCTCGTGGATGATTGCCCACTCGGATCGGTTCAAGGCCGCGTGCTCCGAGCGCGCGGTTAACTCGTGGTACTCGATGCACGGATCGAGCGACTGGGGATGGGCATTCAAGGGCTACATCGGCTCCTTCGTTTTCGAGGACCCGGAGGCCTGGTTGAAGATCTCGCCGTTGAGCTATGCGACGAATATCACGACCCCGTTGCTCATCATGCATTCGGAGTTAGACCTCCGCTGCGACATCGAGCAGGGCGAACAACTGTTCACGACCTTGAGGCTGCTAGAACGCGACGTCGAGTTCGTCCGGTTTCCGGGTGAGTCGCACGAGCTGTCCCGTTCCGGTAGCCCCCTGCACAGAGTCCAGCGCTTCGAGATCCTGCTCGAGTTCTTCGACAAGCACCTCAAGGCATGACGCGGGGCGGGCTCGGCCGGACCGCAGGGAAAACGCGTACGGGCCGGCCCTAAGGGCCGGCTCGTAGCCTTGACCGCAATCCCCGTTGCTTAATGACGCTGGGTCAGCAAACAACGCCCCTGAGTGTTCAGGTACCCACAGTTGACGTAGTTTTCCTGCGCACTGGCGTGGTCGGGCCCGAGGTCGCTCGCAGTAGCTTGTTCGCCTTCGTGGGACCTTGGCGGCGAATGGATCGATCCCGTCAAGGTTGGGTGGTGGCCTTCTTGGAAACCCTCTGGACGAAAATGCTGCGCCCGACATCGATGAGTTGTTCGCGCCGCTCCTGTCCCGACATGCGGGCGCGCCGCTTTGTCCCTGCTCACGTTGTGTCCCGCGCGCGGTTACGCCTGCTTGTTCTCGAGCTGCTTGAGCGACACGGTCTTGACATTGCGTGCCAACCCCAGCTTGGCAAAGCCACGGATAACCAGGGCGCTGACATCGAATTGATACTTGCCGATCCCGTGCACCGCTGAAGTCGGAAAGGCATGGTGGTTGTTGTGCCAGCTTTCGCCGAACGAGATGACTGACAGCACCCAATTGTTCGTGGAGTAGTCGGTCGTCTCGAAATCACGCTTGCCGTAGAAGTGACAGATCGAATTGATGCTCCAGGTGACGTGATGGAGCATGAAGATGCGCGCCAGGCTTCCCCACAGAAACGCGGTCACCATGCCCCAGAACGACTGGGTGAGCGCGAGACCGAGCAGCGCCGGAGCGACGAAGCTAAGTACAACGACCCACGGGAAGCTCTTGTCGATCTTGATGATGCGCTCCTCCTTGGCGAGGTCGGGGGCCCAGCGAGCCACATCCGTCTTCTCGTCGTCGAACAGCCAGCCAACGTGCGCGTGCCACAGCCCTTTGACGATGCCGGCCATGCCCTCGCCTTCGTCGAGATGCGGGCTGTGAGGGTCGCCCTCCTTGTCGGCGTAGGCATGGTGTCGCCGGTGGTTCGCAACCCAGGAGATCACCGATCCTTCCACGGCCATCGAGCCGGCGAAGGCCAGGCCGGCCCGCAGGCGCGGACCGGCCTCGAAGCTTCTGTGCGTGAAGAGACGGTGATAGCCGGCTGTGATGCCGAACCCCGTGAAGAGATAGAAACCGAGGAAGATGCCGAAATCGACGGCGCTCACTCCCCAGCCCCACATCGACACGAGGGCTCCAATGAAACCGACGAACGGGATGATCGTGATCACAAGAATCATCCGTCGTTGGAACCGGGCATTGTGGTCGTCGAGCATGACCGTTCCCTGTACCGCCTTGGGGGCGGTCGGTCTTTGGGCGTCGGTGTTTCGTTCGAGTACCTGGGCCATCGTCCCTCCGCGAGTCGATCGGTCGGCGACCTAGGCGATCGCCCCGATTTGTTACGTAGGCGTAACTTACTCGTTCGTAACCACTAGTTGGGGGTCATAAACCTCGTGGGCCCAGGTGGTGAAGGCTGCCCGGGGATAATGAGAGGGACATGGACTCCACCCAGGCAAGGCTCACTACCCACAAAGCCGAGCTCACCGCCGAGCTAGAGCGAATGGCGGCCCCTCCCGAGGAGATCAGCAACATCTCGTTCGGCAAGAGAGTGGGTGAGGGCACATCCATGGCGGTCGACCGCCTGGTGCAGGTCGAGGCCTACGACCAGTTGCAGGCCTTGCTCGCCGATGTCACCCGCGCTCTCGAAAAGATTGACGAGAGCAACTACGGAACCTGCGATCGGTGCGGCGCCCAGATCCCTTCGGAGCGACTCGAGATTCTGCCCTGGGCCGTCCTTTGCGTTCGTTGTGCTGAGAAGCGCTAATTTTTCGCGCCACTTGCCCTTAATGCACCCTGTTCCGGTAGGTGTTCCGGCGTTGACTTGCTAAAAAGCGCCTCTGATAATCGCTCATAGGACTGCGGGCCGATGGAGGTGCATGCCGGGTAGACGCTGGATTCTAGTTTCTGTTGTTCTTGGGTCAGGGATCGTGTTCCTCGATTCCACGATCGTCCCGGTCGTTCTGCCCAAGATCGGCAACGAGCTTTCGAGCACATTCTTGGGAAAGCTCGAGGCCCAGTCATACGTTTACTACGGCTACCTGCTGGCGCTCAGCGCGCTGTTGATTCTGGCGGGCGCACTGACCGATTTCCTGGGTCGCCGCCGGATGTTCGCGATCGGGCTCGCCGGGTTCGGGCTCACCTCTCTCCTCTGCGGCCTCGCGGTCAGCATGGAGTTCCTCGTCGTTGCGCGCGTCCTCCAGGGTGCCGCCGGTGCCCTTCTCGTTCCCGGCTCGCTGGCCATCATCACGGCGAGCTTCGAGGGCGAGGAGCAGGGGCGGGCCTTCGGTATCTGGGCCGGCGCTTCCGCCGCGACCACCATTCTGGGCCCCGTCGTGGGAGGGGCACTCGTCACCTATGTGTCGTGGCGGATGGCGTTTCTCGTCAACCTGCCGTTGGTGGCGATCGCGTTGTGGGCGACTCTCAAGCATGTGCCCGAGAGTCGTGATGAGAACGCCGAGGGGCGATTCGATTGGCTCGGTGCGCTCGTAGTCGCGCTCGCCGTCGGTGGATTGACCGTCGGCGCGATTCGCGGGGAATCCGAGCAATGGCAGGACGGCTCGGCATTCGTCGCCCTCGCAATTGGGGGCCTGGCGGCCGTGGCGTGGCCCATTCTGATGTCTCGTTCCTCACATCCACTCGTGCCGCTTTCGTTGTTCAAATCCCGCAACTTCACCATCACCAACATCTCGACCCTGCTCATCTACGGATCGATCTACGTCACTATTCAGTTCCTGGCCCTCTTTTCGATTGGGACCCTTGGGTACAACGAGATCGGGTTCGCGCTTGCCACCATTCCTTCGACTCTCTTCCTGGTGCTGTTTTCGACACGCTTTGGATCGCTCGCAGATCGCTACGGCCCGCGCGTGTTCATGGGCGCGGGGCCGGCTCTGATGGGGTTGGGCCTTCTCTGGTACGTGCGCACACCTTCGGGGAGCAGTCCCTGGGTGGCGGAGTTGGGAGACCCGTCGACTCTGGTGCCTCCGTCCGGGTATCTGATCGATTTCCTTCCCGGTCAGATCCTCTTCGGGGTGGGTCTGATGGTCATGGTCGCTCCCCTCACCACAGCGCTGATGAGATCCGTACCGGTCGAGCACTCGGGAGTAGCCTCCGCGTTCAACAACGCCGTGTCGCGCGTCGGACCACAGCTTGCGGGCGCATTGATTTTCATAGCCGTCTCGGCGAGTTTCTTCGCAGCACTACAGACGCGGTTACCTGAGGTGGACGTGTCTTCGTCAGAAGTACGAAGCGAGGTAAGCCCTTTGAACGCACCGTCTGACTCAGCCGATGAGGAGTTAGTGGCCGCGTCCCGGCAAGCATCGACGGACGCCTTCCACATCGCGATGTTGATATCCGCCGGCCTCTGCTTCGGAGGAGCGCTGGTGAACTCGCTCGGAGTCTCGAATCGAGATGCCAAGCAACGGGAAAGCTTGGAAGACAAGCGTGAGGCCGTAGCGCCTTCTCCGCAGTCGCCGCCTCTCGAAGCTCCGACGGAGGGCTGAGTCGAGATGGGCGAGCTACCCACCGGAACCGTGACCTACCTTTTCACGGACATTCAAGGATCCACTCGGCTACTTCACGCGCTTGGAGACGGTTTCGGAGAGCTGCTGAATCAACATCACAGAATTCTCAGAGACGTGCTGGCCCGTCATAGCGGGGTCGAGGTCGGAACCGAGGGAGACGCCTTCTTCGTAGCGTTCGAAACGGTGACCGATGCAGTCAACGCGGCGGCTCAGATGCAGCGTGATTTGGCCGAGCACCGAGACCAGAGCGGAATCGAGCTGTGGGTTCGCATGGGCTTGCACACGGGCGAAGCTCAGCTGGTGGGCGACAACTACGGGGGCCTTGACGTCCATCGGGCGGCCCGGATCTCGGCGGCTGCGCACGGCGGACAGGTTCTGCTATCGGCGGCGACGGCGCACCAGGTTCAGCGCTCCGCACGGCTGGACAACGGGGTGCGCATACTTGATCTGGGTCGGTTCCGGCTCAAGGATCTCGCCGAGCCGGAGCAGCTCTTCCAGCTGTGTATCGAGGGTCTCCCAACGAACTTCCCACCGCCCACCGCGCTGGGGAACCCCCTCCACCTGCCTCCGGATCTGGATGAGTTCGTGAGTAGACGGGTCGAGATTCGGGACATCCGATCCTTGCTCGCCGACAACAGACTGGTCACTCTCACCGGCCCCGGAGGCACCGGGAAGACGCGCTTGGCGACCGAGGTAGGCCGGATGTCGGCGGCCGACTTTCCGGACGGGATCTTCTTCGTCGGGCTCGCGGCGATCGTCGATTCCGAGCTGGTTCCCAGCACGGTTGCCGGGGCGCTGTCGCTTAGGGAGGAGGGGGCTCGCCCGATCATCGAAACGGTCGCCGATTACCTCAAGCACAAGCGCGTTCTGCTGATCCTGGACAACTTCGAACAGGTGGTGGAGGCGGCTCCGGTCGTCTCGGATCTGCTCCGAACCGATCCGGGTCTCAAAGCGATCGTCACCAGTCGGGTGTCTCTGTCAGTCAGCGGCGAGCACGAGTACCCTGTGCCGCCGATGAGCCTGCCGGATCCCGAACGGCTGCCGGCCATCGACGTGCTCTCTGAATACGAATCCATCGACCTGTTTCTTCAGAGAGCCCGTTCCGTGAAGCCAGACTTCAATCTGACCGATGACAACGCGCCGGTCATCTCGGCCATCTGCGCAAAACTCGACGGTCTACCCCTTGCGATCGAACTTGCTGCAGCGCGCACTCGACTGCTTTCCCCGAGCGAGATACTGGCGAGGCTCGACCGCAACCTCTCGCTCCTGTCCAAGCCCGGCCGCGACATTCCTCAACGCCAACGCACCTTGATGGACGCGATCGGGTGGAGCTACGAGCTCCTGGATTCAGAGCACCAGATGCTGTTCCGCAGCCTGGGGATCTTCAGAGGAGGGTGGGCTCTCGAGGACGCCGAATCGGTGACCAATCCCGACGGCAATCTCGGTATCGACGTCATCGACGGACTCGAGACTCTGGTTAGCAGCAGCCTCGTTCGAGCCTGGAATCCGGACGAGAGTCAGACCCGCTTCATCATGCTGAAGACGATTCGCGAGTATGCGGTGAATTCGCTGGAGGACCGAGGTGAACTCGAGCCTCTTCGTATGGTTCACGGCGGCTACTTCGCAAACCTGGCGCGGGCGGCCGAGTCGGAGATCTTCAAGGATGATTCCTGGCCCGATCGCCTCGACCTCGAACACGACAACCTGAGAGCTGCTCTCCGAGGATTCATCGATGCAGGGGAAATTCAAGAGGGCCTTGTCATGGCGAGGCATCTGTGGCGCTTCTGGCAGATACGTTCACATCTGGCCGAAGGTCGTTCGTGGCTCAAGGAACTGATCGCCAACCCAAAGAGCAACCACGATGCGGCTACGCGAGCGGCGGCTCTGATCGCACTCGGCAGCCTGACCTACTGGCAGAACGACTTTGCCACCACGCGTCTCCACTACGAGGAGGCGCTCGCCACATTCGAAACCATCGCCGACCCGCGCGGTATCGCCGAAGCGTTGTACAACCTGGGATTCCTGCATCTCATCGAAGGGGATCCGGGACGGTCGCGCGACATCCACGAGCGGAGCCTCTCCATGTACAGCGAACTGGGCGACGAATCGAACGTGGCCTACGCGAAGTGGGGATTAGCGATGTCCTACATCCAAGACCGGGAGTTGGATGTGGCTGCGAAACTCGCCGGCGAAGCCCTTGAAACATTCAGGCGTCAACACAACTGGTTCGGCGAATCACTGGGAGAGTTCGTCCTCATGCAGATCGAGCGCATCGCGGGCAACTACGACAGGGTGCTCGCGATCATACGAGTGAGTTTGGAGAGGCCCGAAAACCAAAAAGACGCCTCAACCCTGTCCTCGACGCTGGAAATCCAAGCAAATACCGAGATTGCGATCGGTCGCCCTCGCCGTGGTCTCAAGCTTGCAGCCGCGGCGGCCCAGATGCGGACGGAGTACGGCGGAGGTGCTCCGCCCCCGTTACTCGACCTGGAAGACCCCAAAGGGCTCGTGGCCGGCGTTCTCTCGGAGGAGACCATCGAGAGCATCTGGTCCGAGGGTCAACAGATGTCGCTAGGGGAAATCGTTGCCTACGCACAGAAGGACGTTGAGGCGGACGAATGACACGACCGCCGAAGCCCAAAGAAGACCAACCTGTGATCCTGGTCGTTGACCGCGATCAGGATGACCTGGCCCGAATCTCCGACGAGTTACATACTCGCTACGGGGGCCACTACGAGGTCATGTGCATGTCGTCTGTGAGCGAAGGCGCCGACGCTCTCAGCGATCTAACCAATGCCGGTCGCAACGTCGCGTTGGTGTTGGCCGATAAGGGGGCACCTCCGATGACCGGTGTCGAGCTATTGAAGGTCGCGAAGGGACTCGACTCGGAAACAAAGCGCGGTTTGCTTGTTCCCTGGGGGGCCTGGGGTGACGAGGCAACCGCAAAGGCGATCGTGGATGCAATGACCTTCGGAGAAATCGACTACTACGTCCTGAAGCCGTGGCGATCTCCAGACGAGTTCTTCCACAAAACCGTGACCGCGTTTCTTCACGAGTGGGCGCGCAACAAACCCCTCGGGGAGGTCCGTGTAACTCTTGTCGGAAAGGAGAGCTCGCGCCGATCGTACGACCTCCGCAACTTCCTCTCGCGCCACCGAATCGAGCACGTCTTCTATCTTGCCGAATCACCAGACGGACGGGCTTTCTTGAAGGATCGCCACGATGCTGCGTTGCCCGTTGCCGTGACTCACGGTGGTGAGTTCCTCGAGAATCCGACCGACGCCGCGATGGCGGAGGCGTGCGGTCTCAAGACCCATCTCGATGGGAACGAGACCTTTGGCGCCGTCGTAATCGGATCGGGGCCCGCGGGTTTGGCTGCCGCCGTGTACGGAGCCTCCGAGGGAATCAAGACGCTCGTAGTGGAGCGGGGAGTCGTCGGCGGACAGGCAGGAAGCAGCTCGATGATTCGTAACTACCTGGGCTTTGCCCGCGGAATCAGTGGGTCCGAGCTCGCCGCTCAGGCCTATCAGCAGGCGTGGGTCTTCGGCACCACCTTCCTGATGATGCAGGAGGTAACCGCGATCGAGCGTGGGGGCGCAGGTTTGGTGGTGACGCTCTCCGGGGGCCAGCAGGTAGGGACGACCGCGATCGTGCTGGCGAACGGAGTTTCCTATCGTCGGCTGGGCGTGAAGCCTTTGGAGGACCTTGTGGGGGCCGGCGTCTTCTACGGCGCGGCTGCATCGGAGGCGCACGCCCTGAGGGGCCGGCGCGTGTTCATCGTCGGCGGAGGCAACTCGGCCGGACAGGCCGCCATTCATCTCGCCAAGCACGCCGCCTCCGTTTCCATAGTCGTTCGAAGTCAATCTCTCGTCGAGACCATGTCGGATTACCTCATCAAGGAAGTTGAAGCCGCTCCGAACCTCGACGTGAGACTCCGAAGTCAGGTTGTCGACGGTGGCGGCGACGGCCGCCTCCAGCATCTCGTTCTCAGCGATCTCGACTCCGGAGTCGATGAGCGAGTCGAAGCAGACGCGCTGTTCATCATGATCGGCGCCGAGCCATACACGGACTGGCTGCCCGACGAGATCGAACGCGACCGCTGGGGCTTCGTACTCACCGGCGACGACGTATCGCACGCACCGGGATCGTCCCCCGATCGCCCGCTGCCGCTAGAGACGAGCATGCTCGGTGTCTTTGCAGCCGGAGATGTGAGACACGGCTCAATCAAGCGAGTCGCGTCAGCGGTCGGCGAGGGCTCGGCGGCTATCAGATCGGTGCACGAGCACCTGCGGGCGGCATTGCCGAGTCACAGTTAGCCGAGGGTCGTTCTGGGAGCAGGGTTTGCGGCAGCTATCGACTGACTTACTGTCTTTCGATGGGTCTTTTGGTTGGAGGTGAGCAGTTGTCGGCGGCCGGAACCAACCTTCCAACGCTCATCACGGCTGTCGCGGCGGTACTTGCTGCTGTCGTCGCGGCTGGGGCGGTCTTCTTTGAGGCAAGAAGAGTCCGTCGCCAATTGGGGATTGAAAACATGTGGCGGCTTATCGACACTTGGGATAGCCCGGAGTTCAGGGCCCGTCGAGCAGAAGCCGCTTCACTCCTCTTGGAAACCTTTCCAAGTCGGCCCCATCAGTTACATGATGTGCCGTATGCGGTTCTCGATCTGCTGAATATGTTCGAGCTGCTTGGCTACCTGGTGGTCAGATCCAAGACACTCCCGCTGGAGGATGCCTGGATTAACTTCTCTGCACCCGCGGTCCAATGGTGGCATGTTTGCCGGCCGATTGTTGAAATCTTCCAAGCAGATGATGAGACCGTGTATGAGGACTACACAAAGCTAACGGACAAGTTCATAGCAGAAGATGCTCGGCGTCTTGATACGAAGCGAGAGGAACTGGTTCCCTCCGACGATGACCTCAGTAGCTTTCTAAGAAGTGAGATGGAGCTAATTGAGGCCCTCCCTCCTTGGCGATCATGGTTGATCAAGATCGCTCGGAGGCGCGTTACTTAGACGGCGGTTTGGGCTGCGGACGGGGGCCGGAGCTCGGGTAGTCCCTGTTTATCGGTCTGCGACTTCGGATCATCATGTGGTCCATTGTAGTCCGGCAGACTCTGCAGATGGGAGAAATCTGCTGTTTGGGGGTGGACCCGACCGGGATCGAACCGGTTACCTCCGCCATGCCATGGCGGCACTCTACCAAGTGAGCTACGGGCCCAAGAGAGACATCGATGCTAGCAGAGGCAGTCTTTAGCTCCTGCCAGAGAGTCCGTCAGGTGATGTCCTTGCGTTCCGTAACAAGGCTGCCCAAGGACAACAACGCCAGGCACCAAGCCGCCAGGACGCCCGCGGCCGCCCACAGCGACAGCGTGGCGCCAAGGTTCGGCGTTCCCGACAGGATGGAGCCAGCCCCTCCGATGAGAAAACGGCCGTCGCAGTGCTCTCGCCAAGCAACTCGAAGATCTCGCTCGCCGGTAAGACGTCTTTGATTGCGAGATCCACGTACGCGAAAATCACGCGCCAGCGTTGGGGAGCGGCCAAGAAGGTCGGGGTGATGGTGCCCTGCTTGTACTCGCCGGCCATTCCGATGGTGCCGAAGACGAGCGCGAAAGTCGCATTGAAACCCGCCGACGTGAAGAGGCTCCGTTGCGCGAGTTCTTCGCTCAAGGAGAACCCAGGTGTTTCGTCTGCGAAGACAAGCGTCAGGACCGCGATCAACGCCGACAGGCCGAGAAGAGCGATCGCGAGCCCCCACCACAGGCGCGTGGTGCGAAGCTTGAGGAACTCGGTTCTCACGAGGTGCATCAGGAACCCTCCGGGCCGCGCGGGGCGAGCTCGGCAGACGCCGTCATCTTGAGGAAGACATCTTCGAGACTGAGGGCCTCACTCACGAGCTCGTGCAGCACGATGTTCTCGAGCGCCGACAGCTCTCCGATCTCTGGGCCAGTCGCTTCGGTTACGAGTAACAGCTCGGGTTCGAGTCGTTGCGGCGACTTGCCTGCGGCTCGCAGCAGCGCCTTGGGACGGTAACTCTCTTGGACCTAAGAGGGTGCATGGGCGACATCTGTGGGTCCAGGGTGAAGGTCAGGCCTTAGGTGCGTTGCCGCCTCCGCCTCCGCCGCCGCCCCGGTTACGGCCCCCTCGCCTGCGGCGACGGGACCGTCGTTTTCGAGGCGAGCCCGGTTGGCCCTCTGCGGTGGAACCCTCCCCGCCCCCAACGCGCGGCGGGGCGGGTGCTTTCTCTCGCTTGGGCTTGCCGTTCGACTCACCGTTTTCGTTCTTCTCGGACGACCTGTGGGTCCGATGGTTTCCGTCTCGCTCCTCGGCGATCTTGACGGTCAACCGGTACTCCTGAGGACTCTGCGGAACCCCCATCTCGGACTGCAGTGAGCCGATGATGTCCTCGAGCCGGCGGTCGTCCGGCGGCAGCGTGAGGGTGTCCGGCCTCTTGCGATTGGGCGCTCGCACGATGTCCTCGGATGACTTCGCAGGAGTGGCCGAGCGCTCGCCGCCACCGCGCGACCGGCCGCGCCCCCTGCGGCGACGCCGCCGAGAACCGTTTTCCGCCTTGGGTTGCTGCTGTGAGGATTCGCGTTGCGAGCGCTGCGAAGCGGACTCCTGTTGTTGCTGAGGCTTCTTGCCCTGTCCGCCCCGGCCTCGCCTCCTACGGCGCCTCCGCCGTGGCTGCTGGCTCATCTGTGTCTTTTCCGTCCTTTCGCGATCGTCGAGACGATCGCTCGCCATCCTCTCTTTGGTGCAACTCGAGCACCGGGGCATCCGCCCAAAGGCGCTCGAGATCGTAGTAGTCGCGTTCCTCGCGGTGGAACACGTGCACGAGGAAATCGACGTAGTCGAGTACCACCCAACGGGAGTCTCGGTGCCCCTCACGACGCAGGGGCTTGACGTCCCTTTCCTCGCGCAGCCGCCGCTCAACGTTGTCGGCAATGGTATGGACTTGGCGCTCGGAGTTTCCGCTGCAGATCAGGAAGTGGTCGGTGATTGCCAGGGTCTGGGAGACGTCCAGGACGACGATCCGCTCGGCCTTCTTGTCGGCCGCCGCTGCGACGGCGGCCTCGAGGTGCTCGGGGGCCTCAGTCGCCTTCTGTTTCAGCTGCGTCAATGAAATCCTTCCCAACGACGATCGTGAGGTCCACGATACCCTGCTGCTGCACGGAAACCTGTAAGTTTCCGACCCCGAGCAGCTCTCGGGCGCGCTCCCCCGCCGCCTGGGCCTCGGGCGTAGATTCGTAGATCACGATCCGGGTGTCCTCGTAGTCGAGCTCGTTCGCGTTGCCCGAGAGGGCGACCCTGTAGCCCTTGCCGACCAGCCTCTCGGCGACCGCCTGAGCCATGCCCGGCTGGCCGTTCCCATTCAGGATCTGGACCCTGACCTCCTCGCCTGCGTTCGGCACCTCGCCGAAGGTCTCCCCGACGAACGAGCGAATGTCGGCATCGCTGATCGAGTACAGCTCCGTCTCGCCAGTGACCTCCTCCTCGACCGGCAGAGACGAGATGGTTACGTCCTCCGGCGGAAGCGAGACGAGTTCGGTGAAGAAAGAGGCCTGCTCCGCGGGGGACGAATCGGAGGAATCGAGCGCTCCCGTGGCTGCCTCCATTGCGGATTCCAGAGCTTGAGGGTCGGCGGAATGAGTCTCGACGAAGGCCTGCCAGAACGCGAGGTGGCGTGAGCCCAGCTCGGTCTCGTCTGCGTCAAGTCCGACCTCGTAGAGAAGATCGGTCTGGAAACGAGGTGGAAGAACCTGCTCGCCGGCATCGAAGAGAACCTGAGCGGTGTCGGCTCCGGCGGACACACGTACCTCCTGGGGGACGTTGACGGTCAGATCGCCGGTTTGCTCGAAGAGGGCCTCCGCATCGGTGGCGGGCAGTTCGATCAGGTGGTCGATTGGGACGCCGAGCATGTTCTCGACGCTCAGCGCGACGAGCGAGGTTCCGCCCGTGCTGAGTGCCTCACCGATGCCCTGGAGCCCTTGACCCGGAACCTCGTAGGCCGTGTGCGCCGGAACGTAGGCGATCGATGCCCTGGACGCTGAAGGATCGACTCCGATGAGCGTCATCCAGCTCACTTCGAGTCCGCTGCTCGATGTCTCCGTGCCAATCACCAGGTAGGTCGTCCGATCCCCGGCGCCGGCCGAGCGGGTCCGATCGTCGCCAGGATCGTCTCCTCCACGATCAACTACTGCATTCGTCCCGGCGATGACCGCAACCACAACGAGTACCGCGGCGACGGCGAACATGACGGCGCCTCCACCGGCAAAAGAGCGCTTCCGAAAGGTCTTGCGACGCCGAGACAGGGCAGACCTCCGGGGCCCGGCGCTCCGACGACCTTGCGGGGAGGCGGGCACTGGGCTCTTGCGCCGAGGCTTGCGGCCCGCGCTGTGGCGACCTCGTCTCTCAGCCATCTGAGATCCTCTCGCCCCGATAGAGCCCGTGTTCGGCAATATAGGCCGCAACGTCGGGTGACACCAGGAAATCTATGGGCAGGCTCTTGCGTATCCGGTCCCGGATCTCGGTCGAAGAGACGGCCACCTCGGGCATCTCGACTACGTGAATCTTCGGCCACCCGGGGCCGGGATGAATTTCGGCAAGATCGATCCCCGAGCGAGAGACGGCGACGACCTCCGCAATCTGCGCCAGCCGATCGAGCTTCTCCCACGTACCCATGCCGAGAACCGTGTCGGCCCCGGCGATGAAGGTGAGCTCGACCTCGCCGCCGTAGAAGCCATGGAGTGTCTCCATTGTGTCCGAGGTATAGGTGGGGCCACTCCGATCGATCTCGACCCGCGAGACCTCGAAGCGAGCATGGGACTCCGTCGCCAGAACCGTCATGAGGTAGCGGTCCTCAGCCGGGGCGACCGTGTGCTTCTGCCACGGGTCGCCGGCAACCACGAACATGACACGCTCGAGGTCCAGGTGGTGCAGGACCTCGGATGCCGCGAGGAGATGCCCCTGGTGAGGGGGATCAAATGTGCCTCCCATGATGCCAAGACGCTTCACAGCCCTCTAGTCAACCCGAAACGGGACAGAAAGAAACGGATAGCAACTCTTACAACAGGTCCATCGGCGGTTCGAGGGCCGGTCTAAAGAGTGACTCGGTCGTCAGGGGCCGACTTCCGGCGGGGGGAAGTATTCCGCCGCCACCAGGCGGGGTCCTTCGAAGCTGAGCGACCACGTGCTGCCCTTCTTGGTCTCGATGTCCTGCGGTAGGTCGTAGTCGTCCTCTTTCGCAAGCCGTTCGAGCAGATCCGGGACGACACCCCCCTGGCTCGAGATGACCACGGCACCGTCGGGGGTGCCCACCGAGCGAACGAAGTCGAGCGCCGCCGCCTCGTTTCCGGGGTAGCCGAGCTCACTTTTCAAGGGCTCCTCCTCGACCGGAACGCCGATCGCCTCGCTCAGCGGCTCGACCGTCTGGACGCACCGCACGAAGTCGGCCGAGATGATCCTGCGCACACCAAAGCGCGACAGGAGCCGAACCAGCTGCTCGGCCTGCTCCCACCCCTTTGAATCGAGTGGTCGCACACGGTCGTCCCCCTCCCAATCCGAGCGACTCCCCGCGCTCGCATGGCGAACGAGCAGCACCGTGGAGGTGAAGATCGGGCCCCCGGCGAAGCGATCGAGGATCTCCTCGTCCGTCGAACGGGTGAGCATCGCCCGTGCGTCATCGATGGTTAGCCATCGCAGGCCATCGACCTCCTGCGTCGGAGTGAACAGACCGCCGTCCGCGCGCAGCGACCAGTAGTAAACGACCTTCGGCCGATCCACACCCGCCGAGACCTTCATGTAGTGGGCCTCGCCCAGGTAGCGCCCCATGAGTACCCGATAGCCGGTTTCCTCGAAGACCTCGCGTATAGCGCATTCGACGAGAGGTTCGCCGCGCGCGCACTTACCCTTGGGAATGCTCCAATCGTCGTACTGGGGCCGGTGAACGATCGCGACCTCGACGTCGTTGGGATCTTCATTAGCCGACTTGGTTCGCCACACGACTCCGCCGGCGGCCTTGATTACGTGCTCGTTTCGACTCACCGGATCACTAGTTCTCTAACCATCCGAGATTCTTCGGCTTGTCGAGCGACGACCAAACCTTGGGGAAGCTCTGTTTGGCCTCCCGAGTCGTGTGCTCCTGGCGTTCCAGCAATCTGCCGAGAGCGAGGTTGAAGGTTCCGTCTTCCGGGTGCTCCGCGGCGAGATGTCTAACCATGCCGGCAGAAACTACGGCATCCTGAAGCGTGCCGAGCACATCTTGAACGTCGGCACAGCGAGTCGCGAAGGTACGGGCCTCCTTGCCGACCTTCTTTCCGAGCGAAGGAGCAACCGCCTCGCCGGCATAGCGAGCTCGCTTGGCGAGTATTCGAACTCGGTGAAAGTCCTCGTCGGGGTCGCCGGGCCGCAGCGAGCGAGCGCGTCTGGCGAGTTTGCGCCAAGCCTCCCTGACCAGTGGAGGCAGAGCCTCCGAGCAGGTTTGATCGGAGGCAGCACCCGTGAGAATCGGACTGTGGGTTGCTTCTACCAGCCGGTCCAGAAGTAACACAAAGCGATTGGACCGCAAGCCCTCCAAGAGATGGGCCCGTGCGACCTCGTGCTTGAGGTCCATCGACGCGAACAGGGAATCGAGCGAGTCCTCCATGCCACCACCGGCCTTTCGCAGACGCGCCTGCATCACGTCGAGATCTCGAACCTCTCCGAGCCTGTCGGCGATCCACTTGAGTTCGGCCACCAGCGACTGCGCCCAGGTCTCGTCGACCAAGGGGCCGAAGGTCCTGAGATCGCTCCGCATCCGGCGCGCCGCAACGCGCATCTGGTGCACGGCTTCCTCGGATCCCAGACGAGTGCCGGGATCGTTGGCGACCATGCGGTGGATACCGCTCGCTAGGCTCGTTTCGACGGCCCGACCCGCCGGTTCCTTGGGCGAGATCCTCCTGGGAGGGACGACGTCGGGCATGGCGCTCGCACGAGCGCCGAGAGCCCGGATCGCCTTAGGGGTCGAGTCGCCCGCAACGGCCCCCGCCTCCTCGAGGACGGCTGCGATTCTTTCGACCGCTTCCGGACCCGCGCCCTTGTCCTCCACCTCCAACTCTCGAAAGCGGGCCACCACCCGACTGCCCTCGACCACCGACACCTCGTCGTCGACGACCTCCGTTCCGACATCGCCCGATCCGTTCAACAGGTTCAGGCGCTTGCGTCGCGTGTGGATGCGAGTGACCGCGACCAGAGGTTCGGAGCGTACGAAGGCCGTGACCAGGTCGGACGCTTCGCGCGGGACCGACGATCCAGACCCCTCGACATTGATCTCGTCGCGCGCATACGCGGCGCCGTCGATCGGTAGCTTGACCGTCCAGACGGGTCCCCCGCCCTCGCCTGACCGATACCGTAACGTGATGCCGCTGCGTGCGAGGCGCAGGTCCTCGGTGTCGTAGTAGGTGGCGCGCAGACGCTGCTGCGAAGCCTCGGCGACCGAGCCGACGTCTTCTAGTTGGCTCAGGTCGGGAAGGTCGAAGGGCCCGTGGACCGCGAGCTTTCGCTCGGTCTCACGCATTCTGGACCGCGCGACGCATCAGCACTTCCTGCAGGTTGACCACCTCTTCGTCGGTGGACTGAAGCTTGACCCAACGACCTTCACCGTCGAGTTCCCACGCTAAAGAGTTGTCTGCGAAGGAGACCCTCAGGATCTCCTTGAGGCGGTCCTTCAGCATCTTGTCCCTGACGCTGACGACGGCCTCCACTCGCCGGTCCAGGTTACGCTGCATCATGTCGGCGCTGCCGATGAAAAACTCGTCTCGACCCCCATTTCCGAATTGGAAGATGCGCGAGTGCTCGAGGAAGCGGCCGAGGATGCTTCGGGCCCGAATGTTCTCACTGAGGCCCGGAACGCCGGGTTTGAGCGAACAGATTCCGCGGATCATCAGGTCGACCTTCACGCCGGTCCGTGAGGCCACGTAGAGCGCGTCGATAACGGTTTCGTCGACGAGACTGTTCAGCTTCATTGCGATGTAACCGGGCCGCTCGGCTGTGTGTAGCTCGGTCTCGCGTTCGATCAACGAGATGATCTGCTCGCGCAGGCCGTAGGGCGCCGCCAGAATCCACTTGTACTGAGTGTGGCGAGAATATCCGGTGAGGAAGTTGAAGAGGTGACTGACCTCCGCCCCGATCTCGGCGTCGGCCGTCAACAATCCCAGGTCTTCATAGATGCGGGCTGTCTTGGGGTTGTAATTGCCGGTTCCGACGTGGACGTAGCGTCGCAGCTTGTTCTTCTCCTGCCGAACGATGAGACACAGCTTGGCGTGGGTTTTCAGACCCACGAGGCCGTAGACCACGTGGCATCCCGCCTGCTCCAAGGCACGCGCCCAGTTGATGTTGGCGCGCTCGTCGAAGCGCGCCTTGATCTCGACGAGGACCACGACCTGCTTGCCCGACTGCGCAGCATCGATCAGCGCGTTGACGATGGGACTGTCACCCGATGTGCGGTAGAGCGTCTGCTTGATCGCCAGCACGTCGGGATCGTCGGCGGCTTGCTCGACGAGAGCCTCGACGCTGGTCGCAAAGGACTCGTAGGGATGGTGCACGAGAATGTCCTTCCTTCTGAGCACCTCGAAAATCTCTGCGACACCTCCGTCCGATAACTGGAGACCGGGACTGACGGTGGGGTGGAAAGCGGGGAACTTGAGCTCGGGTCGTTCGATGCCGTAAAGGTCCCAAAGTCCGGTGAGATCGACCGGACCGGCCAGCTTGTGCACGTCCTCCTCGCCGACCTCGAGCTCTCGACGAAGAAGGTCGAGCACGTGGTCGGGCATGCTGTCTTCGATCTCCAGCCGTACCGCTGGGCTGAACCGGCGCTTGCGAAGCTCCTCTTCGAGCGCCAGCAGCAGGTCCTCGGCTCCGTCGTCGTTGACCTCTAGGTCGGCGTTGCGCGAGACCCTGAAGTAAAAGTGCTCGACGACGTTCATTCCGGCGAAGAGCTGGTCGAGGTTCGCCGCGATCACGTCCTCGATCGGCACGAAGATCTGGCCCTCGGATAGCTCGATGAAACGAGGGAGCAGCGGAGGGACCTTGACCCGCGCAAAGTGGGTGCGGTCACTTTCGGGTTCGTTCATCATCACGGCCAGGTTCAGCGAGAGATTCGAGATGTAAGGAAAAGGGTGTCCCGGGTCGACAGCCAGCGGCGTAAGCACTGGAAAGATCTGGTCCCGGAAGACCTCGTTGATCTCGCCGCGCTGCGAATCCTCGAGGTCCGACCAGCGGAGAACCTCGACTTCCTCCTTCCCCAAAGCCGGCAGGATCTCGTCGAGAAACAGGCGGTCCTGACGATGCACGAGCGGCTCCACCCTCTCGGCGATTGCGGCGAGTTGCTCGCGAGGAGTCATCCCGTCAGAGCTCCGGCTGGACAACCCGGCCTCGACCTGCCGTTTGAGTCCCGCGACACGGACCATGTAGAACTCGTCCAGGTTCCCGGCGAAGATCGCGAGAAACTTCACACGCTCGAGAAGTGGCTGTTCGGGATCCTCCGCCAGAGCGAGCACGCGGGCGTTGAAGTCAACCCATGACAGCTCCCGGTTGAAGTAACGATCCTCTGGCAAGAAGGCCTGCTCGCTCATTGTCGTTTCAGGATACGCATTCCCCCTTCAGTTCCCCAGCCCCGCATGGCAATGGGGGGCCAACATGACCCCCCATGCCACACGCGTCCTTGGAAGGGAGGCCTGGGGGACAAGACCCCTTCCTGTCCTCTTGCCCGCGGGTCCGGCCGGGCGGGACCGCAGAAACCGGGACACTGCCAAGCAGCCTAGAAAGGCCAGGTTGAGCCTGTGTGACGCGCTCCGGTCATGAATGTGAACAATCTGAGCTACGCCTGACGCGCGCCATCGCCCTCCCCGTCTGAGCTCTCCGGCTCGAACGTGAACGAGATGCCTCCGATGACCACGTCGTCGCCGGGCTTGGCCCCCGCGCGCTCGAGTGCTCGTTCGACCCCCATGGAGATCAGCTTCTTCTGAAGGCGCTCGACCGACTCCTCGTTCTCCATGTTCGTGATAGTCACCGCACGCTCGGCCCTGCGGCTCGTCACGATCCATGATTCGTTGTAACGGTGCACGCTCAACGGATCGTCGCGCACGATGTGACGGACGTAGCCGACGGAAGGCTCGACTTGCTCGCGCGAGTGTTCGACACCCGCGGCCAGACGACGCGTGAGCTCGTCGAGGCCCTCGCCCGTGACCGCCGAGATCACAAGCGCGCCGGGATACCGGGCGACCGCATCGTCGAGCCTGGCCCGGCCGGCGTCGACTTTGGACAGGACGACCAACGAGGGCCGGGAAGCGAGCTCTGGATCGAATGCCTCCAGCTCCGCTCGGAGAACATCCACGTCATCGAGCGGATCTCTGTCCATGGCCGCGAGATCTACGAGAAACACGAGCAGCGCGGCCCGACGGACGTGACGGAGAAAGCGGTGACCGAGTCCCTTGCCTGCGCTCGCGCCCGGCACCAGGCCCGGGATGTCGGCGACCACGAAGGAGTCCTCTCCCAGCCTCACCACTCCGAGATTGGGCACGAGTGTGGTGAAGGGATAGTCGGCGATTTTCGGCCGGGCCGCAGAGATGCGAGACACGAGCGTCGACTTACCGGCATTGGGGAAACCAACCAACCCCACGTCGGCCAGGAGACGCAGTTCGAGTCGCAGCCAGCCCTCTTCCCCGGGCTCACCACGCTCGGCGAAAGTCGGAGCGCGTCGGGTCGCGGTGGCAAAGCGGGCGTTGCCCCGGCCACCGCGCCCTCCCCGAGCGCACACGAGCTCGTCGCCGGGATTCGCCAGGTCGGCGATGAGAGTGCCCTCGACGTCGTAGATCACGGTGCCGGGGGGCACCTGAATGACCCTGTCCTTGCCGCGCGCCCCGTGTTTGCGCTTGCCCTCACCGTGGCCTCCTCGCCGGCCCTTGATGTGGGGGTTGTCTCTGAGTTCGAGCAGCGTTCCGACCGAGGTGTCGGCCCGCATGATGACGCTCCCCCCGTCGCCGCCGTCCCCTCCGTCTGGTCCACCCTTGGGCTTGAACGGTTCATGGTGAAAGGCGGACGCGCCGTTGCCTCCCGCCCCCGCGCGCACGTTGATCTTGACCTCATCGACGAATCTCACGACTTCTGTTTCCCTCACACTCCGACCCCCTCTCGGGAGTCTCCGCTCACGGCGGCCCTTGGCGCCGCCGTCGGGTAATGCCCGCGATCGTCGAGACGATCGCTCCTCTACCTGCTTATCAAAAAGGGGACCCGTCGGGGTCCCCTGGAAAGCACTTGAGAAGCGCCGTTACTCGGAGACGACGCTGACGACCTTGCGGCCCCGCATGCGGTGAAACTTGACTGAGCCCTCGGCAGTGGCGAACAGCGTGTCGTCACCGCCTCGCTTGACGTTCAGGCCGGGATGCACCTTGGTGCCGCGCTGGCGGACGATGATCTGACCCGGGCCGGTGAGCTCGCCACCGTAGATCTTGATCCCGAGCCTCTTGCTCTCGGAGTCCCGCCCGTTCCGTGAGGACGATGCGCCTTTCTTGTGAGCCATGACAGTTCCTTTGTAGTGAGGGTTACTAACTTACAACTTGATGTCGGAAATCTCGACCGTCGTGTAGTGCTGACGATGCCCGGTGTTGCGCCGAAATCCGGTCTTGTTGCGGTGCTTCGAGACCTCGACCTTGGGACCCTTGGAGGCACCCACGACCTTCGCCGTGACCTTGGCCTTCGACAACGCCGAGCGGCCTGCGGTTGACTTGCCCTTGTCGTCGACGACCACCAGCGGCGTGAACTCGACCTTATCGTCCGAGTCCTTCAACTTCTCTATTTCGATCACATCGCCCTTGGCGACTTTGTGCTGCTTGCCGCCCGCGCGGATGATTGCGTACATGCCTCTCCTTGGTAGGTGGCCACCACGAAACGTGGGGCCGAAAGAGGATACCAGAGGGCCGGGCGGGCCTAAGAGCCCGCCTTGGGCAGCACCATCGTGAAGGTCGAGCCCGCCTCGGGACTCGTCTCGACGTCCAGGCGGCCGTTGGACGCTTCTAGGACCTGGCGAGCTATGAACAGCGAGAGGCCGAGCCCCCCGACTCGTCGGGTCGACGACGAGTCCCCTTGGGTGAACGGTTTGTTTAGAAGCGCGTCGAGCGTCTCTGCGTCGAGCCCGGGACCACGATCCCGCACGGTGAGGCGCGCCTTTCGGACTCCGCTCGAAACCTCGACGTCGACACATCCTTGAGTGAAAGATAGAGCGTTGTCGACCAGCGATACGGCGACCTCGCGAATGCGATCCTGGTCGCCGGATACCTGAACGTCGGATTCCGTGATCCTTACCCGGCCGGGATCGGACTTGTGGTCGAGAAGCGCAAGCGCCTCGCGCGCGACGGTGTTAAGCGAGAAGTCTGTCGGCTGAAGGCCAAGGCCCCCTCGCTGGATTCCACTGACGGTGAGGATCTTGTCGATCATCAACGAGAGCCGCTCACACTGATTCCCCATGGAACCGAGAAGCTCGAGCTTCGTCGTCTCGTCGAGATGATCCCACTTGTACTGCAGGGTCGTGACTCCTCCACTGATGGTCGTGAGCGGAGTGCGCAACTCGTGCGAGACAACCGACACGAACTCGGTCTTCATGCGGTCGAGGTCCGCGAGCGAGCGAGCGCGCTCCTGCTCCTCGCGGTATAGCTGGGCGAGGTTGTGCATCACACCGCGCGTCACCTCACGGCCGAGAGCGGCTTCGCCGGCGTGGACGGCGTCGAGCGAACGAAGAAGCTCGTCGGCACTGCCTCCCTTGAGGAGGTAGCCGTCGGCACCCGCTTTGACCATCTCGCTGACGAGTTCCATCTCACCGAAAGCGGTTAGGGCGAGAACCTTGACGTCGGGGTGATCTTGCTTGATTACCGCGGTTGCTTCGGCCCCCGTCATCTCGGGCATGCGCATGTCCATGACGACGACGTCTGGCGTCAATCGCTCGACCTCGGTCACGGCCTCGCGCCCGTCCGCGCACTCACCCACAACCTGGATGTGCTCTTGGAAGTCCAGGAGCTGGCGCAATCCACCGCGCACATGGACGTTGTCGTCGACAATGAGAACTCGCATCAAATCCTTATCGACCCGATTACCCTCAGACTCAATTCGACCCACTAAAGATTGGCCCGACGGGTCACCACCCGGTAGCTCACAATGACTAGCCTCTAGTCCTTTCGACCGACTCGTTCGCTGGAGATCGAGGCGTCGAGGAGCTGAACGGGATGGTAGATCGGGAGCTCTCTACCCCGGGCCCGCAGGTGACCGGCGATCTGAAGGGAGCACCCTGGATTGCCCGCCGCGATGGCCTCGGCCCCGGTGGCAAGAAGGTTGCCGGCCTTGCGGTCGCCGAGCTGCCGGGCCGCCTCGGGCTCGAGCAGGTTGTAGATCCCCGCCGAGCCACAGCAGATCTCCCACTCCTTCGGCTCGATCAGCTCTATCCCCGGAATTGACGACAGCAGTTCACGGGGCTGGGCCCTGACACCCTGAGCATGGGCGAGGTGGCATGCATCGTGATAAGCGAGCCGAATCTCGATCGGGTGACGGGTGCGTCGCTGTTCGACCGAGCCGAGCAGTTCCATGATGTCGCGCGTTCGGTCCGAGAGTGACTTCGCTCGCTCGGCCCACGTCGGGTCGTCCGCGAAGAGATGGACGTAGTCCTTCATCGCCGAGCCGCAACCCGCTGCGTTCGTGACGATGAGATCGCAGTCCTCGAACGCCTCGATGGCGCGGCGCGCCAGCTTCTTCGCTTCCTCCTCGTAGCCGGTGTGCAGCATGAGCGCGCCACAACACCTAACGGATGCGGGCGCGACGACGTCGTAGCCCTCGGCGGATAGGACCCTTGCGGTCGAACGGTTGACGTCGCCGAAGAACGCTCGCTGGACGCAGCCCTGAAGAAGTCCGACTCTCCCTCGCACTTCGCCGCTGCCCGCGGTGAATTCGCCTGGCTTCGTCCCTTTGGAACGAAGATGCACTTCGGGAGCAAGCGACGCGAGTGCCTGTAGCCGCGGCCAGCGCCGCCCGATGGGGCCGTTCGCCACGGCGCGGTCGAGTCCAATGCGCCGCGACACCGCGAGGATCGGCGTCAACGCGCGCAGCCGCCCGGGGTGGGCGAACAATGCGAAGGCCACTCGACGTCCAAGTCTTTGGGAGCGGGTGCGGTTGTGCTGCCGCTCGACCTGTGGCCGCGTCTGTTCGATCAGGCGGTCGTACTGAACGCCGGACGGGCAGGCAGTGACGCAGGCCATGCATCCGAGACAACGGTCGAAATGCGTTGCCATCGAATCGGTGAACTCGCTGCCCTCTTCCAGTCCCGCTCGCATGAGGACGATGCGCCCGCGCGGAGAATCCATCTCCTCGCCCCACAGCACGTAGGTCGGACAGGTGGGCAGGCAGAATCCACAATGAACACAGTCATCGATGAGGTCGATGTCGGGCGGGTTGTGAGCGTCGAAGGCACGATCCCGAGGCTCGACCTTCACGTGCTAGATCCCACCCACGTGAAGGCCGGGCGCGCAGACGCCGGCCGGATCGAAACGTGACTTGACCGCCCGCATCAACTGAAGCATGCCAGGGTCCGGCTCGCCCCACACGTCCGCTTCGGCTCGGACGTCGGCCGGAGCATCCAGAAGGACGCAGTGGCGAGCCAACGCGCCGAGCTCTCGTCGCACTTCGTCGACCGGCGTCGTCGAAGGAGCCCTCAGCCAGTAGAGCCCGAGACCCCCACGTCCGACGAGCGATCCCTCGAAACGCTGCGTCGCGGCAACAATCTCCGCCAGGTCGCCAGGCAGGGACGAGAGTTTCACCGACAACTCATCGTCTCCGGCTCGCTGCCCATCCCGTTGTTCCACCCACAAGGCGGCGTCGTCGTCCGTTTCGGTCACATCGAGATCCGCCCTCTCGAGCAACGCACGCGCGGTCGCCGACTGTCCCTCCGGAGCCACTCCCCCAAAGCGAGCGACCACCCTGCCCGTCCCCCCGCGCCAGGAGACGTCCATCGCCTCGATCTCGAGCGGTGCATGCCCGACGTCGAACGACCCCCTCTGAAGAACCTTCGGGTCGTCGGTCTCACCCACCACGGTCACCGGGCGTGGCGGCCGTGGGTGGAGTCTCACGATGACCTCGACGATCAATCCGAGCGTGCCGAGGGAACCCGCAAACAGCTTCGCGATGTCGTAACCGGCCACGTTCTTGATAACCCGGCTGCCGCTGCGCGCCAGCGTCCCGTCGCTGAGTGCAACCGTCATTCCGAGCACCAGGTCGCGTGGCGCACGGTAGCGGTGCCTGAGAGGCCCGGAATCGTTTGCGGCGATGATGCCCCCGATCGTCGCCGCGTCGTCGACGAGCGGTGGATCGAGCGCAAGCATCTGCCCGGATTCCGCGAACGCTTCTTGAGCGGCGGCCAGTGGAGTGCCCGCACCCAGTACCGCGGTCATGTCTGCGGCGTTGTGTTCCTTTACCTCGTCGAGCGACTTCGTCGAGACGATGGCTCCCGGATCGCACTCGGCCCCCCACGCGAACTTGGTACCTCCGCCACGCGCTCGAAGAGGAGTTCCACCGGCCGCAAGGGTCCTCAACAGCTCCGCCGCCTCGGCGGGCGTGGTCGGCGTCTCCGTCTTTATCTCGGTCCTTGCCATCACACGCGCTCCGCGATCCCGGCCGCCTCGAGAGGGTGCTGGCGATACGGGCCGGGGACCTCTCCGCAGAGTCGCGGGGTCGGCATCACCTTGCCGGGATTCGCCCGCTGCTCCGGATCGAAGGAGCAGCGCAATCTCTGGAACACGGCGAGATCGTCGTCCGAGAACATGCCCGTCATGTAGCGCTTCTTGTCGATGCCGACGCCGTGTTCGCCGGTGATCGAGCCACCCGCGTCGAGACATGCCTGGAGGATGAGTCCTGCGCACTCCTCGGCACGCTCGGGCTCGCCCGGCACCGATCCGTCGTAGCAGACGAGTGGATGCAGGTTGCCGTCGCCCGCATGAAAGACGTTCGCAACCACGAGGTCGTACTCACGACCGAGCGAGGCGATGCGTTCGAGCACCTCGCCGAGGCGCGTGCGCGGTATGACTCCGTCCTGCACATAGTAGTTGGGCGCGATGCGACCCATCGAAGCGAACGCGGCTTTGCGGGCTTTCCAGATAAGCTCTCTCTCAGCTTCGTTGGCGGCAACGTGAACCTCTGTCGCGCCGTTGCGTTCACAGATATCGACGACGCCGGTGAAACGGGCCCCGCATTCGGCCTCGGGGCCATCCAGTTCCACGATGAGCGCAGCTCCTGCGTCGACCGGCATGCCCGCGTGGGTGGCGTCCTCGCATGCTCTGATCGCCGCGTTGTCCATCATCTCGATCGCGCCAGGAAGGGCACCGTCGGCGACGATGTCCGACACCGTCTGCCCCGCAGGCCCCACGCCCTCGAAGTACGCGATCAGGGTTCTCACCGTCTCAGGTACGGGCAGGATGCGCAGCGTGATGCGCGTGGCGACGCCGAGCGTTCCCTCCGAGCCCACGAACGCACCGATGAGGTCGAACCCGGGGACGTCCATCTCCTTGCCGCCGAGCTCCACCACCCGGCCGTCTGGCAGCACGATCTCGAGTCCGGTGACGTAGTTCGTGGTGAAGCCGTACTTGAAGCAGTGAAGGCCTCCGGAGTTCTCGGCGATGTTCCCGCCGATCGAGCACACGATCTGACTCGACGGGTCCGGTGGGTAGAAGTGCGTCGGCGCCACCGCCAACGAGATCTCCTTGTTGGTCACGCCCGGTTCAAGCACTATGCGCTGGTTGACCAGATCGACCTCGAGGATCCGCCGCATGCGCGACAGCACTATCAGGACACCGTCCGACACGGGTAGGGCTCCACCCGAGAGACCGGTCCCAGATCCGCGCGCGACCCACGGGATCTCGTGGCGGTGGCACAGAGCAACGACACGGCTGACCTGCTCGGTCGTGGTCGGGAGCACGACCGCTCCGGGCTGCACCTTGTACTGCAGCAGCCCGTCGGATTCGTACGTACGGCGAGCGGCCGCATCCGACACGACCCCGTCGGCTCCGCAGATGGTGGTGAGTTCGTCAACGAGCTCGGCTACGTCCATGACTCTCCCCCATATGTCCAGGTCTCAGCATCCCACGACTCACCGGGCGGTAGTCACCGTCGGTCCTGTCACGGTGCATGAGGCGATGCCTCCCGGTTCGGGAGTGACGGAACTCATTTCGAACCCCGAACTCAGGAGCTGAGGTCGTCGATGATGGCTCGCGCGGCCGCCTCGAGGTCGGGGGCCACAACGTCGGGCGTGGGAAAGATGGACGGGTAATCCTTCTCGAAGGCTGAGATCCACGCGGTGCGTAGACCGGCGTGCGCGGCCCCCATGATGTCCCACGCGTGGGATGCCACCATCCACAATTCGCCGACGGAGACAGCGCGCGCCGCCTCGTAGACGCCGGGGTGCGGCTTGCTGATACCAAGGTCGTCGCACGAGACGATTCGGTCCACCAGATTCGTAAACCCCGCTCGCTCGAGCAGTGTCTCCATGAGGCTCGTTCCGCCGTTGGTCAATGCGATCACCTTGACGCCGGCCTCGTCGAAGAGTTGCAGCGCCTCACCGGCACCGGGGGTCGGGTCCAGCTCGGTCAGAGCCGCGAGTACAGCATCCGTCTCACCGTCGCTGACGGGGATGTCATGGGAGATGAACAACCTGTGCAACGAGGATCTGAGCACGTCTCGCAAGGTGACGTACGACTTAGCGTAGGAGGATGCGAAGTAGTC
Organism: Actinomycetota bacterium; assembly: GCA_050693895.1. Classification (GTDB taxonomy): domain Bacteria; phylum Actinomycetota; class CADDZG01; order CADDZG01; family WHSQ01; genus WHSV01. Next base: position 30,860 of record JBOGWS010000018.1, on the reverse strand, counting down.
GCGAAGGGTCTGGGCGAACAATAGCGAAAGTGCCTCGGCGGGCGCCCCGCGCTCGCTCAGTTCCCGACCCAGCCGGTCGAGCGAGAACGTGGTACCGATCATGTCCAAAGCAACGGTTTTCTTGTTAGCCATGTGTCCTCCCCTTGTGCTTTAGATCCTCGTAGGCCTCCCATGTGTCGACGTCGGCCGGGGCGTCGGGACCTCCGTCGATCCACTCGACCTGCGGTCCCCGCAATGACGGCCCGAGCTGATCGTCATCGCCCGAGGCAAGCCGAGCGGCCGTGTCCGCGCGCACCAGCACGGGATGTCCGGGGGCCCCGCCGTGTCGAGGTCTCACGACCTCGGAAACGGAGCTACGAAACCTCTCGAAGGTCCGGGCTATGAGGTCGTCATCGACGTACGGCTGATCGCCCAGCAACAGCGCCACGTCGTTGCCCTCTGCCGTCGCCGCCGCGAACCCCACCCGCACCGAGCCGTGATGGCCTTCCGCGAAGCTTTCGTTCAGAACGGTGCGTGCATTCGGCGGTAGCACGATCACCGCCTCGATCGCCGCGGCCTCGTGCCCTAAGACGACAACGACTCGGTCGAAATGTAGGGCCGCGCGGTCGACAGCGTGCTGCAACAGCGGCTTCCCCTCGAGTTCGAGCAGTTGCTTGGGTCGGCCCAAGCGCTCCGAGGTGCCGGCCGCGAGTACGACGGCTACGATCACGCGTCCTTGCGGCCGAAGAGCCGCTTGAAGAAGCGGGTGATGGACGACCCGAGCGCACCGACCGCCAGTCTCAGCCCCGAGACCGGCTTGGCCTCCATTCGCTGCGGAACCGGGGCGCTCGGCTCAGCCGCGTCGGGGTTGGCCTCCGCGGCCTCCGGCACGACGGCGGTCGCCTCCGCCTCCTCGACACTGATGTTGTTCTTGAGGCAGTCGGCGAACTGCTTCGTGAGTTTGGCCGAGACGTCCTGCATCATTCCCCGGCTGAATTGCGCCGCCTGGCCGGAGACCTTGATGTCCTGAAGCACATTGACGCGCGTGCCGCCCTGGTCCATCGCTTCGAGCGTCGAGGTGACGGTCGCCGACGCTGCTCCCTTGCCCCGCTGCTCCATCCCAGACGCCTTGAGCACCACGCGATGAGCTTCGTCGTCGCGCTCCGCCATCTCGACCTTGCCCGCGAAGTTGAGTGATACCGGACCCAGCTTCATCGTCAACTTGCCCTTCCAATGGGTGTCGTCGAGGGTCTCGGTCAGCGAGGCCCCCGGCATGCACACGACGACCTTGGTGACGTCGAGCATGTAGTCCCAAACCTTCTCGGTTGGGGCGGGCACCTCGAAGCTGTTGGCTATCTCCATGTCGCTCCTCTCAGGCCGTGGTCGGCTGCGGGCGTTCGTGGATGGGTCCTGATCGTCGGCGGAGGAAACCCGCTCCCCGACCTCCGCTCACGGCGAGGATCTCGGCCACGATCGCGGTTGCGATCTCCTCGGGACCTTCCCCGCCGAGGTCGAGGCCGGCCGGCCCGTAGGTGCGCTCCAGTTGTTCGTTCGTCGGGGTGAAGCCATCCGTGGCGAGGTCACCAAGCAAGCGCTGAAGGCGCGCATGGGGGCCGAGCATGCCGATGTACGCGGCCTCGCTCGGGAGCAACGACCGCAGATAGTCCCGGTCCCGCAAGTAGTTATGGCTCATGACCACCACGTAGCTTCGCTCGCCGATGTCTGCCCGTTTTGTCACCTCACCCGGCTCGCACTCGATGAACGAACGGGCACCCGGGAAGCGTTCGGCGTCAAGGAACGAGGCCCTGTCATCCACCACATCGACTCGCCAGCCGAGCTGAGATCCTGCCCGGACAAGCGGGATGGCATCGTGACCGGCTCCACACACGACGAGACGGAGTGGAGGTCGCAAAACCTCGACGAACACCCTCGCCTCGCCCGGCTCAGTCCCGAGGACGACCGTACTGGTGGTCCCGTCGGTGAGAGCACGCGATGCCTGCTCCGCGGCGTTCCTCGTCAAGCCATCGTCGCCCAGCGAACCGCTGACCTCCCCGTTCGGATAGACGACGATGCGGGCACCCTGGTCGACGCTGGGAGCCGAGCAGGACAGCACCGTCACTATTGCGAGCGCCCGCTCTTCCTCGAGGGCCTCACGAAGAATTGCGGCGGTGGCAGCCGCGTTCGCGGCGGGCTCGATGAAGACCTCGATCGCGCCGTTGCATCCGAGTCCCCAACCCCAGACGACCTCGTCGTCGGCCGTCAAATCGTAGAACTCGAGACGGCTTTCGCCCGACTTCATCACATCGCGACCGATCTCGGTGACCTGGCCTTCGAGACAGCCACCCGACAGATTGCCTATTGCGTCGCCTTCGTCCGGAACGAGTAGACGAGCTCCGGGCCGACGGTAAGTAGAGCCCGTGACGGAGACGATTGTGGCCAGGGCCATGGGACGGCCACGCTGCTCGAGATCCGCGACGGCAGCGAGGACCTCTACGGTTTCGCTCAGATTCATTGCGTTTCCAGTTTCCGCATCTCAAGATTCCTTCTGACCAAAACGCAGCGTAGTGCTACGTTGATTGTGTTCATTATCGCCGGAGTCGGTCCTATCGGGGGGTGGGATTTGAGTCGCGACGGCTTGGGTTCTGAATATCTTTGGGTGGCCCTGCCATCGCGCCCCCTTTCGAAGGACCTCGGGAAGGAGGTGGCCCTTGAGACGAGTCTCGCTGACCGTTAACGGGGTCAAGCACGACGCAATGGTCGAGCCCAGGCAGCTTCTCGTTTATTTCTTGCGCGAGCAGCTCGGACTGACGGGCACCAACGTTGGTTGCGACACCTCGACGTGCGGAGCTTGCACGATCCTGGTGAACGGTAAGTCTGCCAAGTCGTGCACCCTTCTGGCCGTACAGGCCGATGGGGCAGAGGTCACCACAATTGAGGGACTGGCCAGCAACGGCGAGATGCATCCTCTCCAGAAGGCGTTTCATGAGAGCCACGGACTTCAGTGCGGCTACTGCACACCCGGCATGATCATGGCCAGCGTCGACCTCATTGCCAACAACCGCGATATGAGCGACGAGGACATTCGCATGGGCCTCGAGGGCAACCTGTGTCGCTGCACCGGCTATCAGAACATCGTCAAGTCAGTCCAACAGGCCGCGGGTGAAATGCGTTCGCCCGCGAGCACCTAGAGGGGGTGGGCATGGCACAGGTAACCGATCAGGCGCAGAAGTACGTCGGTGGAGGCATCCTCCGCAAGGAGGATCCAGAACTGCTCAACGGAGCCGCTCGCTTCATTGATGACATGTCGATCCCCGGGATGTTGTGGGTGAGTTTCGTGCGGAGCCCGTTCGCCCACGCGACCATCAATTCGGTCGATACCTCTCGAGCTACGTCGATGCCCGGGGTTAGAGGCGTCTACAGCGGTGCCGACCTCGCCGACGAGTGGGCCGACGGCCTGCCCTGCGCGTGGCCCGTGACGGAGGACATCAAGACCCCCACGCACTGGCCGATCGCGCAGGACAAAGCGCGATTCGCCGGAGACCCCGTGGCCGTAGTGGTCGCGGAAACGCGCGCCCAAGCGGTGGATGCAGCCGAGACAGTCGACGTCGACTACGAGCCGTTGGACGTAGTAGTGGACATGGAGGCGGCCCTCGCCGAGGGCGCAACGAAGGTGCACGACGAATTCGAGAACAACTCCTCGTACGTGTGGAACCTCGACATCGGTGAGGTCGATCAGACCTTCAACGATGCGGCCGTCGTGGTCAAAGAGCGCTATTACCACCCGAGACTCATTCCTAACGCGATCGAGCCGCGCGGCGTCATTTGCCAGCCGAATCCCGCGCAAGGCGAGTTCACGCTCTATTCGGCGACTCAGATTCCGCACATCCTCAAGTTGACTCTTGCACTAACGCTCGGTCTGCCTGAGCACAAGCTGCGGGTCGTCGCACCGGATGTCGGCGGGGGGTTCGGCTCGAAGTTGAACGTCTACGCGGAAGAGGCGTCCTGTCTCGCTCTCGGACGTAGGCTTGGCGTGCCACTCAAGTGGATCGAGACTCGGTCGGAGGGCTACCTCGCAACCATCCACGGGCGCGATGTCATTCAGGACATGGAGGTTGCGGCCGACTCCAACGGCAAGATCGTCGGGTTCAGGGCCAACCTTCTCGCGGACATGGGCGCGTACCTGCAGCTCGTCACGCCGGGCATCCCGATCCTGGGTGCCTTCCTCTATCACGGTGTCTACGACTGCCAGGCATACTCGTTCACATGCACGGGAGTGTTCACGAACAAGACCCCGACCGACGCCTACCGGGGGGCGGGGCGGCCCGAAGCGACCTACGCCGTCGAACGAATCATGGATGCGCTCGCTCGCAGGTTGGGTAAGGATCCGGTCGAGATCCGGCGCCTCAACTTCCTCGAACCGTTCGACGAAGCGCGCGAGGTGATCACCGGCCTTAGCTTTGACTCCGGCAACTACAAGGCGTCTCTCGACAAGGCGTTGGACATGTTCGGCTACGACGATCTACGCGCCGAACAACAGCGTCGCAGAGACGCAGGTGACACCAACCTGCTGGGCATCGGCGTGTCGACCTATATCGAGATGTGCGGCCTCGCCCCAAGCCAGGTGCTTGCGTCGCTTCGCTACGTGGCCGGCGGATGGGAGGCCGCGACGATCCGTTGTCACCCGACGGGAAAGGTGACCGTCATAACGGGAACCTCACCTCACGGTCAGGGCCATGTGACCGCGTGGTCCCAGATCGTCGCCGACGAGCTCGGCGTCCCGTTCGAGGACATCGAGGTGCTGCACGGTGACACCGCGATCAGCCCGCTCGGAATGGACAGCTACGGGAGCCGTAGCCTGTCGGTAGGTGGTGTAGCACTCCACTACGCGGCCGAGAAGGTCGTTACAAAGGCCAGGACGATCGCCGCGCACGAGCTCGAGGTGTCCGAGGAGGACCTCGAGTACTCGGGGGGGACGTTCGCCGTCAAGGGCGCCCCCGACAAGTCAAAGACCATTCCCGAGATCGCGTTCTCGGCGTGGACGGCTCACAATCTGCCGGAGGGAACCGAACCCGGGCTCGAGGAAACGCACGTATTCGACCCACCCAACTTCACGTTTCCGTCGGGAGCCCATCTATGTGCGATCGAGGTCGACACCGAAACAGGAATGACGAACATCCTCAAGTACGTCGCCGTCGATGACTGCGGCACTCCCATCAACACGGCCATCATCGAGGGTCAGGTGCACGGCGGTATCGCCCAGGGCATCGCCGAAGCTATGTACGAGGAGGCCGTCTACGACGAGAACGGCGTGCTGATGACGTCGTCGATGTCGAACTACCGTGTGCCCTCCGCCGCCGAGCTTCCGACGTTCGAGATCGACAGAACCGAAACTCCGTCGACCACGAACCCCCTCGGCGTAAAGGGAATCGGCGAAGCTGGAACCATCGCTTCTCCGCCGGCCGTCGTCAACGCGACCATCGACGCCCTTGCGCCGTTGGGCATTGACCACATCGAGATGCCCGTGTCGCCCGAACGAGTGTGGGCGGCGATCAAGAACGCGGGAGGGTCGACGGTTGATGCCCGCGGAACCGAATCGACGGGAGCGGGAAGCGGAACTGGATCCGCCGACACACAGGGAGGTGGAGCATGATTCCGGCAGAGTTCGACTACGACCTCGCTGAGTCCGCCGACAATGCGATTCAACTTCTCGAACAACACGGCGACGAGGCCAAGCTCCTGGCCGGCGGCCACTCTCTGCTGCCACTGATGAAGTTGAGGCTCGCAACTCCCTCGATGCTGATCGACATCGGCCGCGTCGACGACTTGAGCTACATCCGTGATGACGGAGACGCCATCGCCATCGGTGCTCTCACTCGTCACGAAGATGTCGAGATCTCGGATGTGCTCGAGCAGCACTGCGCCATAGTCGCCCACACCGCCGGCGAGATCGGCGACCCTCAGGTCCGGCACTTCGGAACGATTGGAGGGTCGCTGGCTCATGGGGACCCCGCGTCGGACCTCCCGACGGTGATGCTGGCGCTCGACGCGCAGATGGTGGTGCGCTCGTCGTCCGGTGAGCGCACGGTCGGTGCGAATGAGTTCTTCACGGGCCTGTTCGAGACGGCCCTCGGCCCCACCGAGCTCTTGACCGAGATTCGCGTCCCGAAGGGCACGGGTGGTTGGTCGTATCAGAAGTTCCACCACCGAGCTCAGGACTGGGCGATCGTTGGAGTGGCCGCGGTTCAAAACAACGGGAGTGTGTCCGTCGCTCTCACCAACATGGGCGAGGTGCCGTTGCGAGCATCCGGAGTGGAACAGGCCCTGGCGTCCGGCGGCGACGCCGCGACGGCAGCGGAGGAGGCCGCGCAGAACACGTCTCCGCCGAGTGATCCGTTCGGGAGCGCGGACTACCGGCGCGATCTAGCAAAGGTGCTAACCCGCAGAGCGCTGCAGGAGGCCATGGGGCGATAGTGAACCCAGCCCCGCGGAGGGGCGCGCATCGTCGAGCGGCTAAACCATTTAGCCTGCAAGCGTGAGCGCCCCTCCTTTCGCGTCCGTGGAAGAACTCGAGAGCAGTCTGCGCGCGCACTCCTACCTGCCCGACCGAGGGCTGGCGGTCGCCATCTATCTTGCCGTCTCGCTCGACCGGCCTCTGCTGCTCGAGGGCGAGGCAGGCGTCGGCAAGACCGAGGTCGCCAAGGTGCTGGCCGAGATGACGGGTCGCAGGCTCATTCGCCTGCAGTGCTACGAGGGCATCGACGCGAACCAGGCCCTTTACGACTGGGACTACTCGCGCCAGTTGGTGGCAATCCGCGCGGCTCAGGCCGAGGGCAAGCCAATCGATGACCTCTTCGGCGGCGCGTTCCTGGTCGAGCGGCCCCTTCTGGACGCGATTCGAACGGGCCCGGGCGCGGTTCTGCTGATCGACGAGCTCGATCGCGCCGACGACGAGTTCGAGGCCTTTCTCCTCGAGGTACTGAGCGAGTTCGCGGTCACGATTCCCGAGATCGGGCGCATCGCCGCGACCAAGCCTCCGGCCGTCGTGATTACCTCGAACCGGACCCGCGAGCTTCATGACGCCCTGAAACGCAGATGTCTCTACCACTGGATCGATCACCCGAGTCTCGAGCGGGAGGTCGCCATCATCCGCACGCGCGCTCCGGGGGTGCGGGAATCGTTGGCGCGCGAGGTCGCCACTGCCGTCGAGCGCCTCCGGACGCTGGAGGTCGCAAAGCGTCCGGGAGTCGCCGAAACGATCGACTGGGCGAACGCTCTCAGCTTCCTCGGGGCGGACAAGCTCGAAAGCGAGACGGCTCTGGAGACCCTTGGCGCGGTTGTGAAGGACCACGAGGATCAGCAGGTCGTAACCGCGCACCTGCAGGAGGTGCTCGGCGACGACAACGCCTGATGTCTCAGAGGACTCGGCCGCTCCGTTACTCGTCGGGTTCGGACGAGAACTCCGCAACCGTGGACTCCCGATCGGCACGAATCGCATTCTGACTTTCTGCCGGAGCGCCGCTGCACTGGCGCCGCTTGACCGCAAAACGCTCTACTGGGCGGGCCGGGCGAGCCTCGTCGCCCATCCCGACCACGTCATCGTCTACGACCAGGTATTCGAGGATTACTTCAGGTCCAAACTGCGCGAGCACCTGTCCAGCATGTTCTCCGGAGTCCCCCCGACGCGCCCAAAAGAAGTCGAGTTGCAGGTCGACGACGCGTTGCTGGGCGACGACCAAACGGAGACCGAGGGTGCCGCAGACGACCAGATCGAGATCATGCGGCTGATCGCCTCGAGGGCCGAGGTGCTCAAGTCCAAGTCGTTCGAGCAGCTCACCGAGGACGAAAGAAGGCGGGCGGACCGACTCATTCGCCAGCTCGCCGTTTCGCTCCCCGTCCGTCGCTCCAGGCGCCTTCACCAAGCGTCCAGGGGATCCCACTTCGATCTCAGGCGAACGCTGCGCTCGTCATTGCGGACGCAGGGCGAACCTTTGCAGCGCGCTTGGCTGTCCCGGCGTGACGTGGCTCGTCCTTTGGTCCTGGTGTTGGACGTTTCGGGGTCGATGGCCCCCTACGCACGCGCCTTGATGCAGTTCGGGTACGCCGCGATGTCCTCCGGAGAGAAGGTCGAGGTCTTCTGCTTCGGAACTCGTCTCACGCGCGTTACGCGCTCCCTGCGAACGACCGACCCCGACCGGGCACTTGCCGATGTCGCTCGAAGGGTGCGCGACTGGGAGGGTGGTACTCGCATAGGCGAATCCCTCAAGTCTCTCACCGACCTCTACTCACAGGCGGCGGCGCTCAAGGGAGCGGTCGTGGTTCTCTGCTCGGACGGTCTGGAGCGGGGCGACCCGCTGCTACTGGCGAGTCAGATGTCGCGCATCCATCGCATCGCCCACGAGTTGGTGTGGGTCAACCCGCTCAAGGGAACGAGCGACTACGAGCCTCTTGCGCGAGGAATGGCGGCCGCACTCCCCCACGTCGACCGCTTTCTCTCGGGCCACAACGTCAAGAGCCTCGAAGAACTGTGCGAATCCCTTGCGCGCATCACGCGGTGATGAGTCCGTAGCCCAGAAACGCGACACCGAGTGCGAGCGAGACCGTTCCGGCGTAGAGCAGCGCGATGAAGCCGTTGGGTCTGGTCGCGCCGCTGCCCATCGACGAGAAAAAGAAGCCGGCCGACATCAAGATCGCCGCGAGTGGCACACCGTTTCGAGCGACCTGCTCGGCCAGTCCGCTCATGTCGGCGGCGTCGACGAACACCTGGCAGACGAGAGCGAGTGTCACCAATACGCCCGCATGTGCATGGCCGGCCCGCGCGAAGTCGTGCTGAAACTCGGTGACTGGGGCTCTGCCTCTGATGATCTTGAGCATGTAATAGCCGCCGAACTCGATCGCCACGATCGACAGCAACAGGACTCCGCCGGTGCTGAGACTGGAGGGTGACAACAGCTCTGGCATGGAGGGCTCCGTTCCTCGTCGCTTCGGTCGCCACGACCGTCCACAGTGGAATATCCTGCGGGAAAGGTACGACCTGACACAATGGACTGTCAAGCCCCGGACCGAAGGAGAACCGTGCCGACACGCTCTCTCAACGCCACCGCCGCGTCGCTCCTCGGCTTCCTGCACGAGGGCCCGATGACCGGCTGGGCCCTCTTCGAGAGGGCACGGGAGCGAATCGGCGACTTCTGGTCGGTGACCCGCAGCCAGGTCTACCGGGAGCTCGCCGCGATGGCGTCCGACGGTCTCGTCGAGGCGGGGGCCAAGGAGGCCAGGGATCGTCGTCCCTACACTCTGACCGAGGTGGGGCGGGCCGCTTTTGCAGAATGGGTCGCCCGGGAGCCGGGTCCCGAATCCATCCGCTACCCCCTGCTGCTGACCATGGCCTTCGGGCGTCACGTCCCGGCCGGACGCTTGGCAGAGTTCGTGTCCGATCACCGGGTCGTTCACGAGGAACGCCTCGACTCCTACGAGAAGGCGTACGGCGAGCTGGTGGCCGACGGAGCGGATCCTTACTCGCTGGCGACTCTGGAGTTCGGCCTGGCATATGAAAAAGCCGTGCTGACCTGGTTCGATGGACTCGCGCCCGAGGTCGGCGGGAGCGCCACACTCGTTGACAGGGCCAACTCAGATCCGGAGACTTCGACATAGAAAAGCGCATGATGAACTATGAGCCCGTGGCACTCACGAGGAAGGACGCCATATGCAGCCGGAACTGACTCCGGAAGACATCGAAACCGCATCGTTCACGATCGCAATTCGTGGTTACGACAAGCAGGAGGTCGAGGCCTTTCTGGCCGACACCGCCGATCACGTGCGCGCGCTGACCGAGGCATCGGGTAGTGCCTACGTCGACCTCGGCGAGGAGATGGGTGAGCTGCTTCAGCACGCGCGCAACTCGGCCGACGAGATGACCACGCGCGCGCAGGAGGAGTCGACCGCCCTCAGGGCGCGGGTCGACGCCGAGATCGCCGACAAGCGGCGCGAGGCCGACGAGTATGTCCGGCGATCCAACGACGACATCACGGATGAGACCAAGCGCATGCGCGAGGGGGCCGAGGAGCAGGCGAGGGCGATCATCGAGGACGCCCAGCGACGCATCGTGACCCTCCAAAATGAAGAGGTCGAGGCTCGAGAGCGGATCAGGGCGCTTCGCATGCAGTTGCTCGAAGTCACGCTGCGGCTGCAGCGCTTCGAAGTCGCCGAGGAGCCACACGAGTCCTCCGACGAGGACGTCGTGGCATCCTTCGAGCCAGACGCGCCCGATGACGCCCCGAAGACGTCGCCCATCGGGCCGGACTTCACTGCACCTATCGAACTGATCGACGACGAGCCCGCAGTTGAGGATTTACCTGACGACGACGTGGACGAGGCACAGACTACAGGCTGGACGACGCAGCCGGCTGAGGTTATCGATCTGGAAGAGGATCACGCCGAAGAGTCGAGCCGCTAAAGGTCCGGCCGCTAACATCGGTAACGACCTGGAGCTTCGCGCAGCCGTCATCACTGTTAGCGACGGCGTGGCGCAGGGCACACGCAGGGACGAATCAGGCGATCTCGCCGAGCGTCAATTGACCGAGTCCGACTACTCGGTTGTCGATCGGGTGGTAGTCGCGGACGAACATCCCGCGATCGTCGCCGCGCTGCGCGCTCAGATCAACGCAGGCACGAGACTCATCGTCACGACGGGGGGCACCGGGTTCGGCCCCCGTGACGTCACGCCGGAGGCAACCACCGAAGTCATCGAACGACCTGCTCCCGGGCTCTCCGAGCTGATGCGGGCGGCCGGACTCAAGCACACCCCGATGGCGGCGCTGTCGCGGGGGGTTGCGGGGGCGGCCGGTCCCTGCCTCATCCTCAACCTGCCGGGGAGCCCCAAGGGCGTGAAAGAGAGCCTCGACGCCATCATCGAGGTCCTCCCTCACGCCCTTCGTTTACTGGCGGGTGATACCGAGCACGGTTAGACCGCTCTAGTTCCGGAAACGCGGGGTCCAGTCCACGAGATTCTCGAATAGCTGGTAGCCGGTGTAAGTGAGTGCATACGAGGACAGGCCGAAGGGGTGGTAGTTGTCCTCGGTCGGATCCGGGAGTAGCGCGCCCGCGATCCGAATCTTTCCCGCACCGAAGTCGAGCTCGCCCAGAGACGTGCCCGTCGTACTCGGGCTTCCCGGCGACACGGTCTCGCGCACGAGAGTGCGCGCTGCCGTGGTGCCGCCGGCGTCCTGCCACGCCTGCTGATCGACGATCCAGTTGGGCGAGTCACAGAGGTCGCTGTCGCATTCGGAGTTGCCGGCTCCCGATGGACTCACGTAATAGCCGAGAGGAACGGGCTCGTACGTCTGGTGGCGGTGTTCGAAGCTCTGCCCGTCGACCGTCGAGCTCCCTTCCGCGGCACCCTCCTTGTTGACGTCCTCGGCGAGATGGTGGACGTCGTAGGTCGCCCCACGACCGTCGTCGAAGTCCATCCAGCCGGCGTAGAAGGAGCCGCCGCTGATCTGGTCGTCGGCGATGCCGGTCGACAACGCCGTCAGTCCCTGAATCGCGCCATCCGTCAGGACGACGTTTCCCCCGCGGCCGGCGAACTCCGCCACGGCACCCGCGTATCGTTTGAACTGTTTCGGCGTGTAGCGGCTCTCCGGTGCGGCCGGAGGGGCCGGATCAGTGGAGAACTCGATCTGACCGTCGACCTGCTGCGGAGCGGCGAGGAAATTCTCCACTCGCACTCGCCAGCTGCCGGGCTCGGGAGCGAACACGGTCACCTCTTCCCCGTTGTTTACGAAAGAGCACTCGCAACCGCGGTCCTGCCATTCGTTCGTCTCGGGATCGAGTCGCTCGACGTGGACGTCGTAGTCACTCGGCAGCCCCCAGGACGTTGATACGAGCATGCGGTCGTTTTCGAAGCCCTGCTCGACTTCGAACTCGTGGATTCCGCTCGTCGTCGGCACCGGAGCGGCGGCCGGCGTCAATGAGAAGGTTTCGCTGGACTGCGGAGATCCAGTTGGCTCGGAGTTCCCGTCCTGCGAAACGAATCCAGGCATGAAGTCATCCGCGACGACCAGAGAGTCGTACGCCTTGATCGCTCCCCTCCCCTTGCGGAGGATGGCCTCGACGGAAACCGGAGACAGTTCGCTGCCCGGTGCCGCGTACTTGTTGAGATCTTCGAAGAAGTCCATGCGCGACACGTCGTAAGCGGCTTGATCCGGAACCTCATAGGCCGATGCCCGGCTGAAGCTGACGTCGAACTTGGTCGGTAGCAGTCGACCCGCCTCGGGACGAATGCGGTAGGGACCAGGTCGGGGGTCGTTGAGGTCGATGCGAGCACCCGCTTGCAGGTAGAGAGGGCTCTGGTTGAAGTAGTGGGCAACCTCACGGCAGCCTTCCTCGTCGCCCGCGTGGTCGGGAGGGCCGCAGTACTCGAGCACCAACTCCGCGGCCGAGTTCGGCGAGATACTTCCGAGGTTCCCGAAGTTGGCCTCGATCGTCATGCCTCCGTTGAATACTCCATCGGAGGGACCCTTGACATCGAAACGAAACTCCTGGAGTCCACTGACCTGCGTCTCGGTGATGTCATCCTGGGTGGGCAGATCGTTCGGAGCCCCCTCCGCGGGATCGCCACCAGGGTTGGTGATGCGCTCGGGGTCGAGAACGTAGGCAACCTTGCCGCCCGACTTGAACTGCACCTGCCGATCCTCGAGCAACGACGCGATCTGCGAGTAGATGAGCCCCTTGTTGCCGTCGACGTGAAGCTGTTCGACGTCGGGATCGAAGTGTGTATTGGGGGCCAGATGCGACAGCGCCATCTCGTTGTCGATGCCGATGCCGTCGAGGCCAAGTGGTGAGTCCATCCAGTCACCGAACGATCCGGTCACCTGGTAGTTGATGGTGTCCCACACCGTGCCCCATTGATCCGAGCACATTGGAATGTTTCCCCCGAGCTCCGGAATCTCGGTCGCGCCGGGACACGAATCGGCGGGGGCGATTAGGGGACTCCACGACAGCCGCTCTTCGGAGTCGCGAAATGTCTTGATGGAGGTGTCGACACTCAAGGCGTTCTTCCGATAATCGCGCTGGCCCGAACCAAGAAGCGTGAACGAGAACGACGGCGCGGTGAGCATGCCGTGAAGGTCGATCGCTGCGTCGAACTTTCCGGAAGTGGTCCTTTCCTTGACGAACTGGAGGTAGCTCGCGTAGCCCTGCGTCTCGGGCTCGGACCCCGGTGTGTACTGTCCCTCCGTGTATCCGATCGTCGGCCAATCACGATTCACGTCCATGCCGTTGCCGTTGTAACGCTGGAAGAACGCTCCGCCCTTGGTCACCTCGCCGCGATGCCACCCGTCCGGGTTGGACAAAACGAAGTAGACGACGCCGTTGGCCAGAACCTGCCCGGCGGTCGGACCCGAGTTCGAGGGTTCCAGAATCGGCTTGGGGAAGGGGCCCTCGCTCGCGCACGCAGGCGCTGCCTCGGCGTTTTCCTCGCACGCCGCCCACGTAACCAGATCCTCGATGGCGCGAATGCCACCCTCGATTCCGGCTCGTTCGATTCCGTGAATCGACAAAGAGTACGCGAAGTGCTTGCGGTCGGCCTCGGGTACAGGCGAGTTCCTGTCCGTCACCTTGATGGCGTAGAGGTCGCGCTTGTCACGCGAGAGGTCCTCGCGCGGAAGACCCGCCGACTGCAATTCCTCGTCAGACAACTCTGGGTGATCCCCGTACTGGGTCTTGAGGTTGATTACCTGGAGATAGCGCGGGAAGCGCTGCTCGAGGAACTCGAGCCCGCCGATCGCCTCGTCCCACTGAATGAATTGAGCGGCGCAGACGTTTCCCTTGGCCCAAGGGCTCTTGGTCGGCGCTCCCTTGACGCAACCGTGCGGATCGGGAAACACACGACCCATGACCGAGTACTGATTCTCATCGCTCGCGGTAGGTGTTGCTATGGACTCCCTCGATGTAGCCGCAACGAAAGAAGCGGCAAGAAGAAGGCAGGCTCCGACAAGAGCGACAATGCGACGATGCATCCTGTTCCCCCTAGATGAAGGCCGAGTTAGTGGGGTTGATGTTCGCCACGGATGCGCGGAGTCCTGCAAAAAGAACCTCCAAGAGTCAGGCTCGAACCCAAACCGGCATCAAAGGGCGGAGTGGATGCGCAAGGGCTCGGTTATGCGAGATCAATTGAGCTGCGGTTCGATCTCTTTGCCGATTTGATCGCTATGCGACCATGGCGGGCAAAGGAAGGGCCCCCATCGACGCTCGGTTTTCTGGTGTCAGTCGATGTCGTGGATGAGGATCCCCCGGCCTTCGCAGGTCGGACATGGGTCGCTGAACGCGTCCACGATCCCGGTCGACACGCTCTTGCGCGTCATCTGGACCAGGCCCAGAGGGGATATGTCGAAGACCTGAGTCCGCGAGCGATCTCGATCAAGCTCTCTGCGGAAGACGCGGATCACCTCGTCGCGATTCGATGTTTCCTCCATATCGATGAAGTCGATGACTATGATCCCGCCGATGTCTCGAAGCCGGAGCTGTCGAGCGACCTCGACCGCGGTCTCTTTGTTCGTCTTGAACACCGTCTCCTCGAGATTCGACTTGCCGACGAACTTTCCGGTGTTGACATCGATGACGGTCATCGCCTCGGTACGGTCGATGACGATGTGTCCGCCCGACGGAAGCCAGACCTTGCGGTCGAGGGACTTCCGGATCTGCTCGACCACCCGGTACTCCTCGAAAATCGGCAGCTCGCCCTCATAGATCTCGAGTCGATGGTCGAGGCTCGGAGTCGTCGTACGAATGTAGTCGCGCAGCTTGTGTTCGAGGTCTCGACCCTCGACCACGCAGCGAGACACCTCTTGGTTGAAGAGATCGCGAATCACTCTCAGTTCGAGCTCGGGCTCTTGGTAGAGCAACGCTGGGGCCTTCGCCTTGGCTGCCTTGGCGCTGATCTCTTCCCACATCTCGAGCACGCGCTTCAGATCCCGCTCGAGGTCGTCGTGATTGGCTCCTTCAGCGGCGGTGCGAATGATCAACCCGTGGTCATCGGGACGAATCTTGTGCGCGATATCCCGCAGGCGAACGCGTTCGGCATCCGGCAGACGACGCGATACACCGATCGACTTAGCTTTCGGAACCAATACAAGATGGCGGCCGGCCAAGGAGACCATCGCCGTGAGGCGAGCACCCTTGGCGCGCATCGGGTCCTTCGTTACCTGCACCATGATCGACTGACCCGACTTCAGAACGGTCTCGATTCTCGGTATCTCGTCGCCTTCATCGCCGGCAATACCTACTTCGCCCGCGTAGAGAACACCGTTGCGCGACTCGTTGATGTCGACGAACGACGCCTCCATTCCCGGTAGGACGTTCTGGACGCGGCCAAGGTAGACGTTGCCGACGATCGACCGGTCTTCCTCGCGCGCAACATAGTGCTCCACGATGTGATGGGAGGGCCGCCCCTTGTGATTTTCGTTCTGTGACGAACGTCCTCCATTACTCTCCTCGAGTACGGCTATCTGGATGCCCTGGGGATCATCGTGCACCAGCATGAAGCGGTCGACGCTCGGGGCGCTCCTGGCCGACCGCCGCCGGTTTGGTTTGCGTCGTCCGCGCGAACGACGTCTGCGAGAGGACGAGTCTTCGCTCTTAGCGCCCTCCACCCGAGCGGCGGATTCGTTCTTGGTCGCCTTGGAACTCGGAACGTAGGAGTCCAAACCCGGCGCAGCTTCGCGCTGTCGAGGCGCCCTCTCGGCCACTACAGGAACCGCCTCATGTGAATGTTCAGCAATAAACCAACAGCCATGAAGTTCATCAGCAAACCCGATCCTCCAAACGAGACGAAGGGCAGCGGCAAACCGGTGATCGGCATGATGCCCATCGTCATTCCTACGTTGACAAAAAGCTGGAACGCCCACATCCCTGCGATCCCCGCAGCCACGAGTGTCCCGAATGTGTCCCGCGCCATTGCGGCGATGCGCAACGAGCGCCAAATCAGAATTGCAAACAAGCCCAGTAGCGCAGCTCCCCCCACGAAGCCAAGCTGTTCACCTACAGCCGTGAAGATGAAGTCGGTGTGCTGTTCGGGGACGAAGTCGAGATCGGTCTGGGTGTTCTCGGACCCCACGCCCTTGCCTCTCAATCCACCCGACGCGATTGCGATCTTTGCCTGCGTCAGGTTGTAGCCCTCCGACCGCACGTCGGGGTTCGGGTCGAGGAAAGCCGTAATGCGCTCGATTTGATAGTCCTCAACGACGTCCATCTGAAGTGCGCCGACCATCGCCACCGTTCCGAGGAGTCCAAGTGCGATGAAGTGGCGTAACTTGGCGCCACCGACAAGGAGCATCACGAAGAAAATCGCGACGATGACCATCGTCCCGCCGAGGTCGGGCTCGACAAAGATGAGGGCGCTGAGAACGGCCATCATCCCGATACAGCAAGCAAGGTCGAGCCATCGAATGTCGCCCTTGCGTTCCGCCATCCACGCCGACATCGCAACTATCAGGGCCAGCTTGGCGAACTCTGAGGGTTGAATCTGAAACAGACCGAAGTTGAACCAGCTCCGAGCGTTGTTCTGCACATCTCCAAGGGGAGTCAGCACGAGAAGCAGAGCCAGAACGGTGATGCCATAGATAACCGGTGCAAGTGCTCGAACATGGCGATAGTCGAAGAACGACACAACGAGAAGCGCCACGACGCCGGCGACGATGTAAACGATCTGACGCTTCATGAACATGGCGGGGTCTCCACCCGCAGCCTCTTGCTTCGACGCCGTCGACGAGAAGATCATCAACGCGCCGTACGCGGAAAGCGCCAGCGTCATGAGTAACAGCGTTGGATCGAGATGGCGGATCGGCGCCTTGCGCGCCATACGAGCGGATATCGGCTGCCCGCCGATCCGGTCAACCGCCTCTCCGAAGATCGTCGCCATCTAGCCCGACCCGTCCGAAGCCAAGGAGACGTCGGTGCTCGTGTCCACACCCGTAACGCCCTCGAGGGCGGCTATGCCCTCCCAAATCTGACGCGCGATGGGCGCCGATGTCGTGCCCCCGTGGCCCGCCTGTTCGACGTACACCGCGATGACGTAGCCGGGATCGTCCGTCGGACCGTAGGAGAGGAACCAGGAATCGTTCTCGCCGGTCTCGCCGCGCTGGGCCGTGCCGGTCTTGCCGGCGACAGGAAACTGCTCCAGCGGGAAGCCGGCGAAGGAGCCGGCGGCGGTCCCTGCGGACCCACCGACAACCAACTCGAGACCTTCGCGAATCACTCCCATCTGCGTTTCGTCCAGACCCAGGGCCGATTTCTTGCGCGACTTGATCTCCTTGACGAGCTTCGATTCACTTAATTCGACCTGCTCCATGACGGCCGGTCCCGGTTCCGTCGTGGAGTCATCGGTTTCCTCGTCGGTCCTCGTTCTCGTCCTCGCAGCCTCGAGGTCGTCCTGTTCCTGCACCGCTGGCTCGCGGATCTCGAACCCCATGCGCGGCTCCCACACGATGCCTCCGTTGAGCAACGCGGCGTAGCTCGTGGCCATCTGGATGGGCGTGACCTTCAGGTCTCCCTGGCCGATTGACATGTTCACCGTGTAACCGGGAAGCCATCCGTCCGGGCAGTACCCGATGTCCGCGTTGGCCTGGCACCAGTCCGTGTCCGGGACAACTCCGTCCTGCTCGTAGGGCAGGTCGACCCCCGTCGGCTCTCCGAAGCCCGCCCTGCGCTCGTACCTCTGGAAGCGCTCGGTTCCGTCCCCACTCTCTACCGACACTCCCCAGCGCGCCTCCATCTGCCAGCCGAGTTCGTAATAGAAAGTGTTGCAGGAGATCTCCAACGATTCGGGAATCCCGATGTACCCGAGGCTGGCCGAGGTCCAGTTGGGGAACACCACGCTGCCGGGCCCACCCTCAGGTGGGTACGTCCTGGTCCCCGGACAATCGAGTCCGTCGTAGGGACCGATCACGCCGTTCACAAGTGCCGCGCCCGCCGTGACCGGTTTGAAGGTGGAGCCGGGGGCCTGTTCCGAGGCCATCGCTCTGTTGGTGAGCGCATCGTCCTGAGGTGTGGCAGTTCCGGCCCCTAGCCGGTTGAACTCCTTCTGCGTGATTCCGTCGGCGAGGATAGAGGGGTTGTAGGTCGGTGAGCTGGCCATCGCGATCACGTCGCCGGTCTCGGGATCGAGCACCACGACTCCACCATCGGGGGCCTGATACCCGCCTCCCCGCGCCGCCTCGATTCCGTCCGCGAGAGCCCGCTCCACGATCTCTTGTACGCGAATGTCGGCCGAGAGAACGAGGTCGTTCCCGGGTTCCTGCTGTTGCTTCACCCGATTGCCCACCACCTGATTGTTGGCGTTCACCACGACCTGTTCGATGCGTGGCTTGCCGCGCAAGAATGAGTCGTAGGTGCGTTCGATCCCCGACTTGCCGATTATGTCTCCGGCCGTGTATCCCTTCTTGAACTGCTCGGAGTCTTTCAACTCCTCCTCTGAGATCTCACCCACATAGCCGAGCACCTGCGCCAGCAACTCGCGATAGTGGTACTTCCGGATCTGCAGTTCCTCGACATCGACGCCGGGGAATCGCTCTTGGTACGGAAAAATCTTGTTCGCTTCCGCTTCCGTTACGTCGTTGGCGACCGGAACGGGCTTGTAGGGGGAGACCGTCCCATCGTTGAGCCGCTTCCTGAGCTCCTTTGGCTTGACGTCCAGCACCTTCGAGAGTCGCCTGAGCACCTTGGGGATTTCCTCGTCCTCAATCAGCTGGCGGTCGACTGTGAGACTCGTCGTAGCGCGATTGTCGACCAGCACCACTCCGTTGCGATCGAGAATGCGTCCCCGCGGTGGTTCCGAGTCAACCCGGCGAACCCGGTTCTCTCGGGCCAGCGCCTGGTACTGATCGCCCGCGAGCACTTGCAGAAACCAAAGCCTCGAGAAGAGCGCCACGAAGACCGTTATCAGCAGAACGCCAAAGACGAGCAGACGGAGTCGCAGTCGATCCATTCCCAACGTCTTGGTCGAAGCGGCTGCCGCTCCGGCCATCTCATTCGAGCGTGCCTTCTTCCTTCCCGCGACAGGACGGGTGCCGATCTTCCTTGGTCCCTTGGTCACAGCCGGATCACTCTCTCCGGCCGGAAGCTGTCTGCCACTCTCTTGATGAGAGGGAACACGAATGGAGTCAGCAGGGTGTTGTAGAGCACCACGAGCCCCGCGATCTTTATCGTCTCCTCGAGGCTCACCCAGCGCTGTCCCATGATGATGGCCAAGGTCGCGTAACCGAGCTCCGCAACGGCCGAGGCCCCCGCGACCGTCAGAACGGGAGTCCACACCGAATCGGGCGGAGCCATGTAGCGCAGCAGACCCACCCCGTACCCGATCAAGGTGAAGATCAGGGCGGTCAGCCCCATGATCGCCCCTGGCAGGAGCGCATCGATCAGCAGGCCGCCGAAGAACCCAACGACCGTCCCTACGCGCTCCCCATCGAGGAACGCCAACGACACGACGACGACCAGCACGAGCTGGGGAATGACCCCCAGAACCGTCGCTTGGGCCAGGAGTGTGGATTGAATCGCGATCGCCAGCAGGAGCATTCCTGAGAACGAAGCGGCTCGACCGATGCCCAGCTCGGAGATTCCGCCCATCGTGCGGTCTCTGACACTCACCGCCATCTAATCCTCACCCGCCACCCCGCCGGTCGCGCTGCCATCCGGCATCAGAACCATCACCTTGTCCAGCTTTGCGATGTCGACATACGGCTCAACTTCGATCGTCTTGGATGCCTGGCCCCCTTGGACCTCCGCCCGAACGACTTCTCCGATCGGAATCGCCGGCGGATAGATCTCGTCGAGCCCAGATGTGGTGACCTCGTCGCCCACTTCGACTTCCGAATTCTTGCCGATCAAGATCATCGTGAGTGGATCCGCGCTCCCGCGACCTCGGACGAGACCTGTGTCGCGCTCATCCCTCACACGGGCGTTCGCGCCAAAGTTCGTGTCGACCAACAAGACGACAAGCGACTCATGAGCCGTAACACTGAGCGTCTTCCCGATGAGACCCTCGGGAGCGAGCACCGGCATGTTGGGACGAACACCGTCTTCGCGTCCCTTGTCTATGTACACGCCCTCTCCATAGTTGCCGGCGTCCTTCGCGTAGACCTGCGCGTGCACATTGTCCATGGCCGGCCACGCTTCCTCCAGCTCGAGAAGGTCGGCCATTCGCTCGTTTTCCTCGAGTACCTCGTCGGCTTGACTGTTCTCCGACGCGAGCTGTTCGTTCTCGTCCTTCAACCGCTTGTTCTCGTCGCGGAGGTCGCCAAGCTCGCCTATGGACGCGAAAAAATTGCCCACAGGGCGGACGACGGTTGTAAAACCACGCTGGATCGGGGCAACGACGGCGACGGACCACTCTCTAGCCGTCCTCAGGATGCCCCCGGAACCCGCGCGATAGTCAATCGTGATGACGATGATGGACAGGGCCAAGAACACAAGCAGCAACACCCGGCCCCGGCCGGGTTTCCGGTACATAGGTTGTCAGAACCTCTTTGCGATAGCGCAAAAAACTTGGGAGCGGCCCGGGCGAGCTGTCAGAGCCCCACGACTGGGGACCGCCCTGCGTTTCCACATGGTAGCCCTCAAACCCACGTTGCGGCCAAGGACCCCTCTGAGCAGGGAGAATACACGGCAAACCGCTCTTTTTCGCGACTTTCAGTCGTGCCGCTGCAGTTAGTGACGGGTCGAGGAGATCAGCACACGCTTCAAGGATTCGAACTCCTCGAGGCACTTTCCGGAGCCCACGGCGACCGCGAAGAGGGGGTCTTCGGCGATGTGAATGGGCATTCCGGTCTCGTGCTTGAGTCGCTCGTCCAGACCCTTGAGCAGTGACCCCCCACCCGCGAGCACGATGCCCTTGTCCATGATGTCCGCGGCGAGTTCGGGTGGGCACTTGTCGAGTGTGTTCTTCACCGCGTCGACGATCTGGTTGACAGGCTCTTCGATCGCGCGCCTGATCTCTTCCGCCGAGATGACGATGGTCTTCGGCAAACCAGTGACTAGGTCGCGACCGCGAATCTCCGCGTTCGTCTCCTCGGGCATCGGGAATGCCGACGCGATCGCCATCTTGATTTCTTCGGAAGTTCGCTCGCCGAGCATCAGCGAGTACTCCTTCTTGACGTAATTGATGATCGACTCGTCGAGCTCGTCCCCGCCGATGCGAATCGACTGACTGGTGACGATCCCTCCAAGCGAGACAACTGCAACCTCGGTCGTCCCTCCACCGATGTCGACGATCATGTTCCCGGTTGGTTCGTGTACCGGAAGTCCCGCGCCGATCGCTGCTGCCATCGGTTCTTCGATGATGAACGCGCTGCGTGCGCCTGCGGAAATAGTTGCCTCTTCGACCGCGCGCTGCTCGACTCCGGTGATTCCCGAGGGCACGCAAACGACGCAGCGAGGCTTTGCGAGGAAGCTGCGACGGTGAACCTTCTGGATGAAGTAGCGCAGCATCTTCTCGGTGACGTCAAAGTCCGCGATGACCCCGTCCTTCAAGGGCCGAATCGCGACGATGTGGGCCGGCGTGCGGCCGATCATCTGCTTGGCTTCGGAACCGACAGCCAGAATCGCCCCGGTCTTCGTGTTGATCGCCACCACCGAGGGTTCGTTCAGCACGATCCCGCGCCCGCGCACGTACACGAGGGTATTGGCCGTGCCCAAGTCGACCGCCATGTCGCGGCCTATTACCTGGAACAAGTTGTCCATCTCACTACTCCTGAAAGTCTCTATGAATGCTTCGGTCGTGACCTGTGCATCCGGTCACGTGGCCCGCTCTGCAGACTAGCCGAAAAAGAGCTTGATTTCGCGATCTGCGGATTCGGGCGAATCCGAGCCGTGAACGATGTTCTCACCGATCGCCGTGGCGAAATCCCCGCGAATCGATCCCGCCGTTGCTTCCAAAGGGTTCGTCGCACCCATGATCTGTCGAGCGCCGACGACCGCGTCGGCGCCCTCGACCACCATGGCGACAACGGGGCCGGAGGTAATGAAGGTCACCAACTCGGCGAAGAATGGTCTCTCGCGATGCTCACCGTAGTGCTCCTCGGCGAGCTCTTTGTCGATGACAAACAGCTTCATCTCGCGGATGTCGTAGCCCTTCGCTTCGATGCGGCGCACCACTTCGCCTATGAGGCGGCGGCGAACGCCGTCGGGCTTGACCATCACGAACGTCTTTTGCTTCTCGGACACGCCTACCTCCTGAATGAATGACGCTGAAACGGTAGCAGCCCCTCACGACCAGCGGAACAGGATGGGTCCGCTAGTCGCCCACGAGGATCTCGCGGGCCTCCCCCACTGCGTAGTGAGACCCCGTGATGCAAACCAACTCCGCCGTCCCGGCTTCGTCGAGCGCCATGTCAACTGCCGTCGCGATGTCGGGTTCGGCTACGCACTCGAGTCCCAATTCGGCTGCGACCGCCGTCAGTTCGTCCACGTCGACCGAACGCACGTTGCTCGGCCTCGAGGCGATGACCGAGCATGGGACGCGTGCTAGCTCGGTCAACATTCCCCTGAAGTCCTTGTCTGCGAGGATGCCGACGACGAAGAGCGCACGCTCGAACGCGAACGCCTCTAGCAAGCTCGTGACGAGCGCCGACATGCCGTCCGGATTGTGCGCCACGTCGACGATGACGGGGACGGCCCCGTCGCCGTGAAGGCGAACCGTCTCGAGTCGCCCGGGAACCTTCGCCTCGGCGAATCCCTGGGAAACCACCTCTTGGTCGAGTGGCTTGCTGAGAAACCGCAAACCGGCCTCGAGTGCAACGACGGCGTTCACTCCCTGATGACTCCCGTGGAGCGGCAGGAAAAGCCCTTCATAGGGTTGGGTTGACGTATTGATCGACAGATAGCGGCCGCCCACAGCAATGCGGTTATCGGAGACCGAGAAGTCCTTCTCGAAGCCCACAAGGGTGGCTCGCTGCTTGTCTGCCTCGTCGGAGATGGCCTGGAGCACGGACGGCGTGCGCTCGGCAGTCACCACCTGGGCCTCGGGCTTGATGATCCCCGCCTTCTCCCGGGCGATGGTCTCTCGATCCATCCCTAGGAGGCCGGTGTGATCGAGCCCGACATTCGTGATGACGGCAACCGGCGCGTCCACCACGTTGGTCGCATCCCATCGACCTCCGAGCCCAACTTCGACGACCATCGCATCGACCGGCGCCTCGGCGGCCCACAAAAAGAACATCGCAGTGAGGACCTCGAAGTAGGTCAACCGGTCATCGAGCTGCTTTTCGACGAGCTCGATGAACGGCCGGATGTGTTCGAACACCTCGCCGAATTCATTCTCGCTAATGGCCTGTCCATTCAGGGCTATGCGCTCGCGGACCGACTGAAGGTGGGGCGACGTGTAGGTGCCAACGCTCAACCCGGTCGCCGTCAACAACGACGTTGCGATCGCAGCGGTCGACGTCTTCCCGTTGGTGCCGGTGATGTGCACCGCCGGAGCCGAACGTTCTGGATGATCAAGCGCCTCGCTCAACGCCTCGATTCGCTCGGTGTTCGGGCGCATCTTCTTCATGACGTCGATTCCGAGCGCGTCGAGATAGTGCTGCGCTTCGTCGAAAGCCGTCATCGGCTCTTGGGCTCAGGTTCGCCGAGCTCGACCGTGACCGCGAGTTCGTCCGACTGTTCGTCCGCGGTGAACTCGAATCGCTGGACGTTCACCGTCGAAGCCACGTCCCGTTGCACTCGCTCAAACAGGTCGAGTTCCTTCTGGGGACCACGCACGACCGCCCGCTCGACCGGCACACGCAATGAGACCTTGGCCTCGGACTTGGCCTTGCGGATCTGCGTCAATACCGTCACTCCCGCGTCGAAGGCTCCGTCGTCTTCGGCCGCAGGAAGTTCCGTCCCCGAGGGCCAACTGGCTCGATGCACGGAAGTGGGCTCGTCTCGACCGGAGTTGTAGATCTCCTCGGTGATGTACGGAAGGATCGGCGCGAAAAGCCGGACGACGACGTCGAGCCCAGTGCGAAGTGTACCGATCGCCGAGGGATCCCCCGCGTAAGAACGTGCCTTCGACAGCTCGAGATAGTTGTCGCAGAAGTCGCCCCAGAACCAGGATTCGGTCGCGGCGAGAGCGCCGGCATGATCCCAGTTCTCCCAACTCGCAGTGACGTTCACGACCAGCGTTCCGAGCCGCGCCATCAGCGCACGATCGAGGGGCTCTGTGGGATCGCCGCCCTCGCCCTCGAAGCTCTGCACGAGCTTGGCGGCGTTACGCATCTTGGTGACCAGTCGCTTGCCCTCTTTGAAGACGTTCGAATCAATAGCGGTGTCCACTCCGAGCCGAGCCGAGGCTGCCCAGTACCGGACCGCATCCGGCCCGAACTGATCGAGGGGTTCGGTGGGTACGACCGTGTTGCCCTTGGACTTCGACATCTTCTTTCTGTCCGGGTCCAGGATCCAACCGGAGATTGCGGCGTTGCGCCACGGAATCGAGCCATCTTCGAGGTAGGCGCGCGCGATGGTTGTGAACGCCCACGTCCTGATGATGTCGTGGGCCTGCGGTCGAAGGTCCGAGGGATAGAGGGCGCGGTGACGCTCGGTGTCGTCCGGCCACCCGGTGGGGATGATCGGCGTCAGCGACGACGTCGCCCAAGTATCGAAGACGTCCGGGTCACCTACGAAACCACCCGGCTTCCCGCGCTGGTCGTCGGTGAAACCATGAGGCGCCTCGGCCGATGGATCGACCGGGAGGTCTTCCCGACGAGGAAGGATGAGCTTCGTGTAATCGATGGCACCCTCGGCATCCACTCCGTACCAGACCGGAATCGGGACGCCGAAGTACCGCTGTCGAGCGACCGACCAGTCCTGATTGAGCCCGTTAACCCAATCCTCGTAGCGCTTGCGAAACATGTCCGGCCGCCACTGGATCTTGCGACCCTGCTCGATGAGCTTGTCCTTCTTGTCGAGGACATTGATGAACCACTGTCGCGAGACGACGAACTCGAGTGGCCGGTCTCCCTTCTCGAAGAACTTGACCATGCGGCGGGTCTTGGTTGGCTCGCCATCGATGGCGCCGGCATCGTTCAGCAGCGCGACGATCTCGCGCCGTGCCTGGTTGACGAAAAGCCCGGCGAGCTTGTCGTGAGCCGTGCGCGCCGAGTCGGGGTCGATCGATTCCCAGTGATCCTCGCCCCAGGGCGCGCTCTTGATCCGGCCGTCGCGCCCGATGACCTCCCGCGCCGGGACGCCCACCTCACGCCACTTCTCGACGTCGGCGGTGTCGCCGAATGTACAGATCATTAGGATGCCGGTGCCTTTACGGGGATCGGCGTTCTCGTCCGCGACGATCGGGACGGGAGCCTTGAACAGCGGAGTAACGGCCGTGGTCCCGATCAGAGCGCGGTATCGCTCGTCCTCGGGGTGCGCGGCGACGGCGATGCAGGCCGGCAACAACTCGGGCCGGGTGGTCGCGATGACGATCTCGTCGTCCCCCTCGACCTCGAAACGGATGCGCTGAAACTCGCCGTCTCGCTCGCGGTCCTCGACCTCGGCCTGCGCAACCGCGCTCTGGAAGTCGATGTCCCACATCGTCGGCGCCTCGCGCAACTCCGCCTCGCCCTTTTCGAGGACTCTTAGAAAGGAGTACTGGCTGACGTAGCGACTGTGCTCATCGACCGTGGCGTAAGTGTGGCTCCAGTCGACCGAGAGTGCGAGCTGCTGCCACAGTTCCTTGAATTTGGTTTCGTCCTCCTTGACCACCCCATCACACAGCTCGATGAAGTTCCTGCGCGACACCGCTATGGTCTCACCCTCGCGTCCGAACTCGAGCTTCAGGTCGGGGTCGTAAGGCAGGGACGGGTTACAACGGACGTTGAAGACATTCTGAACGCGGCGTTCGGTCGGCAGGCCGTTGTCGTCCCAACCCATGGGATAGAAGATGTTGAACCCGCGCATGCGCATGTAGCGAGTGATGAGGTCGGTGTGCGTGTAAGAGAAAACGTGACCGATGTGGAGAGCTCCGCTGACCGTCGGTGGAGGCGTATCCACGACGAAGGTTTCGTCACGCCCACGTGAGGGATCGTACCTATAGGTCCCCTGCTCCTCCCAGAAAGCTCTCCACCTCTGTTCGATTTCGCTCATTTTCTCCGGTTCTCACCCTCATCATTTAGTCGATGCCGATCACCAACCGTTGTAACAGCCGGCCCCCGTCCTCACGCGACCCGAACGTCACGTAGGTGAACGGATCCAGCCACGGCTTGACTTCCGCTTCGTACTCGGGGAACTGACTGGCTCCCGCGGCTTCCGCCAACTCCTGCATGGCGTCCACGTCAAAGTATCCCGCCGCGGTGAAGTCATCTCCCAGTCCCTCGGTGGCCGTCTGGAACGCCTCCGACTCGGACAACGGGTCCGAGCTCTCGAGGGCGTTCACGGCTGCTTCCTCTCCGTAGGCGATAACGACTCTGTCGCCTGCAAGCACAACCGCACGCTCGGTCACTCCGGGAGCTGGAATTTCGACCGCGAAACCGTCCGCGCCGCCGGCGCTGAAGGGCTCGGTCGGGATCCCCTGCTGTTGCAGCAAAGCGGCCAGCTGGTCGACCGTAGCGCTGGAGGTCGCGGGATCGGTCGACTCGATGACGAGCCCACCGCTCGTCGACAAGGGGTCGGTTCCGGCAACGAAGAGACCAGCATCACCCATCCACGACAACAGGTCCTCGCGCAGGTTAAGGCCGGTCTGTGCCTCGAACTGTGAATCGAGTTGGTCGGGGCTCATCCCGCCTTGAGCGAAAGCCTCGATCAGGGTGTCGTAGAGGTCCTCGAGCGTCGTGCCGAGATCGGGGAGGCCGAAGGCTCCCCAGGAATCGCCGGGAAGATCGGGAAGAAGACCGTTGGAGATCTCGGGGACCTCCTCGCCGTCCTCGTCGCCGGGCATGGTCGTCGACTCGAACACGACCTTGTCGCTCTCGACGAACAGCGCTCCCGCGGTCGGAGAGAGCGAACCACCGAAAATTCCGAAGCTTCCGAACTCCATGGCCCCCGCTGGGGCACCGCTTGCCTCGAGCGCCTCGGCGAGGGCGGCGCCATCAAAATAGAAAGTGGCGAGACGGTCCTCGGTGAGCTCGTCCGTCGTCTCGGTGAAGGTCCCGCTGTCCGACAGGTTGTCCTCCCCGCCCGACACGTCGACGACCGCTTTGAACCCCTCTTCTGATCCGATGACCAAGAATCCGTCGACCACGCCAGCCGCCGACCCCTCCTGTTCGTTGAGCATGTAGTCGGCGCCCTCATAACTCTCGTCCGTGAGCTGATCGTCGCTGTTGGCGGATGCCTCCTCGACGAACTGCAAGGCCGCGTCATCGTCGTCGGACGCGATCAAAAAAGCCGCGGGAGGAGTGGGGACCTCTGTCGCGATCCCGCCGCCCATCAGATCATCGGGAATCTGGGCCCAGCCGGCGACCTGGTTTCCCAACCAGGGGTCGATATCGTCATCGAAGTTCATGTCGATCTCGGCAAGGCCCTCATCGAAAAGGTCGACGAGCTTGTTGCGCGCCTCATCGGCGTTCGGTGCTTCGGGGAACTTCTCGAGCAGATCGCCGATCGCGCGCTTCTGGTCCATAGAGGGATCCAGGAAGATGTTGCCGTATACGACCGCGTCTGCCGGGACCAGAGCCACCGCATCATCCTCGGACGACCCGAAGAACATCTGGTAGCCAAGAGTACCGGCGACGGCGATGGCCGCGACGCCGAGCACCCCCACGACTGCTAGGACGACGACTCTAGTTTTCATGACACCTCCACCGCGCAGCCGATTATCGATCCCTACTTGAAGCAATCCACCTAAACGACAACCTGGGAAATGAACACTCGAATCTCATGGACGCCGCGTCGCCCGGGGAACGCGGACCCATGCGGCTAGGCGGAACGCTCGCGCGCTGCCTGCTCTCTACGCACCTTGGAGCGCGGTACGAGCGTTGGGTTCACCTTCTCGAGCACGACTTCTCGGGTGATGACACACTTGCCTACATCCTGCCGACTCGGTAGGTCGTACATCACGTTGAGAAGGACCTCTTCGAGGATGGCGCGCAACCCGCGCGCGCCGGTTCCTCGCAGCATCGACTGTTCGGACACCGCGACCAGAGCGTCATCTGAGAACTCGAGCTCGACTCCGTCGAAGTCGAAGAAGCGTTGGTACTGCTTGATGAGCGCGTTCTTGGGCTCGGTGAGGATCTTAACGAGAGCTTTCTCGTCGAGGTTGTGGACGTGAGTGATGACCGGGAGACGACCGACGAACTCGGGAATAAGCCCGAACTTGAGAAGGTCCTCCGGCAGCACGTGCTGAAGGATCGTGCCGAGGTCCTTGTCCTCCATCTTGCGCACGTCGGCGCCGAACCCGACGCCCTTGCTTCCCACGCGGCCCTCTATGAGCTTCTCGAGTCCCGCGAAAGCACCGCCGCAGATGAACAGGACATTGGTGGTGTCGATCTGGATGAATTCCTGGTGTGGGTGCTTGCGGCCACCCTGGGGAGGAACGCTGGCCGTGGTCCCCTCGAGGATCTTTAGCAGCGCCTGTTGGACACCCTCGCCGGAGACATCGCGCGTGATCGAAGGGTTTTCGGACTTCCGGGCGATCTTGTCGACCTCGTCGATGTAGATGATTCCGGTCTCGGCCCGCTTGACGTCGTAGTCGGCGGCCTGGATCAGCTTGAGAAGAATGTTCTCGACGTCCTCGCCGACGTAACCGGCCTCGGTGAGCGCGGTCGCATCCGCGATCGCAAACGGGACGTTGAGCATCCGAGCAAGCGTCTGAGCGAGAAGGGTCTTACCGCAGCCCGTGGGGCCGAGCAGGAGGATGTTGGATTTCGCAAGCTCGACGTCACCGTCGGCCTGTGTGCCGACCTGGATGCGCTTGTAGTGGTTGTAGACCGCGACGCTCAGGACTTTCTTGGCCTGATCCTGACCGACGATGTAGTCGTTCAGGAACTCGTAGATCTCCTTGGGCTTGGGTAGGTCCTCGAGCTTGAGCTCGGGCGTCTCCGCCAGCTCTTCCTCGATGATCTCGTTGCATAGATCGATGCACTCGTCACAGATGTAGACGCCGGGCCCGGCGATGAGCTTTTTCACTTGTTTTTGAGACTTGCCGCAGAAGGAACACTTCAGCAGGTCCCCGCCGTCACCAAACTTCGGCACCCGTACTCCCCTCTTCGTCTATCTCTGTGCGCTTCTCGATGAGTCCCATTTCCACCCGTGGTGGAGCAAGCCGTCCCACTACCCCTCGGGCTTCTCTTGAGGGGTTTGCTCCTGTGCATTGACCAGCCTAGCTGGTTCACCCTCCACTAGGGGGCTGCTTTTCTCGGCAATTGTGCGACTCGAGATGATGTCGTCGATCACGCCGTAGCTCTTGGCCTCGTCGGGAGTCATGAAGCGGTCCCTGTCGATGTCGGTCTCGACCTGCTCGATCGTTTGGCCCGTGTGGTGGGCCAGGATCTCGGCCATCCGGCGCTTGAGGGCCAGTACCTCGCGGGCCTGGATATCGATGTCCGTGGGCGTGCCCTGGAAACCGGCGGAGCCCTGGTGGATCATGATCTTGGCGTTTGGCAGTGCGAAGCGCTTGCCCGTTGCACCGCCGGCGAGCAGGACCGCCCCCATGGACATGGCCATGCCTACGCAGATGGTCGAGACGTCGGGCTTGATGTACTGCATCGTGTCGTACATCGCCATGCCCGCGTAGACCTCGCCACCCGGAGAGTTGATGTACAGGTTGATGTCCTTGTCGGGATCCTCGGACTCGAGGTGAAGCAGCTGGGCCACGATCAGGTTCGCGACCTCGCTGTTGACGGGAGTGCCGAGGATGATGATGCGTTCCTTCAGCAACCTCGAGTAGATGTCGAACGCTCGCTCGCCGCGGCTGGTCTGTTCGACCACCATGGGAACGAGGTAGTTCTGGTAGCGCTCTGAGTGGTTCATCTGCGCTTGTCGCCTCCAAGCTTTTGGTTCGATGGTGGAACGATCAGGTGGGCCACTAGTCTGCCACCTACCGGTGTCAATTCTCGCCTTGTTCCTGCTGTTGCTCGTGTGACTCGTCGTCCTCAGTGGAGTCATCAATGGGCTCGCTCTGTGCTTCGAGACCGATCACGTTCACCTGCTCGACCACGTGATCGAGGGCCTTGCGGCGCATGATATCTGCGACTACTCCTCTCAAACGCCCAGACGATGCCAATTGTTTCGCCAGCTCGCCCGGTTCGGTGTTGGTCTGGGCCGACAGGTAGGCGATCTCGCGACCGAGGTCGTCGTCGTCGACCTTGATGTCGGTCTTTCTGACGACCTCCTCAAGGAGGAGCTCGGCCTTGACCGACTGCGCCGCTTGCTCGCGAACTTCCGATCGCACCTCTAGCTCGGTCGAGCCCGTCTGCTCGGCGTACTGCTCGAACGTCATCCCGGCGCCGGCGAGATCCTGTTCGACGTGCTCCATCCGGTGTTTGACCTCGTCGTCGACGAGCCGCTCGGGAGCGTCCAGGTCCGCTGCCTCCACGAAGCGCTCGAGCACGAGGTTGCGAACCTGTTGCTCGGCCAACTGGCCCTGGTATTCGCCGAGCCTCTGCCGAAGGTCGTCCTTGAGGTCTTCGAGAGTCTCGAACTCGCCGACGTTCTTAGCGAAGTCGTCGTCAAGCTCTGGCAGCTTCTTGGCCTTGACCTCCTTGACCAGAACCGTGTAAGAGACTTCGATCATGTCCTGCGATCCGTCCGAGGTCGCCTCGCTTGTGTCCTGCGATCCGTCCGAGGTCGCCTCGCGCCGTGCTAGTTCACCGGCCCCCTCAGGGATGGTGTCGGTGAACTTCATGATGTCGCCCGGCTTCGATCCCTCGACCTCGTCGTCCAGCTTCGGGGGGCCCTGGCCGGATCCGACCTCGTGGAGGAGGTCG